>CASFXH010000016.1 GCA_949298575.1 uncultured Parabacteroides sp.
ACAAATCGAATTTCAAAAATATCAAAGAGCAATATGATTCAAGTGAACCGAATTTATTCAATTTTTAACCTTGTCCATTTTTAGTGGACAGTAGTGAATAAGTTTGCAAAACCATCCTTCACCCTTCACCATCTTTCACCCGGAGAGGACTCCCTTTTCTCTTGATTGTCCGGTAATCGTTTGAAAATCTCCTCAATGGGTCTTTCTTCCATAAACCAGAAATTACCGTGCTTCGTGTGATTCATTTCGCGGAGGAGGAACAAATTGGAAGAGATCCGTTTCCTGATCCAGTCGCGTATATGGATCATGGTGCGGATGGATTTTTAGAAAGGGTGGAAGAGGCGAAGAGAAATGGGGAATATCGCTCGCCATTCGTTTGGATATTTTCCGCGAAGGAATGGTGATAAACGCTTGCTTTTTCTTGTGAAACGTGTTAAATTCGCGTAGGTTATTATCAAGGATCAGCTTATGAAAGATAAATATATCCGTTTTGATTGGGCCATTAAGCGTTTGTTGCGGCAGAAGGCCAATTTTGGCGTGCTTGAGGGTTTTCTTACCGTATTCTTGAACGAACCGATTACCATAGAGGAGATCTTGGAAAGCGAAAGCAATCAGCTTTCGGAAGATGACAAGTTCAACCGGGTGGATATCAAAGCTCGCGACAGTAAGGGTGAGATCATAATCATTGAGGTGCAGAATACCCGCGAGTTGTATTACTTGGAACGTGTGCTTTATGGGGTGGCGAAAACCATCACGGAGCACATTAAGTTAGGACAAAACTACAGTGAGGTGAAGAAGGTTTATTCCATCAGCGTTCTTTATTTTGATTTGGGGTTGGGGGAAGATTACCTGTATCATGGTCAAAATACGTTCGTGGGGGTGCATACGGGCGATCAGTTGCAAATTCGCAGGAAAGAGGAAAATGCAATTGTTTCCCGTTTTCCTTCGGAAATATTTCCGGAGTATATCCTTATTCGCGTCAATGAGTTTGATAAGGTTGCGGTCACGCCGTTGGATGAATGGATGCGTTACTTGAAAGATGGAGAGATCTCTTCTGATACTACCGCTCCGGGTCTGAGAGAGGCGTGTGAGAAACTGAAGTATTATTCTATGACCGACCAAGAACGTCGTGCTTATGATGAGCACCTGAACGCCGTCATGATCCAGAATGATGTTTTGAATACGGCAAAGATGGAAGGTCGTGCGGAAGGCCGAGCTGAGGGTCGTGAAGAAGGTCGAGCTGAAGGTCGGGCTGAAGGCCGGGCTGAAGGCCGAGCTGAAGGCCGAGCTGAAGGCCGAGCTGAAGGTCGTGAAGAAGGTCGTGAAGAAGGTCGAGCTGAAGAACGACTGTCCAATGCGAGGAATCTCAAGAAACTGGGCGTTTCCGTGGATATTATCGCACAAGCTACAGGCTTGAGTCGGGAGGAAATCGACGCTCTTTCTCCCGAATAGGTGGATCGGGATGATACGGGGATTGGATGCTAATTGAATTGATAAACTAAAAAGGAACTAAAATTTTTAGACTATGAATATTTTCGATATGTTATTTGGGTTGGGCGGCCAAGCGGTTCAGGCCCTATTTCAGTTAGGTTTTCTTCCGGCGGAAGAGGACTTTTTGGAACTTACGGAAGAACAGTACGCGGCTTTGAGACGTCAACAAGAGGTGGAGGAGCGTTATTTTATGCTAGCTCCCATGGATACGCGAGTTGCGTTGGATGAGGAATGGAATGAAATAAGTATCGTGTCGGAATCGGAAAAAGCCGCTTTGTTGGAAGCTGTCGCCCTCATTGAAAAATATAGCGAAGGCAAGAATTTCACTTCCGGGCAAGAGAAATTGCGTTATGCGGCTGGTCGGATGCCCTCTTGCTTTACTAAAGGCACCTCGTTCGCGAAGTATTATAATATGAAAGTGTCGAAGGAAGAGTGAAAAATACGGTTTGTGGTAAGCGGAAGGATATTGGACACGAAAGAGAAGAAATTAATGGTTCTTTTGAAAAAGAAATACCATGGGTCTCTTCAGAGGAAGACACGGGAGATGTCGGAAATATTGAAATGAAAGATTAAAACAAGAAAAGCTGTATGGCAATGAAGATCTTGAGCGGCTCTTCATCCTAAATGGCAGTACCAAAAAGAATACGGGCTCACCATCTTGGCGAGGCCTACCGCGCCATGGAAGCTGATAATCGTGACTACGGGAAACTTATACCATCGACCATTGGTATAAGCGTAAACAATTTATAAAAATCAGCTGAAATTTGATTCTGTTTTTAGATGCTCCGCCTATAAAGCAGGGGGACGTCAGAATTAGCCGCTTACGTATGAAAACTGATTCATTAAAATGATACTAAATGATGGTATTTGCATATTTTATTTTGTAAAGGTTATGGAAAGAAGTGACATTAAAATTATAGATTTAAAAGAGTTGATAAGGCCACTTACCGAGATAGAAAAAGTAGAGGAAATATATATTTTCGGTTCAAGAGCATATAAAACAGGGAGCCTTAGGTCAGATATTGATATCTTGGTTTATGCGCCTGAAGGGGTAACTCAATATGAAATAAGTAAAATCATTGAAAAAGAAAATGCTTTAGATATTTTTGAAACAACTAATAAAACAGAAGCGCGCAGTTTTGCTAATGACAGTAGGTTGAGACGTGATAATCTGATAAAAACGTTAGATGCCATTTTATTATGGGATCGAAAGAATGGATTTAATAAGGATGTGCTTCGCCATTTTCAGGCAATGAGGGTTCTCCGGGATTATGATTTTAAAATGTCATGCATGCTTTCCTATTCTGAAAGTGAAGAAAAGTTTTATAAGGAGTATGGCCATTTTTCCGTATTCGTGATAATGCCATTTATAGATACGTTAGATCCTGTTTATGAAGCCATAAAAAAGACTTTCAAAAAATATAAGATTACAGCCGTAAGGGCTGACAGCAAAGAATTCTCCGATGATTTATGGAGTAATGTGAGTACTTACTTAAATTGTTGCATCGCGGCTGTTGCGGTTTTCAATAAATTTGATAATGAAGAGGATATTTACAATCCTAATGTGGCTTTAGAAGCAGGATACGTGATGGCTTTAGGACGTAAAGTCTGTTTATTAAAAGATAGTCGTTTAAAAAAACTTCCCACGGATATCATTTCAAAATTATATAAAATCTATGATGCGAATGATATTGAAAAAACGGTCTCTCAACAAATAGAGTCTTGGATCCAAGATAATGATCTGGGTAAAGGTTACTAAGAGCTTGTAGATTGAAAGAGTTTTCTTAATTTCTATTTGCTAACAGTCGCCCACTTTTAACGTGATAATTTCTCCAGAGAACAACAAACGCATCGCCAAAAACACCCTCTTCCTCTATTTCCGCCAAATCTTGGTGATGGCGGTCAGCCTCTACACCGTCTGCGTGGTGTTGGAGGCACTGGGCGAGGAGGATTATGGCATCTACAATGCCGTGGGCGGCTTCGTGGCGATGTTCAACATCTTGTCCGGTGCTTTGTCCGTGGCCATCGGACGTTTCATCACTTATGAGATGGGGCAGCCGGACGTCACCACCTTCCGCCTGCAACGCATCTTCTCCTCCTCGTTGCTTATCCAGGTAGCGATGGGACTGATTATCTGTTTGCTGATAGGCACGTTCGGAGTCTGGTTCGTGGAGAACAAGATGGTGATACCCGCTGAACGTATGGACGTGACGCTCTACGTCCTGGGATTCTCCACGTTAAGTTTCTTCATTAATTTACTGAGCATACCCTACAATGCGCTGATCATCGCACACGAACAGATGAAGGCATTCGCCTATATCAGCATTGTCGAAGTGGCTCTCAAGTTGGCGGTGGCTTACCTATTAATAATTGCCCCGCTGGACAAGCTTTGGTTGTATGCCTTGAGCATGGTGGTGGTCTCGCTGATAATCCGTTTCATTTATGCCATCTACTGCAAGCATCATTTCGAGGAATGCAGCTTCGTGTGGGGATTCGACAAGCGGTTGCTGTCACGGATGTTTGCCTTTTCCGGGTGGGCGTTCTTGGGGAACGGCTCTTTTGTGTTGAAGGAGCATGGCGTCAATATCCTGTTGAATATGTTCTGTGGTCCTGCGGTAAATGCCGCCCGCGGCATCACCTCGCAAGTGACGAGTGCCGTGACCCTGTTTGCCAGCAACTTCATGCAGGCTGTCAATCCGCAAATCACCAAATTCTACTCATCGGGCAACCTGCAGGAGATGCACCGGCTGATATTCAAGAGTTCCCGCTTCTCGTTCTACCTGATGCTGATATTAGGTATCCCCTTGATGAAGGGTATCGACTATGCCTTGGGCCTTTGGCTGGTTTTCGTGCCGGACCATACTGCTCTGTTCATTCAACTGTTGATGATATTTTGCCTGATGGACAGCCTGGTGCAACCCTTGATGACAGGCTTGTTGGCCGAAGGCAACATCCGTGTGTATGAAATTGCCCTTGTGGTGCTGAACGTGGGCAATGTGATACTTTCCTACGTTGCCTTGAAGTGCGGCTATGCTCCGGAGAGCGTGTATGTGATTTCCATAGTAGTGGAGGTTGGCATCATTGCTGTCCGCGTATGGCTGTCCGGAAAGGCTTATCGATTACCTGTTAAACAATATTGTGTGGAAGTGTTGGCCAATGCCTGCCTGGTGTCAACCATCATAGGTGTATTTGCCTGGTGGATAAGATTATCCTTATCTCAAGCTTGGGCTTCTTTCGTAGCAGAGGTGCTAGCGGTATTCCTGTTCACAGGACTGGTGGTGTACGTGCTAGGGCTTACACGCAATGAACGTGCGTTCCTGCTGTCGACCGTGAGAAGACGGTTGCATCTGTAAGAAAAATCTCTTCATACATGAAAATATTAATCTTGGGAGGTACGGGCGCGATGGGCGTCCACTTGGTTGATTTATTGTCACCCAATTCAGACTGTCGGATCACGGTCACTAGCCGTAGCCGCCGGGAGGGAAAAGGCAATGTGTCCTATGCACAAGGCAATGGACACGATATGGCTTTTCTGAACACGCTGTTGAAAGACAAGTATGACGTAATCGTCGATTTTATGAATTACCATACGGAAGAATTCCGTGAGCGTTATCGACTTCTACTGAATGCGTGCGGACAATACATCTATTTGAGTTCTTCAAGGGTCTATGCTGATTCTGATTATCCAATCACGGAAGAATCCCCACGCTTGTTGGATGTCACAACGGACACCGAGTATTTGAAAACAGACGAATATGCCTTGGCCAAGGCCCGACAGGAAAATCTGTTGTGGGAATCCAGACACAAGAATTGGACCATCATACGTCCCTACATAACCTATAGTGAAAATCGACTCCAACTGGGAGTCCTTGAAAAGGAGGCTTGGCTCTATCGTGCCTTGAATGGCCGCACCATCGTCTTTTCAAAAGACATTGCCAATCGTATGACAACCCTGACTTATGGTCTGGACGTAGCACGTGCCATGATAACCCTTATCGGTCGTGAAGAGGCAAAAGGAGAGGTATTCCACATCACCACGCCGGAATCCATCCGCTGGTCGGATGTATTGAATATTTATCTGGACGTGCTGGAACAGAAGACAAGCAAGCGTCCCAATGTATTGCTGACAGATGCATCTCTGAACCTTCAATATGACTGGGGTAAATATCAGGTAAAATATGACCGTTTATTCAATCGTACATTCGACAACAGCAAGATTGATAGATTCATAAATATTGAACATTTCATCAAACCTCAAGAAGGGTTGCGTACTTGCCTTGAGGAATTTATCAAACACCCACAATTTCGTGGCATCAACTACGGAGTTGAGGGTAAGTACGACCGCTTGACACATCAACGCACCCCTTTGTGGGAAATTGACACCTTGAAACATAGTGTGAAATATATTTTGTACAGATACTTCATTTAACTGAATATAAATATGGACGGAAAATACTATTCTTCAGAACGCAGCATCCAGATACTCATCAGTTTGCTGAAAGCTCACAATATAAAAAAATGTGTATTATCTCCAGGAGCCACTAACATCACGCTGGTGGGCAGTTTGCAGCAAGACCCTTGGTTTGAGTGCTATTCGTCGGTAGACGAGCGCAGCGCGGCTTATATCGCCTGTGGGCTGGCAGCGGAAAGCGGGGAGCCAGTAGTGCTAAGTTGCACGGGAGCGACAGCCTCACGCAACTACCTGCCTGGACTGACCGAAGCATATTATCGTAAATTGCCTGTGCTGGCCGTCACCAGCACGCAGGATATCAGCCGCATAGGGCACCACATCGCGCAAGTCATCGACCGCCGGGCAATGCAAAACGACGTGGTCTTGCTGAGCGAATATATCCCCGTGACGGACAATGACACAAAGGAGTGGAGCAACACGGTGAAGATAAACCGCGCGTTGCTGGAACTCCGCCATCGGGGTGGCGGCCCCGTCCATCTGAACGTGGAAACAACTTATAGCCGCGACTTCTCGGTGAAGGAACTGCCACAGGCACGTGTTATCCGCCGCGTGATGCCGCAAGATGCTTTCCCGGAAATTCCACAAGGACGCGTGGCAGTAATGATTGGTTCCCACCAGAAATTCACCGATGCAGAGACGCAAGCTCTTGACGCCTTTTGCGCCGCACACGATGCGGTGGTGTTCGGAGACCATACCAGTGGATACAAGGGCAAGTATCGCGTACCCGTTTCCATCCTTGCCTCGCAGGAAAAGGACTATTGCAGTTTGACGGACATGGACTTGTTGATACACATCGGCGAAGTGTCCGGTGGCTACATTGGTGTGCGTCCCCGTGCCGTGTGGCGTGTCAATCCGGACGGAGAACTGCGCGATACCTATCATAAACTAACTTGCGTGTTCGAGATGGAAGAGCAGGCATTTTTCGAGCACTATGCCGATACAACCGTTCCAGCCCGTCACGATTATTTGGACACCTGTTGGAAATCCTTACGGGAGACATGGGCGAAAGTATCTGCCGATGCCCTGCCCTTTTCCAACGTCTGGATAGCACACGAAACCGCACACCGCATCCCTGCCAACAGCGTGCTCTTCCTGGGCATTCTCAACACCCTGCGCACGTGGAACTACTTTGATATTCCCGATACGGTTTATGGTTATGCCAACACCGGCGGCTTCGGCATTGACGGTTACATCTCCTCCATGATAGGAGCCTCGCTGGTCCATCACGACAAGCTCTATTTCTGTGTGGCCGGTGATTTGGCTTTCTTCTATGATATGAACGTGGTAGGCAACCGCCATGTGGGCCGCAATGCCCGCATCCTGCTGGTCAATAATGGAAAGGGCACGGAGTTCCGCAACTATTTCCATAATGGGGAAGACTTCGGTGACGAGGCTGACAAGTTCATCGCTGCCGCCGGCCACTATGGCAATAAGTCCCATCAGTTAGTACGTCATTATGCCGAGGACTTGGGTTATGAATACCTATCGGCCAATAATAAGGAAGAATACCAACAGCATTTGAACCGTTTCCTTACGTCTGAAATGACAGATCGACCTATGTTGTTCGAGATATTTACGAACAATGAGGATGAGAGCGAAGCAATTCGGATAATACGCAACCTGAACGTTACGGCTAAAGGAGTACTGAAAGATGCCGTGAAGAGTGCAGTGGGAGAAAAAGGCATGTCAAAAATAAAGAAAATGTTAGGCAGATAAATAACCTCTTAACCTATTTCTACACTGCAATCATCAAGCTATCACCTTCATCGACACGCCAACATTTAATCATTAGGACAATATGAAACAAGTATTATTAATAGGCATTGGAGGAGTCTACAATTACGGATGTGAAGCCATCGTACGGGGAACTGTTGAGATTCTGAAAAGAATCAATCCTCAAATAAAAATAGCCTATGCTTCCTATAATTTTGAAGATGATAAAAGACGCCTAAAAGATTGTGATGTGAAAATCATTCCACGCTCTCACGCTAAAAGGTGGTCATTGGCAAATATCATCCGGAAATGCCTGTCCTATGTGGGCATTTATTATTCATTGCCTTTCGATAAGACCGACTGGATAAGCGATTTTGATACCGTGTTTTCAATAGGCGGTGATATGTACACATTATCTCCTCAAAACAAATATGATACGGCATTACCGACATTCCTGCATAGATGTCAAGCCAAAGGCTTAAAATACATTTTATGGGGTGCATCCGTCGGCAAATTCGAGAAAAATCCGAAAGCGTTACGATTCTTTTCAAGGCATCTTCCGAAAATAGACCTGATAGTAGCAAGAGAATATAACACGATTGAATATCTGCATTCATTGGGAGTAGATGGAAATAGCATATTGGCTCCGGATCCCGCATTCTTTGTGAAGAATCCTGCATATCCAGTCTCTTCCCATACAGGCACAGTTGTAGGCATAAACCTAAGTCCATTGTCCGCTCTTTATAAATATGGAAACTTAAAGTTAGCCGTTCAAAGACAATCTGAAGCCTTGATTCGGCTGATGGATGCGATGCAGTGCAGGCTTATGCTGATACCTCATGTCCTT
This sequence comes from uncultured Parabacteroides sp., assembly GCA_949298575.1. Lineage (GTDB taxonomy): Bacteria > Bacteroidota > Bacteroidia > Bacteroidales > Tannerellaceae > Parabacteroides. The sequence goes on from CASFXH010000016.1 coordinate 8,523, forward strand.
TCACCCAATGCAAATGACAATGATTTGTCTTATATGAAGCTGATCTATGGAGAAATGCCTGAGAAATATCAATCCAAGATAAGGATTGTGGAGTCCGATCCAGGATTTGTCGGAATAAAAGACTTCATACGTCAATGTGATTTTGTCGTAGCCGCCCGTATGCATTGTGCGATAAACGCCATAACGATGTCAGTGCCTACTTTGCTCTTGTCATACAGCGAAAAAGCCAAAGGAATGGCAGAGCATGTTTATGGTACCAAAGAAGCAGTCATAGGCTTGACAGAATTTGAGAATACCACTGTCGTAGTGAATAAATTGAAGAATTGGAATTTCACTTCACGACTGGAAGAAATACAAAAATATGACTTTGCAAAAATCCTAAATTGAATCATTCTATGCAGAAGAAAATAATGCTAGTTTTCGGCACCCGTCCCGAAGCCATCAAAATGGCCCCTTTGGTTAAGGAGTTCCAGAAACATCCCGATAAGTTTAAAACCATTGTATGCGTGACCGGTCAGCACCGCGAAATGCTGGACCAAGTTCTGCGCATTTTTGATATAGTTCCTGATTATGATCTGAACATCATGAAACAGGGACAGGACTTGTACGATGTAACCTCGCGTGTTTTGTTGGGAATGCGTGATGTCCTGAAGGAGGTTCAGCCCGATGTTGTACTGGTTCATGGTGACACCACCACTTCCACGGCAGCAGCCTTGGCTGCTTTCTATCAACAAATCCCCGTTGGTCATGTGGAAGCCGGCCTGCGCACACACAACATCTACAGCCCTTGGCCGGAAGAGATGAACCGCCAGATAACGGGACGTATTGCCACTTATCATTTTGCGCCCACACCATTGAGCAGACAGAACCTATTGTCAGAAAACGTGAAGCCCGAACAGATTGTGGTTACAGGCAATACAGTAATCGATGCCTTGTATATGGTGGTTGATAAAATCAAGTCCAACAAGGCATTGGATAAGGAATTGGAGGAAGTACTTCTTCATTCCGGCTATGATGTCAACCGTTTGTCCGATGGCAGGAAGATGGTGCTGATAACCGGGCATCGTCGCGAGAACTTTGGTGATGGATTCATATCTATGTGCAAAGCTATCCAGGCTTTAACACAGAAGTATCCGGAGGTGGATTTCGTATACCCTATGCATTTGAATCCCAATGTGCGCAAGCCCATTCACGAAGTGTTCGGTGAGGATTTATCAAATCTGGGTAATATGTTCTTCATTGAACCTTTGGAATACTTGTCATTTGTATATCTGATGGAGAAATCCACAATCGTATTGACGGATAGTGGTGGTATTCAAGAAGAAGCACCCGGGCTGGGGAAGCCTGTATTGGTGATGCGCGATACTACGGAAAGACCTGAGGCTTTGGAGGCTGGTACGGTGAAGTTGGTAGGAACTGACTTTGACAGAATTGTGAATGAAGTTTCGGAACTGCTGGCGAATCGGGAGTATTATGAGAGAATGAGTAAGGCTGTAAATCCTTATGGGGATGGGAAAGCGTGTGGAAGGATTGTATACACTTTATAATCTATGCGGTTATGTTAATCCAAATCATTACAATGAACTCTTAAAATGCAGCCATTATCAGCAGAAGTGACATTTTTTTGCATGAGAAAGTATCCGAATTTATCTTATAATATAGCTGGTAATTCAATTCCTTTCCTCCCCTCTGGAGGAGAAAAATTGAGTTACCAGCGTTGCAAGTGCAGACACATCATTATAAATATGAATGGTTGCTTTGCGAATGATTCTTTATTTGTATGAAGTAGCTTAATTATAATAAAATATGTCCTATATATGTTGATATATCTACTATCGATAGGAATATGTCTTGGGGGGGCTTTGTGCAGGAACAAAATCATTAAAAATTATATTATTTTCTTTTTACTAATATTCCTATGTTTCGGTTATATGACCGGTTCTGATTGGCGAAATTATGAAATAGCTTATTATGCAGCCAGTTTTAGGGATTTATTTAACGAAAGATTTGAAATCGGATATGGGATATTACAAAGTATTTGCAATAATTTAGGCATTGATTTTTGGACTTTCCATATCGGATTGAAAATTCTGGTATTTTTATCTATCAGTCATGTCATATTCTATTTTAGATTAAACCAATTATTTTTTTGGGTTCTGTATTTGCCAGAAATGGGATTTTATCTATTTATTGATTGTCCCTTCAGAAACTTAATTGCATTTGGATTCTTTTGTATGGCAATTCCTGCTCTTTTCGAACGATGTGTCAAAACATATTTTACTATAGTGACTATAGCCGTATGTTTTCATACTAGTGCTATTTTCCTGTATTTTATTTATCCTTTATGGGGAAAGCAAATAAAAATTATATATTGGTGTATTCTATTTTTATTGGCTAATATAGTAGCATATGATATTGATAACCTTATAAATAATTTTTTCTCTGCGTTCTTTGCATTTAGCCCTTTTGTGAAAGATAAGTTGTTATATTATGTAATGAATGATGATTTTATACAAAATAAAATCAATATAGGAACAATATATAGAGTCACATTATTTATAATATTTATGTGTTTTCGCCAGAAAATTATCAAAGGGCATAGATATGGTGAAATAATATTCTATTTATCAATGATTTATTTCATAATTTACCCATTTACAATATCACTGAAAATATTCAGTCGATTTTCAATTTATCTTATACCTTTCTGCTTATTATCAGCAATGGTATTATTAGTTTCACTGAAAAATCATTTTATTAAATATGGCTTTATTACGATTCTTATGTTATGGACAATTGCTAAAAGTTACACGACTTTGACAGCCGATTGCCGTTATATCCCCTATTCAAGTTATTTTGAATATATACTGGATGAAAAACCATCCTATCGTTATCGCAGTAATTATAATTTTTATAACAGCCCTTATGAAGAATTTTAAAATAGCATTCTGCAATCGTCCATCCTATGATAACCCATTGGGTGGTGATGCTATACAAATGTTAGAGACGAAAAAATATCTGGAAAAGAACTGGGGATTGCATATTGATATAATAACAGATTCCCAACAAATCACTTCTGATTATTCTATCGTACATATATTTAATTTCTTAACCTATAAAATTACTAGAAAATTTATAGAGCGTGCGCATTCATTGAACATTCCTATTGTGTCTTCTTGTATATATTGGGATTATTCTTATGCAGGTACTTATGCCTTTTTTGATTTATGGGCATATCCAAGTCATATTAACAAATGGCAAGCCAATATATTGCATAATTTATTAAGATTGTTAGGGTATATATCGCCTAAACCAGCTGGAATTTCATCAATATTCCGTAAAAATGTTCGTGAATTTATAAAAATGTCTACATATATTGCGCCCAATTCAGAAGAAGAAGGTAAGTTACTGATGCAATTTGCAAATTGCAAAAATGTACCACAAAATAAATTCTGTACAGTATACAATGGCGTTCAGTTAGATGTAAAAAATATTCTACCGGAAGATTTTTTTTTCACAAAGTACAATATTCCACATAAATACATTCTCCAGGTTGGACGTATTGAATATCTTAAAAATCAATTGAATTTACTTTATGCACTGAGGAACAATAAAGAAATTCCGATAGTCTTTGTTGGTCAAATATATAGCAAGACTTATTATAAAAAAGTAAAAAGACTTGCCAATAAGCGAGGAAATGTATTTTTTATCAATAAAGTCGATCATAACGACATTGCATCATTTTATAAATATGCTTCTTTACATGTACTACTTTCTATGAGGGAATCTCCAGGATTAGTAAACTTAGAAGCTGCTTCTTTGCAGTGCCCTATCGTTGTGTCAGATGAACGTTTTCTTCCATTAAATACCTATTTTCCTAATACTCCATACGTTGTAGATCCATTTAATATAGCCCAAATAAGGGAAGTTATTTTGCGAGCATATTCAGAAAGGAAAATTACAAATGTTAATTTGGAAGTTTTTTCATGGGAGAATGTTGCTAAACAAACATATCAAATATACAATAAAATACTAAAAAATGAACTGTAATACAAAACTTATAGCTTTTTATTTCCCACAATTTCATGCTTTTCCAGAAAATGATATTTGGTGGGGAAAAGGATTTACTGATTGGAATTTAGTCAAAGGAGCCAAACCTTTATTCAAAGGTCATATTCAGCCTAATGTTCCCTTAGATGGTGATTATTATAATCCATGCAAAAGAGAAACATGGGAAAAACAAATAGCCATAGCAAAAAAATATGCAGTATCGGGCTTTATGATATACCACTATTGGTTCGATGGTAAACTATTGTTAGAAAAGCCCCTCGAATGCCTTCTAAAAAATAAAGATCTTGATATGCCTTTTTGCATCTGCTGGGCAAATGAAACATGGACGAGAGCTTGGATAGGCAAACCAACAGAAATTCTTATTGAACAAACTCACAATCCTGACAAGAATTTATGGATAAAGCATTTCAATTATTTGTTGCCTTTCTTGAAAGATGAACGATACATTAAAATAGATGGAAAACCTGTATTTGTAATCTATCAGCCTCAATTACTAAAAGGGACGGAAAAACTATTCGAGTTGTGGGATAAAATGGCTAAAGAAAATGGCTTAAAAGGGCTATATATGATTGCAAACAAGAATCATAAATATGGTATGACACCGTCATTCTTAGCTAATTATAATGGATTATTAAAATTTCAACCGCGCGAAGTTCATACAACCCACTACAATCAAAAGAATTTTATTGATAGATTTCAATTTCTTAGATGCATACCAGAAAGATGGATGGGATATTTGCGTAAAATAAAATATAAAATATATGACTATCAAATAATTGAAAGCAAAATAATTTGGCAAAATCTACTAGAAAATGTATATAAAAACGAGTATTCTGAATACAATTTAGACATTTATGAAAGTGCCTATTTCAGTTGGGACAACACACCACGTTATGGGAAAAAAGCTAGAATATTTACGGAATTAGACAGGAAAGAAAAAATTAAATGCCTTAAAAACCTAAGAGAAAAGGCTGTTTTGGCTGGCTCTCCTTATGTTTTTTTTAATGCTTGGAACGAATGGTCAGAAGGAACTTTCTTGGAACCTGATACTAAAAGAGGATATGAAAACCTTGAAGTTATTAAAGAAGTATTTTCTTGAGATATTTTACTATGTTTTCCGTTCTTTTATCCCTGTATAAAAAAGAACAACCTTCCTTCCTCCAACAAAGCCTCAATAGCTTATTCTCTCAAACCCTGCTTCCCAACGAAATCATCTTGGTGAAAGACGGTCCGCTAACTGCGGAATTGGACGCCATCGTATCTGATTATGCCGCCCGTTATCCCATCCTGAAAGTAGTCCCATTGCCGCAAAACCAAGGTTTGGGCAAGGCACTGAACGAAGGACTGAAGCATTGTTCTTACGACTTGGTGGCCCGCATGGATACGGACGACATCGCCAAGCCGGATCGCTTTGAGAAGCAGGTGAAGGTGTTTGAGGAGCATCCGGAATTGGACTTGGTCGGTGCCTGGATTGATGAGTTTGAAGGTACACCGCAGCATATTTTGTCCGTGCGCAAGGTGCCTGAGACTTCGGAAGAAATCCGGGAATATTGCCGGAAACGGTGTCCGGTGAATCATCCGGTGGTGATGTTCCGCAAAAGCGCGGTGCAGGCTGCAGGGGGCTATCAGCATTTTCCCTTGTTTGAGGATTATTACCTGTGGGTGCGTATGTTGAAGAACGGTGCCTGGTTCTACAACATCCAAGAAAGCCTGCTGTATTTCCGAACCAGCCCGGATATGTTCAAGCGCAGGGGTGGCTGGAAATATGCCATGGATGAACTGCGCTTTCAGAACGTGATGCGGAAGATGGGGATGATTGGATGGGGACGTTTCCTAATGAACGTGTCTGTCCGTTTCCCGGGCCGTATTATTCCGAATGGTTTACGCGGATTTTTGTATAAGAAATTAATGAGAAAGTAAGTTTCAAGATTATGGCCACCGACTACAAGCACCGCGACACCCTCCTCATCCTCCATTACCTCCAGCAACACAAGGAAGGCACCTCCGTTGACGCCATCCTCCAACACAGCGGCGCCGACCGTCTCCGCATCTACCCCGCCCTCTTCGAGCTGGAGCAGGACGGACGACTGGAGGTGCTGGAACGGGAGGTGTTGGGGGCACCGATACTGATTCGAAAGATTCAAAAGATGAAGATATCCTAAGTAAAATTCGGGCAGTTGCACAGCATATCGAAAAAAATTGTATATTTGTCCAAAGATGACAGAAAAACAATTCGTTATGGAAGCGATCATGCAAGACATATACTTAAGTATTCCTAAATCTGATATGGAATTTTTCCAGCAATTCATCAAAAAAATGGGTTGGAAAATGCTGACACGGGAGGAAAAGCTGAATCAATATATAGCTTCTCGTCCCCAAAATGTACCACTATCAGATGAAGACATCTTGAAAGAACTTCACGGTGTACGCTATCATCAATGATGAAAATTATTGTTGATACCGATCTTTGGATTTCTTTTCTTATAGGCAAGAAAACGGATTCCTTGCGCCAGCTCTTGTTAAGAGACGATATAATTGTATATGTATGTCGAGAGCTGATAGACGAATTCATATCTGTTGTTTCCAGGCCTAAAATACAGAAATATATATCATTGGAAGATATTGACTTGACATTGGATTTGATGTGTTCTTATTGTCAAGATGTTCTTGTTCAGTGCAATGCGGAATCTCCTGTACGTGATGCGAAAGATTTATATCTATTGTCCTGGGCTGAAACCGTTTCTGTTGATTATATATTGACGGGAGACAAGGACTTACTTACCTTGGAAAGACATCAAAATACACGTATCATGTCTCTGACAGCCTTTGCTCTGTTGTTGGAGACTGAATCGTAAGATTTCTACACAAGTGAAAGGGTCAACATTTTCAAAACATAGTTTGCTCCCTTTGCGGTCCTGAGCACTTCCACCGACTCTTTCCCCGTTGATGCCGCCCCAGGGCGACATCAGACGGATACGCATGATGGTTTCACTGTCCTCGTGAGAAACACATTTGTTCGCCAGTAATGGAAAAGGGAGATGTCGGAATTGGGTTGGGACACTTTTCATAGGCAAAGAGGGTAAGAAATTGACGAGGGGACGCCACCAAAGACGCCCCCTCGCTTGTTTTCATGGTTAAGGTTTTGGTCCCGTCGACATGACCTCCCAGAGCTTGATAAAACGTAAATTTTTCATAGTATAAGGCATTAGCTAAAAACAAAAAAAGCCTGACTAGAAAACCAGCCAAGCTACAGCAACTCCACAGCTAAGGTATGGTCTATTAAACTATGTCTTGAATTATCCTATTCCCTTCGTTTGGGATTACGACGCAAAATAAGCTATTATTTCTGACATGGGAAAGGTTTCACTTTATGTTTGACAACATGTTTTTTAGCGATGGGTCGCTTGTTGGTGAATCGGTTGGGATATGCGGGTGGAAGATGAGATTTTATCGAAGATAGAGATGCGGGATACAACCATGATGTTGAAGGATAAAGAGATTGAGCGTAAGGACTAGGAAATCGCGAGGCAAAAGAATATTTTGCGCTAGACAGCGGCTAATTTGTCCTCTCAGTCTAATCCAGCAAGAGATCGGTGGGGGAGGCTGGTAAATATGAAAATAGGAGGCAAACGCCTGTTATGATTGGCATTTGCCTCCTATCCGATTAAGCTGTTTTCAAAAGGCTTATTGAGCCAAAACGGTATTCGTCGCGTCCAGGATTTTCTTGGAGTTCGCGTCGTTCGGATTGACTTCAAGGGCTTTTGTCAAGTAATCTTTCGCTTTCTTGAAATCCTCGTCAGCTTTCGCTTTCTCAGCTTTGTACTTGTCCGGATCAGTCGTCGCTACCGGCGTTGCGGCTTGCAGGATCTTGGCGCCGTTATTGTAGAACATCGTGCCTAAGCTGTAGAGCGCATTGCCTTGATATGTTTTGTTTGAAACAATCAAGACCTCGTTGAACAGTTTCTCTGCCGTAGCCAGATCGCCACTCTTTTGAGCGGTTTGTCCTTGCTTAATGCAATAAGCGTAGACCAGTTTTTCGATGTTTGTCCGGTTGTTGTCGCCTTCCGGGATCGCATTGAGAGCATCTTTCGCGGTCTTCAGGAATTCTTCGGTGTTGTTCAAGTTCCGATAAGCCATCGCCTCACCGACATAAGAGGCTTCTACATTGTAATTGTTTTTGACAGACATGTCGAAATACTTAGCGGCCTCAGCGTAGTTTTTCGCTTGGTTGGCGGCAAATCCCGCGTTGTAAATACGGACGGTGTCTTTGTATTCATTCAATTTTAAATACTCACCGTACTTCGTCAACGCGGTCGCATAGTCTTTCGCGTTCAAGGCGGCATCGCCTTCATCTCTCAATTGATTCGCGTCTTGGGCGAATCCGTTCCCTACTGCTAGGCACATAGCCATTAATGCAATGAACTTCCTCATGGTAAATAATGCAATTTTAGATTGATATAATATTTGATCTTTTATTAAATTGACGGCTAAATTAGTAAGTCACCAAACGAGTTCCAAAGGTTTTGCATTTTTTAATGCGAAACGATCTTTGGCCATAGCGCCTGAAATGAATCGTATTTATTTTTATAATAGCAAATTGCGGGATCGTTTGGGAAGTGAACTTTTGCTGTTGCTATGATCTGTTTTCTTTGTGGCATGAGAGGAAGGAACGTTCATCTCATATAAACTCCCTTGATTTTTAAAAAAGTTAAAGGCGGGTGGCTTCTTGTGAAAAAATCGTACATAAGGAAGTGAGCCATACAACAATGGAGCTTATTCGATTCATATGATTTTAGGCGATTTATGGAGTGGAGAACGATTCGAAAACGGTCAAACAGTAAACGTTCTGTCTGGATTTTTCTATCGTAATTCATTGTTTATTATTTGTTTATATATAACTATTTGTCGTTTAGAAGAATATTGGATAATGAAAAAAACAAACAGGCGAACACTTTTTTTTTCGGATTTTATTTTAGTTCTTTGCAATCCACATTCAATTAAAATAAGTTTAGCGGAGATAATAGAGTATTTCGATCATGGAGCAGGAAAAGTGCCAGATATTATGGAATAAATGTTTGGCGGTTATTCAGGATATCGTTCCTGAGGCCGCTTTCAATACTTGGTTCAAACCGATTATCCCCTTGTCTTACGAGGGGAATAAGTTTACGATCCAGGTGCCTAGTCAGTTTTTCTATGAATATTTGGAAGAAAAATACGTCAATGTGCTGAAAGTCACGATTCATCGCGTTTTCGGCGCGGGGACGAGCCTGAATTACCGGGTCATGGTCGACAAGACGACGGAAAAGACGGTGGATTACCCGACAGAGAACGCCGCGGCTTCCGGTCTGCGTACGCAATCCTCTATTCGGAATGTGGCTCAGGCACCGAATCCGTTTGTCTCGGTCATGCCTCAAGATCTGGATCCGCAATTGAATCCTAAATATAGTTTCGAGAACTATTTTGAGGGGACAAGTAATAAGCTGGTTCGCACGGCGGGTGAGGCCGTGGCGCAAAATCCGGGGAAAACCACGTTTAATCCCTTGTTTGTTTTTGGCCCGTCGGGTGTCGGGAAAACGCATTTATGCCATGCTATCGGTCGGCGGATCCGGGAGTTGTATCCGCAAAAGAAGGTGCTTTACGTAACGGCCCATTTGTTTCGCGTACAATTCACGGACGCGATCCGGAAGAATACGACGAACGACTTCCTGCATTTTTACCAGAACATCGATGTCTTGCTTTTGGACGATATCCAGGAGTTAATCGGCATGGATAAGACGCAGAATACTTTTTTCCATATATTCAATCATTTGCACCAGTTGGGTAAGCAATTGATCTTGACGTCGGACAAGGCTCCTGTCGAGTTGCAAGGGATGGAAGAGCGCTTGATCACCCGCTTAAAGTGGGGCTTGACAGCCGAATTGTTCCGTCCGGATTTGGATTTGCGTAAGAAGATCTTGAAAGACAAGATTAGTCACGATGGCATAGTCATTCCGGAAGAAGTGTTTAATTTCATCGCGAACAACGTCACGGAGAATGTGCGTGATTTGGAAGGTATTTTGGTCTCGTTGATGGCGAACGCCGTGATCAACAATCGGGAAATCGACCTAGCGTTGGCGAAGCGCATTATCAGCCAAGCGGTGCATTTGGAAAAGAAACGGTTGTCTGTCCAAATGATCCAAGATATCGTTTGTAAATACTTTAACTTGGAGCCGGCGATGATCCAAACGAATTCCCGGAAGCGAGAAGTGGTGCAAGCGCGCCAAATTACGATGTATCTGTCTAAGAAATATACGGATAACTCTTTTTCGAGTATAGGTAAGATTGTGGGGAAACGAGATCATGCGACTGTTCTTCACGCTTGCAAGACCATAAAGGACCAAATAGAGACCAATAAATCGTTTCGTGCGTCGGTTGAGGAGATAGAGGCTTTGTTGAAAAACTAATACGATTCATTGTATATATAGGTCAAGCGAGAAAAAAGGGAAAACACAAGGGAATAAAACAAAAAATTAGATACCGTGGATCGTAGGATTTATACTTTCGATGAGGCGTTTAAAGCCTCGATGGATTACTTTACCGGCGATGAGCTCGCCGCTAAGGTATGGGTGAATAAATATGCCCTGAAGGATGCCTATGGGAATATTTATGAGAAATCACCGATCGATATGCATCATCGCCTCGCTGGCGAGATCGCTCGTGTAGAGAAGAACTATCCGAACCCCCTTTCGGAGCAAGAGCTGTTCGATCTTTTCGATCATTTCCGTTACATCATTCCGCAAGGAAGCCCGATGACGGGCATTGGTAATGATTTCCAGATCGCTTCGTTGTCCAATTGTTTCGTGATCGGATTGGATGGCGAGGCCGATTCGTATGGCGCGATTATCCGGATTGATGAGGAGCAAGTGCAATTGATGAAACGCCGGGGCGGCGTAGGACACGACATGTCGCATATTCGTCCCAAAGGTTCTCCAGTGAAGAATTCGGCGTTGACTTCTACGGGTTTGGTGCCTTTTATGGAGCGCTATTCCAATTCGACTCGCGAGGTGGCTCAAGATGGTCGCCGGGGCGCTTTGATGCTGACCGTCTCTATCAAGCATCCGGACTCGGAGTCGTTTATTGACGCGAAGATGACGGAAGGGAAGGTCACGGGCGCTAATGTCTCGGTCAAGATTGACGATGAGTTCATGCAAGCGGTAGTCAACAAGGAGATCTATCGTCAACAATATCCTATTGATTCGGATCAACCATTGTATACGAAAGATATTGATGCCGCGGTTTTATGGCAGAAGATTATCCATAACGCTTGGAAATCGGCCGAGCCGGGTGTGCTGTTTTGGGATACGATCCTTCGGGAGTCGGTTCCTGATTGCTATGCGGACTTGGGGTTCCGGACGGTTTCCACCAACCCTTGTGGGGAAATTCCTTTGTGTCCCTATGACAGTTGCCGCTTGTTGGCGATCAATCTTTATTCCTACGTGGTGAATCCTTTCACGAAGGACGCTTATTTCGATTTTGATCTCTTCCGGAAACATGTGGCCTTGGCACAGCGGATTATGGATGATATCATTGACTTGGAGTCGGAGAAGATTGAGAAGATCTTGGAGAAAATCGATTCCGACCCCGAATCCGGCGAGGTGAAGCAGAGCGAGCGCCATCTTTGGGAGAAGATCCAACGCAAGACCCTCATGGGCCGCCGCACGGGCGTGGGAATCACGGCCGAGGGCGATATGCTCGCGGCGTTGGGCCTGCGGTATGGCTCGAATGAGGCGATTGATTTCGCGGAAGAGGTGCAGAAGGCCTTGGCTTTGGCCGCTTATCGCTCATCGGTCGTGATGGCGAAGGAGCGTGGGGCTTTTGAGATATTCGACGCGGAACGGGAGAAAAACAATCCCTTTATCTGCCGGATGCGCGAGGCGGATCCTGAGCTGTATGCCGAGATGGTGAAATACGGACGTCGGAATATCGCTTGCTTGACGATCGCCCCGACGGGGACGACCAGTTTGATGACGCAGACGACTTCAGGCATCGAGCCGGTCTTCTTGCCAGTCTACAAGCGCCGCCGGAAGGTGAACCCGAACGACGCGGAAGCCCGTGTGGACTTCGTTGACGAGACGGGTGACGCATTCGAGGAATACATCGTTTTCCACCATAAATTTGTCACGTGGATGATGGCCAACGGCTATCCGACCACGAAACGCTATACGCAGGAAGAAATTGACGACCTGGTCGCGAAGTCACCTTATTATAAAGCCACGTCCAACGACGTCGATTGGTTGCAGAAGGTCCGTATGCAGGGACGCATCCAGAAGTGGGTGGATCATTCCATCAGCGTAACGATCAATATGCCCGCGACGGTCACGGAGGAGCTGGTCAACGAGCTTTATGTCGAGGCGTGGCGCAGTGGCTGCAAAGGTTGCACCGTCTATCGGGAGGGTTCGCGCGCGGGCGTCCTGATCGCGACGGACAACAAGAAGAAGAAAAAGGAGGATTGCATGCAGCCCCCCGTAATTGTCTCTACCCGTCCGCGCGAGCTTGAGGCCGATGTCGTGAGGTTCCAGAACAATAAGGAGCGGTGGATCGCTTTCGTCGGTTTGCTGAACGGGAGGCCTTACGAGATTTTCACCGGTCTCGCGGACGACGATGAAGGCATCATGCTCCCCAAGAACATCGTCAAGGGAGCTATCATCAAGAGCTACGATGAGGATGGCAAGAAGCATTACGACTTCCAGTTCAAGAATAAGCGCGGTTTCAAGATGACCATCGAGGGGTTGGATGGCAAGTTCAACCCGGAGTACTGGAACTACGCTAAGTTGATTTCGGGCGTCCTCCGCTATGGCATGCCGATCGACCAGGTGATCAAGCTGGTGCAAGGCATGGACTTGAATAGCGAGTCGATCAACACCTGGAAGAATGGTGTCGAGCGGGCCTTGAAAAAGTATCTCCCCAACGGGACGGCTCTCAAAGGCCAGACATGCCCCAATTGCGGACTCGAGACGCTTGTCTATCAGGAAGGCTGTCTGATCTGCACCAATTGTGGCGCCTCTCGTTGTGGTTGATGTTTGTTGAACCTTTAATTTCAAATCGTGTATAAGATCATTTTCCATATCAATTTCCATACGCTATGGGGCCAACAGCTTTACGTCGTGGGCAACTTGCCGGAGATTGGCGAATGGGAAACCGCTATCGCGAAGCCGATGACCCACGTGGGCAACGGCGACTGGGTCTTGGAGGTCTCCACGGAGACCCTCCCGGAAACCCTTGAGTATCGATATTTCGTGAACGCCGACGGGCGACCCCTCTTCCAGGAATGGGAGCGTAACCATACGCTGCAGGTCGATCCGTCGGTGTTCATTTATGACTTGTTCGACAGCTGGTTGGTCCAGCCGGAGCGTATCGCTTTCTATTCCTCCGCTTTCACGAAGGGATTCTGGGCTCGTCCCCGGCGGGCGCGCTCGTGCCCGACCGGATCGGGGCCTCGGCTCATCCTCAAGGTTTTCGCGCCATGCGTGACTCCCGGCCAGGAATTGGCGATCGCCGGTGATTGTCCCGAGTTGGGCGAATGGCAGGTCGAGCGGGCGCCACGGTTGGACGATACCGCGTATCCCGAGTGGCAAATCAATCTTGATCCAACCCTCGCCGGGCGGCGTTTCGAGTATAAGTTTGTCATTATCGATCGCGCCACGGGGCAGCCGGTCCGTTGGGAGGCGGGGGATAACCGTGTCTGCGACCTTCCCGCGAAAGGGCTTGCCGAGCGCGTTGTCCTCTCCGGTCTCACTTTCCGCGAGGAAGCGATCGAATGGCGTTGCGCCGGGACGGTCGTCCCCCTTTTCTCGTTGCGCTCCGAGCATGATTTTGGCGTGGGCGATTTTGGCGATCTCCACCAGCTGATCGATTGGGCGGGCGCCACGGGGCAGCGTGTCATCCAACTCCTGCCGGTCAACGACACGACCACCACGCGTACGTGGACGGATTCCTATCCCTACAGCGCCATCTCGATTTACGCCTTGCACCCGCTCTATATCGATACCTCCTCGTTCCGCCTCGACGCCCCCGATCGGCAGGCCCATTACGAGGCCATCCGCCGGGAGTTGAACGCCCTCGACGAGGTCGACTACGAGCGTGTCACGCGGCATAAGGTGGAGCTTTGCGCGGAATATTGGGCGCAAGAGCGAGGCCATTTGGAACACACCGACGCCTTCCGCGCCTTTTGCCGCGACAACGAGTCTTGGCTGATGCCCTATGCGACGTATTGCTACCTCCGCGAGAGTTACGGCACGTCCGATTTCACCCAGTGGGGAGGCAACGCCCGCTACGATCGCACCCGGGTGCGCCAACTCTGCACGCCCCACAGCGACGCTTGGGAGGAAATCTCTTTCATCTATTTCTTGCAATACATCGCCCACACGCAATTCCAAGCGGCCTCCGACTACGCCCGCTCACGGGGCATCGTCCTGAAAGGCGACCTGCCCATCGGCGTCAGCCGCGACAGCGTGGAGGCGTGGGCCGAGCCGGAATATTTCAATCGGGATTGCCAAGCGGGCGCGCCCCCCGATGATTTCACCGCGGAGGGGCAGAACTGGCGTCTCCCCACCTACAATTGGGAACGCATAGCCGCCGACCATTACGACTGGTGGGCCAACCGCTTCCGTCGCATGGAGCAATATTTCGACGCCCTTCGCGTCGACCACATTCTCGGCTTCTTCCGGATATGGGAAATTCCGGAGCGCTATACCCGCGGGTTGTGCGGGCATTTCAACCCGGCCCTTCCGCTCAGTCTTGACGAGATCGCGCGCTTCGGTTTCCCGGCCGAGCGGGTGGAAGCCCTCTCGCGCCCGACGATCGACGCCCGCCATTTGGAGGAGTTGTTTGGGGATATGGCCGGCGACGTCCGCGACGCCTTTCTCATCTCCATCTCCGCCAACCATTTCGCCCTCAAGCCCGCGTGCGACACCCAGCGTAAGATCGAGGCCTTGTTCGCCGACAAGACGGACGCCCGTTCCCTCCGCGCCCGCGATGGCCTGCTCCGTCTCGCCGAGGAGGTCTTGTTCATTCCCGACCCCCGGGAGCCCGACAAGTGGCATCCCCGCATCTCGGCCAGCCATTCATTCATTTATAGTGATTTATCCGCTTCCGAGCGTTACGCCTACGACCAGCTTTATTGGGATTTCTTCTATCACCGGCATAACGCTTTCTGGAAAGAGACCGCCCTCACGCGCCTCCGTCCGTTGGTCGGCGTCACGAGCATGCTGATTTGTGGCGAGGATCTGGGCATGATCCCGGCGACGGTCCCCGAGGTGATGCGCACGTTGCAGATCCTCAGTCTGGAAGTCGAGCGCATGCCCAAGTCCGCGGGCCGCGCCTTCAGCGACTTGGCGAACCTCCCGTACCTCGCCGTCTGCACGCCCTCCACGCACGACATGACGACGCTCCGCCAATGGTGGCGCGAGAACGAGGACACGACGCGGCGTTATTATCATGAGGCCCTGGGGCATACGGGCGAACCGCCGAAGGAGCTGACGCCCGACTTGGCGGCCGAGATCCTCTCTCGCCACCTCCATACCCGGGCGATGTTCACCATCATCCCCTTGCAAGACTGGTTCGCGACCGACGCCGCCATCCGCCTTCCCGACGACACCCGCGAGCGGATCAACAACCCGGCCATCACGCCCTATTATTGGCGCTACCGGATGCATCTCACGCTCGAACGCCTCTTGGCCTCGGCGGATTTCAACGAGAAGGTCGCTCGCCTTGTCCGCGAGGCGGGTCGTGCCGAGTGAGATTGGGGGAATTGGCGCCCCGAGCGCTTGCCCGAAGCCCGGTTTAGTCCGTCGAAAAGTTCGACAGGCCAAACCGGGCTCGTTTTCGCTTGGCGAAAAGTTCGACGGGCTGTCCGGAGCTCGATTTTGGCTGTCGAAAAGTTCGACGGGCTGTCCGGAGCTCATTTGGGGCTGTCGAAAAGTTCGACGGGCTGTCCTGAGCTCGATTTTGGCTGTCGAAAAGTTCGCCGGGCCGTCCTGAGCTCGATTTTGGCTGTCGAAAAGTTCGACGGGCCGTCCTGAGCTCGATTGGGGTCGTCGCGCCTCGCGCTGGGCTGTCGGGAGCTCGGTTTTGGCCGTCGCGCCTCGCGCTGGGCTGTCGGGAGCTCATTTTTCGCTGTCGCGCCTCGCGCTGGGCCGTCCGGAGCTCGGTTTGGGCTGTCGCGCCTCGCGCTGGGTTGTCCGGAGCTCATTTTGGGTCGTCGCGCCTTGCGCCGGGCCGTCCGGAGCTCGGTTTGGGGCGTCGCGCCTCGCGCCGGGCTGTCCGGAGCTCGGTTTGAGTCGTCGCGCCTCGCGCCGGGTTCGCCGCGGGTTGTTTTACCTTGGCGCTTTCAAATAAAGATAGATGGCGATAAAGGTGTAGAGGATGTTGGGGATCCACGCGGCCACGGCGGGACTCGTGTTGCCGTTGATGGCGAAGGTCGAGGTCACCGTCATGAAAAGGATATAAGAAAAGCTGAGCGCCAATCCGATCCCGATGTTCAACCCCATTCCGCCCTTGATTTTCCGCGAGGAGAGCGAGGCGCCGATCGAGGTGAGGATGAAGGCGGCCATGATGGTGGCGAAGCGCTTGTGGTACTCGATTTGGAACGTCTGGATATTGCCCACGCCCCGTTCCTTTTGGCGCTCGATGTAGGTATGGAGCTCGGGCGTGGTCATCGTCTCGCAATCGTTCTCGGAGATGAGGAAGTCGGAGGGGACGATGGTGAGCGTCGTGTCTTTCCGCGAGCCCGAGTGGATCTCCTCTTTCATGTCCTTGAAATCGCGCACCATGTAATCGACCAACGTCCAGTGGTAGAGCGAGTCGTACTTGATGGACTTCGCCGTGAGCCGCGAGACGAGGATTTTCCCCTCGAAATGCTCGAGCGAGAAGCGGTATCCCATGTTGGAACGGGCGTCGTAGCTGTCGAAATAGGCGATGACGCCGGGCTCGATCTCCAGCTGGGCGTTGCGGATGTAATCCACCTTCTTGTTGCGGATGTATTGGTTTTGGAAATCGATCCGCACCTTGTTGGCGGGCGGGATGACGAAGGCGTTCAGGACGAACGTGACGACGGCGATGATGCCGGCCGAGATGGCGTAGGGCAACATGAGCCGCCGGAAGCTCATCCCGCTCGAGAGCATGGCGATGATCTCCGAGTTGTCGGCCAGCTTGGAGGTGAAGAAGATGACGGCGATGAAGGTGAACAAGGGGCTGAAGAGGTTGGCGAAGTAGGGGATGAAGTTCATGTAATAATCCACGATGATCGCCTTGAGGGGCACGTCGGGGTTGAGGAACTTGTCGATCTTCTCGTTGATGTCGAACACGACGGAGATGGAGATGATCAGCGCGATGGCGAAGACGTACGTCCCCAGGAACTGCTTGATGATGTACCAATCGATCCGTTTCAGTTTGAAGCCCATGTCCGAGAAGGATTATAAACGATTATCCAATTGGCGGACCATGGCGCTTTTCCACGCGCTGAAGTCGCCGGCGATGATGCGCGCCCGTGCCTCGCGGACGAGCCAGAGGTAGAAGGCCAGGTTGTGGATCGAGGCGATTTGCAAGCCCAACAGCTCCTTGACCTTGATGAGGTGATGGAGATACGCCTTGCTGTAGAGCGTGTCCACGTAGGAGTGGGCGTCGGGGTCGATGGGCGAGAAGTCGTTCTCCCATTTCTTGTTGCGCATGTTGATCGTCCCGAAGCGGGTGAAGAGCTGGCCGTTGCGGCCGTTGCGCGTGGGCATGATGCAATCGAACATGTCGACGCCCCGCTCGATGGCTTCCAGGAGGTTGATCGGCGTGCCGACGCCCATGAGGTAGCGGGGCTTGTCTTTGGGAAGGATCTCGTTGACGACCTCGATCATCTCGTACATCTTCTCGGTCGGCTCGCCCACGGCCAATCCGCCGATCGCGTTGCCGTCGGCCCCCTTGCTGGCGACATGCTCCGCCGCCCTCACGCGCAAGTCCTTGTAGACGCAGCCTTGCACGATGGGGAAGAGGCTTTGCGAATAACCGTATTTGGGCTCGGTCTCCCGGAAGCGGGCGAGGCAACGGTCGAGCCAATGCTCGGTCAGGCTGAGCGAGCGGCGGGCGTAGTCGTAGTCCGCGTCGCCCGGGCAGCATTCGTCGAAGGCCATGATGATGTCCGCGCCGATCGAGCGTTGGAGGTCCATCACTTTCTCGGGCGTGAAGAAATGCTTCGAGCCGTCGATGTGCGAGCGGAAATCCGCGCCCTCGGCGTGGAGCTTGCGGTTCTCGGAGAGGGAGAAGACTTGGAAGCCGCCGCTGTCGGTCAGGATCGGCCCGTCCCATCCGTTGAAACGATGCAGGCCGCCCGCTTGCTCAAGGACGGCCGTCCCTGGGCGGAGATAAAGATGGTAGGTGTTCCCTAAGATGATCTGGGCCCGGATGTCGTTTTTCAACTCGGTGAGGTGGACGCCTTTCACGGTCCCTTGGGTCCCGACGGGCATGAAGATGGGGGTCTCGATGACGCCGTGGTCGGTCGTGATCCGTCCTGCCCGGGCGTCCGATTTCGTATCGTTGTATTGTAGCTCGAATTTCATCGTGTCTGGATTTTCGGCGCGAAGGTACATTTTTTGCGCCGAATGCCTATCTTCGCGAAGGAATGAAAAGTGATCGTATGGAAAGGGATTCATCTTTATTATATGTTTATTTGCCGCTGGAAAAGTTTTTCGCTTGTCTCGCGCGGACGGGCGAGGAAGGGACGCTCCGTCTCGAATTGACGCGGTTGGCGCATCTCGTCCCGGAGCGGGACTATCAGTATGGGCTGGACGTGCTGCGCGAGGCGATCGGCCGCTATGAGTCCTTACGGGGGATTCCACCCGAGGCGAGCAAGCGGGCGATGCCTTTTTTCAGGGATCACAGCCGCCAGTTGGTTGGCCCCGAGCTGGGCATGTACGTCCTTCCCTTGTTCGAGAACCCCGGCTATGCGCCGGAGGCCGACGAGCCGGTCGTCCGCGTGGCGCTCGACTATGAGCTGTTGGCCGATTATTGCCTTTCCAACGATTATTCCCTTTTCCGCCGGAAATACGATCGTGCCTTGTGCCTGGATCATTTCCTCAAGCGACTGGCGCGAGAGTACGACAAGGTCTTTTTCGATGAGGAGCATACGGGCTTCGCGGCGGATTCCCGTTTCTTCTCCCTGCTGGCGAACGCTTGCTTGGAGGTCGCGGATCCGGCCGGGGCGGCGTGGCGGGAATGGCGGCTCGTCGCGTTCAGGCGTCCGGAAGAGGTCGCTTATCGCTACGAGCGGGCGATGATCTGGCCTTACGTTGAGCTTCCGCTTCCGGTCGCTTGCCTCCGGGGTGTCTGTCTCTTGGAAGGGGAGCGGCAACCGCTTTTGCGGGGTACGCTGGTGGGCTTCTTGCGTCGGGCGGGGTTGCCGGCTGAACAATTGTTAGGGTTGACTTAGGAAGACGAGTGGCTTTTTCCGCCTCTCCGCTTGCGGTTTGCGAAGGATACGTTAAATTCGCGTTGAATGTTGAACCTTAAAAATTATTTATATCATGAAACAACATTATCCTAATTCCATTTACGGAACAATCTCCACGGGGCGAAATTTCTTTTTGGCCGTTTGTTCCCTTGCGCTTCTCCTCCTCGCGGGCTGCGGCGGAAATCCCTCGACGAGTGGAGAGCTGATCACGGTCGACGTGACGAAGAGTTATCCGGAGAAGGAGTTTGTCTTGCAAGATCTCTTTGATATAGAATACGTGCCGCTGGAGACGACGGAAGAATTCATTACGACTGGAAATGTACGAGCAGTGGGGGAAAAGATTATTGTCGCGAAGAATAATGGACGAACAGAAGGTGACATTTTCTTGTTCGACCGTGCGACAGGCAAAGGCATTCGGCATTTTGATCATTTAGGCCAAGGAGGGGAAGATTATACGAATATTTTGGAAGTCCTTCTCGACGAAAAGCAAGGCGAAATATTCGTCAACAACCATTATTCAAGGAAAGTAGTTGTCTACGATCTTGAAGGAAATTTCAAGAGAAGTTGGAAGCATAACTCTGATTCGTTTTATGATCAAATCGGTTGTTTTGATGAAAACTATTTAATCTGCCATGATAGTGGATGGGAAAAATCCGCAAATGAATCCCCAGAAAAAAAAGATTATTTTATTCTTATTTCCAGGCAAGATGGGAAGGCTACTAGCATATCTCTGCCCTACGATAGGAAAATATCCCAGTTAGTTTGGTCCTCTGACGGCAAAGCGATGAATTATCCACGAAATAAAGAATTGTGTCCTTTTCTAGGTGATTGGTTGTTGATGGAAGCTTCTTCTGATACGATCTTTCGAATAGGAAAGGACTTTAACTTGAAGCCTTTTATGGTCCGAGCGCCTTCTGTTCAAAAGGAAAGAGAGTTTTTGCTTTACCCGGGAATTTATTCTGATCGTTATCAGTTTATGCAAAAGGTGAAAATGGAATACGATTTTCAAGCGAGAGAAGGATTTCCAAGGACAGATCTCGCATATGACAAAATGGAGAATAAAATTTATGAAGCAGTTGTATATAACGGTGATTTCTTGGATAAAATACCTATAAAATTAGGTGTGAACATATTTATTCTAAATGTATTCAATAATGAAGGCGTTTCTTTTACAGAGACACTCTATGCTTCGGACCTCGTCGACGCCTACAAGGAAGGCAAGCTCCGCGAAGGCAGCCGCCTGGCGGAAATCGCCTCCACCCTCCACGAGGAGGACAATCCGGTGATCCTAATCGCGAAATATAAAAAGTAAGTCAAGGCGTTTTTGAAGGAAAGCGCTACCTTTACAGCCGCGAGGGGGGTGATCACTTATGCGGAAAAGTGTTCAAGGACGGGTTCGAATGATAGGCTTTGGAAAGAAAAGCATATCTTCGCGTCAAAGAGGTCGTAATCTTAAAAACAGCATATGAAAACTTTATCGAATCAAGAAATGACAATTCAGGTGGCAGAGCATGGCGCCGAGTTGTCAAGCGTTGTCGACAACGCGACGGGGCGAGAGTACCTGTGGCAGGCGGACCCCGCTTTCTGGAAACGCCATTCGCCGGTGTTGTTCCCGATCGTCGGAAGCCTCTGGAACGCGACTTACCGGATGGATGGGCAAGTCCATCAACTGTCGCAACACGGTTTCGCCCGCGATCGCGATTTCTCGTTGGTCTCGGAGAGCGCGAACGAGTTGCGTTTTGTTTTGGAAAGCGATGAGGCGACGCGCGCGCTTTTTCCCGCCGATTTCCGTTTGGAGATCGGTTACCGGCTTGTCTGGCGAAAGATCCAAGTCATCTGGAAGGTCACGAATACGGGGTCGGCGCCGCTCCATTTTCAGATAGGAGCCCATCCCGCGTTCTATTATTCGGATCACGCCCATCCGGAAGCGGTCCACGGCTATTTCCTTTTTGACCGTTCGGACTTGTCCTATCGGGTTTTGGCGGAAAAGGGTTGTGTGGGCGATGAGGTTCGCCCCATGCCGATCGGGAAGAATGGTTTTCTCCCGCTCGATGCCCATACGTTCGATATCGACACGTTCATTTTGGAGAACAGCCAAGTCAAGCGTATCCACTTGCTCGACCACCAAGCGCGTCCCTATCTGACGGTCAACACGAACGCGCCACTGGTTGGTCTCTGGTCTCCTCCTCATAAGGACGCGCCTTTCGTCTGCGTAGAGCCATGGTATGGCCGTTGCGACCGGGTGAATTACGAAGGCGAGTTCAAGGACCGCGATTGGGTGAATCATTTGGAGCCGGGTCACGCTTTCAACGCTTTTTATGAAATCGTGATCCATCCTTATCACATTTAAAAAACATAGGAGTATTGAATCATGAGAAAGAATTTAGGATCGAAACCATTGAGTTATCCGCAACCGGTATTCATTATCGCGACTTACGACGAGGATGGGACGCCCGACGCGATGAACGCGGCGTGGGGCGGCATCAGCGACACGCATGAGGTCAGCCTTTGCCTGAGCTCGACGCATAAGACCGTGAAAAACATTTTGAAACGAGGCGCGTTCACGATCAGCATGGCCGAGGCTTCGCGGGTCGTGGCTTGCGACTACGTCGGGCTGGTCTCGGGCAATACGGTGGCCGATAAGTTCGAGCGGGCCGGTTTCCACGCGACGCCATCGACGCTGGTGGATGCCCCCTTGATCGACGAGCTGGCGGTCGCTATGGAATGCAAGCTGAAAAGCTACAACGCGGAAACGGGTTTGTTGCGCGCCGAGATCGTGAACGTAAGTGTCGACGAGCGAGTCCTCGACGAGCAAGGCAAGGTGGACGTCGCCCAATTGGCCCCCATCACGTTCGACCCCTTCAACAACGCGTATTTGAAGATCGGGGAAAAGGTCGGAAATGCCTTTTCCGACGGTCGGCAATTGAAGTGAGCATAAGCGAAATCCCATTTACCGCGGTAAACGTCGGTCGCGTGATGCGCGAAGGCCCGTTTACCCTGGTAAATGGGATTTGAACGATTGGGGAAGGCCCGTTTACCCTGGTAAATGGGATTTGAACGATTGGGGAAGACTCGTTTACCGCGGTAAATGGGATTTGGACAAGTTGGGAAGGTCCGTTTACCGCGGTAAATGGGATTTGAACAAGTCAGGAAGGCCCGTTTACCGCGGTAAATGGGTGTTGGACGAGTCGTGAAGGCCCGTTTACCGCGGTAAATGGCCTTTCCGGGAGGCGAAAAATAGCGTTTACCGGAGAAAACGCTATTATTTTAGGCGGAATTATATCGTTTACCGCAAAAAAGCTATTCGCTCAAGCTCGCCTAATAGCGTTTACCGGGAAAAACGCTATTTTCCATCATGAGTAATAGCGTTTACCGGAGAAAACGCTATTATTCCAGCTGGCCAACTCCCATTTACCGCGGTAAACGGGATGATTCAGGAATCGAAAGGATGAATAACCCGTAAGCTTGCCTTCTATAAATCCGTTCGCGGCCTTTCCTCCGGGATTTCCCGGATGACGCGGCACGGATTACCGAACGCCAAGACATGGGGCGGAATATCTTTCGTCACGACACTGCCGGCTCCGATCACGCTGCCATCGCCAATATGGACGCCAGGCAAGACGCAGACATGGGCGCCAATCCAGACATCGTTGCCGACCGTGATGGGATAGGCGTATTCCAATCCTTGGCCGCGCCGTTTCGCGTCCAGCGGATGCCCCGCCGTATAGAAACCGCAATGGGGAGCGATAAAGACGTGATCGCCAAATGTCACCTTCGCCCCGTCGAGGATCACTCCGTTCGCGTTCATGAAAAAATCCTCGCCCACCTCGATGTTGTAACCATAATCACAATGGAAAGGGGAGATGATGGAAAGATTTCCTTTCGTTTTCCCCAACAACCGCCGCAAGAGGGCCTTTCGCTCCTCTTCCCTCGATGGGGGCAAATGGTTCAGTTGAAAAAGGAGCTCGGCGCAGGCCGCCCGTTCGGACAAGAGCTCCTTGTCGTAGTTCGCGTCGTAGAGAAGGCCTTCGCGGGCTTTCATTTTTTCCGAGATCATTCCTTTCCGCTTTCTTCGTTCGCCCGTTGTAGTCTTTCCCTCAGCGCCTTTATCCGATAAGCTTTCGGTGAGATCCCGAAATGCTTCTTCACGTATTTGCCGAAGAAAGAAATGTTGGGAAATTCCAGTTCGTTGACGATCTCCTTGATACTCTTTGAGGAATATTTCAAAAGATAGTCGATGTCTTTTAGCACGTAGAGACTGATGATCTTAGAGGCGGTCTTGTTGCCGCATTTCTTGCAGACCAGCGAAAGGTATTTTGGCGTGACATATAATTTCTCCGCGTAATATTCCACTTTCCTGTTCTTGGGATGCGAGGACGCCAATAAGTTGATGAAGTTCTTGAAGAGGTATTCGCCAGAGGTGAAAGTCCGCGGCGCTTGCCGGATTTGCTTGCTCATCAAACCGATCACGTAATAGAAGAACGCGACAGAAAGGGCATTGACCTCTTCCTCGCGGGGTCTGCATGTCGAGGATACGATGCGCCAGCGCAAGAGGTCATAGTAATGACAGAACCCGTCGGCCTCCTCCGGAGATAAGAAGAAAAGCGGATTTTTCTCGATAAAGATCTTGATATCCCAGCTATTGTCTGCCATTGGCATGATCCGCTGCATGTGCGTAGGCGTTACGGCTAAGCAGTGGCATTGAAAATCTGAACTTATTCGCGTTTGTCCAACCAAGGAATCCGGCGGACAAGCCAAGACGTTGTTTGGGTATACAGAGTATTGAACGCCATTGACGTAGAGAGACATTTCTCCTTGTAAACATAATATGGCTAAGAAAAAATCGGTACGGAAGGTCTCATTCCCATTATTTAATCCGTTGAGGTTGTCCGTGAGAGCCAAATTTCCGTCGTTGTAAAAAGCTGTTTTTCGCCATTCAGGGTTATTTAAATGCTTCCTAATATATACCATGGTTCTGTTCTTTAATATTGAGTCGCAAAATAAAGGCTTTTTCCTTGGGTTGCCATAGTCAGATCGGAGCGAAAATTGTTCCACTTCACGAATAAGGGCGTATTTTAAATACGACCACGAATCGTTCTTTCCAGGATGGAGGCGCTCCGATTCGTGGTCGTTGGTTAAGGATTTTATTCGATGTTTTTCCGGACTTTCGTCAGGTAGTCTTTCATCCTTTCCGTGTCCTTCTCGCGGATAATCTCTTGTAACGCGTTAAGCTCCTCTTGAATACGGGCGATTTGATGTGGCGTGCGAGGATTGAAAAGAATTTCTGTCAATAGGTAATCGTCTTCCGACAATAACCCACGGGCGATCTTCATGTGCCGTTTGAACGTGGTGCCCGGCGCGTCCTGATGCTTCATCGTAGCCGCGAAAACCAAAGTCGAGGCGAACGGGATTCCCAAGGAATAGGCGACGACTTGATCATGCTCCTCGAACGTATATTCACAAATATGCAACCCGAGTCGCGCGTAAATATCCTTGAAGAATATCTTGCCCAAATGATCGCCTTCCGAGATGATGATGGTGTTTTCTTTCTCCAATTGCCCCAGGTTGGCGAACGTGGGACCGAACATCGGGTGCGTGGAGACATAGGGAAAACCACAGGACTCATAAAACTCCTTCAGGTGGGTCTTGACCGACGCGATGTCGGAAATGATGCAATAAGGTTGCAAATAAGGGATAACGCTTTTGAACGCCTCGATCGTGTAGCTTAACGTGACGCAGTTGATGACCAGCTCAGGCTTGAAATCCGCGACTTCCTCCGGTTTTTGCAACCGGAGGGAGTTGTAGATGAAACGCATTCGTTTAGGGTCTTTTTCCAGCACGGCGACCTCATGCTCGAAACTCAGCAAATCGGTGAAAAAGGAGCCCATCTTTCCGGCTCCTAAGATCAGGATTTTCATTTTCGTAAACGGCTTTTAGTTATTCTCTTCCTCGCTCATGATGATCATTTGTTGGCGGACCGACTCCTCATGGATCTCTTTCAGCATTTCTTTGACGAAGTCAGTGCTCAAGTCCATTTGGGCGCCCATATTCGAACGGTTTTCCAGGATCTCGCTGTAACGGGGAGATTGGAGAATCGGCATGTTGTGTTCTTTCTTATAGATACCGATCTCACGGGAGACGCGCATCCGTTTCGCCAGAAGTTCCAGGATTTGCTCGTCGATGCTATCGATCTGGCGACGCAAGGCGGAAAGGTTTTCCGTCGTTTGGTTCTCGTCGCGAATGACCAGCAAATTCAAGACGTAATCGAGCACGTCTGGCGCGATTTGTTGCGCGGCGTCACTCCAAGCGACATCAGGATCGCGGTGCGACTCGATCATTAATCCATCGAAACTCAAGTCCATCGCTTGTTGGCAAAGCGGGGCGATCAATTCACGTTTACCGCCGATATGGCTTGGATCGCAAAAGATGGGAAGCTCTGGAAGCCGGCGACGCAATTCGATAGGAATATGCCATAAGGGCAGGTTACGATAAATCTTCTTGTCGTAGGAACTGAAGCCACGATGGATCGCGGCCAGGCGATGGATGCCCGCGCCATAAAGACGTTCGAACGCGCCGATCCACAACTCCAAGTCGGGATTGACCGGATTCTTGACCAAGACAGGGATATCCACACCTTTCAATGAATCAGCGATCTCTTGGACCGCGAAAGGATTGACCGTGGTTCTCGCGCCGATCCACAGCATATCGACACCCGCTTTCAGGGCTTCGAAGACGTGGTCGCGGGTCGCGACTTCGGTCATGATATACATTCCTGTCTCTTGTTTAACCCGTTTCAACCAAGGTAATCCGATCGTGCCGATTCCTTCGAATCCTCCCGGTTTCGTGCGTGGTTTCCAAATGCCAGCCCGGAATATCTTGATCCCTCTGGCGGCTAACGCTTTCGCGGTTTCCAATACTTGTTCTTCAGTTTCCGCGCTACAGGGGCCGGCGATAACGATTGGGCGTTTCGGGTCGACCCCTGGCAATAAGATTGATTCGAATTTCATTTCCATAATGATGTTTATTTATTAATGCGATTTTTGATTCTGTTTAATGCTTCTTTTAATGTCTCGTTTTTGCAACAAAGGGAGATCCGGATGAAACGATCGCCTTTGCTGCCAAAGATGAATCCGGGCGTGATGAAGACGTTGGCCTCGTAGAGCACTTTGTCCGCGATGGCCTCACAACTTTTAGCCGTCTCGGGAATGCGTCCCCAAAGGAACATGCCCACTTGATTCTTGTCATACGTGCACCCCAAGGCTTCCATGATCTGGCCCGCTAAATCCCGTCGGCTCCGATAGACCGCGTTCATCTTATCATACCAATCCTTGTTGGCGGCCAATGCCGTGGCGGCGGCGAATTGCATGGGCTTGAATTGCCCAGAGTCGATATTGCTCTTTACCTTTAATACCCATTGCACGAATCGCGGGTTTGAGGCAAGCATGGCCATACGCCATCCCGGCATGTTGTGCGCCTTGCTCATCGAATTGAGCTCAATGCAAACCTCTTTGGCGCCGGGGATAGAAAGAATGCTGAGCGGATGCTCGTTGAGTATGAAGCTGTAAGGATTGTCATTGCAAATGATGATGTGATGCTTACGGCCGAAATCAACCAATTTTTGGTAGAGCGTCTCGCTGGCGTTGGCGCCAGTGGGCATATTGGGGTAATTGGTCCACATCAACTTGACTCCCGTGAGATCCATTTTCTCCAGTTCCTCGAAATCGGGTTGCCAATTGAGCTCCTCTTTCAATTCGTAAGGAACGATTTCCGCTTCCACCAACTTGCTGACAGACGTATAAGTCGGATAACCCGGATTGGGCACCAAAACTTTATCTCCCGGATTCAGGAACGCGAGCGAGATGTGAAGGATTCCTTCCTTTGAGCCGATCAAAGGTTGAATCTCCGTCTTGGGGTCAAGAGCCACGTGATACCATCGCTCGTACCACTCAGCGAACGCTTGGCGAAGTTCCGGAATGCCCACATAAGGTTGGTAACCATGCTCGTCGGCTCGCTTGGCGTGCTCGCAGAGGGTGTCGATGGTCGCTTCGGAAGGGGGAAGATCCGGGCTTCCGATGCCCAAGTTGATGACCTGCTTGCCGGCCGCGTTCATCTCGGCGACTTCCTTCAGTTTCTTGGAAAAATAATATTCCTGGACATTGCTGACCCGTCTGGCGGGCTGGATGTCATACGCTTTGTCTTCCATTTGTATATTCTCCTAATATTTTTAAATCCTTAGTCAGTGGGCGAATCGCTTCCAACGCTTGTTTGTAGCGGAGGAAATCGTCGAAAGTCAAATCAATGTAGAACAGGTACTCCCATTCCCGCCCGATAATGGGTAATGATTGTATTTTCGTAAGGTTCATGTCGTAAAAAGAAAGGACCGACAAGACTTTAGACAGGCTTCCGGCGGTGTGGGGAAGGGCGAACACGAGCGAAGCCTTGTCACGTTCGACGCCCCGGAGGATCTCATCGGCTGTCCAACGGTCCGCGATGGCCAGGAAACGGGTGAAATTCCGTTTATTCGTCTCGATGCCTTCCGCCAGGACCTCAAGTCCGTAGATCTGTGCCGCCAGTTTCCCGCAGATCGCGGCGTGTCCTTTCAATTGGTTCTCGGCGATCCAACGGGCGCTGAGGGCGGTGTCTTCTTTCTCCACGATCTTGGCGTGTGGGATCGTATCCAAGAAATCACCGCATTGCATCAACGCGATCGGGTGTGAGTTGATTTCCGTGACCTCATGGATCGTCGTTCCAGGGAGCGCGACGAGCGAATGGGAAATCCGGAGCTTATACTCGCCGATAATGTTCAGTCCACTTTCCCGGATCAGTTCATGATTCTGGAGCAAGCTCCCGGCGATCGTGTTCTCGATCGCCATCAATCCTAAGATCGACGGATCTTTCTTGATCGTCGTGATCACTTCCCGGAAGGTGTTGCAAGGGATGATCTCAATCTCTTCACCTTCAAAGTAATTGTGCGCCGCGATGTCGTGATATGATCCGGCTATACCTTGAATCGCTACTTTCTTTTTCATCGTCATTTACTTACTTGTCATTAACAAAAAAGTCCCACCGTGACCGGCAGGACTTCATATTTTTAGATTGATTATTTCATGCTTGAATTTCTCAACGCTTTACATATAAACTCCTGCCCTTACTTCGCTAAAGTAAAAGTAAAAAAAGTAATATGTAAAGCTAAATCGATTCATTCTGTTCTTGTCGTTTGTTTCTTTAGACGGGGCAAAAGTAACACTTTTTTCTAACATGCAAGAGAATCGTGATATTTTTTTTGCGAATTTGAGATTTTATGGGACGAGCATATATTAATGTATAGGGTAACGCTTATCGTGGAAATTTTCCGCTTGGTCGATAAAAAGCTTGGATTGGTCGAGTGACATTGCTTCTTGATATGGATTATTGTTCTTTTGCCCTTGTTTTTGGCTTAGGCCTACATCTTGAAGTGACGTTGAAAAAGACTTATTGCATAAGATGAATATGAAAGATGTGATTTTTGTACGGGAAGGGAATCGGATTATCCGTTTGCTGACAGACGATATTCTTTTCCTGGAAGGTTTTGGTGATTATGTGAAGGTTTATCGGACCACGGAAAAAACACTTTTATTGAGGGTTAGTTTGAAGCGGTTCGAGGAAATCTTGGAAAAGCGGCTTTTTTGCCGAGTGCACCGTTCTTATATCGTTTCTGTTTCACGCATTGATTATATTGAGCATAAACGAATCCGTATCGGGCAAACATTGATTCCGATCAGTGATTCTTATCAGCCGGCCCTAATGCGGCTTTTGGCGATAGTGGAATAATCAAAGTTTGACATGGTGGAAAAGTTCGCTCATCGTATAGGTGAGTACTAACCCCGTAATGCCCCAGTGGAAATGGGTGCCGCCAAACGTGGCTCGCTCGTGGAACACGGAGGTATGGATCCGACCATTCAAGACGGGGAAGCCTACTCCCAGTGTCGCTCGCCAAGAACGACCTGACTGCCCTCGTATATTCATATAATAGGGTGTCGAGAAAACGAGGCCGAGCTTGTAGACCATCTTTTCCCAAAGAGGCGATGAACTGTAACCGTTCGGCTCGTAACAGCTTCCAAGGCGTATCTCGTGCGTGTCATTGAACGTAAAGCGGCTGTCGGATGAGCGTAAGCGTCCGTATTGGATATATTGATAGTCGAGGGCGTATGTCATTTGTTTATGGTCGACTGAAATGCCGAAGCCGAAGCGTTGGGGCAAACGCCAAGTCTCGGTGCCTTTATCGATCGTCGCGCCAGATGAAGTGGTTGAGAGCGTGCGTTCATGGGTCATGCGGATTTTCCCTGACCAAGTGTAGCTCGCGCCAATGGTGAGAAACAATTCTTTCCCAAGCTGGCGGGTATATTGCGTGCCAAAGTCAATAGTCCAGCCTTGCCCGGACAGGTTTTCCGTGAGCGCTTGCTCGCTTTGCGATTCGCTGTTTTCGATTTTCCCGAAAAGGAAACCAGCGTTCACGCCTACTGAGAGGGCGGGTGTCAGTTGGAGGGCGTTGCTGATTTGGAAGAGCGAGAGGCCTCCATCGCCGGTGAAAGTGCTTATGTAGTATGTCCCCGGAGAACCTTCCATCTCCTCGTGGCTTTTAAAATAATAACCGACCACGCTATAAGGACTTAATCGTGCGGCGGCATACCAACGGGGCATAATCCGTCCCGCTAGCGCCAAGCCTGAGAAATTGCCGACAAAGCTTGTGTTACGGTTGCTGCCTGAATGGTAATCCTCGAAGCGGGCAAAGGCGGATAGCTCCGCGTAGAGCCGGCATGAGTCGAGTGCCGTAAGGCCGGCTGGATTCGTCGGATTGATGAACTCATGGTCGCGCGTGCCGATCGCGACACCACCCATGCCCGCGTTCGCCCCGTTGAGACCGGTGGTGATTTCGCCGATTCCAAACATGGAGTAAGGGGAGGAGGTCATCGAATTTTGCCCTACGGCTAGCGTGGGGAGCAGGAGGCTTAGCCATCCGTATATCCTAATAGCTTTCATAAATTTTGAATGTAAGTAAAAGATCAATTGAGTTTTCAGATTCTTGATCGCGGAAAGTCAAGTTCCGGAAGGTTCCCGTATAAGTGTCGCTGTCGAACACGAGTCGCAGGCTGTGCTTGTACATCCCGACGGCCCCCAACTCTTCTTGCATGAAGGTGGTCACGTCGAAATAGTAATAATTCTCGCCAACAATGCTGTTGTTCGATACGAAGGTGGCGTGTTGCACTTCTTCACCCAAATAGTCGGTCACGGCGTCGGTCACGACGTTGTTCTCGTCGACGATATACAGGTAGAGGCTGTCGGGCAACGGGTTGTATTCCGTCCAAGTGCCTGGCTCGGGATAGATTCGCAGATAGGCCGACTCGATGGAGACGTAATCGCCCAGCTGGAGGATGTTGTTCAGGTGCGGGAAAGAAAGCGTACTGTACCACCCGACTCCTCCGAATACCAAGCCGCGGCCTCCTAACTCCTCAGACGCGACCTCGACATTTTTCTCCGGAAGCTCCTCAAGGCCCGTCCCCGTCCGGTTGTGGTCTATGTGATAAAATTGCGATTCAGGATCGGGCTTGATATCGCAGCTTTCATGCCTGTCTTCGTTCTCGATATGGTAATGAAGCGTGACGACGGCAGAGGTGTCGTTGACCTGAAAGGCGAGGGCGCTCTCGCAAGTCTCGTCGGGAATGATCGCCAATCCTTTGAAATAATCTTGAAAATGGTCGCCCGAGACGCCGTCGTCTCTTCGGTGCAATCGCTCGAGCATTTCCTCTCCCAAAGCGTCCGGAAGGCGGATTTCCACATGATCCCCCATCTTCCAATCAGGTATAAAAGTATGCGAGGCTAGAGGCGTTTCGTCATAAGGGAATGTCGCTCGATTGTAAATATAGCCATTGTCATTGGGGATGATTCGCTCTTGCAGTTGATGGACGTGGAGACGCATAGGGCGTGTCGTATCGCCAATCGCGTAGCCGCTATAGTTCAGCGAGAGCGTCATCGAGTCGAACCGCACCACCTCGTCGGCGTCGGTCGAGTAGGTTGGCGTGGCATAAGGCACATAGGAACTGGCCGTTGCCGTGCCCCAGAGCGGATGGCTATAGCGTCCGACGAGGGCGATTCCTTTATTATTGGTCTCTACGGAATCGATGGTCGTGGACGTGACGATGATCGTGCAGGAATCCACCATGACGTTGCGGAAAGCCGTTTCCACCCAACTCTCGCCAAAATGGCTATTGGAATCGTAGCAAGCGGTGAGCGAGCCAAGCCAGAGAAGGATTCCAATCCCTATCGGATAATGTCTTGAAATACGCATACGGATCTTGTTTTCTTTTTCCGCGAAGAACCGAGTTCATTTTCAGCCGCGCAAAAAGAATCCATCAATGTCTTACATCGTGCGACGAATGGGCGATCCGCTTCGGTGAATAGCACGAAAGCTTCTTTTCGCGTTCCGTGACTTCTCCCTAACCTGTTCACCATCTTCTCCCCGAAGAATAATTGTTTTCCTTATGAAGGGAAATAGTTCTTTTTCCTCGAATAAAAAGTTCGTTACATACGGATCTATCCTTCAATTTTCACCGCTGATTTTATAATCACCGCCGGTGATTATATAAACGCCGTCGGTGATTATATAATCAGCGACGGTGATTAGAGAATAGTTGCCCTCGCGAGGAAGAATTACTTAGGTATGCGAGAAAGAATTGTTGCCTATGCAAGCAAAGAATGGATCGGGGAGCAATGTCGAAACAGGATAGGGACTAAGTAGCCCGTGCGTGGGGAGCGAGCCTTTTCCCGCCTCCAAACGCCCATTTACCGACGGATAGGCGGCATTCACCGATTATTTTTGCGATTTCATGCCCGCCCCTATTCCTTTGCGGAAAATTATTTCTAAAAAGAGAAAAATGAAACGGAAAAAGAACTGGATTTGGTTATGGGGGATGTTGTGCTCGCCCCTGTTTTTCAGCGCTTGTGGTGGCGATGACGATGAGGATTTGATTGGTTATTGGGTGCGTGTGTCCGATTTCGACGGGTTGGCTCGAGGCGAGGCATCAGCTTTCTCGATTGGTTCGAAAGGCTATTTGGTCTGCGGGTTTGACGGAAGCAAGAACAACACGCGCATGAGCGATTTTTGGGAATACGACATGGAGATGGATTCCTGGACGCAATTGGCTGATTTCCCAGGATCGGCACGCAGCAAGGCCACCGCTTTTTCTATCGATGACAAAGGTTACATGGGGACAGGCTATAACTATACCACCGAGACGGGTGAGACCTACCTGAGCGATTTTTGGGAATATGACCCGGCGAGCAACACTTGGACGCGGCGGGCCGATTTTCCCGGATCGGCGCGCTACGATGCCGTCTCGTTCGCCGTGGACGGGCAAGGTTATGTCGGCGCGGGCTACGATGGGAATTACCTGAAAGATTTTTATGCCTATAATCCATTGAGCGATACGTGGACACAAATCGTCAGCATTGGCGGGACAAAGCGGCGTGGCGCTTCCAGCTTCGTGATCGATGGAGTGGCTTACGTCTGTTGCGGGCAAAACAATGGAACGTATGTGGATGATTTCTGGAAATATGATCCCTCGGCGGGAACTTGGACACAACTTCGAGACCTCTCGGACTCGTCTGATGAGGAGTATGACGATGAGTATACCTCCATCACCAGGATGTACGCGAATACGTTCGTGATCGATGGGGTGGCTTACTTGACTTGTGGCGAGGCAGGTAGTTTGATTGACACCACTTGGAAATACTATCCGTCGAGCGACCAATGGGAGGAAGTGCACGCGTTCAAGGGCTCGACCCGGACCGAGGCGGTCGCTTTCTCGAACGGCGAACGAGGTTTTGTCGCGACCGGAAAAATCGGGACGACTCGTTTCGATGATATTTGGGAGTTAAAGCCCTATGAATATGATCCGGATGATAATTGAAAGGGGAGTTCAGGCGCTCATTATCACGTTGGCGCTTTATTTATCGGGGTGCGGATGGAGTGACGACAAGAAGGTTCGGGTTGCCTTACGGACATTTCCTGTCGATAGCGGATGGGGCTATGAGATCCGGGCTGGTGAACGGCGTTTGATTTACCAGCCTACGATCCCGGCCCTCGACTCCATCCGTCCGTTCCCTTCCGAGGCGAGCGCGAAACGGGTTGGTCGACTTGTGCTTGAGCGGGTCGTTAGCGGGCAACGCTATGCCCTCACGGAAAATGAGGTAAAAGCCGCTTTTGGTGAATGAGTGGCCGTCGAATGTGAAAACGGATGGATGTTTTTAGTTTTGTTCGGGGAAAAACCGTACATTCGCGGCATATAAAAAGACATGAACAAGACACAAATGGATCGATACCTTATTATAAAGACAAGAGACGAGCTGTTGCGTATAAGGATAGGGCAAATCCTTTATTTCGAGGCCGATCGCAACTATACGAAATTGTTGCTCTCGAATGGTATTCAATTTACGTTCGCGATCAACATTGGTAAAATCGAGGAAATGCTGGAAAAGCAGATCGAGGGTTGCCATAAGGTGCTGATGCGTGTGGGAAAAAGCCATATCATCAACAAGAATCATATTTTGCAAATCAATCTTCCGAAACAAAAATTGTTGCTCTTAAGCGAAGAGGGTAAGCCAAGGGAACTGGTGATCTCCAAAGATCCCTTGAAGCAATTGAAGGATTTCCTGGAAAAAGAAATCTTGAGAAAGGAACCGGAAACTACCACTCCGGAAAACAACGCTTAAGGAGGAAAGCCTATGCGGATCAAGATCGGTAAGGCACCGGACAACGATATTGTGGTCGACGACGCGCATGTGAGTCGGCATCATGCCCAATTGTCCCGGAATGAGGAAGGGGGATGGGTGCTGGAAGATCTTGACTCGACGAACGGGACTTTCGTGAATGGGGATCAAATTGTCCGTAAACCCGTGGTGACGACCGACGACATCCAGTTAGGGGACCGGTATCATTTGAATCTCGCGGAAGCCTTGAGGCAAGCGAATGATTATAGCGATGAATTTGACGCCCTGAAAGGGGTTTACGATAACTATATTAAAGAGAAAGTTCAAATACAAGCCAATAATCAATTTAAAATAAGGTTATTACAATCTTTGCCATTCGCTATTCCAGGCGTGATAGGTATCCTTATTGGTTTTATGGGGAAAGGTAGCCCCACGCTTTTCGCGGTCAGCCTCCTGATCGCGATTTGCGCGCCGACGGTTGGTGTCTTTTTAGGGGCACGCCAATCAGCGAAAATACCTCAGCAACTTCAAGAACTGACCAATCGTTTTAAGACAGAGTATGTTTGCCCCAAGTGCGGTACGTTTTTGGGTGAAATACCTTGGGAATCTTTGCGGAAACGGAAGCGTTGCCCCGTCTCGTCATGCCAAGCGCGTTGGACGAGGGATTAGTCCCCCCTTCTTCATACCCGGAAACCACTATTTTCGTACAGAAACAAAAACTATTTGATTATAAAGGAAATCGCGTGAATAGGTGAAGGAAAGCTTTTCCTAATTTTGTTCGCGAATTAAGAACATTATAATTAGGACAAGCGATGGGAGAGGAATACACTTTCGTTACGTTGGATGACAATGACGCTTCCCTCAAGGATGAGTCCGTCCTCATCAATATTGATGAGGCGGTCAATCTGGGAGAGGCGGTGACAATCGACGAGGGAATGATGGAAAATGTTGACGGCGATTTCATCACGTTATCTGATGATACGGTTATGCTTTCCGACTCGGATATGCTCGACATGTATTCAACGGATATGGGTATGGACGACCCAGATATTTCATTCATTCTATGATCGCGTTAAAATGTCCACATTGTCATGTTGGTTTAAAGGTGGACGAGGGGAAAATTCCCCTCGGTCTTACCTTTTTTAAATGTCCTAAATGCAAGGAGGGGATTCCTGTCTCTCTTTTGAACTTGAACAAGCCTTCCCAAGAGGAAGAGCACACGACTTTGATCGTACCAGCCCATGTCCATAAAGGGCGGATTACGGTGCTCGCGAACGGGGATACGGTGGAGCAAACTTTCACGCTTGACGAAGGAACTTTCACGATAGGCCGGCAATCCGATTTATCGAAAGCGGACATTCCGATTCGGACATCCGATCGTTCCATGAGCCGTGAGCATATTTGTGTGGAAGTGAAAAAAGACTCGAAAGGCCACTATAAACACCTTCTTTCAGATAATAATAGCAAAAATCATACGTTATATAATGGCAGATGTTTAGAAAAAGGAGAAATTGTCGTCTTGAAAGATAACGATGAGATTATCCTTGGACGGACGATTCTTCGTTTTAACGATTAAATCGAGTTGCTATGAATATAACGCTTGCGCAGCCATACGCGATCACGGAAAAAGGGAAGAGGGCTCATAATGAGGATTCCATTTGGCCCGCGCCTGAATCGGATTTTCGAGATCAAAGGCTTTATATTATATGTGATGGCGTAGGAGGGGCCACGAAAGGAGAAGTCGCGAGTCATTTGGCTTGCGAATCTATCCAAGTTTATTTCAACGCTTTTTTTACTCGAAAAGCGGATAATTCTTTCATACAAAAAGCGGTAGAATATACGGAGACTCGTTTTGAGGAATATCAGAAAGCGAATCCGGAGGCCAAGGGAATGGCGACGACTTTGGCTTTGGCTTATTTTGGCAAGACGAAAGTGACGATCGCCCATATCGGGGATAGCCGGGTCTATCAAATCCGGCAAGGGCGGATCCTTCATAAGACAGACGACCATTCTCTGGTGAATTTCCTGGTCAAGACGGGGCAATTGACACCCGAGCAGGCTCGGGTTTATCCGAAGAAAAATGTGATCCTTCGGGCGATACAAGGCGCTCAACAACCCGCGGAGGTGGAAGTGAGTGTTTTGACGGATATCCAGGCGGGTGACTATATTTTCTTGTGTACGGATGGCGTGTTGGAGAAAATAGACGACGAGAAATTGCAAGAGATTTTCAAGATAAGTGACGGCGCTCGAGAAATCAAAGAGAAAATCGCGGAGATTTGCGCCGAGAGTAGCCGGGATAATTATTCTTTCTACCTCATTCCGATCCAAAAAACCACGGATCTGGCGGAAGAGGCGCAAAAAGTATTCTCTTTTTTTTATTCTTTAGTATAAATAGCGTACTTTTGGCAGTCATAATGATGGAGTATGAATCTGCCAAGTGGTTTTTTTCTTCAAAAGGGAAAATATAAACTGTTGAACGTGATCGGCCAAGGGGGATTTGGCATTACGTATCGAGGTATTTGGTACACGGAAGTGAAAGGTTCGCTGGGGACGATCAAGACGGAAGTCCCCGTCTGCATAAAGGAATACTTTTTCAAGGACTATTGTTTCCGGGAGGAGAAGACCTATAACGTGAAAGTTTATTCCGAGACAGGGAAAGCTTTGTTCGAGAAGTTCAAGGAAAAGTTGACAAAGGAAGCGCGAATCCTCTCGGAAGTGCATCATCCTTACATCGTTAATGTCTTGGAAGTCTTCGAGGAAAACAATACCGCATACATCGCGATGGAGTATATCTCCGGACATTCCCTGAAATACGTTTTGGAAAAGGAGCAGCGGCTGACGGAGCGGAGAGCTCTCAAGTATGTTCACCAAATTGGTGAGGCCCTGCGATTCGTGCATGAGAAAAGTATTTTGCATCTGGACATCAAGCCGAGTAACATTTTGATTGATCAGAAGGACAATGCCCGTCTGATCGATTTCGGCGTGAGCAAGCGTTACGATATTGAGCAGGAAGAGACGAGCACGACGCTTCTGACCCTCTCGAAAGGTTTCGCTTCTATTGAGCAGTATGATAGTGAGGGGATTCAGACTTTCACGCCTTACCCTGATATTTACGCGCTGGGCGCGACGCTCTACGATCTCTTGACCGGGCAAATCCCGACGGAGTCAATTTTACGGGCCACTCGCCCGCTGAAAGATCCAAGGGAAATCAATCCGGCGATCTCCGAGAAGACGGCTGAGGCTATTCTGAAAGCCATGGCGATCGTACCGGCGGATCGGTTCGCCAGTGTCAAGGAAATGATGGAGGCCTTGGACCTCCCCGAGGAAATGCCGGAGGAACAACCAGTGCCAACTCCCGACACGAAGACAGAGGAGTCGGAGGAGGAGACTACTTTGCTCACCCCGAGCGATCAGGAAAAGCATCCCCAAGGTCCGGAAATAGGCATTGGAAAAGGTGTTTTCCCGCGGAAGAGGCAAAGGCGTCGGGTGGCGCTCTTGTCGGCCTCGGTTTTGGCAGTCGGGGGAGCGGCTTTTTTAATATGGAGCTACGACAAGCCGGAGCCGGCGGAAATACGTCTACCCCAAAAGCAGGATCGCGTAGATTCGCCGCTCGCGGAAGAGTCAGCGACGCTGGGCGATACTTTGGCTGTAGGGAAGGAGCTTGAAAATCAATCCCCAAGCGATACGGTGGAAGCGCTGATTCAAACGCCTGAACCGCAAAAAACTGTTGTCGAGTCGGAACCCCAGGCCCTCGTCGAGCAGGTCCCCGTTTCGGGAGAGAGCGCCACGGAACGTGCCGCCGCCATTGACCGTGAGTACACCGGCCTGATCGCTGCCGCCCAGACAGATCTCTCCCAAAATAATTACGCTCAAGCTCGGGCTTACCTCGAGGAAGCCCGCGATCTTAAGATTACAGAGGAGGTTGTCCGTCTGCTCATCGCCTGCGACGAGGCCGAGGAACGGGAACGGATCCGGCAACGACGGACGCTTTACGAGGAAAAGATGGCTTTTGGGAACTACATGATTGTCCGTAAGAAATCGAATGGGCGTTATGGCGCGATTGATGGAGACGCTAACGAGCGCATCCCGTGCAAATACCTCAGCGTGGGAAGGACCGAGAACGGGCGGGCTTTCGAACGCGAGGATCATCTATTTGACATTTACTCTTCAGACGCCCGGCTCGTCAGCACTGGCGTCACTTACTATTAGTTTATAGATTATGAAGCATTGGAAATTTATATTGATCCTTTTTTGCCTTTTTTTCGCGACAGTCGAAACCTTCGCCCAAGAGACGGCGGAGTATAACCGGCGAGGCGATGAGGCCTTGGCGCGCCAAGACTTGAGCGACGCCAAAATGTGGTATGAGGAGGGAGTCTCGCGTTGTGACTCGTACAGCATAAAGCGCCTTACCGAGTTGTGGCTCTCTCATGAGGAAATGAGGCTTTCCATGCGAAGTCTTATGAACAAATGCCTGAACTGCCTTACTGTCAGCGCGACGGAAGATGACCCCCAAGCCATCGAACAATTGGTGGTCTACTACAGAGAGGGTATTGGCACGCCGAAAAACGAGGAGCTGGCTGTCTATTGGGAGAACTATCGCGAGGAGCTTCTGGCCCCTAAGGAAGAGGTTAACGCGGCGCCCGATACGATCGTCGTCCTTCCCGAGCCTCGCGAGCGGATGCGCTTCTTCGTGGCCTATACCTATTCCATCGAGGCGCCTTTCGGTATCCGCATCGGCGGTTTGGGTAAGCGGCTCGGTTGGTACGCGCAGTTCAAGAGTAATCTCTCTTTTCAGGAGCACACGGTAAATTGCGACCAGACGGGCGAGCTGCTTTCTTTCAACGAGACGGACGCTTCTTACCAGGCGACGGGCGAGGGGAAACGAAATACCCTTTTGGCGACGGCCGGTATGGTGGTCCGCTGTACGAACTGGATGAACCTGTCCGTCGGTTTGGGCTATGGCATGAGGGACGTGCTCCATCAATTCGTCACTTATTCTTACGAAGATATAAATGATCAACAGCAAGTTTGGGCCAAGAACGCCGATGCTTCCGCCAGAGGGATCGTCCTTGAGGCGGATGCGTCGTTCGTTGTGGCCGGGCCGGTGTTTGTTGGCGTGGGTGTCCATACGGTCAATTTCGATTATGTGGATCTTAACGCTTCCGTCGGTGTGTTTTTCTAATTTAAAACTATCATGATGAGGCATTTTCAAAATATTTTACGTTTTATGGCCCTGGTTTGGATCGGGGTCGCTTGCGCCGAAGACCCTCAGTTGGGTGATGAAATTCGAAACGCCTTACGGCCTGACGTACGGACAGCTGATGAACTGACTGTCACGGCGTCGACTGTCACGGTTGCGGGCGAGGTCACGCGCGAGAACGGTGCCCCTGTCCGCGAGGCTGGTTTTTGCTGGGGAACCAGTGCCGATTTCAGTTTCAATCCGGAGATGGCCCGTGCGGTCGCCGAGGGGAAGGGTACGTTTGAGACCACTATTGACGGTCTTCGCAACAACACGCTTTATTACATTCGTGCCTACGCCATCAATGAGGTCGATACGGCCTATGGCGATGTCCTTCAGTTCACGACGAACAGTGGCGTTGGGACAGTCCGCACTTTCGCCGCTACTCATGTTGGCGCTACCTCGGCCGTCTGCGGAGGCGTGATCACGAAAGCGGGTGAGGCGCCTGTCTCTGAGCGGGGACTTTACTTGATGCGAGGCGCGGACTCTCTTGTTGTCGACTCTATTATCCCTATTCGTATGGAGGCGGATTCGTTCTATACCACGATCGAGCGACTGGAGCCGTTGACGCGTTATTATGTCCGTGCTTACGCCAGAAATGAGTTTGGCGAGTTTAACGGCTCCAATCTCGTGTCGTTCACCACATCCGACGGGATGCCGATCCTTTCGGGACTGAAAAACGTGGCGACAAGCTACACCTTCGCCGACTTCTCGTTCACCATCGAGAGCGAGGGCGACAGCCCCGTTACCGTTTGTGGACTCTGCTATGGCATCGAACCGGAGCCAACCCTCGAGACGGCCGACACGCTGCGCTGCGGATCGGGCACGGGCACTTTCGAGGGACGCCTCACGGAGCTCCGCCAGCAAACCCAATACTACGTTCGTGCCTTCGCCACCAACGCCATGGGCACCCGCTATTCGGAAGGGCAGGGGCTGACGTTGATCCTTTTAAATGAATTGCCCACGGTCCAGACGGTTGAAATCGCCTCCATGGCCGATGGGCAGGCTGTCATCTCGTGTGAAGTCCTCGCGGAGGGCGCTTCCGACGTGACGGAATCCGGCATCGTCTGGAACTCCACGGCCAACGCGACGGTCGAGAACCATCTTGGCATCCTCCCCGTCTCGTATGGGGCTACGAAATACGATGGCGTTATGTCTGACCTCCGTGGAGGCACTACCTACTACGTTCGCGCCTACGCCATCAACGCTAACGGGACGCAGTATGGCCAATATCTTACCGTCCGCACGCCGGAAGTTTTCCAAGACGTTGCCCGCTTTACTGGC
The DNA here is from genome assembly GCA_949298575.1 of uncultured Parabacteroides sp. GTDB lineage: Bacteria > Bacteroidota > Bacteroidia > Bacteroidales > Tannerellaceae > Parabacteroides. The sequence continues at coordinate 49,334 of CASFXH010000016.1, forward strand.
GCTTTCCGTAGGCCTAACTCGTCGGGCTTCGCCATGATCGACGATAACCTCTGCTATCTCCTTGGAGGCGATCGTGGTCCAGGTTATACCGACGAGTTGTGGATGTTCGTCGCCGATGAGCGTGACACGTGGCAGCAACTGGCGTCGCAACCAGAGGAGCTCGCTTGGCAAGCTAGCTTCAGTCGCGGCTTCGGACTCTGGGCGTTTGGCGGAATGACGGCCGATGGGACCATTTCGGATCGCCTCTATTTCTACTCCTCGCTCGACAACACTTGGAGCGCCGTTAGTGAGGATGCCGCTACCCGTCCAGCGGGCCGCTACCGCTCGGCCACGGTCGTACATGGTGAGCGGGTCTACCTTATTGGTGGTCGCCGCGATTCTCTCACGAATGAAGTTTGGAGCTTCGACTCCGACCGTTACGCTTGGACTCGCCAGGCCTCCTTCCCGATTCGTCAGAGCGACGGGGTCGCGATCAGCCTCGGTGGGCGTGTCTATGCGGGCTTGGGACGCACGAATCCTGACGCCCTCTCCGCGACTTATACGAAAAAGCTTTGGTCATCAAGTGATTTGTCGAACTGGAGTGAAGAGACCGAGTGGCCCGGCTCGACCGGTATCCAGCAGGGATTCACCGTCGGTGGCGCTCTCTATGCTATCGATACCGAGGGCTACGTTTGGCGCTATGATGTTTCCAATAAAACTTGGACTCGGGGAAGCCAGCTCCCGTCCGACCAGCGCGACACGCATTGCGTCTTCGTCGTGGGTGACCGAGTGCTCATTGGGTTAGGAAAAAACAGTGATCAACTTATCGAATACAAGTACACATGGGACAACTAGAGCAGACAAATAACGACGACTACCTTTTGGCCATTGCCCAAGCGGCTGGGAAGCTGGCGGATGAGCGTGTGTTTATCGTGCATCCCTCGGCCCCTATGCCTTTCATTGACCACGTACGAGAGCTTATGCGTCTTTTCCGCCAGGTGTTTTTCCCTGGTTTTTTCGGTCTTGAGCTGGCCGACGGTCAAGCGCTGGTGGCCAACCACCTGTCGGGTACGATCCACGTTATCCACGACCTGTTGCTCAAGGAGATCAAAGCCGCTTTCCTTTCCCGGAACGTCCGCGAGGAGGTCGCCATGCTTTCGGCCCGCTGGATCGCCAAGGACATGGTCAAGGCTCTTCCCGAGCTTCGCGACCGTCTCGACGAGGACATCCAAGCCATCCTTGAAGGAGACCCCGCCGCCCGTGACGCTGCCGAGGTCATCCTTTGCTATCCAGGTCTCTATGCCATCATGCACTACCGCGTGGCGCATTTTCTTTACGAATGCAAGGTGCCACTGTTGCCTCGCATGATCACCGAATTGGCGCACTCGGCCACGGGCATCGACATCCACCCCGGCGCACGGATCGGGACTCATTTCGCCATAGATCACGGCACCGGAATCGTGATTGGCGAGACGACCATCATTGGCGATCACGTTCGCCTCTACCAGGGTGTCACGCTAGGTGCCAAGAATTTCCACTTCGATGAGGATGGTCGCCCCATTAACGAGCCGCGCCACCCGATCCTTGAAGATGACGTGGTGGTCTATTCCAACGCTTCCATCTTGGGGCGCGTCCGCATCGGGCGTGGTTCCGTGGTGGGTGGCAACATCTGGATCACTACCGACATTCCGCCTGGTTCTAAAATCAAGCAGCAAAAGTGTCAAGAAACAAATAGACCATAAAAACCTTAACATTCAACCGCGTGTCCTTGGACAGTGTCGTTTTATAGTATCACAATAGTCTGGATAAGGCGAGGACAGCCTCGTCTTTTCGTGTTTGCATCATAATGCCTATCGTAAGGTCTTTATAACCCAATAGTGAGGAGCTTATAATCCAATAGTGAGGAGCTTACAATGGGCATTGTAAGAGGGGTAGAATGCCTATTATTGTGAGATTACCTCCACAAGCTTAAGGAGGCTATGCGGGGCATGGGAGTAAACGCAAGAAATTGGGATATTTGCTGTTCAAAATAGCTTAATTGGAGTGGCATAAAGTAGAGTGGCCACAAGCATAGTTCAAGAAGAACAAGCGGAGTGGTTATAACAGGCTTTTATTCAGACAAAAGGCGTAAAATACATATTTATAATTTATCAACCCCGCACCCTCTGGCAGTATTCCGAAGGCGTGACACCCTCCTGCTTCTTGAACATCCGACTGAAATGCTGGGGATATTCGAAGCTGAGGCGGTCGGACACTTGGGAGACGGTTTCCCCTGCCGCAAGGCCGTTCTTGGCAAGCTGGATGACGAACTGGCGGATGTGGCTGCTCGCCGTGTCACCGGTGGTTTTCTTGATGACATTCTTTACCACCTTCCTTGATGTATCCTGTCTTTGACATGGATTGCTTTCTGTCGTGGCAGGAAGGCATTAGGAGCAGGGTAGCCGATGCTGAGAAGACAGATGAATTCGTAGCCCGCAGGTGCACCCACGATTTCCTTTATCTTTTCAGCTTCATCGGCCACCGGTATGTGAAACGCGGCTCCCAGCCCTTCGGCGGTGGCGGCAAGCAGCATATTCTCCAAGGCGCACCAAGCAGAGGCAAAGTAGTTGAGCGAACTTTGCTCTGTGGGTTTCAGCAGAGGAACTGTCAGCTGGTGATAGAAAGGCAGGATAAGCAGCCCGCTTTCTATCAACATCTTTTGTTGTCTGGGTAATGCCTTTTCAAACATTTCCATTTTGTCTTTGTCGCCCGACTCGTCCACTTCGCTCACCAGTTCCTTGAATGCTGCCATATTCTTTGCTAACGGCGCGATGACTTTGGCAATGTCCTCTTTTCCGCGCACCACCACAAACTCGAACTGCCGTAAATGGTCGTTGGTCGGGGCTTTGAATGCTGCACTGATTACACGGTTCAGAATCTCGTCACTTACTTTCTCATCGGTGAAGTCGCGATAGGTGCGACGCTTCTCCAAAACTTCATATAAATCCATATTCATTCGTTGTTTAATGTTTACGCAAGCAAAGTTAGGGTGTTTAATTGTATCTGATTTGCTTTATTGTATGATAGATTTGTCGTAGATTTGTATCTGCTTATACAAACAGATTCTTATGGATGATATTGTAATACCTTACTGCGTTCCGGAACAGGAAGAACATTCGTTTTTCTTCATTGACCAACGCATCAAGATAGAACTCGAAGCTAAATTGCACCGGCACGAGGCGTGGGAGTTGTATTATGTCGTACACGGTTACGGAAACCGAATGGCGGGCGATACCCTTCAGCCCTTTACTGCCGGCGATGTTGCCTTATTGCCTCCGTCCATGCCTCA
>CASFXH010000017.1 GCA_949298575.1 uncultured Parabacteroides sp.
GAAGGAAGAATAGTTGTTGGTATCAAAGAAAGCCGTACCTTTGTGTTGTCGCAAAAAAAGGGTCGTTTAAACGCTACACTCCATTTAAGGCCCTAACATCCTCATTCTTCCTACGATACGACAGCGACAACCCTTTTCTCGCTACACTCTTATGAATGGATTCCCATAAGGAAATATATAATATAATGTACACGTACATATATAATATATAGGCGCATACGTGAGGGCGTGAAAATGGGTGAAAGTGTAGTGCGAAAAGGGTATGTGAAATAGAACCCCCCCCTCTGCCCTTCGGGCATCTCCCCCTCATGGTGAAGCCAATTGAGGGGGTAAAACACACGCCCCAAACGCCTGCGCAAGCATCGCCTTGCGCTTGCGCAAGCGTTGCCCAACGGCACCGCAAGCGTAAGCCTACACTTCCGCAAGCGTTGGCCAATGCTTGCGGAAGCGTTTTTTCATGCTTCCAGACGGGGTAAATTCACCCTCCCAATGATGGTTTTCTAACAATAGGCATTATGAGGTGCTCACAATGCCATTCTAAAAGGGAGCGATTGAGGATGGGGAAAGGGTTCGCGAGCGGCCGTATTTAATCCGCGTTTTTTACGGAGAAAAGCTTATCTTCGCGTCAAAGAGGTCACATTAAAAACAATCGCTTATGAGCCCCAGATTATATCCCATCGGGATCCAGAACTTCGAGAAGATCCGCAAGGAGGGTTATCTCTATGTCGACAAGACCGCCCTGAGCCGCCCCCGCCGCTTCGGCAAGAGCCTGCTGGTCTCTACGCTGGAGGCCTATTTCCAAGGGAAGAAGGAGCTGTTCGAAGGGCTGGCGATGGCGCGTTTGGAGAAGGAATGGCTGGAGCATCCGATCTTCCATATCGACCTGAATGCCCGTAGCTATAAAGGTATTCCCGATTTAGTAAGTATTCTCAATGAACATTTGGAAAAATGGGAAGCGATTTATGGTGACCAAAAGAAAGACCGCTATTTGGAAGAACGATTCCGCTATATGATCGAACGGGCTTACGAGCGAACGGGCCGCAAGGTAGTCATCCTGGTCGACGAGTACGACAAGCCGCTCTTGCAGACGCTTCACGACGAGAAGCTTCAGGAGGAAATGCGCTCGACGCTGAAACCTTTCTACGGCTCCGTTTCGCCCTGCTGACGGGCGTGACGAAGTTCGGGAAGGTGAGCGTCTTCAGCGATTTGAATAATTTGGAAGACATCTCGATGCTTCGGGCCTACGCCGATATTTGTGGAATCTCGGACGCGGAGATTCGCGGCGAACTGACAGAGGATGTCCAAGCCTTGGCCGACGCTTTGGGCTTGGATCATGAGGCGACGTTGGCGCGATTGAAAGAAAATTATGACGGCTATCATTTCACGTCGGAAGCCACGGGTGTTTATAACCCGTTCAGCCTGCTAAACACCTTTAAGAACAAGCAATTCGGCGACTACTGGTTCGAGACGGGCACGCCAACCTACCTGGTGGAATCGCTCAAACGGACGAAGTACAATCTCTATGACATGGCCCACACGGAGACCGACGCGAGCGTCTTGAACAGCATCGACGCCGCCTCTTACAACCCCATCCCGGTGATCTACCAATCCGGTATTCAAGGTTTATACCTTGGGCTTCCCGAACCGGGAGGTGGAAGAGGGATTTGTCAAATACTTGTTGCCTTTCTACACGAATGTCAACGCGGTCAAGAGCTCTTTTGAAATAAGCCGGTTCGTCCAATCCGTGGAGCGTGGCGACGTGGACGCCTTCCTCGAGCGCCTCCAGTCTTTCTTCGCCGACACGCCCTACGAGCTGGCCCGCGACTTGGAGTTGCATTACCAAAATGTCCTGTTCATCGTCTTCCGCTTGGTGGGGCTCTACACCCAAGTGGAATACCACACGAACCGGGGGCGGATCGATCTGGTCTTGAAAACGGACCGCTACATTTATATCATGGAATTTAAACTGGACGGCACGGCGGACGAGGCCCTGCGGCAGATCGAGGAGAACGGTTACGCCGAGCCTTTCGCCCACGACGGGCGGCAGGTGATCAAGGTCGGGGTCAATTTCTCTTCCTCGGTCAGGAACATCGAGCGGTGGGTGGTGGCCGGGTAAATCCGTTACGTAGACGTTTTGGCGCAACAGGACGATTTTTCCCCCATTACAAAATTGTTTTGACGCAACAGGACGATTTTTCCCCCATTACAAAATTGTTTTGGCGCTACAGAGCGATTTTTTCCCCATTGCAAAAGTGAAATGGCGCTCCTGAACGTTTTTTCCCCCATTACAAAATTGTTTTGGCGCTCCTGAACAATTTTTCCCCCATTGCAAAAGTGAAATGGCGCTTCCGGGCGATTTTTCCCCCATCGCAAAAGTGAAATGGCCCTCCTGAACGTTTTTTCCCCCATCGCAAAAGTGAAATGGCCCTCCTGAACGTTTTTTCCCCCATCGCAAAAGTGAAATGGCCCTCCTGAACGTTTTTTCCCCAAAACAAACACGCGGACCACGCCGGGAAGACGGCGCGTCCGCGTGTTTTTTCACGTTCTTTCCCTCAGCGGGAGGCGACGTTCTATTCCACCAACTTCAACTCCTCGAGCAAGCGCCCGCAGCGCCCCCACTTGTCGATGACGAAGAGGACGTAGCGGATGTCGACCGAGATGCTGCGTTGCAAGTCGGGCTCGAAGGCGATATCGCCACTCATGGCCTCCCAGTTGCCGTCGAACGCGAGGCCGATCAGGCGGGCGTTCTTGTCGAAGACGGGGCTGCCGGAGTTACCGCCGGTGATGTCGTTGTTGGAGAGGAAACACAACTGGAGCTCGCCCTTGTCGTTGCCGTAGCGGCCGAAATCGCGCTGGCGGAGCAGGTCGAGGATCTCGGGCTGGACGGCGAACTCGGAGCTGGTGGAGTCTTCCTTCTCGAGGACGCCCTTGTCGGTCGAGTAGTAGTTGTACCACGCCGCGTCATAAGGACGGTAACCGCCGATCGAGCCATAGCTCATGCGCATCGTGAAGTTGGCGTTAGAGGGGAGCGCCTTTTCGGGATACATTTCCTTGAGGGCCTTGAAATAGAGACGTTCGCCCTGAAGGATGTCGAACTCGGCGTCGCCCATCTCCTGCGAGAGGCTGTAGAGGGCCAATGAAGTCGAGAGGGCCAACTCGGCGGCCGGGTCTTTCTTCAGCTTATCGTATTCCTTCGGGTTGTTGATCATCTTCTCGATGTTGGCCTCGGAGAGCAGGCGGGTTTTCTTGAAGACGTAGGCGGCGTATTTCTCGTAATCGCCCTTGTATTTCTTGTCGATCTTCTCGTAGATGTCGGGCAAGCGATCGGGGGCGACACGCTCCTTGACGATCTTCAGCATGGCGGCGAGGACTTTCTGGTCCAGCGTCGGCTCATAGTCCTTGAAGAAGGCGCGGACGCGGTCTTCCATGAAGATGGCTTTCTCCTCGGCGGTCGATTCCTCCACGTCGAACTGCTGCACCATGCGGGCCAAGCGGATGATCTCCGCGCCGTTCGAGAAGGCTTCGGAGAGATACGTGCGGGTCTTCAACAAATCGTTGGTCGACGTATAGCCTTTCTCCAACAAGGAAAGGACCTCGCCATACTCCGCTTTCCGGGCGGCGCTTTGGCTGACCCAATCGGCGAAAGTCTTCTCCTCGGCACGCTTGCGGTCGATCACGTTGAGGTTGGCCAAGCCACGGTTCATGCCGATCGAGTTTTTCCAATAGTTCGAGCTGCCGGCGTATTTGGAAGCGTATTTGATACGCACGGCGTCGCTGGCCGCCATGGCCTCGCTCCAGAGCGCTTGCTTGATGCCGCGGACCTCGATGCGAGGCTCGTTGGTCGACTTGATCCGTTGCTCCACGCCCCACGAGCACAAGTAGCGATCCGTGCTTCCGGGGAAGCCGATGGTCATCGCGTAGTCCTTGTCGGCGTAGCCTCGCAAAGAAACCTCGGCGACGTAGCGGGGTTTGTAGGGCTTGTTGGCCTTGTCGTACTCGGCGGGCTTGTTCTCGGCGTTGGCGTAGACGCGGAAGACGGAGAAGTCGCACGTCTGGCGCGGCCACATCCAGTTGTCCGTATCGCCACCGAACTTTCCGAGAGAGCTGGGCGGCGCGAAGACCATGCGGACATCGCGGAAGACATCATACGTCACCAGATAATACTTGTTATTGTTGTAGAACGGGACGACACGGGCCGAGAGGAAAGGATTGTCGTGGTCGATCGAGTCGCAAATGGCGTCACCGATGGAGTCGGCCGCCATCAAGCGCTTGTACTCATCTTGAAACTTCGCAATCTGGCTGTTGATGCGGTCGCTCACGTCGACCGTCTCCCGCAGGTAAAGCACGCTCAGGCCTTGTACCGGCAGTTCCTCGGCTTGGCTTTGCGAGACGAAGCCATCTTTCAAATAGTCATGCTCCACGCTACTGAGCTTCTGGATCGCGCCGTAGCCGCAGTGGTGGTTGGTGAAAATCAATCCCTCGTCGGATACGGTGATTCCCGAGCAACCGCCCCCGAAGATGACGACGGCGTTAGCCACGCAGGGCGCGTTCTCGTTATACAACAGGTCAGCCGACGGCTTGAAACCCAATTCCGCCATGCGGGCCAGGTTCTCCTTGTTCAATTCTTTCAGGATCCACATGCCTTCGTCGGCGTATGTGGATAACGTAGCGGCGCAAAGGAGCAACGCCGCGCTGATTCTTTTTTTCCAGTTCATTAGCTTGTTTATATAAATGTTGATAGATTGTTTATTTCCGTTTGAAATACTTCCCCACGTAAGGCAATTCCCCAAGAGGCAAATCCCGCTTGACCAGGACGACGACATAAATCGCCAGCAGCGCTGTCCGATAAACCAAGCGTAGCGCCACGGAGCCGATCTCCACGCCCATTCCCGCGACGAAAAGCACCGCCGCCAGCCCCGCGTAAAGGAAAGCTGAACGCAGGTCGTAGTGAATCGGGAATTTCTTCTGCCCAATAAAATAAGAAAGCAGCATCATCACCAAGTTGCAGGCGAACGAGGCCCAAGCGCAAGCCATATAGCCATACCTCGGGGCGAACAATAGGATGATCAGTACCGTCGCCACGCAACCGATGGCCGAGAAATAAGCGCCCCAATACGTCTGGTCGGTCAGCTTATACCACAAAGAAAGATTGAAATAAATCCCGAAAAACAACTCTCCCAGCATGACGATCGGTACCACCCGCAGCCCGGGATAGTAGGCCTCGCCGACGAAATATTTCAAGATGTCCAGATAGAAGGTGACGCCCAAGAAAATGAGTAAGGCGAGAAGGATGAAATATTTCATCGCCTCGGCATAGGCCACCGTGTTGTCGTCTTTCTTATAACGGGCGAAGATAAAAGGCTCGTAGGCATAGCGAAAAGCCTGGGTGAACATCACCATCACCACCGCGATCTTGAAACATGCCCCATAAATTCCCAACTGCTCGTTGGCGTAGGCCTTATCCTCAAACAGGAAGGGGAAAAGGATCTTGTCGGCTGTCTGGTTGAAGATGCCCGCGATACCCAGCAAAAGGATTGGGAAAGAATAGGCCAGGATCTGTCGCAATGTCGCGATGTTCACCTTCGCCCGCAGCCCTGGCAAAAGGTCGGGCACGAGTAAAATCAATGTCAGCAAGGTGGTGAACACGTTCGCCACAAAGATATACCCCACGCCATAATCCGGCAAGAAGAACCAATCGACCACGCCCGGCGCGTGTTGATGCAGCCACGGGCAAACGATCAGGAAGAAAATATTGAGAATGATATTGAGAAAGATATTGGCCAGCTTGATCCCCGCGAAACGCCAAGCCTTACCCTGATAACGCAAGTACGCGAAAGGAATGCAACAAAAGGCGTCGACCGCCACGATTCCCGCCATCATCCCGACATACTCCGGATGGTCGCCATAACCCAATGCTCCGCTAATCGGCCCCAACGCCAAGAGCACCAACAGGGCGAACAACATCGAACTAGCCATCAGGCAATAGAGCACTGAGGCGTAGACCCGTTCCGGTTCCTGTTCTTCCTTCTTGTTGATAAAGCGGAAAAAACCCGTCTCCATGCCATAGGTCAAGATGATCAACAAAAGGGCTGTCCAGCCGTAAAGGTTGGTGACGATCCCATAGTCGCCCGTGTCCGTCAAGACCCGCGTATACATCGGGACCAACATCCAGTTCAGGAACCGGCCGACGATGCTGCTCAATCCGTAGACGGCCGTCTCTTTCGCCAGCCTTTTCATTCCTCCTGCCATTTTCTTCTCTCTCTTTTTTTGTTTTAAATCAAGTCACTCAAAACAGCGAACCTTGTCGCTGGTCGTCGAACCGTGAGCGTCCCAGATGGGAATAGGCCAACTCTGTCGCCTCGCGCCCCCTTGGGGTCCTTTTCAAGAAACCTTCCTTGATGAGGAAAGGCTCATAAACCTCCTCGAGCGTACCGGGATCCTCGCCCAACGCCGTCGCGATCGTGGTCAGTCCAACGGGACCACCCCGGAACTTGTCGATGATGGTCGTCAAGATCTTGTTGTCGATCTGGTCCAATCCGTAACGGTCGATATTCAAGGCTTCCAATGCGTAACGGGCGATCCCCCTATCGATCTCGCCCGAACCTTTCACCTGGGCGAAATCGCGCACCCGGCGCAAGAGGGCATTGGCGATACGGGGTGTCCCACGACTCCGGGAGGCGATCTCATCGGCCGCGTCGGTCTGGCAACGGACCCGAAGAATCTCCGCGCTCCGGAGGACGATCTTCGCCAACGTATCGTTATCGTAATATTCCAAATGCATATTGATCCCGAAGCGGGCACGCAACGGGCTTGTCAGCAAGCCACTCCGTGTGGTCGCGCCAATCAGCGTGAATGGCGCCAAGTCGATTTGGATCGAACGGGCGCTCGGTCCTTTGTCGATCACGATATCAATTCGGTAATCCTCCATCGCCGAGTAAAGGTATTCCTCGACCACCGGGCTGAGCCGGTGAATCTCGTCGATAAAAAGGACGTCGTTTTTCTCCAGCGAGGTCAAGACCCCCGCCAAATCGCCTGGTTTGTCGAGCACCGGACCCGACGTAGCCTTGAATCCTACACCCAACTCATTGGCGATGATGTTGGAAAGGGTCGTCTTCCCCAATCCGGGAGGTCCATGCAAAAGGACGTGGTCGAGGGCCTCGTGCCGCATGCGTGCGGCCATGACAAAGATCCGGAGATTCTCCACCACTTTGGCTTGTCCACTGAAATCCCTGAAACTGAGAGGACGAAGTACGTTCTCGAATTCCCGCTCGCTTTCAGGAACGTGAGTGTCCCGTATATCAAAATCGTCTGTCATTTTTTCTTTTCCCATGTGGCGCGAAGATAACTTTTTATTCACGATTTTCGCCGGCTTATCCCGAAAATCAACGGGCTATGGCTTCTATCCCTCTACTCATCCGCCAAGCCAAGGGTCGTCCAATACAACCATTTCGCGAACGACTCCAGCATGGCGGGGTTGATCGACTTCGTATTGTCTTTCGGATGATGATAGAACCCACCTCCCGCCGAGCGAAGATCCGTACAGGGATAACCCGCTTGCATGAACACCGCGCCGTCGGTCCGCGGGCGAGTGAGGTAATGGGTCTCTCGTTCGAGAAGTTGACGATGGATATATTTCTCGTTAGCTTCCCGCGCCACTTCCGTCAAATGGGGATGATCGTACGCGTAATTGGTCACGAGAATTTCCCCGGCGCCCACTTGCTCGAGATTCAAGACCGCTTTTATTTGTTCTTTGGGGAAAACGGGATGTTGGGTATAATAAGTACTTCCTGTCAAACCCGCTTCCTCGCCATCGAGACTGAGGAAAACGACACTCCGCTTAGGCTTTTTCTCCAGCTTGGCGATCGCTTCCGCCACGCCCAGGAGCGAAGCGGAGGAGGTATTGTTATCGTTCGCGCCCTCGATGTGATAAGGGATCATGCCCAAATGGTCGAGATGGGCAGCGATGATGACATACTCATTTTTCAACACGGGATCGCTTCCTTCCACGACGCCGATAATATTCTTGCCCGTAGCGTCAGGGTTATAGGTCGCATTCATCTTGATCCGGGCCCGTTTGCCCATCTCAAAAGACTGAGGCTTTCCTGTCTCATAAATCTTATTGACGGTCTCCCGGTAAGCGCGACCCGTTCCCCGGAACAGGTCATTGACCACCGTATCTGTCACATGGCAATAAACGAATCCTTCATTATAAGGCGCGTTCGGGCCCGGGACCCAGTTGTAAAGCAAGCCAATGGCGCCGTGGGCCACCGCGTTGTTCAACTTCGTTTGATGAAGCGTATGCTTATACCATTTCTTGATCGCTTCCGGAGAACGGTCACGATTTGGCGTCTCGCCCTCGGCCAATACGATCTTTCCCCGCACGTCGATACCCTCGTAATCGTCATAACCCAATTCAGGCGCCGTGACGCCAAAACCCACATAGACCACATCTGCCGTAATATCGCCATTTCCACTCATTCCTCCGGCGAACCAGCCATCCGCCCAAGGGTATGACTTCGCGATCCATGTATCTTTCTCCTTCGCCCGGATAGGGAAAAGAACCTCCATCGTACTACCCGGCTGGATCTCTACGCAAGGATGCGGAAACAATTGGATGTAACCGCCATTGTCTCCCGCTGGCTTCAACCCCCATGAGCGATAATAATCCTCCACGATCGCGACCGCCTTGGCCATACCTGGCGAACCAGCGAGACGTCCCTCGAGCGAGGAATCGGAAAGTTGTTCGACATACCCAAAAAGTTTCTCGGAAGTCAACACTTGATGCATCGTGTCAAGACGTTTCCGCTCATCGCTCAATGATGGTCTACCCGACTGGGCGTGAGCGCTCAAAATAATCATCATCAAGCACAAGGCGATCCCTAAAGAATATTGTCTGTCATGTGTTTTCATATCATTAGATATTTAATAAACGCGTATTATGAACATTAAATGACGCGAAGATAAGTATTTTCCATATATACCTCCCCCAAGGACACGCGAAGCGAAGTCTCTTACGTTTCATCCTTTGGTGACATGGTTACCTGACTTTGGTAACGTGATTACTTGACTTTGGTAACGTGATTACCTGACTTTGGTAACATGATTACCTGACTTTGGTAACGTGATTACCTGACTTTGGTAACGTGATTACTTGACTTTGGTAACGTGGTTACCTGACTTTGGTAACGTGATTACCTGACTTTGGTAATCTGATTACCAAATTATGGTGATCGGTTTGGTAATCGGATGACCGTATTCTGTTCGGCAATCAAAACAGAAATGGCATACGAGGAGACCGGTTTTATCCGCATGCTCCCTCGTATGCCATTTCACATTTTTATGTATCCCTTCTTCCGCGGGCTATTTCCGTTTTTTCTTGTTGCGTGGGGCGCCTTCCCACCAAGGTTTCTTGTCGCCCCGTTTTCCCTCGAAGCGGTCTTTGCCTTTCCGGTCGCGATCTTTTCCGGCTTTTTTCTTGCCTTCTCCACCTTTCTCCGGTTGGGCGATCTCCACGGAAATGCGGCGCCCGTCGATCTCGAAACTGTTCATGCGTCTTAACACCTTTTCAGCCTCTTTCTCTTCGACCTCAAAGAACGAGAAATTATCATGCAAATCGATACGGCCCACAACGACTTTCCCGGGAACACACTTGTTGATCATCTCGATCAAATCGCTCGGACGCATCTTGTCTGTCTTACCAAAATTGATGAACAAGCGTGTATAGCCTTCTTCGGCTTGGCGTCCTTTCCGGCTGCCCCGCTCTCTGTCTTTCCGGCGAGAACCTTCCTCGACGGTCTCGATGTCACCCGCTTCCTTATAATAATCGATCATACGATTGAACTCCAACGAGACCATGCGCTTGATGATGTCCTCCTTGTCCAACCATTCCAATTTGCGGAAAATGGATGGCATCAAGGGCGCGATCTCTTCCTCGTTGACTTTCACTTTCTCGATCTGGTCCACCAAGTTGAACAATTGCTTTTCGCAAATTTGCTGGCCCGTTGGCATCTCGCCCTTCTCGAATTGCTTGTTGATCACTCGCTCGATCTGCTTAATCTTGCCTTTCTCTTTCACGTGGCAAATCGAGATGGAAATACCCGTCTTGCCGGCGCGCCCCGTACGGCCGCGACGGTGCGTATAAGACTCCACATCGTCGGGCAAACCGTAGTTGATGACATGCGTCAAGTCGTCTACATCCAAACCACGGGCAGCCACATCGGTCGCGACCAATAGTTGCAGATGCTTGATGCGGAATTTGTTCATCACATAGTCGCGTTGCGCCTGGCTTAGGTCGCCATGCAAAGAGTCGGCATTGTAGCCATCTTGGATCAATTTGTCCGCGATCTCTTGGGTCTCCTTTCTCGTCCGGCAGAAAACAATTCCATAAACATTCGGATAATAGTCCACGATGCGTTTCAACGCGGCATATTTGTCTTGTGCCCGAACGATGAAATAAATGTCACGGATATTCTTGTTACCCTCGTTCTTCCGTCCGATGACGATCTCGCGAGGATTCTTCATGTATTGCTTGGTGATATTGGCGATACCTTGAGGCATGGTCGCCGAGAAAAGAAGCATATTGCGTGTTGGAGGAACAGCGGCCAAGATCTCGTTGATGCTGTCCATGAATCCCATGTTGAGCATCTCGTCGGCCTCGTCGAGGATCACGTTCTTGATTTCGCGCAGGTCGACCGTTTTCCGGTTCATCAAGTCGAGTAGGCGACCCGGTGTCGCGACCACGACATGCACACCCCGTTTCAAGGATTTGATTTGGCTTTCGATGCTCGAACCGCCATAGACAGGAAGGACTTTCAGTTTATCCAGATATTTAGAATAATCACTCAAGTCATCCGCGATTTGCAAACAAAGCTCCCGCGTAGGGCAAAGCACTAACGCTTGCGGATAAACTTTATTGATATCGATTTTTTGCAAGATCGGCAGGCCATAAGCGGCAGTTTTACCCATACCAGTTTGCGCCAACGCGATCACGTCATTATCTTCTCCCAGCAAAAAAGGAATCACTTCCTCTTGTACCGGCATAGGGGACTCATATCCCAACTCTTGGATTGCCTTTAGGATCGGAGCGGCAACCCCTAATTCTTCAAATGTTTTCAAAATAGATAAATATGTATAGGTGAAAAATAGACGGCGCGAAGATAAGCAAAAAATGAAGAGTTTATCGAGTTAATAGAGCAAAATCTCCCGGATTTTGTCTTGGTCTTCTTTGGAAAGGCGCAATCCTGTCTCAAGGTAATCCTGAATCGAACCATAATCCTTGTTAATCTGATGTACGATGGCATCGACCAATTCTTCGTGGGCCGCCAAAAATACCGTGACGCTCTCTTGCGAATCGCTGCTTAATCGAGTGGCCCATTGGGCGAATTTCGACGTGTCAATGTAATTATTCGAGCTCATGTAGTCGGCTCGGATCGTTTCGGAAGGGACGCCCAAGATATAGAGCAAGAGCATTGAGAGGAAGCCTGTCCGATCCTTGCCGAAGATACACGAGACACAAATCGGATAGCGCGACTCGTCGAGGAAAATACGCAAAGCTTGGGCAAAGGCTTCGGTGTTGCGGGTTACGAATTGGATATACTCATCTTGCATCGCCACGAAAGCGTCGCCCTTCCGGATTTCTCCCTCTTCAACCCGTTCAGCGATCTCGTTCAAACGAGGAATCACGATAGGAATGGGGACGAGCGTCGCCTTGCCGTAGCCACAAGGATAAAGCTCCCGCTCGCGATCGCTCCTGAGATCGATAATGGTCTTGATCTTGAGGTTATCCAAACGAACGGAATCCCACTCGCTCAACCGGCTCAATTTTCCCGAACGGAAAACCCTGCCCCACCGGACCATTTGCCCTTTTGAAGTAAGATAACCACCCAAGTCGCGGATGTTTTGCACGCTATCCATCGCCACTGAACGCGAACCGACCACTTGTTGATACCGGTTGTTGAAATCGAGCAAGAAATATTGGCGATTCGTATTGTCGTCTGTAATGTAAGTCGTCACGCCTTCCGCGATATCCACGAATTGGGTAGCGGGCCCGTCGAAACGATCGGGATCATTGGAAACGGAAACACTGACAGTCCCTTCGAGAACAGGATTGGTTTCCCATCGAAGGATATAATTGCCGATCTCGTTTCGCTCGCAATTGGTGTGGATCGTAGGCGTCCGGAGCGAGCAAGCGCTCAGCAAAGAAATGAACAAAGGGATAAATAAATATTTACTCATCATAACTGCCAGACTTATCCGAATCGTTTCAACGATTTCAAAGGTACGAAAACTGACATAAAAACGCTTTTCCCATTAAGCATATTTAAGATGGGCTAACATATCGGGCCGCGAAGTCTTTAGAAATATAATTGTCGTAGCTTTGGCAAACTTCGGAGGAAAGATCGAGTCCGCGTCCGATGATTTTCGCCCATGTCGCCTCGTCAAGATCCCGCAAGTCGGCTTTTCGTACCCGTTCGCGCAAGAGGCCATACACTACGCCGGCGTTAAAATTATCCCCCGCTCCGATCGTGCTTACCGGTTGGATAGGGCGAGCGGCGTAATGGGTTTCCAAGTTACGTGTTCGCAGATCAACCCCCCGCGCTCCGTGGGTCGTAATGAAATTATCGCAATAGAAGCGGACTTGGTCCTCATAGAGCGTATGGGCATCGGTTTCCCCAAAGATATTGACGAAATCCTCATCGGAACCGCGCACGATGTCGGCGTATTCCATATTCTCAAGGATCGCCGGACGGAGGAGAATCGCCTCGTGGGCATGCGCTTTCCGGAAGTTGGGGTCGTAATAGAGGATGGCGCCCCGCTCGCGGGCATATTGGAGAAACTCGACCATCCGTTCACGCAAAGCGGGGTTGAGCGAATAATAGGACCCATAGATGAAGATGTCGTCGGCCTCGATCGGAGGGAAAGAGACGTCGAGCCGCTGTGCCGGATAGTTCTTGTAGAAAGAATAGTTCGCGTTGTTGTGCTCGTCGAGGAAAGCGAGCGAAATGGGGCTTTTCCCATCAAGATAGCGGTCTACATAGTCGGTTGAGATATGATTTTCGACCATGAACGCACGGATCAAGTTACCCACCTGGTCGTCGCCCAGTTCACTGACGAACAACACCGAAACGCCTAATCTTCCTAACGAGGTCAGCCCATTGAATACTGATCCGCCGGGGACGGCCGCGTAAGGGCGGTTCTCCCGGAAAATGATGTCGAGGATCGTCTCCCCAATGCCTATTACTTTTCTCATATATAATATAATTATAGTAGGTTATTGATTTTCGCCCGATCGCTCCCGGCTCTTCGCGCCCAGATAGCCTCCATGATGGCGTTTGGCGTAGTCGGCGTGGGTGAAGCCGATGCGCGTCATGACGCCCACCACAAGAATATCCCCTATGACGGTCATGACGGTCGTTGAGGTGGTTGGCGTCAGCCCCAAGGGACAGACTTCTGGCGGATTGCCTGTCGTGAGGCAGATTGTCGCCTCGTGGGCCAACGGACTTTCAGGGTCGCTCGTGATCACGATGAAAGGAATGTGGGGCACCAAGCGCCGGGCTAATGCCGTCAGTTCGACCAGCTCACGCGTCTTGCCAGAGTTGGAGACCAACAGAAGGAGATCTTCTTCACGCACAATACCTAAATCGCCATGTTGCGCCTCGCTGGGATGGAGGAAAAAGGCCGGCGTCCCTGTCGAGCTGAACGTCGTGGCCATGTTCATCGCGATTTGCCCTGCCTTGCCCATGCCACTGGTGATCAATCGCCCCCGGCGTTCGTGAACATGTTCGACGATGAGGCGGATCGCCTCGTCGAAAGCGGATGTCACCGGGATATGACGGATGGCCTCCGCCTCTTGTTCCAATATGGATACGATATTTTCCTTTGTCATCATGATCGAACCGGATTTTTGTCCGCACAAAAGTAGGGATTATTTACTTAGGAAAGAAAAAAGATCCTCTTTAGGTTGTTTTAACTATAAAGGTTGGGCTAATAACTGTATTATACCGTTATTTGTGGAAAAATTATTCGTGTCATGAAAAGATTAACAAGAAAAGAAGAAGAAGTTATGGCTTTCTTTTGGGAAAAGGGAGCCTTGTTCGTGAAGGAAATACTCACGTTTTACCCTGAGCCCAAGCCTCATTTCAATACGATCTCGACGATTGTCCGAGGGCTGGAGGCAAAAGGTTTCGTCTCGCATGAGACATTCGGAAACACGTATCGCTATTACCCGCTTATCTCGAAAGAGGCGTTTCGGGATGGGACGCTGAAGGGCGTGATCGAGAAATATTTTAACAACTCGTACCTCAGCGCCGTCTCGGCATTGGTGGAAAAAGAGGATATCTCGCTCGACGAGCTGAGACAACTGATCCAAGACGTCGAGGCCTTGCGGCAATAAGCGGTCACTCATTTTTTCCTTAAAATCTAATAGCCATGGGACTTTTCATCCTCTATCTCATCGAATCGGCGGGCTGCCTGGCGCTTTTTTACCTGCTGTATAAAGGCTGGCTGGCCCGCGAGACTTTCTTCCGCCTCAACCGCGTCGCGTTGCTCGGTTGCTGGGCGCTGGCGTTTCTCTTGCCGGCCGTCCATTTGGCGGGAATGGGGGCGGAAGGCGATTTCTCCTCCAGCCTCGCGCGGGTCGGAGCTCCTGTCGCCGCGGGAATCGCCACGGGAGCGCCTACGCCCATTCCCACGGATCACGGCGCCTACATCTGCGTCCTCGCGCTCAGCTATCTCTATCTTGCCGGGCTGCTCGTCGTGCTCGCGAAAGAGGTTTGCGCTTGGGCCCGTCTTTACGGATTGCTGCGAGGCGGGCGGCGGGTCACGCTGGCGACGGGGACGCGGGCCTTGGTGGTGAAAGCCGCCGTCGCGCCTTTTTGCTGGATGAGGACGATCGTCCTTTCCGAGGAAGACTACCGGCAGGCGCCGCGGGAAGTGATCGCGCACGAAAGCGCGCACGCCCGGCAGCTCCATTCGCTGGACCTGCTGCTGATCGACCTCGCCCTCTTGCTCCAATGGTTCAACCCGGCGGCATGGGCGCTCAAGCGGGAGACGCGGGCCGTCCACGAGTATGAAGCCGACCAGATGGCGCTCGACAGCGGGGTCGACACCCGCTCGTATCAACTATCGCTCATAAAAAGAGCTGTTGGCCCAGTTCGCTACGCTATGGCCAACAGCTTCAATCACAGTTCACTTAAAAACCGTATCGTTATGATGTCAAAAAAGAAATCCAGCCCGTGGGCTTACATGAAGTACGCGGGCATCCTCCCGCTGGCGATCGTGGCTTCGGCCGCCCTCGCCCATCCGGAGGTGAGCCAGGTCGCTCGCGAATTCGCTGGCGCCAAAGTTAGTGTTTTTCCGGTAATGACGGAAAATGTTCTCGAGAAAACCGCTGTCACGGATCCCGAATTTCCGGGTGGGCAGAAAGAGTTCCACATTTTCCTAGCCAAAAGCCTCCGTTACGCGGTCGATGCGCAAAAGAAGGGTGTCCAGGGAAGGGTGGTCTGCGCCTTCACGGTCGGCACGGACGGGTCGGTCAAGGGTGTCCGCGTCGTGAATAGCGTCGATCCAGCCCTCGACAACGAGGTCGTCCGCACGCTCCAAGGGATGCCGAAATGGACGCCAGCCCAACGCGACGGCCAAGCCGTGGAAGCGGAAATGACTTATGGCGTCGTCTTCAAGTTTGAGGGCGATCCGAACGCGCCGAAAGGTGAGGAAGGGGATATCGTAGTGGTGGGCTTCCGCCAATAGGTCTCCTTTCCTTCCCTTAAACGTCTCCAATGAATCAAGCGTGTCTCTCGAACAGGGGGACACGCTTCTTTTTTTCGTGCGGGGATATATTTCGCTCACGGAATATATTCTCACGATTTTACAAGGATTAATTCCGTGCACGAAATATATTCTCACGATTTTATAAAGATTAATTCCGTGCACGGAATATATTCTCATGATTTTAGAAGGATTAATTCCGTGCACGGAATATATTCTCGCGATTTTAGAAGGATTAATTCCGTGTACGGAATATATTCTCGCGATTTTACAAAAGTTAATTCCGTGCACGGAATATATTCTCGCGAAATAAATCATTACTTAATAGACTTTTTAGAAAAAAGAAATCGGCCACCGAAAGCCTTTCTGGCTTGCCGATGACCGATTTTCCCAACCGGATAAAACAATTTCCTACTCCTCGACCTCCCCATTCTGGAGCACCTTCACCACCTCGATCTCGAAGATCAAGGCCGAGCAGGGCTCGATGTCGCCTTGCTCGTTGTAGCCGTAGCCCAGCTGCCAGGGGACCCAGACCTCCCATTTGTCGCCCTCGCGCATTTGCTGGAGCGCGATGGTCCAACCGAGGACGACGCTGGCATAACCCGTGGGGTTGGTTGATGAATTATAATCAGCCACTTCCGAGGAGACGGCCACGTGGAAGGGATCGTCATAAGGTCGTACACACTCGTCGTGGAGAACGCCGTCGATCGTACGACACGTATAATAGACCTGCACACGGCTGGTGTAGAAGACCCGCTCACCGTCGCCGGCCTGGATCTGGCGCATGAGGACGCTGCCCTCGTTGCCCGTCGAGACGACCTCCGTAAAGTCGGGATCGTTCTTCTTTTCCTCGAAGGCCGCCTCGTTCTGGTCGCGCCACGCCTCATCATAAACCACTTCCGTATCCTCCTCATCATCCTTGTTGCACGAGGCCAAGCCCAGCGCGAGTGTCGCGCAGAGGCACAAGAGTACGATATGCCCGAACTTTCTCATTGGTTTTCTTTTTAGTCTAATGTTTTCATCAATAAATTCTTCAAGCTGACTTTCTCGGAGATGATGTCGTGCAAGCGGTCGATGGGGACGCGCTCTTGGGCCATCGTGTCGCGGAAGCGGATCGTGACCTGGTTGTCTTGCAGCGTGTCATGGTCGACGGTGATGCAATACGGCGTGCCGATGGCGTCTTGCCGGCGGTAGCGCTTGCCGATGGAGTCTTTCTCGTCGTATTGGCAACGGAAATCGAAGCGGAGCAGCCGCATGATCTCCTCGGCCTTCTCGGGCAGCCCGTCTTTCTTGACCAGCGGGAGGACGGCCAGCTTGATCGGGGCCAGGGCGGCCGGCAGTCTCAGCACGACGCGCGTCTCGCCATTTTCCAAGGTCTCCTCGCGATAGGAACCGGCCATGACGCTCAGGAAAACGCGGTCGACACCGATCGACGTCTCGATCACGTAGGGCGTATAGCTCTTGTTCAGCTCGGGGTCGAAATATTGGATCTTCTTGCCCGAATATTTCTCATGTTGCGAAAGGTCGAAATCGGTGCGGCTGTGGATACCTTCCACTTCCTTGAATCCGAACGGCATCTCGAACTCGATGTCGGTCGCCGCATTGGCGTAGTGCGCCAGCTTCTCGTGGTCGTGGAAGCGGTATTTCTCGTCGCCAAGGCCCATCGCCTTGTGCCATTTGAGGCGAGTCTCTTTCCATTTCTGGAACCAGCCCATCTCCTCGCCTGGGCGGACGAAGAATTGCATCTCCATTTGCTCGAACTCGCGCATCCGGAAAATGAACTGGCGGGCGACGATCTCGTTGCGGAAGGCTTTGCCGATCTGGGCGATGCCGAAGGGGATCTTCATGCGCCCTGTCTTCTGGACGTTCAGGAAATTGACGAAGATGCCTTGCGCCGTCTCGGGGCGGAGGTAGACTTTCATCGCGCCGTCGGCCGTCGAGCCCATCTCGGTGGAGAACATGAGGTTGAATTGGCGGACGTCGGTCCAGTTGCGCGTCCCCGAGATGGGGCAGACAATCTCACAATCCAGGATCAGCTGGCGCAAATCCTCGAAGTTCGAGTCATTCATGTCTTTCGTATAACGTGCGTGAATCTCGTTCCATTTCGCCTGGTGCTCGAGGACGCGGGGATTCGTCTGGCGGAATTTCTCCTCGTCAAACGCCTCGCCAAACTTCTTGGCGGCCTTGGCCACTTCCTTGTTGATCTTCTCCTCGATCTTCGCCAAGTGGTCCTCGATCAGGACATCGGCGCGATAACGTTTCTTCGAGTCCTTGTTGTCAATCAAAGGATCATTGAACGCGTCGACATGGCCGGAAGCTTTCCAGATCGTCGGGTGCATGAAAATCGCGGAGTCGATCCCTACCACGTTCTCGTGCAAAAGCGTCATGCTGTCCCACCAATATTTCTTGATATTATTTTTCAATTCCACGCCATACTGCCCGTAATCGTAGACAGCGCCCAAACCATCATAAATCTCGGACGAGGGGAATACGAAACCATACTCTTTGCAATGCGAAACCAGTTTCTTGAAAACGTCTTCCTGTGCCATAATCTTTCTTATTTGCTTATATCTTTTGTACGAATGCCGCGAATTTAGAATAAAAAACTGAGATTGAGATTCCCCACGCGAGAAAACGTCCTTGTCCGCGCCGGCGTTTTCGTTTTGCGCGATTTAATTTTCGTTTTCCTTCTCCTTTATATATAAATGTAAAGGAGGATTTGACTTACTTCGCGAATGGAAAAAGAAAAAGGATAGAAGCTTTATGGAATGGTTATATCGGCATACGCAACTTAAATTGGCGCTATCGAGTGTTATCGGCGCCTTCTTTGTCACGTTCGCGAACCTGATCTGCATCCCGTGGGAGATGACGTATTACGACGAGTCGGAATATTTGGCCATCTATGGAGCCTACGCGTTCCGGCTTATCTTCTTCGTGGGGATGATTTGGCTCTTGCTTGAATATAACTTGCGGGGGGTCAACAATTACTCGTTCAAGAAGCGTTGCTTGGTCAATTTCGTGATCGTGGCGGGCTCGTATTTGCTCTTTGTCTTGATCTGTTGGCTGTTCGATGTCCAAAAAATCGACTGCATGCGTTATTCGGTCTATATCCAGTTCCTGGCGGTCTTCATCTTCAGCTTGTTCTTCGGGCAAATCGTCTCGATGTACATGGAGCGCCACCAAAAGGAGATCGAGATCGAACGCCTGAAAACGGAAAACCAGCGTAGCCGCTACGACGCCCTGGCCAATCAGATCAACCCCCATTTCTTTTTCAACTCGCTGAACAGCCTTTCCGGCCTGATCCGCAAGAAAGACGAGGAGAAGACACTGGCCTTCCTCAACAAGCTTTCAGACATGTTTCGCTATACGCTCCAAAGTGACCGGAAAGGGTTGGTCCCGCTTTCGGAAGAAATCAATTTCATTCACGCGTTCGCCTACCTGACGGAAGTGCGTTACGCGAACAAGTTCACATTCGATATCAACATCCGGCCGGAAGCCTTGGAGTGGCGACTCCCCGTGCTTTCCCTCCTTCCGCTAGTCGACAACGTAATGGTTCACAATGCGATCGACAGCGACCACAAGATGGTGGTACGCATCGAAGTGAGCGATCGGGACGAATTGGTCATCTCGAACCCGATCTACCCGAAATTCACCAAGCCCGTCACCAACGGCACTGGCCTGAACAACCTGATGAGCCGCTTCGAGCTTCTGACTGGCCAGAAGATCCGTGTGGAAAAGGACGAGCGCGATTTCCGTGTCTTTTTACCTTTAATCAAATAAAAGAAAAAAACCATGAAAGTACTCATTGTAGAAGACGAGACAACCGCTTATGAGAATATGGTCGAGTTGTTGTCGCAAGTAGACCCCACGATCCAGGTCATGGGAAACACCGAAAGCATTCAACAG
Organism: uncultured Parabacteroides sp.; assembly: GCA_949298575.1. GTDB lineage: Bacteria > Bacteroidota > Bacteroidia > Bacteroidales > Tannerellaceae > Parabacteroides. The sequence goes on from CASFXH010000017.1 coordinate 19,672, forward strand.
ACAATCCGGTGGCTAGGCGAACACGAAACGCCTGACCTCATCTTCATGGATATCCACCTTTCAGACGGCTCCGCGTTCGACATTTTCAGCGCGACCACCATCGAGACGCCCATCATCTTCACGACCGCCTACGACCAATACGCAATCGAGGCTTTCAAGGTGAACAGCATCGATTATCTCTTGAAACCCGTCAAGGAGGAGGAGTTGCGACGCGCCTTGGCGAAATTCAGCAAATGGACACACCCGGACATCGAACGCTACCTCAGCCAAATCACCCAAATGGCGACGAGACCCAGCTATGGCGACCAGATCCTGATCCCGATCAAAGATAGGTTGCTCCCCGTGAAACTGAATGAGGTCGCTTGCTTCTACACCACCGACCGGAACACGTCGGTCATCCTGAAAGACGGGAAGAAATACGCTTACAACAAAACACTCGACCAAATCATGTCCACGCTTGACCCCCACCTGTTTTTCCGGGCGAACAAGCAATTCATCGTCGCCCGTGACAGTGTGGTCAACATCACGATCTGGTTCGATAGCCGCCTGCGGATCGCGCTGCTCGTGGATACGCCCGAACAAATCTACGTCAGCAAGAACCGGGCGGCGGAATTCAAGGCGTGGATGGTTTCCTGAATCCAAGAATTTCTATCATCTTAAATCATCATAAACATGTTACGTAAAATCAGATTGACACTCGCGGTGATTTGCTTCACGCTGATTACGCTGCTGTTCCTCGATTTCACGGGGACGATTCACGCGTGGTTCGGTTGGCTGGCCAAAATCCAGTTCCTGCCCGCTTTGCTCGCGCTCAATGTGGGAGTGGTCATCGCCCTGCTTTTGTTAACCCTGCTCTTCGGGCGGGTTTATTGTTCCGTGATTTGCCCTCTGGGCGTGTTTCAAGATGTCATCTCGTGGATCCACGGGCGGCAGAAGAAAGGGAAGACTCGCTTCTCCTATTCCCCCGCGCTCACGTGGCTACGTTATGGCGTATTCGTATTGTTCGTGATCTTGCTGGTGGCCGGCGTACACGCGGCGGTGGCCTTATTGGCGCCTTATAGCGCTTATGGACGGATCGCCAGCAGCTTCTTCGCCCCGATCTATCAATGGGGAAACAATCTTTTGGCCATGCTGGCGGAACGGGCGGATAGCTACGCGTTCTACTCGGTCGATGTCTGGATCAAGGGAGGGGCTACCTTGGCCGTAGCCGCCATCACCCTTATCGTCGTGGCGTTCTTAGCCTGGAAGAACGGGCGGACCTATTGCAACGCCATCTGCCCGGTGGGCACGTTGCTGGGAACAGTCGCCCGCTTCTCGCTCTGGCGCCCGGTGATCGATACGGACAAGTGTAAGAACTGCAACCTTTGCGCCCGGAAGTGCAAGGCGTCGTGCATCAACATCAAGAATCATTCGATCGATTACAGCCGGTGCGTGGCTTGTATGGATTGCTTGGACAATTGCAAGCATGATGCCCTCCATTTCCGCTATGCTTACGGGGCGAAAAAGGTGGACAGCCAGCCAGCGCCCAGCGGGGATCCTTCCTCGCGTCGTAGTTTCCTCTCGGCGGTCGGACTCTTGGCGTCGGGGGCGGCTTTGAAAGCGCAAGAGAAGTTGGAACAACAGAAACGTCAATACCAAGTAAACCGGACCCAGTCGTACACCGACACCCGGACGATGATGCCCGACCCCAAGGCGAAGGTGATCCAGAAAGTCGATGGCGGATTCGCCGAGATCATCGACAAGGAGATCCCGGAGCGCTCGACGCCCATCACGCCTCCAGGCTCTCGAGGCATCCTGAACTTCACCAAGAACTGCACCGCCTGCCAGCTCTGCGTATCGGTCTGCGAGAGCCATGTCTTGCGTCCTTCTACCAGCCTCGACCGGTTGATGCAGCCGGAGATGTCGTACGAGCGGGGCTATTGCCGGCCCGAGTGCGTCAAGTGCTCCGAGGTTTGCCCGACAGGGGCTATCAAGCCGATCACACGGGCGGATAAGTCAGCCATCCAGATCGGTCATGCGATAGTAATTCACCACAATTGCATCGTCAACGTCGACGGCGTGGAGTGTGGCAACTGCGAGCGGCATTGCCCCACCAAGGCGATCAGCATGATCCCCAAAGACCCGAACGACCCGAAATCGCTCAAGCTCCCCGTCGTCGACGAGGCGAAGTGTATCGGATGCGGCGCGTGCGAGAACCTCTGTCCCGCTCGGCCGTTCAGCGCCATCTACGTCGAGGGCCATGAGCGGCATCGCGAGATCTAGCTTTCTATTTATAATTAATAATGAATAAGTGAAACAATGAACAAGCAAGATATTCACCCCATCAATCGCCGAGACTTCCTGAAGCTCGTCGGCGTATCCTCGGCCGCAGCGGCGCCCCTCCTCTCCGGCTGTTCCTCGAAAGGGGCTACGAACGTCAACGACATCCCGCGAGGCGAGGTGCCGACCGACCAAATGACCTATCGCACCAGCCCGAAAGGCGAGAAAATCTCCCTCCTTGGCTACGGATGCATGCGATGGCCGACCCTTGACGAGCCCGACGCTGATGGCAACATTATCGACCAGGAAGAGGTCAACCGCCTCATCGATTACGCCATCGCCCACGGGGTCAACTATTTCGACACGGCGCCCGTCTACGTTCGCGGACAGTCCGAGCGAGCCACTGGCATCGCCCTCGCCAAATATCCGCGGGATAGCTATTACTTGGCCACGAAGCTCTCCAACTTCAGTGAATGGAGCCGGGAGAACTCCATCGCCATGTATCGCCAATCATTCGAGAACCTCCAGACCGACTACTTCGATTACTACCTCCTCCACTCCATCGGCAACGGGGGCATCGAGACTTTCCGGGCGAGGTATATCGACAACGGCATGCTCGACTTCCTGCTCAAGGAGCGCGAGGCGGGCCGCATCCGCAACCTCGGCTGGTCGTTTCACGGGACGAAGGAGGTCTTCGACGAGGTCCTCGCCATGCACGACGAGGTCCACTGGGACTTTGTCCAGATCCAGATGAACTACGTCGATTGGCGCCACGCCACCGGGCGCAATGTCAACGCCGATTACCTCTACGCCGAGCTTCTGAAGCGAGGCATTCCCGCTATCATCATGGAGCCGATCCTCGGAGGCCGCTTGGCTAACGTCCCCGAGCACGTCGCCATCCGCCTTAAGCAACGCACGCCCCAGAATAGCATCGGCTCGTGGGCCTTCCGCTTCGCCGGCACGCCCGAGGGCATCCTCACCGTCCTCAGCGGCATGACCTATATGGAGCATTTGCAAGACAACATCCGCTCCTACTCCCCTCTCGATCCGCTCGACGACGAGGAGCTGGCCTTCCTCGAGGAGACGGCGCAGCTGATGATGCAGTATCCCACGATCCCTTGCAACGACTGCCAGTACTGCATGCCCTGCCCCTACGGCATCGACATCCCGGGCGTCCTCTTGCATTATAATAAATGTGTCAACGAGGGCAACGTCCCGAAGAGCAGCCAGGACGCCAACTATCGCGAGGCGCGCCGGGCCTACCTCGTGGGCTACGACCGTTCCGTCCCCCGCTTGCGCCAGGCCGACCATTGCACGGGCTGCGCGGAGTGCAACAAGCATTGCCCGCAAAGCATCGACATCCCCAAGGAGATGCAACGCATCGACACCTTTATAGAACAACTTCGCCAGGAAACGTTGCCTTGATGGGCAACGATCCCTGGCGAAAGCCTTTTCTTATGGAGGCTATGCTTTTACAAGGACCAGAAATAATGGCTTCGCCACGCGACGGGGCTTTGGTCCCAATAGTTTTCCCAATTCCATAACATGCCCGAGGTGTCCGCGTAGATGGCGCACAGGAAAATCGAGATGAGCCAAAGGATGATCAGCGTCCATTTGATGGGCGTGGAGAGCGGTTGCCATTTGAAAAGGTAGCCGCAGATGGCGTAGGCCAGCGCGAAAACCGGGATGCCGATGATCAGGATCGCGCCGACGATCCCAAGGATGATCATCGAGGTCGGCATGCCGTTGTAGAAGTCCGTGCCGAAGGGCGAGAGGTAATAGAGCAGGCTGGAACTGCCCGCCACGAGCCCGATCAGGACGGCGATCAGGACCAGGACCACAATGGCCAATACCGGCAAAAGAAGGATGCCGGCCAGGACGACGGCCACTTTCAACAGCAGCCCGATGATCGTCACGAAGAGGTCGGCCGCCTTCTGGAGGGCGGTGCGCGGCTTGTCGGAGTTCATGACATTGTTGATGTTATGGGTCACACGCTCGAAGCCGTCGGTGACGGTGCGGCCGATGTTCTCGACGGTGATGCTCTCGCCACGCATTTCCAGCTTGTCGGTCGCTGTCTTGGCTTGGGGGATGATGATCCAGAACAGGAAATAGAGGGGGATCGTGATGCCATAGAAGAACATGAGGAGGAACAGGCCGATGCGGACGAACGTCGGGTCCCAGTTCATGTAGGCGGCGAATCCGCTGGCCACGCCACCGAGGATCCGGTTGTCGGGGTCGCGCATGAGGCGTTTCCGGGCGGTCGTGTTCTCTTGGTGGGTTTCCCGTTGGCTCCGCGTGTCTTCGGGGTTCTCGTCGGCGAAAATCTCTTCGGGTTTGCCCATGCGGCGGATCACCTCCTCGACCTCGCGGATGGTGATGACCTCATAGCCCAGCCGCACCCGCTCGTTGAGCAGCTCGGAGATGCGGGCCTCGAAATCGTCCATGATCTCGTCCGAGCCTTCTTCTTGCTGGAAATGCACGCGCAAGTTTGACAGGTACTTGTCGAGCAGTTGGTATGCGTCCTCGTCAATGTGGAAGACCGTGCCACCCAGATTGACTGTTAGTGTTTTTTTCATACTTATTTGTTTTTAAATGTTTTTGAGATGATTGATCGTATTGTTCAGTTCCTGCCATGAGCTTTCGAGCTCGACCAGGAACGCTTCGCCTTTTTCCGTCAGGCTGTAGTACTTGCGGGGTGGGCCTTGGGTGGACTCGACCCAGCGATAGCTCAGCAACTCGCCGTTTTTCAGGCGGGTCAACAGGGGGTAAAGGGTGCCCTCGACGACGATGAGCCGCGCCTCCTGAAGCTTCTGGATGATGTCGGAGGTGTAGGCCGCCTCTTTTTTGAGGAGCAGTAGGATGCAATATTCCAAGATCCCTTTCCGCATTTGTGATTTTACGTTTTCCGCGTTCATCTTTTTCTCCTTCCTTCTTGAATTTTGTGACGACGCGAATATAGGCGATGCTTGTGTACTATGCGATACAAACTACTATATTTTAGTTTTAATTAACAGGAAAAGTCCTCCCATCCCTTTCATAAAAAGGAAAAGCGCGCAAAAGGGCGTTCTCTGGGCAAAAAGATTCCCTTATTTACCTCGTGTTTGAAAAGAAAGCCATACTTTTGTCAACAAATAAAAAAACAAAAGGATCATGGCTAATTACCATTTCGCGGAACTCATCCATCGGCAGGCCGAGAAATACGGCGACCGCGTGGCCTTGAAATATCTCGACCAGGCCAGCGGGAAGTGGCAGAAAATCTCTTGGAAAGAATTTTCGCGCCGGGTGATGCTTACCGCCAAGGCCATCGCCGAGTTCGGCATCGAGCCGCAAGAGAATGTCGGGGTCTATTCGCAGAACATGCCCCAGTGTCTTTTCACCGATTTCGGCGCTTACGCCAACCGGGTCGTCACCGTCCCGATGTACGCGACCAACTCGCCGGAGCAGATCGAGTTCATCATCAACGACGCGACGATCCATACGCTCTTCGTCGGCGAGCAACTCCAGTATAACAACGCGTTCAAGGTGCAGAAGCGGAACGATTGCCTGAAGCGGATCGTCGTCTTCGACCCCAATGTCAAGCTGAATCCCGAGGACAAGACGTCGATTTTCTTCGGCGACTTCCTCCGGCTGGGCGATTGCGCCAACGCCGAGGCGATCGTCAACGTCCGCATGAAGGAAGCCAGCCCCGAAGACTTGGCCACCATCATCTACACCTCGGGCACGACGGGCAACTCGAAAGGCGTCATGCTCCATCATTCCAATTACTTGGAGGCGATGCGCATCCACGACATCCGCCTCACGATGGTCAACGACCGCGACACGGCCCTGAGCTTCCTCCCCCTGACGCATATCTTCGAGAAAGCGTGGGTCTGCTATTGCCTCCACAAGGGCGTGACGGTCGTCCTCAACCAGGATCCGAAGCAGATCACGGAGGTGCTGCCCGCGATCCGGCCGACGCTGATGTGCAACGTCCCCCGTTTCTGGGAAAAGGTCTACACCGGCGTGCACGACAAGATCCATACCTTCCCGCGGCCCATCCAGCGGATGATCATGAGCGCCATCGAGACGGGGCGCCTCTACCTCCTGGAATACCGCAACAAGGGCATCGAGGCCCCGGCGACGTTGAAGGCCAAGTTCAACCTCTACGACAAGACGATCTTCCAGATGCTCAAGAAGGTGATCGGCATCGACCGGGGGCGCCTCTTCCCCGTGGCGGGCGCGCCGTTGGCCGACCATATCAACGAGTTCCTCCAATCGGTCAATATCCCCATCGCCTACGGGTACGGGCTGAGCGAGACGACGGCCACGGTCAGCTTCTACGTGGAGCGGGGCTTCGTCATCGGCTCCATCGGGACGGTGATGCCGGGGCTGGAGGTGAAGATCGACCCCGCCAACCAAGAGATCTTGGTCAAGGGAAAGACCGTCACCTGCGGCTATTACAAGCGGCCCGACGAGAACGAGCGCTCCTTCACGCCCGACGGCTTCTTCCGCACCGGCGACGCGGGCCGGCTCGAGGGCGACACGCTCTATTTCACCGAGCGCATCAAGGACTTATATAAAACCTCCAACGGCAAGTACATCGCCCCGCAAGCCATCGAGGGCGTCATCAGCAGCGACCGCTTCGTGGAGCAGATCGCCGTCATCGCCGACCAGCGCAAGTTCGTCAGCGCCCTCATCGTCCCCAACTTCCAGGCGCTGGAGGAATACGCCGAGCGGAAAGGATGGCCCCCCTTCGCGTCTCACGAGGAGGCGACGCGGAGGCCCGAGGTCGTCCGGCTCTTCGAGGTGCATATCGAGAAAAGCCAGCAGAATTTCGCCCCCTTCGAGAAAATCAAGCGCTTCACGCTCCTCAGCGAGCCCTTCACGATGGAAGGCCGCGAGCTGACCGACACGCTCAAGCTCCGCCGCCGCGTGATCGCCGAGAAGTACGCCGAGCGGATCGAGGCCATGTATCGCGATTGAACCTATACATTATTATTAATACATCTAACATTTAAAACAAGAAAAAGACATGATTACATCAGACCAACTACACGACGTGTTGGAGCGCGAGCAAGCGCTGAGGAGGTATCTTTGACATCGATGGCAAGACCATCCAACTCGAGGAAGAAGAACTCCGCACACAAGACCCCGCTTTCTGGGAAGACGCCAAGCGAGCCGAGGCGCAAATGAAAAAGGTCAAGGACCTGAAAAAATGGATTGAACTCTACAAGGAAGTCAAAGCCGCCGCCGAGGAGCTGGAGCTGGCCTACGAGTACGCCCGCGAGCAGATCGTCAGCGAGGAGGAAGTCGACCAGGCCTACGCCCAAGCCACCCGCCTCATCGAGGACCTGGAGTTTCGCAACATGCTCCGCGACGAGGCCGACCAGATGGCCTGCGTCTTGAAAATCAACTCCGGAGCCGGCGGAACCGAGAGCCAGGACTGGGCCTCGATGCTCATGCGCATGTACCTCCGGTGGGCCGAGAACAACGGCTACAAGACCTCCATCGCCAACCTCCAGGAAGGCGACGAGGCCGGCATCAAGAGCGTGACGATCAACATCGAGGGCGACTACGCCTACGGCTACCTCAAGAGCGAGAACGGCGTCCACCGCTTGGTCCGCGTCTCGCCCTACAACGCCCAAGGCAAGCGCATGACGTCGTTCGCCTCCGTCTTCGTCACCCCCTTGGTCGACGATACGATCGAGGTCAAGGTCGACCCCGCGGCCATCTCGTGGGACACCTTCCGCTCGGGCGGCGCCGGCGGGCAGAACGTCAACAAGGTCGAGTCGGGCGTCCGCCTGCGCTACCAGTTCAAGGACCCCTACACGGGCGAGGAGGAAGAGATCCTCATCGAGAACACCGAGACGCGCGACCAGCCCAAGAACCGCGAGAACGCCATGCGCCAACTGCGCTCCATCCTCTACGACAAGGAATTGAAGCACCGCATGGCCGAGCAGGCCAAAATCGAGGCCGGCAAGAAGAAGATCGAGTGGGGCTCGCAGATCCGAAGCTACGTCTTCGACGACCGCCGCGTGAAGGACCACCGGACGAACTACCAGACCTCCGACGTGGGCGGCGTGATGGACGGCAAGATCGACGGCTTCATCAAGGCCTATTTGATGGAATTCGCTGGGGGGGAGGAGAAATGATACGCCGCTCCCCTTGCCCCTCGGGCGAGAAGCCGCTTGAGGAAGCGCGAAAAGAAGAGGCCGAATCCGCTCGCGTATCGGCAGGGAAATTCTATGGCGTGTGGAAAGACGAGGATTTCCCAGAGCTAAGCGCGGACGAGATGGCCGAGGCCATAAAGGCAAGTCGTCAATTCAAAAATGATCCTTGATGCTCCTTCCCTAGGATAAAAGCCTCAAACGCGATCTTTCTCCCCCTCCCATGAGGGGGAGATGCCCGAAGGGCAGAGGGAGGCCAAAACTGGCGAAAAAAAATAAAGCCCCAACCCGTCGGAGAGGCGCGGACGCGACGTCCGGAGGGCTCGCACGCCGTATGAACCCCGCGGACGCGACGTCCGGAGGGCTTGCACGCCGTATGACCCCCGCGGACGCGACGTCCTGAGAGCTCGCACGCCCGCGACCCCCGCGGACGCGACGTCCTGAGAGCTCGCACGCCCGCGACCCCCGCGGACGCGACAAAAATTTCTTCTCCATCTACATTTTTTTTACTTTCTGTTTTGTTTTTAGAAAAAATGATTACCTTTGGACCGGAAAAAAATTTCTATGAATATGGGAAAGTATAAGAAAATAGACAACGCGAATCTCGGGCAGTTGGACAACTCCGAGTACACCCGCTTCATGCAGCGCTTCTACGAGCTGGCTTTCCCCGCCCAGGAAAGCGGCGAGGAGCCCGACGACGGGGGCAGCCCCGGGACGGTCAGCCTCCTGCAAACCCGCGCGGCCGAGGGCAACCCTGAGCTGGGCATCAGCGCCGAGGAGCAAGAGGCTTTCGAGAAAGACCTGGCCCTGATGAGCGACCTGGTCGAGATCTCGCGTATCAAGAAGGAAACGAAAGAGTTGAAACCAGTCGACGAGCGCCGCGACGACGTGGTGACCTACTTCATCGCCTCCGTCCGCCAGCAACAAAGCTCGCCGATCGCCGCCCAGAGCGACGCCGCGAAAGACCTCTACGAGGTCGTGAAACCCTACGAGGGCGTCTATCGCGAGGCCAACGAGGCGGAGACGATCAAGATCGACGGCCTGCTGGCCGACGTCGCCAAGGAAGGCCTGCCCGAGCTGGTCGCCACGCTGGGCCTGACGGCCGTCGTCGCCGAGCTCCAGAGCTTGAACGACCAGTATAAGACGCTGAGCGCCGAGCGCCTCAAGACCGAGACGGCGATCCTCGAGAAAGAGTCGAGCGCCGAGATCCGCAAGCGGATGGACGATCTGTACGACGACATGACGACGATCGCTTTCGTCCAAAGCGTCGCCAACCCGACCGAAGGGACGGCCGCGTTCGTCAGCCAGCTCAACACGCTGATCAAGAAGACGAAGGCCACCTACAAGGCCCGCCGGAGCCTCGAGTCGAAGGGGGACAAGAAGGAGGAGGGAGATTCTTCCACCACCACCCCCACCACTCCCCCGACGGAGACGGAGACGGAGACGACGCCTTCCGGGTCAGAGAATGGGAAATAGTTTTATGCTATAATTTGTAGGGAACATGCCTGTAAAGGCGTGATTTTTGCTTTCGTATACCTTTCCCGTGAGGGCCAGGTATACTTCATACGTATTGTGTAATAGATATGGAATTTAGAACAAGATAGGGCCTCCCTGTGAAGGTGGGGCCCTATCGCTTTTTTGTGGCCAAGCTTTCGCGCGGGTGGCGGGTTATTGGTAATCCTCGCCGGTCTCCCAAGCCGCCTCGTCGCCGTGGTGGCTCTCGGCGAGGTCGACGCGAAAGCCCATGTTCATCAGCTTCAAGCGCCAGCAAGCGTCCGATTGGGGCGTGGCCATCGTCGCGTCGTCGCCGAGGAGATCGCGATCGAGAGGAAAAAATAGCGAATCCGTTTCATGCCTTTAAGAATTTAAATAAATGGATGAAACAGACGCTCCCAAGAAAGGGAGAATAGCCCAAGGATTGTATGGCAGAACAGAAAGAATCCCGCGGACCGCGCTTCTATTCCTGGAAGCGTCATGTTCCAAATTAACGCGCTCGGCAGGTCTTCTGGCTCTCTCCTGACTGGAAACCTTCCCATCCCAACGATTCAGGGGACAGTGGTCTAGACATTCCAGCCAACACACGCCTTTCGGCATGGGAGAATACAGCTGCAGGAACAGCTCCGGTCTCTCACCGGATTCCCTTTCACCGCCCCACGGACGCGGGGCGATTGCCTGAACACGGGGCAAAGGTAAGATTTAAGCAAGATATTTTCCAAAAAAGCGAGCTGTTTTTGCGCAAACGCGTACCTTTATGGCTCGAAATCATTTAATCTTAAGACAACATGAAAACAACAGAAATCACGCGCCGATCTTTCTTGAAACGGACGCTCGCCCTTTCGGCCCTTGGCGCCATGCCCTCCCTCTGGTTGCCTAAGGCCCACGCCGCCGTCCGGCAGGTGAGCGCGAACGAGCGAGTGAAAATCGCTTTTATCGGCATTGGCCAACGAGGTGGGGAAATCGCGAAGGAGTTGTATAAAACCGGCTTGTGCGAGGTCGTCGCCCTTTGCGACGTCGACATGGGGGCCGCGCATACGCAGGAGATTATCAATATGTTCCCCAAAGCCCCACGCTTCCAGGACTTCCGGACGATGTTCGACCGCATGGCCGACCAGATCGACGCCGTCACGGTGGGCGTCCCCGACCACTCGCATTTCCCGATCGCCATCGAGGCCATGAGCCACGGCATCCATGTCTACGTCGAGAAACCCCTCGCGCGGACTTTCAACGAGGTAGAGATCCTGATGCGCGCCGAGAAGAAATACGACGTCGTCACCCAGATGGGCAATCAAGGACATTCCGAAGGCAATTATTTCCAATTCAAAGCCTGGAAAGAGGCCGGCATCATCAAGGACGTGACCGCGATCACCGCCCACATGAACAGCCCCCGTCGCTGGCACGGCTGGAACCCGCGTATCAAGCACATGCCGATGGGCGAGCCCGTCCCCGAGACGATGGATTGGGACACGTGGATCGGCGTGGCGCGATACCATGATTACAACCACGATTACCACTTGGGCCAATGGCGTTGCTGGTACGACTACGGCATGGGCGCCTTGGGCGATTGGGGCGCGCACCTGATCGACACGGCGCACGAGTTCCTGGAACTGGGCTTGCCGACGGAGATCAATCCGCTCTACCTCAAGGATCATAACCCGTTCTTCTACCCCATGTCGTCGACGCTCCTCTTCCGCTTCCCCGCCCGGGGCGACATGCCGCCGGTCGACATCACTTGGTATGATGGCCTCGACAACATTCCCGCCGTGCCCGAGGGCTATGGCGTCTCCGAGCTCGACCCGAACATCCCGACCGTGGCGGGTGGCAAGATCCAGCCGATGAAACTGAACCCGGGGAAAGAGATCTACTCCAAAGAATTGACATTCAAGGGCGGATCGCACGGCAGCACGCTCTCCATCATCCCGGACGAGAAGGCGAAGGAGATGGCCCCGCGCCTGCCGGAAGTGCCTCCCAGCCCATCGAATCACTACGCCAACTTCCTGTTGAGCTGCCAGGGCAAGGAGAAGCCGCGTTCGCCGTTCTCTGTCTCAGGCCCGTTGAGCCAAGTCTTCTGCCTCGGTGTCTTGAGCCAACGCTTGAACCGGAAGCTGGTCTTCGACCGCGACACGAAGCGGATCACCAACGACTCGGAGGCGAATAAGATGCTCGTAGGGCTGCCTCCACGGCCAGGGTGGGAACAATATTACAATATTTAAGGAACCAAAAAAAGGGTAGGGAGATTGAAACGGCTCCCTACCCTTTTCTCTTTCAACGCTTGATCACACGATCAGACACGGGGCTTGATTTGCTTGAAGAAATCATTTCCCTTGTCATCCACCAAGATGAACGCGGGGAAGTCGACCACGTTGATCTTCCAGATCGCCTCCATGCCCAATTCCGGATATTCCACGCACTCGATGCTCTTGATGCTGTTCATCGAGAGGACGGCCGCCGGGCCGCCGATGCTGCCCAGGTAGAACCCTCCGTGTTTCTTGCAGGCGTCGGTCACGACTTGCGTGCGGTTGCCTTTGGCGATCATCACCATCGACCCTCCGTGCTCCTGGAACTCGTCGACATACGGGTCCATCCGGTTGGCCGTCGTCGGGCCCATCGAGCCGCAGGGCATGCCTTGTGGTGTCTTGGCCGGTCCGGCGTAGAGCACGGGATGGTCCTTGAAGTATTGAGGCAGGTCCTCACCCGCGTCGAGACGGGCCTTCAGCTTGGCGTGGGCGATGTCGCGGGCCACGATGATGGTGCCGTTCAGGCTGACCCGTGTCGAGACGGGATATTGGGAGAGGATCTCGCGGACCTTGTCCATCGGCTGGTTCAGGTCGATACGGACGGCGTTGCCCTCTCCCGCTTGGCGCAACTCTTCAGGGATCAACTCGCCTGGATTGTCGTCGAGCTTCTCGATCCAAATACCGTCCTTATTGATCTTCGCCTTGATGTTGCGGTCGGCCGAGCAGGAGACGCCCAGACCGATCGGGCAAGAGGCGCCGTGGCGCGGCAAACGGATGACCCGCACGTCGTGGGCGAAATACTTCCCGCCGAACTGCGCGCCCAGGCCGATCTTGTGCGCCTCGTCGAGGAGTTGCTTCTCGAGCTCCACGTCGCGGAAGGCGCGGCCCGTCTCGTCGCCCGTCGTGGGCAGGTTATCGTAATAATGGGTCGAGGCCAGCTTCACCGTCAGCAGGTTCTTCTCCGCCGACGTGCCGCCGATGACGAAGGCGATGTGGTACGGGGGGCAAGCGGCCGTGCCCAGCGTCTTCATCTTCTCCACGAGGAAGGGCACCAGCGTACCTGGATTCTGGATCCGGGCCTTCGTCTCTTGGTAGAAGTAAGTCTTGTTGGCCGATCCACCACCTTTCACGACGCAGAGGAACTTATACTCGTCGCCCTCCGTCGCCTCCAGGTCGATCTGGGCGGGCAGGTTGCAACGGGTGTTCACCTCCTCGTACATCGAGAGGGGGGCGTTCTGCGAGTAGCGCAGGTTCTCTTCCGTGTAGGTCTTGTAGACACCGAGAGAGAGGGCCTCCTCGTCGCGGAAGCCGGTCCAGACTTGCTGGCCCTTCTCGCCGTGGATGATGGCCGTACCCGTATCCTGGCAGAAAGGCAGCTGCCCCTTGCTCGCCACCTCGGCGTTGCGCAGGAAAGTCAGCGCCACGTACTTGTCGTTCTCGCTCGCCTCGGGGTCGGTGAGGATCTTCGCCACTTGCTCGTTGTGCGAGCGGCGAAGGAGGAAGTTGACGTCGCGGAAGGCCGCGTTGGCCAGCATCGTCAATGCCTCGGGACTGACCTTCAGGATAGGTTTGCCTTCAAACTCGCTTACCGACACGCCGTCCTTGCTCAGGAGGTAATACTCCGTGTCGTCTTTGCCCATCTGGAACATGGGTGCATACTTGAATTCAGGTGTTGCCATATACTTTTCTTTTTATGAAATTGTTGATGATAGATTCCGCTTAGGTGGGGCAAATCTAGCGAAAAAAACGGAGAGTAGGCCCTTCCCGTTGGCCTTTTTCTTTTCCGGGCCCTTCATGAACAATTAAAGGCTGTCTCCCGACAACCTTTAATCATGATCATTTTGTTAATCTTAAATCTTATACTATTATGAAAAAACCACGTCGCGAAGATATGCTCGCCGGGCGCGTCTGTCAAGCCTTGAGGGCATAAATAGTGTTAAACAACATGCCCGCCAGATGATTCACCTATCGGCGGCCCGCGTCGAGCCTCTTCCCGCTAGCGGAAAAGGGGCTCGATGGCGGCGCTATCCCCATCGTTGGGGGCGGGATGGATGCCAAGGAGGCGGGCGATGAGGTTGTGAAGGTTGACATTGGCCATCGCCGGGAGCTCCACGCCGCGCTTGAAGGAGGGACCCGTGGCGTAGAATATGGCCTCCATCTCGGGCGCGAAGTTGTCGAAGCCGTGGGCGCCGCCGGTATAGAAGGCCGCGTGGTCGCGGAAGACGACGTAGGTGCCGACCTTGGGGGCGACGACGAGCTCGGGCACCCGCGGGTTGCGCCCATAGACGAAGCGCTCGGGGATCTCATCCTTCCGCCAGACCGTGATGTTGGGGACGCGCTTCAGGATCTCGTAGGCCTTGTCCGCGTAGCCCGCCCGGGGATATAATAAGGTAGGGACGCCCTCGAAGACATGCCGGAAGCTGTCGCGAGGAAGATAGTCGGCAAGGTTCACCCAGCGCTCGGCCGGGCAAGTGGCCATGCCATGGTCGGAGAGGACGAGGAAGTCGATCTGAGGGAAAATGGGCAGCTGCCGAGCCCGCTGGAAGAAGTAGCCCACGACGCTATCCAGCCGCTCGACCACGCGAAACGTCGCCGCCGAGTCGGCCGTCGCCAGGTGCCCCGTATGGTCCGGCTCCTCCAGGTACCACATGACCAGGCGCGGGCGGCGCTCCTCGGGGAGGCTCAGCCAGGCGATCACGGAGTCGGCGCGGTCGCGATAGGGGACCGACTCGTCGTAGGGCTTCCAGATGGAGGGCTGCCCGCCGGGCAGGGCGACCTCGCTGCCGACCCAGTAGAACGTCGCCGCCCGCACGCCCTGCCGCTCGGCCACGTTCCAGATCGGGTCGCCGCCGAAGAAGCGCGGGTCCGGGCATGAGGCGCGGTAGACGCTGTCCAGCTCGGCGTCGTAGAAGGCGTTGTTGATCAGCCCGTGATGGTCGGGGTGCAGGCCCGTCGCCATGCTGTAGTGGTTGGGGAAGGTCACGCTCGGGTAGCACGGGCGGAAGGCCGCCTTGACGCCCACCCGCGCCAGCGAGTCGAGCGTCGGCGTATGGGCTTTCAGGGGATAATCGGAACGGAAGCCATCCATCGAGAGGACGACGACATAGCGCTCGTCGCTCCGCTGGCAAGCCGCGAGCAACGCGCATAGGCCCCCTAGGACGAGGGCGAGAAGACGATTGCGTTTCATACCAAAAAGATTATTTCCCCGCGAAATTACGCGTAGATCTCCGCTTTTCCGCCACGCCGGGCGATTCTTTTCCGCGCCCGGCGGGGAAAGGCGCCGCGGCTCAACGCTTCCGGGCCTGGTTGCGCGGGTGGTGCGCCAGGATCTCCTCGCGGAGCGACTCGCGGCTGACGTGCGTGTAGATCTCGGTCGTCGTGATGCTCTCATGGCCCAGCATCTCCTGGATGGCCCGCAGGTTGGCCCCGCCCTCGAGCAGGTGGGTGGCGAAGGAGTGGCGGAAGGTATGCGGGCTGATGGTCTTCTGGATCCCCGCGGCGGCGGCCAGGTCCTTGATGATGAGGAAGACCATCACGCGCGAGAGCGTCCCTCCCCGCCGGTTGAGGAAGAGCACGTCCTCGCTGCCTTTCTTGGGCACGACCTTGCCCCGGTCTTTCAGGTAGTTGGAGATCTCGCGCAGCGCCGTCTCCGAGATGGGCACGAGCCGCTGCTTGTCGCCCTTGCCCAAGACCCGGATGAAGCCCTCGGCGGGATAGATGTCGGCGTAGCGCAGGTTGACCAGCTCGGAGACGCGCAGCCCGCAGCTGTAGAGCACCTCGATCATCGCCCGGTTGCGATGCCCCTCGGGCGTGGAGAGGTCGATGGCCGCGATGATCCGGTCGATCTCCCCGACGGTCAGCACCTCGGGCAGGTGGACGCCGATCTTGGGCGCCTCGACCAGCTCCGTCGGGTCGCGCTCGATGAAGTGGTCGAGCAGGAGGTAGCGGTAAAACGACTTTACGCCGCTGAGTATACGCGCCTGCGACCGCGGATGGATCCCGATGTCGCGCAGCCGGGCGATGAATTGCTGCAGGTCGTCATACGTGATTTCCGCCACGCCCTTCCTCTCCTCCCGGGCGAAACGGAGCAGCTTGTCCACGTCGGCGAGGTAAGCCTCCACCGAGTTGGCCGAGAGGCCCCGCTCCAGCCGCAAGTAGGTCTTGTATTTCTCCTTGAGCGCATTTCCCTCATTCATCTCTCTTCTCGTTTAGGGTCGTATGGAATAAATTCATATCTTTGCGCGGAAAATCCCCCGCTCGGGGAGCAAAGGTAATAATTCAAGGGAAGAATGAAAAGGATACAGATCATCAACGGCCCCAACTTGAACCTGCTGGGCAAACGCGAGCCGGCCATCTATGGCGACACCTCGTTCGACGGTTTCCTGGAGCGCCTCCGCGCCCGCTACCCCCAATGCGAGATCCATTACTATCAAAGCAATATCGAGGGCGAGCTGATCGACAAGATCCACGAGGTGGGTTTCGACTTCGACGGCCTCATCCTCAACGCCGGCGCCTATACCCACACGTCGATCGCCCTGCGCGACGCGATCAAGGCGGTGACGACGCCCGTCGTCGAGGTCCACATCTCCAACGTCCACGCCCGCGAGCCCTTCCGGCACGTCTCCATGATCTCCGCCGTTTGCAGGGGGATCGTCGTCGGATTCGGCCTGGAATCCTATCGCTTGGCCTTGGAATCGTTCCTGAGCTGACCGGCCGCCGGGGCCCGGGGCCTTGGCCGGCGCGCGAGGGGGGAAACCATTCTGTCGAATATTAATTTCATTTAAAAGATATGCTTAAACATACGAAGATTGTCGCGACCGTTTCGGATAAGCGATGTGAAGTGGAGTTTATTGAAGCGCTCTATAAGGCGGGGATGAACGTCGTCCGCTTGAACACGGCCCATCTCTCCGAGGAGGGCTTGGCGAAGATTGTCAACAACGTACGGGCCGTCTCGGACCGCATCGGCATCCTGATCGACACGAAAGGCCCCGAGGTCCGCACCACCGTGGCCGAAAGCCCCATCGCGTTCCGCACGGGCGACGTGGTCCGGATCTCCGGCGAGCCCGATGAGCCGACGACGCGTGACCATATCCACGTCTCCTACCGCAATTTCGTCGCCGACCTCTCCGTCGGCGACGAGATCCTGATCGACGACGGCGAGCTCGAGTTCCTCGTCAAGGAGAAGCTCCCCGATTGCCTCGTCTGCGAGGCCCGCAACGACGGCGAGCTCGGCAGCCGCAAGAGCGTCAACGTCCCCGGCGTACGCATCAACTTGCCCTCGCTCACCGAGCGCGACCGCAAGAACATCCTCTGGGCCATCCATAACGACCTCGATTTCATCGCCCACTCCTTCGTCCGCAGCAAGCAGGACGTGCTCGACATCCAGCGCCTCCTCGACGAGTACAACAGCCCCATCAAGATCATCGCCAAGATCGAGAACCAGGAGGGCGTCGACCGGATCGACGAGATCCTCGAGGCCGCCTATGGCATCATGATCGCCCGCGGCGACCTCGGCATCGAGATCCCCGCCGAGCGCATCCCGGGCATCCAGCGCGTCCTGATCCGCAAGTGCGTCGAGGTGAAGAAACCCGTCATCGTGGCCACGCAGATGTTGCACTCCATGATCAACAACCCCCGCCCGACGCGCGCCGAGGTGACCGACATCGCCAACGCCATCTATTACCGCACCGACGCACTCATGCTCAGCGGCGAGACGGCTTATGGCAAATACCCCGTCGAGGCCGTACAGACGATGACCAAGGTGGCCCGCGAGGCCGAGAAGACCAAGCTCGCCGCCAACGACATACGCGTCCCCATCGAGGGCAACGACCTCGACGTCACCTCCTTCCTCGCCAAGCAGGCCGTCAAGTCGTCGTTCAAGCTCCACGTCAAGGCCATCATCACCGACAGCCACACCGGGCGCACCGCCCGCTACCTGGCCGCCTTCCGGGGCACCTCGACCGTCTTCGCCATCTGCTACAACCCGAGGGTCACGCGCATGCTCTCCCTCTCCTATGGCGTATGGGCCGTCTACCAACCCTGGAACGACAGCCGCCGCGACTACTTCTTCGAGGCCCTCAACGAGCTGATCAAGAGCGGGCGCATCACGCGCGACGACATGGTCGCCTACCTCAGCGGCAGCTTCGGCGAGGGCGGCGGGACGACCTTCCTCGAGATCAACAACGTCGGGAAGCTGCTCGACAACAGCGGCAAGTTCTCCCTCCCGACCTTCAAGGATTAACCCCCAAGCCCGAAAGCCATGTGGAAGGAAACGATCGACGACTACATTCTCCGGCACAGCGATGAGGAAGGACAACTGCTCGCGGCCCTCAACCGCGACGCGCACGTCAACCTCCTCCAGCCCCGCATGCTCTCGGGACACCTGCAAGGCCGCTTCCTGAAGATGCTTTGCCGCGTGGCGCGCCCCGCGCGCGTCCTCGAGATCGGCACCTACACGGGCTACGCCACGCTCTGCCTCGCCGAGGGCCTGCCGACGGGGGGCCATGTCGACACGATCGAGCTCAACGACGAGATGGAAGACTTCATCCGCAAGTACCTCGACCAGTCGCCCTTCCGAGACCGCGTCACCCTCCACATCGGCGACGCCCGCGCGGTGATCCCCACGCTCGAGGGCGAGTTCGACCTCGTCTTCATCGACGCCGACAAGCGCCACTACAGCGCCTACTACGACCTCGTCTTCCCCCGCGTGCGCCCTGGCGGGCTCATCCTCGCCGACAACACGCTCTGGGACGGCCACGTCGTCGAGAGCCCCGCGCCCACCGACCGGCAGACGCTCGGCATCATGGCCTTCAACGACAAGATCAAGCGAGACGAACGCGTGGAGAAGGTCATCCTCCCCCTGCGCGACGGCCTCACCCTCATTTGGAAAAAACTCTAATAAAACAAAACGATATGGATAACACAAGATTGAGTAAAATAGAACGATTGATCCAGAAAGAACTGGGCGACATCTTCCAACGTCAAACCCAAGCCATGCGCGACGGCGTCCTCGTCAGCGTCAGCGTCGTGCGCGTAAGCCCCGACCTCAGCCTCGCCAAGGTCTACCTCAGCATCTTCCCCTCGCGGAGGACCGACGAGCTGATGTACGCCATCAAGGCCAACACGCGGACCATCCGCTACGACCTCGGCCAGCGCGTCCGCACGCAATTGCGCAAGATCCCCGAGCTCGTCTTCTTCATCGACGACTCGCTCGACTACATCGAGCACATCGACTTTCTGCTTCACGACGACGACCCGGACAAGGCTTAGATGAACCTCCCCTTCTACATCGCCCGGCGATACCTCTTCTCGAAGAAGTCGCACAACGCCATCAACCTCGTCTCGATGGTGTCGGTGTGTGGCATCGCCGTGGCCACGATGGCCCTCGTCTGCGCCCTCTCCGTCTACAACGGCTTCAGCGAGCTCGTCGCCTCCATGTTCAGCCATTTCGACCCGGAGCTCAAGATCACCCCACGCGAGGGCAAGGCCTTCACGCCCGATTCCGCCCGCTTCGAGCGCGTGAGAAACCTCCCCGGCGTGGCCTACTATGGCGAGACGCTCGAGGAGAACGCCCTCATCACCTACAACGACCGACAGGCCGTCGCCATCCTCAAGGGCGTCGACGAGCGCTACAAGGACGTGACCGCCATCGACAGCATCCTCATCGACGGCTCGTTCCGCCTCCGCGACGAGGTGGCCAACTACGCCAACCTCGGCATCGGCCTCGCCTATACCCTCGGCATCAACGCCGGCTTCGTCACGCCCATGCGGATCTACGTCCCCAAGCGCGACGCCCGCGTCAACATGGCCAACCCCATCGCTTCCTTCAACCTGGAATACGCCTTCATAGGCTCCGTCTTCCGCGTCGACCAGGCCGCCTACGACGAGCGCTACATGCTCATCGCCCTCCCCCTGGCCCGCCGCCTCCTCGGCTACGACCGCGAGGTGACGGCCATCGAGCTCAAGACCCGCGAGGGCGCCGACCTCGCCACCGTCAAGGCCCAGATCGAGGAGATCCTCGGCCCCGCCTTCCTCGTGCGCGACCGCTACGAGCAACAGGCCGACTCGTTTCGCATGATGCAGGTCGAGAAGTGGATGACGTTCCTCATCCTCACCTTCATCCTGGCCATCGCCCTCTTCAACGTGGTCGGCTCGCTCTCGATGCTCATGATCGAGAAGCGCGACGACGCCGCGACGCTCCGCCACCTCGGCGCCAGCGAGGGCCTCATCCGCCGCGTCTTCCTCTTCGAGGGGTGGCTCATCTGCGGCCTCGGCGCCCTGGTGGGCATCGCGCTCGGCGTCGGCCTCTGCCTCTTGCAAGAGCGTTTCGGGCTGCTGCGCATGGGCTCGTCGGCCGCCGCGTTCGTCATCGAGGCCTACCCCGTGCGGCTCGAGGTGGCCGACGTGCTGCTCGTCCTCCTCACCGTCCTCGTCATTGGTCTCCTCGCCGCCTGGTATCCCGTGCGCTATCTCGCCCGGACGCTCTGGGCCCGCGAGGAAGCCTGACGCGCCGCCCCGACCTACTCATCCCCCCTATAAACGGCAGAAGCCCGCTTTTCACAAAGGGGGCTTCTATTAAGATATAAATCTCAAAAAAAGTTTTTGGTAAGAACGGTAGTCGAACAATCACTGCGGGACTACCGAACCTCTTATATGGGCCTTACGGTCCATATAAGATAGTCAACAAAAAAATGTTTGTATTTGTGCCAATAAACGTAAAGCAAATTATATTGAATGTCTTGATCCTAACGTCCTTTCTTATTCTCGGCCTCGGGCGTCGCGGGCGTTTCGCCCATGACGGGGCTGGCCGTCTGGGTGGAGGTCCACCCGCCGCTGACGGTCGAGACGGAAGCCTCGCGCGCCGCCGGCTCCTCGCTCTTCTGGGGCGTCGCGGCCTGAGGGGCGGCCTCGGCGCTTTTCGCCTTGGCCTTCGCTTCTTTCGCGGCGGCCTTCGCCGCTTTCCGGGCGCGCGTCTTGGTGGTCGCCTCCGTGCCTTCCTCCTTCTTCTTGGCGTTGGCGCGGTAGAGGCTGAGCCGCTGCTTGTTCTTCGCCTTCGTCTTCTCGATCAGGGTGTTGAGGCGCGAGACGAAAGTGGCCGTCGCGGCCGACGGGCTCAAGACGCTGGTCGCGAAGGCGACGGTCGTCATGTTCTCGTACACCTCGTCGAGCCGTGCCCTGACGGCGGCGCCCGATTCGATGGCGTTGTCCGACTTGCGGTTCATCCGCGTCGTGGTCATGCTTTTGAAGGCCTCGTTCTCCTTCCGGAGCTCGTCGATGACGCTGGTGAGGCCCATCGTCTCGAGCATCTCGGGGAATCCTTCCTTCTCGGCGTCCATCAGCAGGCCGTCGATCTTGGAGGTTTTCTCCTCGACGGAGTCGCGCTGGATGCCGAAATAGGGTTTCATCACGTTGTAGACCTTGTTGGCCATCTCGCGGTGCGCGGCGATGGGCGACTTGCTTTGCGTCCTTACCGCCGTGTTGAGGTAGACGATGAGGTCGTCGCGCCGGTCGTCGCTCTCCTTGAGCGGCTTCGTCTCCTCGCTGATGCGCGAGTACTCGACGAGGTCGACCATCAGGGTCAGTTCCTTCTCGAAGGCTTCCTTGTCTTCCTGGCTGATGCCCAGCTCGGGGTTCCCCTCGACGAGGCTGACGGTGCCCGGGCTGCCGCCGTCGTCGGGCTCCTCCTCGTCCTCGACGGCGGGGAAGAACAGCGGGTAGGCGGCCTGCATGAACGTCGCGTACTCGGCGTTGTTGAGCTTGCTCAGCGATGCGTCATCTATCTTCTTATAGCGTCCCATGATTTTTCTCATTTTTCTCAATCGCGAATATAGAGGCATCTTCCATACCCTCCAAATTTTTTTGGGGGAAAATTATACTTTTTTTATGTTCCAAAATTAAGATCGTGGCTTGGTGGGTGGATGGTTCCCCCCTCTCCCCTGAAGCGCGTCAAAATCATTCCAAAAGCTCCCCTATGGCAGGGGAGCTGGATCGCCGAAGGCGAGACTGAGGGGTCCACCCTCTCAAGAAGCGCGTCAAAATCATTCTAAAAGCTCCCCCGCGAGGGGAGCTGGATCGCCGAAGGCGAGACTGAGGGGTCCATCACACAAAACCCATATCTTCACCCCTCACCCCTTCGGGGAGCTCCCCTAAGACAGGGGAGCTTTTTGGATAGTGGATCGGGGAACCCCTCAGGACAGGCGAGCTTTTTGGATAGTGGATCGGGGAACCCCTCAGGACAGGCAAACTTTTTAGATAGTAGAAGCCCCCTCTCCCCTAAAAAGCGTCAAAATCATTCTAAAAGCTCCCCTGCTATAGGGGAGCTGGATCGCCGAAGGCGAGACTGAGGGGTCCATCACACAAAATCCATATCTTCACCCCTCACCCCTTCGGGGAGCTCCCCTAAGACAGGGGAGCTTTTTAGATAGTGGATCGGGGAGCTCCCCTAAGACAGGGGAGCTTTTTAGATAGTGGATCGGGGAACTCCTCAGGACAGGGGAGCTTTTTAGATAGTGGTCCGGGGAACCCCTAAGACAGGGGAGCTTTTTAGATAGTGGTCCGGGGAACCCCTCAGGACAGGCGAGCTTTTTGGATAGAAGGCTCGCTGACTGAGGGGCTCCCCTACCTTATATTATATATATCCCCCCAAAAACCCCTCGCCACGATGGCCAACGAGGTGAGCGCGGCGCGGAGTAGGTTGGCCACGGTGGCGAATGGGGTTGTCGCGGCGCTCACCTGGTTGGCCATGGTGGCGAACGAGGTTGACGCGGCGCGGAGTAGGTTGGCCACGGTGGCGAACGGGGTTGACGCGGCGCTCACCTGGTTGGCCATCGTGGCGAGGGGGGGACGCGTCATTCCCATTCCAAAGTGACCTTATGGATAAAGAGGTCTTGATCGTAATCGACCATGTAGACCACATGGTCGTCTTCCGTGGCGCAGCCAAAATACATCATCCAGCGCTCATCAGGGATCCGATAGCGGGCGATTAAATTCCCGTCCCAATCGTATTGCTCAAGGTAGCGGCCATCGCGATGGTCTCGCTCGTTTTCGGAGTGCTGGTGGATGGTATACACATAATTCTCGCCCCCGCCGCAGTCATAGTAATACATGGTGTTACTGGACGAACTGAGGGTGCGAAGCTGGGGATCGCCATATTGGATCATTTTCGCGTTTCGCCCATCCAGGTCGCTGAAGAAAATTTGATCAAAATAGAGGAACGCCCAAGCTAAGCGCTCTTTTTCCCTATTATACGCTAAATTCCCCAAATAGAAATAGCTACCCGCGCCGGGAGCGAAATGGAAGTGGGTTATGCCGCGCGCGGTCGTGTCCTTCAGATGGATTACGCCAACCCCTTCCCCTTCTCCGGAATCGAACAGGCATAAGAGGCTATCGGATCCAAGGTGGAACATGCCATCGGAGCTCAATCGGACATTTGGTATCTCCGGCAGCTTCCCATAGGGCACGAGTTGGTAATCGGTTGAGATATAGAATAACTTATTATCCCAAAATCTCCGGATGAGGAACAGCTTGTCCGGGTCCGTCGTCTCGATGACGCGGCAGTCGGTGAAGTCGTCCGGCCCGTCTCCCCATGGCGCGAGCTCGGCGAGCACCTGGTTGGTCTTTAAGGAAATCAAGTGCAGGAGGTAGGCGCCTCGCCGGAACTCCAGATGCTGCACGAGCAAGTAATCGCCTCGTTTAAACAAGCGCAATTCGCGGTGCTCGATGAGGAGGTCGATGGGCAGTTGCTCGATCGACTTGATTTTTCCTTTAGGGAACTCCGACTTCCGGCGCTTCTCGACCGCTCGCTCGGGGACTCGCGGGTAGGTGATGCCATTAAAAATCTCCGTCTGGAGGGGTTCCTCGCTCGCCGCGCCTCCTCGGCATCCCGCCAGGAGGACTAGCGCGAGCGCTAAGCTGAATAGAGAAATGGATTTACGCATAACGAACAGGTTTTATTCATATCCGCGAATATACGAAATAAACATATTGCCGCGGCGTATATTCTCGTCTTTTTATATTTATCCTATCTTCGCGAAAACATTCATTTCAAAAAAAAGACAAGATGGGTAAGCGGATAGGCGGATGGATCGGGCGGGGGGCGCTGGTGGCGCTGCTGGCCGGCGCACTATGGGCGTGCGAGAAGACGGAGATCGTGGAATCGACGGAGCTGGCCTCGACCGGGGCCGAGATCGAGATTGGCGACAGGCTCTATGCCGTCGTCGGGGATACGCTGAGGGTCTATCACTACAGTATTCTCCAGAACCCTCGGGCGGATAATTACATCCTCAGCGTCTCGTGCGAGAAGGGGCGCAACTTCGAGGAGTATTGGCGCTATGAGCCCCAGCCGGGTGATGAGGGGGAGACGGCGCTGCGGCTGGCTATTTACGACTTCGAGGGGACGTGCCTGGACGAGCGGACGGTGACCGTCGTCACGCGCTCGGCGCGGAACCCCGCGCGGCCGACCCACGTCCTCTGCCTGGGCAACAGCCTCATGGCCGACGGGCAGACGCCCATCGAGCTGAGCCGTCGGCTGAAGGGGACGGCGGGCGTGGCGACGTGGCCGGCTCCGCTGGATTTGAGCAATTTCAAGCTGGTCGGGCGGAAGCATAATGAGGACTCGACCGTCGGCTGGGAAGGCACGAGCGGGTATACGTGGAAGAGCTACGAGGATCTGGATGTCCGGGAATACGTGGAGACGCATTGCGGGGGGCAGCTGGATTACGTGTACTTGCAGCTGGGGACGAACGAGTTGCTCTCACAAGGTCCGTTCGAGGAGGTGGATTGGATCGTCAATGGGGCGCGTAAGTTGATCGACCGTTTCCATGAGGCTTACCCCGCGTGCCGGATCATGCTGGGGAGCGTCCTGCTTCCCTCGCAGGAGGGCGGCCTGGGTTGGGACTACGCGGGCGAGGATCCGAACGCCGTCTACGGGTCGCTGGGCTATGGCGTAAAAGTCCATCGCCTCAACACCCTTTATCAGGCGCTGGCCAACGAGGGTGCCTACCGCGACTTCCTCATTTTCATCGACAACAACGCCCAGTACGACTGCCGGCACGTCTACCCGACCCTCGAGCGCCCGAGCGGGAACTACCTCAGCAGGCCCGAGACGGTGGGGACGAACGGGGTTCACCCGATGGACGTGGGGTATTGGCAGATCGCCGGGGGGATCTTCCGGGCGCTCGTCAGCCTCGCCTCGGAGTGAGGGTCGCTCCTTTCCCCGCCGCCCCATTTTCCCCAAAAAAAGAAGGGCGCGGGGGAACGCCTTCCCCTCACGCCCTTCGAGCGATATAACTGAGTATGTGGAATTATCGGTTGCCTCGACGTTCCGGGCGAGCGCCGCGCGCCGGCCGTCCTTGCCGCTCCTCGAAGCCTTCGGGTTTGGGGAGGAGCGCCTTGCGGGAGAGGCGGAACTTGCCCGTCTTGGGGTCGATGTCAAGCAATTTGACCTTGATGGAATCGCCCTCGTGGAAGCCGGCTTCCTCGACGGTCTCGAGGCGCTTCCAATCGAGCTCGGAGATATGCAGCAAGCCATCCTTGCCGGGCATGAACTCGACGAAGGCGCCATAAGGCATGACGGAGGAAATCTTGCCCTCGTAGACCTCGCCCACCTCTGGAACGGCGGCGATGGCCTTGATGGCGCGGATGGCCTCGTTGATCGTCTCGGCGTTGGGGCCTGAGATCTCGATCTTGCCGACTCCGTCTTCTTCCTCGATATTGATCAGCGCGCCAGTCTTTTCCTGGATGCCCTGGATGATCTTTCCGCCCGGGCCAATGACGGCGCCGATGAACTCCTTGTTGATGACCATGGTCTCGATGCGCGGGGCGTGCGGCTTGAGCTCGGGGCGCGTATCGGGCTGCGCCTCGGTGATCTTGCCGAGGATGTAGAGCCGTCCCTCGCGGGCTTGGGCCAAGGCGCGCTCGAGGATCTCGTAGGAGAGGCCGTCGACCTTGATGTCCATTTGGGTGGCGGTGATGCCGTCTTTCGTGCCTGTCACCTTGAAATCCATGTCGCCCAGGTGGTCCTCATCGCCCAGGATGTCGGAGAGGATGGCGTAGTTGGTGCCGTGGTTCTCGGAGATGAGCCCCATGGCGATGCCCGATACGGGCTTCTTCATCGGGACGCCGGCGTCGCGGAGGGCCAGGGTGCCGGCGCAGACCGTCGCCATCGAGGAAGAGCCGTTCGACTCGAGGATGTCCGACATGACGCGGATGACGTAGGGGTAGTCCTCGGGGAGCATGCGCTTGAGCGCGCGCCAAGCCAGGTGCCCGTGTCCGATCTCGCGCCGGCCGACGCCGCGGACGGCTTTCGCCTCGCCGGTGGAGTAAGGGGGGAAGTTATAGTGGAGCAAGAAGCGTTCCTTGCCGTGGACGAGGACGTCGTCGATGATCTTCTCGTCGGCCTTCGTTCCGAGGGTGACGGTGGAGAGGGATTGCGTCTCGCCGCGGGTGAAGATGGCGGATCCGTGTGGGCCCGGGAGGCAGTCGGTCTCGATCCAGATGGGGCGGATCTCGGTGGTCTCGCGTCCGTCGAGTCGCTTTCCCTCGTCGAGGATGGCGCGGCGCATGGCCTCCTTCTCGACGTCGTGGTAGTAGCGGTTGATCATCTCGACCTTCTCGTCGGTCAGCTCCTCCTCGGTGAATTGGGCCTTGTAATCCTCGACGATCTTCTCGAAAGCCTCGGCGCGCTCCTGTTTCCCGGTGCCCGAGGTGGCGATGGCGTAGGCCTTGTCGTAGCATTTATCATGCACGTCCTTGCGCAGGTCGTCGTCGTTGACCTCGTGACAGTATTCGCGCTTGGTCATTTTGCCGCACGCCTCGGAGAGCTCCAGCTGGGCCTGGCATTGCGCCTTGATGGCCTCGTGGGCGAACTTGATGGCCTCGAGCATCTCCGACTCCTGCACCTCGTTCATCTCGCCCTCGACCATCATGATGTTGTCGAGCGTCGCGCCGACCATGATGTCGATATCGGCCTTCTCCAATTGCGTAAAGGTGGGGTTGATGACGAATTGCCCGTCGACCCTCGCCACGCGCACCTCCGAGATCGGCCCATTGAACGGGATGTCGGAGACCGCGAGCGCCGCCGAGGCCGCCAGTCCCGCCAAGGCGTCCGGCATGTCTTCCCCATCGGCGGAGAAGAGGGTGATGTTGACATATACTTCCGCGTGATAATTGTCGGGGAAGAGAGGGCGCAGCGCCCGGTCGACCAAACGCGCGGTCAGGATCTCATAGTCGGAAGCCTTTCCTTCTCTTTTCGTGAAGCCACCGGGGAAGCGGCCAAAAGCGGAATATTTTTCCTTGTATTCAACTTGCAACGGCATGAAATCGACGCCTGGGTTCGCGTCTTTCGCGGCGCATACGGTGGCCAGTAAGACCGTGTTGTTCATCCGAACCGTCACGGCGCCATCCGCTTGCTTCGCCAATTTCCCAGTCTCAATGGTGATGGACCTTCCATCGCCTAACTCGATCGTCTTGTTAATTGGATTAAGCATCATTTTTATATCTTTTTGCAATCTGTAAAAACCTGCGCGAATGTAGTGAAAGTTTGTGGGCTAAATGAATGAAACGAAAATAAATAACGGAGGGGATCCGTTTTTTTTGAAAAAAAGGAGGAAGAATGAAGGAAAGGTGATGGCGTATTGTGAAATAATGTATATTTGCACCCTCGAAACATTTTAATGTAAAGTAAAGAATGAAACAAACACGTACGAAATGGTGCTTCGCGGCGATGTGTCAGGCCGTGTGGATGATCTTGTTTCTCTCCGCTTGCGGGCAGAAAGATACGTTTACGGTCGAGGGAGTCGTGGCGGGCGCTAGCGAGCAGGTGATGTATCTGGAGAATGTAGGCGTCTCGTCGGTCGAGGTGCTGGACTCCGTGAAGTTGACCCCTGCCGGCAAGTTCGACTTTGAGGTGAAGCGGCCGGAATATCCGGATTTCTATCGGCTAAGATTGAATAATCAACTCATTAATTTCGCGATCGACTCGACGGAGACGCTTCGTTTCGCCGCCGACGCGAGCACTTTCGCGACTTCCTATACGGTGGAAGGCTCAGAGAACTGCAAGGCGATCAAGGAAATCACCTTGGCCCAGCTCGACGCCAACCAGGCGATCCAGCGCCTTCGCCACGAGCATGAGGAAGGCGACTTGGCCGACTCGACCTACCAGCGGGAGGTCTTGGCCGCCTCAGAGTCCTATAAGGCGGTAGCCCGGAAATACATTTACTCCGCCCCGATGTCGACGGTCGCTTATTACGCCCTGTTCCAGCAGATTGATGGCTTGCTGTTTTTTGACTTGTATGACAAGGAAGACTCGAAGGCTTATGGGGCCGTGGCGACGAGCTACGACCATCACTACCCGGAGAGCCCCCGTTCGCGCCATCTCTATAACCTGGCGCTGCAATCCATCAAGGTGATCCGGGCGCAACAGCAGCAACAAGACCAGCAAGGGAAAGCCTCGGCGATCACCGCCTTGGCCGACGGCGAGGTCGGGTATGTCGACATCGTGCTGCCAGACTTGCGTGGCGAGCGCGTCAGCCTCTCGTCGGTCGCCCGCGGAAAGACGGTGATGGTGAACTTCACGGCCTACATGTCGGAGTGGTCGCCCGCGTTGAATATGGACTTCAGGGAATTGTACGATAAATACAAGAGCCGGGGATTCGAGATTTACCAGATCTCGTTGGACAGTGACTTGCATTTCTGGCGGAACGCGGCCTCCAATTTACCCTGGATCTGCGTGCGCGACCCGGAGACGGTCTACTCGCAAATCGCGGGCCTGTATAATGTCAAGCAATTGCCCGCCATCTTCATCTTGGACAAGGCCGGCAACCTGGTGAAGCGGATCGAGGACTTGAAAGAGTTGGATTCCTCCATCCGGGCGGCGCTGTAAAAGAGGCGATCGGGAAGGCCCCTCGCGAGCGACGAGAGAGATATGTTGTAAAACAGGCCAAGAAGGGTGGCTTATTTAAAAAGATCACCTATCTTCGCGCTTACATAACAGTTGGGAGTTCCAGCCAAACCATTTTGGTTGGGATTCTTTTTTTATTGCATCGTGAATAGTTGAAGTTTATAAATAATCATCTTTTTTTGAATAGGAGGTACGTTTATGGCAGTCAGTTATATGACGAAAGAAGGCTATGATAAGATCTTGGCCGAAATCAATTATTTGGAGACCGTGAAGCGCCCGGAAATCTCGGCGCAGATCGCGGAGGCTCGCGACAAGGGCGACTTGTCGGAGAACGCGGAGTATGACGCGGCGAAAGAGGCGCAAGGAATCATGGAGGCCAAGTTGGCCCAATTGAAAAGCTTGATCTCGAACGCCCGCCTGATCGACGAGAGCCGGGTGAAGACCGACGAGGTGCAAATCCTCAACAAGGTCAAGATCAAGAACGTCAAGAACAATATGGTCATGACCTATACGCTGGTCTCCGACTCGGAGGCGAACATCAAGGAGGGCAAGATCGCCATCAGCACGCCGATCGCCCAAGGACTTTTGGGCAAGAAGGTGGGCGACGTGGTCGACATCCGTGTCCCCTCAGGCATGATGACGTTCGAGATCCTCGACATTTCCATTTGAGAAAAAGTTTTTTGAGCGAACATATATAATAATAAGGTAAAGCGTATGGCAACATTATTTAGTCGGATCGTGGCGGGCGAGATCCCTTGCCACAAGGTCGCGGAAGATGAGGAATGCTTCGCGTTTTTGGATATCAACCCGGTCGCTGTCGGGCACACCTTGGTGATCCCGAAGCGCGAGGTGGATTATATTTTTGACTTGAGCGATGAGGAACTGGCGCGCCTCATGGCGTTCGCCAAGCGGGTGGCGCGGGCGCAAGAGGCGGCTATCGCGTGCAAGCGGGTCGGACTCGCCGTGATGGGACTGGAAGTCCCTCACGCGCACATCCATTTGATCCCGATCACGAAGGAGTCGGACATGTATTTTGGCGGGGAAAAGCTCAGCCTGTCGCAAGACGAGCTGGCCAAGATCGCCGAGAAAATCCGCGCGAAATTCGAATAATCGGGGTTTTCGTGCCGAAGTTTGGCGCGTAAAGGCTATATTTGCGTCAATTAATACAGGGAGTGACTTATTTCATAAAAATTAATTAGTGGTTTTTACTCATAAGTTTGTTAACCTTAGAAGGAAGGGTCTGTCTGGGAAGATCGATCCTTTTTGTTTTTCACCAACCCCGGTGGCGGCGACGCGATTGCCGCGAACGGCCACCAACGCTTTCCATGGAATATAAGTTCTAAAGACGAGGCGCGCCGGACGGGGCGAAAAACGTCGAAAATGCCCGGCGACCCCTCGCCGCACGACTTTAAACACTTTAAAGTAGCCAGGCGAACCTCGCCGCGCGACTTTAAACACTTTAAAGTAGCCAGGCGAACCTCGCCGCGCGACTTTAAACACTTTAAAGTAGTCAGGCGAACCTCGCCGCGCGACTTTAAACACTTTAAAGCGGTCAGGCGAACCTCGCCGCGCGTTTTCGACGTTTTTTTATCCTTTTTTTGAAGGGAATCTTGGTCTTTCAAGATAAATCCTTACCTTTGGGACGATATTTTTCAAACATTTTCAAAAATGGGAAAGTATAAGGAAATAAAAAAAATCTCATTGAGCTCGCTCAACAACGCCGAGTACGTCGACCTCATGACGGGCTTCTGCCGCCTGGCCTTCCCTCCCGCGACGGCGGACGAGGAGGATCCGGATGACGGCGGCAGCCCCGGGACGGTCAGCCTGATGGCCGCGAAGTCGGCCCAAGGCAACGCCGAGCTGGGCATCAGCGCCGAGGAACAGGAGGCATTCGAGGCCGACCTGGCGCGATTGGCCGACATGGTGGAAGACGCGCCGAAGGCCGCCGACGAGACGGCCGAGTTGAAAACCAACGACGAGCGCCGCGACGAGCTGGTCGTCTACCTGACCACGACCGTACGGCAGCAACGCAACTCGCCCATCCAGGCCATCCGCGACGCGGCCAAGAGCCTGTACAACGTAGTGAAACCCTACATTGGGATTTACAACATCCCGGTCCGCCAGGAGACCGTCAAGATCGACGGGATGCTGATCGACTTGGAGAAGGAAGATTACCCCGAAAAGCTCGCCACGCTGGGCCTGACGC
>CASFXH010000018.1 GCA_949298575.1 uncultured Parabacteroides sp.
ACCTATCGCTGCCCCTCGACTTGCATGTGTTAAGCCTGTCGCTAGCGTTCATCCTGAGCCAGGATCAAACTCTTCGTTGTCATTTGTTGTTTTCTTTTTCTTCTGTCGCCCGGTGAAGACGCTTACGCGCCCCACCCCGGACGTCCCGCTCGTACGCTTACCTCTCGATTCGGTATGGAATTTCTCTCAATGACCTCTCCACTCCCTCGTGGACGCTTCCCTTTCGAAAGCGGGTGCAAAGGTACGCCTTTGCGATATTCCCACCAAACATTTTCGACACTTTTCCCAAATTATTTTCATCTCGGATACATACTCATTTGATACACAGGATATATAAAGTTTCTTCTCATTACCATCAAAAGCATTCCCAAAATATCTCGACTACTTTCAAATATTTTGTCGTAAATTTGACGGCATCATTTACTAATGCAATAAACATCATTCTTTTAATTTAAAACGAATTACAGAAATGGAACTCATTATGAAAAGCACTCAAGTCGCAAGCATATTAGCGGCAAGTGCAGTAGCTTTGTTCAGCTCATGTTCATCGCAAGAGCCTAACACATTGACAGAAGAAGAAATCGCTGATGGTTGGACTTTATTGTTCGATGGGAAAACGTTGGATGGATGGAAAGACTATAACGGTACAAGCCTAACCGCTCCATGGCATGTAGTCGATGGATGTATTCAAGCTAAAGGTGAAGGAAGTGACGCCAGCGGCTATATCGTCACCCAAAAACAATATGAAAACTTTGAACTTTCTTGGGATTGGAAATTATCGAAAGGAGGTAACAGCGGCATGCTCTATCACGTCGTGGAACGCCCTCAATTCGCTGTACCCTACGTCACAGGACCTGAATACCAATTAATTGACGAGGCTAATTTCCCAGATCCTTTGGAAGAATGGCAAAAAACAGGCGTAGACTACGCAATGCATTTACCTGACAAATCAAAAATGAAAGTTAACCCCCAAGGTGAATGGAACAACTCAAAGATCGTATTTGACAATGGACACGTAGAACATTGGTTAAATGGTCAAAAGATTCTCGAGTTCGAGGCATGGACTGACGATTGGTTCGAGAAAAAGAACAGCGGTAAATGGGCCGACGCACCTGAATACGGCTTAGCAAAAAAAGGTGTCATCTGTTTACAAGATCATGGCTATCCCGCTTCTTTCCGCAACATAAAGATCAAGGAATTGCCCAAGAAAACGGGGAAAGAAGTCAATTTGTTCAATGGAGTGGATTTGAAAGGTTGGGAAGCGTATGGCACTGAGAAATGGTATGTCGATAATGGTCTTTTGGTTTGCGAAAGTGGCCCAGACAAAGAATATGGCTATTTGGCTACCCGTGAATATTATGATGATTTCGACCTGACTGTCGAGTTTAAACAAGAAGCTAATGGCAACTCCGGTGTTTTTATCCGTTCATTCATCGAAGAAGGTGTTAAAGTCAATGGCTGGCAAGTGGAAGTCGCCCCGAAAGGACAAGATACGGGTGGTATCTATGAGTCGTATGGCCGTGGCTGGTTGATCCAAATACCTGATGAGAAAGAGAATATCCTTAAGTTCGGTGATTGGAACACGATGCGCATCAAAGTACAAGGCGATAATGTGCAAACTTGGTTGAATGGCCAGGAGATGGTCAACTTCAATGATGAGAAGATTGGCGCAGGACAAGGCCGG
The DNA here is from genome assembly GCA_949298575.1 of uncultured Parabacteroides sp. Lineage (GTDB taxonomy): Bacteria > Bacteroidota > Bacteroidia > Bacteroidales > Tannerellaceae > Parabacteroides. The sequence goes on from CASFXH010000018.1 coordinate 1,685, forward strand.
ATCGCGCTGCAAATCCACTCAGGTGGAGGTATCAAGGTGCTTTGGCGTAACTTAAAGTTAACTACATTATAATATATATCAAATAGGGAAAGAGGGGCCTAGCGCCCCTTTTTTCCTATGTCTCCAATGAAAACGGACGAAACGTGTTATCCCGCACAGATACGTTAAGAAAGGCAAAATAATACCTAGGACATTAAACGATCATCCTTTCTCGTGGTCAATGTTGCCTGACTTTCTATTGGATGTGTGATATGAAACAGACTGGAATCGTGTATTTCCTATTTTTTCTACTGACCTTCCTGGTCATAAATACAAGTTATGCGCAAGAGCGGCGGTCGAATGTTGTCGGACAAGTAGTTGAACAAACAACAGGGCTGCCCATCGAGCAAGCGACTGTCCGCCTCCTGCAACCAAAAGACAGCACACTCGTTAGCGGGACCACAAGCGGGAAAGATGGGACTTTTTCCTTGAGCAACGTGCGAGCTGGACGTTATCTACTAAGCATCACTTATGTAGGATTTAACCCGATCTATAAGTCCCTCAACGTGACAGGGCGGAGAAGCACGACTAGGGTTGGGACGCTGGAGCTTAGTGACGCGGCAATCCAACTCGACGAGGCCGTCATCGTGGCCAAGGCTCCGGAAGTTACCTTCCGGAACGATACACTGGAATATAATGCCGACTCTTATAAGCTGACAGAAGGATCCGTACTGGAAGATCTTCTCAAGAAGATGCCCGGCGTGGAGGTGGACTCACAGGGAAAGATCACTGTCAATGGCAAGGAAGTCACTAAGGTTATGGTAGATGGCAAAGAATTTTTCTCAGACGATCCGCAAGTGGCCTCCAAAAATCTGCCCGCGAAAATGATCGATAAGCTACAGGTGCTGGACAAGAAGAGCGACATGGCCAAAATGACAGGCTTCGACGATGGAGAAGAAGAGACGGTCATCAACCTCACTGTCAAGCCCGGGATGAAAAGAGGATGGTTCGGCAACGCCTACGGAGGGTATGGCAATAAGGAGCGCTATGAAGGCAACGCTATGATTAACCGATTCGTGAACAACGACCAGATTACACTGATGGGAGGAGCGAACAACACCAACAACATGGGCTTCTCCGACATGGCTTCCAGCATGTTCTCAGGCATGCGCGGAGGGCGGGGCGGAGGATCGGCGGGAAGCGGCATCACCTCCTCGGGCAATGCGGGTCTCAACTTTAGCAAAGAATTCAAGCCGGGCACGGTGTTAGGCGGAAACGTCAACTATAGCCACTCCGACAACGAGGCTCGCAACAAAAGCAACCGGCAAAATATCCTCCCCGGCGACAGCTCCAATTATGAGAATCGAGTCGCCAACAGCCGATCGAAAAGTGACAATATCGGGGCCAATCTCCGCTTCGAATGGGAACCCGATACGCTCACCCGCTTTATCTTCCAACCCAGTTTCAACGTGAGTCGCAATTGGAGCGACAGTTTCAGCGACCAGACCACCCTCGACAACAATCTGGACAGCGTCAACGTCAACCAGACTGCCACCCATTCGGAAAGCCAAGGGCACAACCTCAATGCCCGCCTGGAATTCAGCCGAAAGCTCAATAGCCGAGGGCGTACGATAAGCATCTCCCTATCTGGCGGGAACAGTGATTCAAAGAGTGACGGGTCTAACCGTTCGAACCTCCGTTACTTCCGCGACCTGACAAACAGCGAGCTAATCGACCAACAATCACGCTACGAGAACCAAAGCTTCAACTACCGGGCCTATATCTCGTGGGTAGAACCTATCGGACATGGGAATTTCATACAAGCCACCTACAGCTTCAGCCAAAACCGGCAGGAGTCTTTGAAAAACGTATTCACGCAAGACCCATCGGGACACTACACCCTCCTCGATACGGCCTACAGTCAAAGCTACCGCAACAATTTCATCAACCAACGGGCGAGCGTCAGCTTCCGGTCGCAAAGGGAAAAGTTCAACTACACCATTGGGTTGAACCTCGACCCATCTTATTCCAGCAGCGAGAATTTCGTGGGCGACACCGTCCTCTCCCGCCTCTCCCGACGGGTGTTGAACCTCTCGCCCACCGCCCGCTTTAACTACTTGTTCGACAAACGCACTCACCTACGCGTCGACTACAACGGCCGCACGAGCCAACCCAGCATGACCCAACTGCAACCCGTGACCGACATCTCCGACCCGACCAACATTGTCACCGGTAATCCTGACTTGGCCCCCACATACACGAACAACATGAGTGTCCGTTTCCAACGATTCACCCCCGAGAAGCAACAGGCCTTCTTCGTGATGCTCAACATGCGATACGTCATCAACGCCATCGTCAGCTACTCAGCTTACGACTACGACACGGGAGTACGGACGACGACCTATCGCAACGTCAATGGCAACTACAGCGGGAACCTGCAAACCATGTTTAACACCCCCTTGAGGAACCGCAAGTTCACGGTCAACACGACCACCTCCCTTTCCTATAACAACAATAACGGCTTCATCAACGAGCAAAAGAACACGAGCCGCAACCTGAATATCAACGAGCGGGCGGGAATCGACTTCCGATCGGACATCATCGACCTGGGCCTCAACGGCACCTTCCGCTACAATCAAGCCCGCAATACCCTCCAAGAGCAGAACAACCAAAGCACGTTCAATTACGGCATCGGGGCCTACTCCACGCTCTATCTGCCCTGGGACATCAAGGTGGAAAGCGACCTCACCTGGTCGGCCAACTCGGGTTATGGCGAAGGGTATAAGCAGAACGAGGTCCTCTGGAACGCTTCCCTCTCGAAGTCGTTCCTTAAGAACAAGCAAGCCACCCTGAGGTTCAAGATCTACGACATCCTCCAGGAGCGGAGCAATATCTCGCGCGCCATCACCGCGTCTTATATCCAAGACTCCGAATACAACACGCTGAACAGCTACTTCATGTTCCACTTCATCTACCGCTTCAACATCTTCAAAGGAGGGGCCACCCAACAGGACACGCCCCGCGGGCCTCGCCCGCCAAGAGGTGGGATGAGGCCGCCCAGACCTATTTAGATGAGCTCCTTCCACCGTATGTCATCAGACTAAAAAACCCTGCCGAGGATCCTCACGGAGGCTAGCGGCAGGGAAACACTTAAATTTATGTGGGAAATTAAACTATTCCTGGTACCAGACCGGACCTGGTCGCGGGCCCATCTCGAACTCTAACGTGGCCCCACTCATGATCTGGTCATGGGTAATGTAGCTCTTCGCGTAAGGTTGACCATTCAGCTTCACGGACTGGATATAAATGTTCTCGTCGCTGACGGCTGGCGCCAATACCGTGAAAGTATGGCCATTCGCCAGGCGCATCCGGACCTCCGGGAAGAGCGGCGTGCCGATCTCATACCGCCCACTCACGGGATCGACCGGATAGAAGCCCATCGCGCTGAAGACATACCACGACGACATCTGCCCGCAATCCTCATTCCCGCAAATCCCGTCCGGCGCATTGCGGTAAAGCTCCCGCATCACCTTCGAGGCGTATCGCTGCGTTTTCCACGGTTGGTTTACCTTATTATATAGGTAGATCACATGGTGGCTCGGCTCGTTGCCATGGGCGTATTGGCCGATCATGCCCGTGCTGAAGATGGGGAGATCTTCCGCGGAATGGGGGTTGTAGGTGAACATGCTGTCCAGACGCTGGGCGAAACGCTCGTCGCCACCGATCAGCTCGATAAGCCCGTCGATGTCGTGCTGGACGGAGCACAGGTACTGCCAGCCATTGCTCTCGCAAATGTCCTCGATGTAGTTGTCGGGGCTGTAATCCGGGATGAATTCCCCTTTCTCGTTACGGGGTTGCATGAAGCCGATGGCCGGGTTGAAGACGTTGCGATAGTTCTGGGAGCGCTTGTAGAACTCCTCGGCGAGCTCTTTCTTCCCCAGTTTCTCGGCCAGGAGGGCGATGCAATAGTCGTCGTAGGCGTATTCGAGCGTCTTCGACATGGACCAGTTCTCCCATTTCTTAGGGTCGCTGTGGGCGGGGACGTAGCCCAGGCGCTTATATTCGCCTATCTGGCGGTAGTCATCCCGGTTCGCCGTCGTCACGCAGGCCTCCAACGCGCGTTCAGCGTCGAAATCGCCGATGCCTTTCAGGTAGGCGTCGACAATCACCGGGACGGCGTGGTAGCCGATCATCATGTCGGTCTCCCAACCGTGCAGGTTCCAAAGGGGCAGGGCGCCGTGCTGGTCGTAGAAGTTCAGGAAACATTCGACCATGTCGCCTACCCGGTCGGGATCAAGGTAGGTGAAGAGGGGATGAGACGCGCGGTAGGTGTCCCACAGCGAGAAAGTGGAATAGTTCGTCCACCCGCTCGTCTGGTGCACCTTCCCGTCGGGCCCGAAGTATCGCCCGTCGGCGTCGTTGTAGATGGTCGGCGCCAGCATGGCGTGATACATCGCCGTGTAGAACGTGACCAAGCGGTCGCGGTCGGGGCTCTTGACGGCGATCCGGTCCAGCTCCTCGTTCCATCTCGTCTCGGCTCGCGCCCGGAAGAGGTCGAAATCGTCGCTCGGCACCTCGCCCCACAGGTTGGCGTGCGCGCCTTCCATGCTGACGGGCGACAGGGCCGTCGTCACCAGGAGCTGCTCGCCCTCGGTGGTCTTGAAGTTGAAATGGCCCACATAGGCCGTGCCGAGCCATCCGGCCTCTTTCGTCGTGATGGAGGTGGTGTCTAGCGTATAGGAGTCAAACGGGCGCGAGAAGCGTGTCTCGAAATAAACCCGCTGCTTGGGCGACCAGCCTTGCGAATGACGGTAGCCGCGGATCGTGACGGAGTCGACTACCTCGATGCGCGAGTCGGTCGTGAAATCCCAGTTCATGGCTTTCTTGAGGTTCAGGATCACCGACGAGTTGGCCTCGGGGAAGGTGTAGCGCTGGATGCCGCAGCGCTCCGTCGCCGTCAGTTCCACATTGATGTCATAGTCGCTCAGGCGCACTTGGTAATAACCGGCCGAGGCGCTCTCGTCCTCGTGCGAGAACTTGGAGTGGATACCCAGCGGCGCCTCCGCCTCCTTGTAGGGCAGCGTGACGGGGAGGAAGGAGATGTCGTACAGGTCGCCGGCCCCCGTCCCCGACAGGTGCGTATGGCTGAACCCCGCGATCGTGGAGTCAGGATAGTAGTAGCCCGAGATCCGGTCCCAGCCGGGAAGCCCGTTGTCGGGGCTCAGCTGCACCATGCCGAACGGCACTTGCGCGCCGGGATACGTGTTTCCCGTGAAGTCGGTCCCGATCATCGGGTTGACCAACCGCGCGCGATTCGTCTCACTCTCCTGTTTCTCCGCGGGCGAGCAGGCTACCAAGGCCAGCAAGGAGATCGCCCCCCATAAAGGAATTCGCTTCATCTTCGCGTCTTGTTTATATTAGTCTCTCGCGAAGATAGGTGAAATTTCTTTAACCCACATGATTTCTCTCGTTTTTCATGCCTGGAAAACGTGGATTCCTCGCCGGGGGGCTTTCCGGATGGGGTTCGCTTACTGGTTATACTCCTCGTCCGTGACTTTCTCGAACCACTCGGCGTGGCCCAGGTCCGACTTGTCGGTCACGGTCATGTGGACCAGCCACGTGCCGGGCGCCGCGGCGTTCCAGTGCTTCACGTTGGGGGCGGTCACGATCACGTCGCCCTTCTTGATATGGCGTTTCGGCTGCCCTTCCTCCTGGTAATAGCCTTCGCCGTCGAGCACCAGCAGGGTCTGACGGGCCCCGGGGTGGAGGTGCCAGTCGTTGCGCACGCCCGGCTCGAAGATCAGTTGCGTCACGGCGAAACGATCGTTGTCGGCCAGGACAGAGACCCAGACCGTCCCCGTATAATGCTCGAAAGGCACGATCTCCCCCTTGTCGAAAATCAGCGAGCTATCCGCCTTCGCCTCCGGGCCGGCCGACGGGGCGGGGCTCGCCGGCTGCCCGCCGCATCCGGAGAGGACAGGGATCAGGAAAGAAAGGCACAACGCCTGGCGAAGGCCCTTCGCGCTTCTTTGGATAAGATTGGAATAAGGTATATACATGACTTTAAAATTTTGATGAATAATCCACTTCTTGTTTTCCACACCGCGAAGATAGCGCCGCGAACGGCCGCGGGATGTATCCATTTTACGGACGAATGTAACGAAATTACCTATATTTTCCCCCACCCCCCCATACGACATATCCAATTATTCCCTACTTTTGTTTCAATTTTAAGCGAGATTTTAATTTATGGAAGACATTATCAAGATAGACTCGGTCGAGACGTACAACGAGCTGTTCGGTCTCGAGACGCGCAATCCGCTCGTCGCCGTCGTCGACCTCGCGAAAGCGACCCGACGCCCCGAGCGGCGACCCTTCCAATATGGTATTTATGCCTTATATCTCAAAGAGTTCGAAAGCAAAGATTCCATCTATGGGTGGCAACTCTATGAAGACAAAGCGGGAGCGGTAGCCGGCTTCGGTCCGGGGCAAGAGATGGAAGAGAAGGCGCAGACTGAGAGCATACAGAAAGCGCACGTCCTCCTTTTGCACCCCGACTTCATTAAAAAGACAAAGCTCCAGCACTACCTCGACAGGTACACCTTCTTTGGCTACAGGCCGGAGGAGGCGCTGCATCTCAAGGATAAGGAGCGCGTGAAATTCGACAAATGCTTCGACGATCTCACGGCCGAGCTGGAGCGACCCGCCGACCAGACCAACCTGAAGGTCCTTGCCAAGCTTGTCCAGAAGATTCTCGACAATTGCTGCCAGTTCCACGAAAGGCAGTTCAAGACGAGGAGACATTACAACAGCTTCTTCGTCGAGCGGTTCATATGGATAATCAAGGATTTCTTTTATTCTGAGAGAGCGATATCACTAGGTTTTCCACCGTTTGAGTATTTTGTCAATGAGGTTTGGCTTAGCGAAAACTACTTCTGTGACCTGATAAAGTATGAGACCGGCTTGATGCCCCAGGAGTTCTTCGAGGAAATGATCCTCAGGGAGTCCAAGAAACAGCTTAAGCGCCCCGATTACAGCATCGATCAAATCGCCCGGCTGTTGGGTTTTGGAGAGGAGACATATTTCATTGATTTCTTCACGGAACACGTAGGTATGGCTCCGGGAGAATATCGCTATAAAAAATTACCTCGCGGATAACGCTACAATCTGTCTTATGAGTTTATTTGTCAAGAAATCTTTGGAAAGCCTCCAGGCCGAGGCCAACGAGTCGGGCGAGCGGACCCTCCGCCGCGTGCTCGGGCCCTGGGGGCTGGTCGCGCTGGGCGTGGGCGTCATCATCGGCGCGGGCCTGTTCTCGATCACGGGGACGGTCGCCTCGGGCTTCACGGGCCCGGCCATCACCCTCTCGTTCGCCATCGCGGCCGTCGGATGCTGCTTCGCGGGCTTGTGCTACGCCGAGTTCGCCTCGATGATCCCCGTCGCCGGCAGCGCCTACACCTACTCCTACGCGACGATGGGCGAGCTCGTCGCCTGGATCATTGGCTGGGACCTGGTGCTGGAATATTGCGTCGCCGCGACGACGGTGAGCATCAGCTGGAGCCGCTACCTCGTCGTCTTCCTCGAGGGCTTCGGCATCCATTTGCCCCACGAGCTGACGGCCTGCCCTTGGGACGGCGGCCTGGTCAACATCCCCGCCTTCGTCATCGTCGTCCTGATGAGCCTCTTCCTCATCCGCGGCACGCGGGGCAGCTCGCTGTTCAACAGCGTGATCGTCTTCCTCAAGGTGTCGGTCGTGGCGATCTTCGTCCTCTTGGGGTGGGAATATATCAGGATGGAAAACTACGTGCCCTACATCCCCGCCAACACGGGCGTCCTCGGCGAGTTTGGCTGGTCGGGCATCCTGCGGGGCGCGGCGATCGTCTTCTTCGCCTTCCTCGGCTTCGACGCCGTCAGCACGGCGGCGCAAGAGACCAAGAACCCGAAGCGCGACATGCCGATCGGGATCCTCGCCTCGCTCCTGGTCTGCACCATCCTGTATATCCTGTTCGCCCACGTGATGACGGGCGTCGTCCACTACTCCGCCTTCGCCGGCCACAACGGCATCGCCCCGGTGGCCATCGCCATCGAGCACATGGGCCACGCGAACGAGCTGGGCCAGCTCCAGCCCGACTACCCGTGGATGAACCGCGCCATCATCGTGGCCATCCTCCTGGGCTATTGCTCCGTGATCATGGTCACGCTCCTGGGCCAGAGCCGCGTCTTCCTGAGCATGAGCCGGGATGGCCTGTTGCCCCCGCTCTTCTCGCGGATCAACCCCCGCTACGGGACGCCGGCGCGGAGCAACCTCCTCTTCATGCTCCTCGTCGGGACGCTGGCCGCCTTCGTCCCCGCGCAAGTGGCGGGCGAGATGTGCAGCATCGGGACGCTCTTCGCCTTCACGCTGGTCTGCGGCGGCGTGCTCATCGTCCGGCGGACGATGCCCGACGCCCCGCGGTCGTTCAAGACCCCATTCGTCCCCTTCGTCCCCATCGCGGGCATCCTGACGTGCCTCATCATGATGGCCTTCCTGCCGGCCGACACGTGGATCCGGCTCGTCATCTGGATGCTCATCGGCTTGGATATTTATATGGCTTATGGCATACGGCATAGCAAACTGAAAGGCGCGGACGACGCGCGGAAGGGCATGCCGACGCTCCACCTGGTGGCCATCGCCCTGGCCGTCCTGAGCGCCATCACGGGCCTCTGGCACCAGCAGACCGTAGGTTGGGAGGCCGACAAGACCTTGCTGGTCCTCTCGTTCGTCTTCTCCCTCACCCACCTGGCCTTCTATACCTACCAGCTGGGGAAAGACTTCCGCGCCGACCGCGGGAACGCCCCGCTGAAGGAGTGAGACCGTCTTTCGAGGGGTTGCCCGACACCTGCCATCGGGTTGAACCAACCGGGCAACCCCCCGAAAACCGTTTTCCACCCGATCGCGCCCGTCCGGCAACCCCGCGGAAACCGTTTTCCGACCGATTCCCCCCATGGGGCAACCCCTCGAAAACCGTTTTCCACCCGTTTCCACCCATGGGGCAACCCCTCGGACGATGGGTGGCGAGGCTTCCACCCCGTGGGGCAACCCCTCGGGAGATTGGGATTGGGGTGGTTTTAAATGGGTTGGACGATTGGCCCCCCTCTGCCCTTCGGGCGTCTCCCCTTCAGATGAGGGGGAGAAAGATAGTTTTCAAAAAATAATAGTTATTTCATGTTAAAACGCTTGGTGGTTTCATTCCCCCGTGTTATATTCGCGACATAATTCTCAAATACGCACGACCTATGGGAAAATACACACCTATTAAAGATATCAGTTTACCAAAGCTGAATAACCGTGAATATACGAATCACATGAACTGGTTCATCGACTTCTGTTTCCCCAAGAGACAGACCGAGGAACCGGATGATGGCGGAAGCCCGGGTACGGTCAGCGCCGGAAATCCTGAGCTCGGATTGACGGAAGAAGACCGCTCCGCCTTCCTGAAAGACCTGGAACTGCTGCGCGACTTGGTCGACCACTCGCGCATCCAGAGCCAGACGAAGCGGATGAGCACGCTCGACGTGGAGCGCGACGACCTGTCGGTTTACTTCACCTCCGTCGTCACGCAGCTCAAGAAAAGCCCGATCACGGCGCAGCGGGACTCCGCCACGGAGATCTACAACGTCGTCAAGCCCTACATCGGTCTCTACAAACAGCCCAACCTCCAGAAGACGGTATCCATCCATGGCATGCTGCTCGACTTGGGGCGCGGCGACATGCCCACCCACCTCGAGACCCTCGGCCTGACGGAGGTCATCGAGCGGCTGAAGGAAATCAATGAGACGTACGACGAGCTCGCCAAGCAGCGCGTGGCCGACAAGGCCAACCTGGCGCGCGAGAAAAGCGCCAGCATCCGCGAGCGCCTCGACGAGATGTATACCGACATGGTCCTCATGGCCCAGTCGCAAAGCATCGTCAACCCCTCGGCGACGAGCGAGACCTTCGTCACGAACATGAACAACCTGGTCGACAACACCCGCTCCCTCTACAACCTGCGCATCGCCATGCTGAAAAACGGCGAGAAGGAAGGCGAGGGCGAGGGCGAGACGACCGAGGGCGGCGAGAAGGCGAAGAAGACGAAGAAGGCCGCGACCGCGAAAGCGGCGAAAAAAACCTCCGCCAAGAAGTCCGCCAAGGCGAAAAACGCCGAGGAGAACACGGCCGAGGCCCAGCCCCAGGCCCCAACCGAGGCGACAGCCCAAGCGGCCCAGGCCCCCACGGCGGCCGAAGCCCCGGCGCAGCCGGCGACCGACGCCCCGGCCCAGGAGCCCCAGGCGCCCGCCAGCGACGCGGCGACCCCGGCCAAAGAAGCCTGAATCCCCCGGAAACCCTTAAAACCCCCATACCATGAGCAAGAAGAATTTCATCTTAGACACCAACGTCATCTTGCATGACTACAAGTGCGTGGAAAATTTCCAGGAAAACGACATCTACCTGCCGATCGTCGTCCTCGAGGAGCTGGACAAGTTCAAGAAGGGCAGCGAGCAAATCAACTTCAACGCCCGCGAGTTCGTCCGCGAACTGGACAGTATCACCGACAACAACCTCTTCAAGCAAGGCGCCTCGCTGGGCCCGAACCTCGGCACGCTGCATATCGTCTTCGACAAGGTCTACAACCCGAAAGTGTCAGACGCTTTCCCCGACCGGATCCCCGACCATCAGATCCTCTCGTGCACCGTCACGATCGCCGAGAAACATCCCGACATGAAAACGATCCTCGTCACGAAAGACGTGAACCTGAGGATGAAAGCCCGCTCGATCGGCATCGAGGTCGAGGACTACATCACCGACAAGGTGACGAACGTCGACATCTTCGAGCGCTCGCAGGAAGTCTACGAGGACATCCCGCCCGAACTGATCGACGAGCTCTATCAAAACAAGGAAGGGATCGGCGTCGAGGCCCTGCCGATGGGCCAAGCGCTGGAGCCGAACGAGTGCTTCATCCTGAAAAGCGTGCGCAACAGCGTCATGGCCCGCTACAACCCGTTCACCGGCAAGGTACGCCGCGTCGAGAAGGGGTCGAACTACGGCATCCAGCCCCGCAACTCGGAGCAGAGCTTCGCTTTCGAGATCCTGAACGACCCCGACGTCAAGCTCGTGGGCCTCACGGGCAAGGCCGGGACGGGGAAGACGCTCCTCGCGCTGGCCTCGGCGCTGAAGCAAGCGGGGACGTACAAGCAAATCCTCCTGGCGCGCCCCATCGTGGCCCTGGCCAACAAGGACTTGGGCTTCCTTCCCGGCGACGAGAAACAGAAGGTGGCGCCCTACATGCAGCCCCTCTTCGACAACCTGAACGTGATCAAGGCCCAATTCTCGCCCCTGCATCCGGAGGTGCGGAAGATCGAGGACTTGCAGAAGAATAACCAGCTGATCATCGAAGCCCTGGCGTTCATCCGCGGACGCAGCCTCTCGGAGACGTATTGCATCATCGACGAGGCGCAGAACCTGACGCCGCACGAGATCAAGACCATCATCACCCGGGCCGGGGAAGGCACGAAGATGGTCTTCACGGGCGATATCCAGCAAATCGACTCGCCCTACCTCGACGCGCAGAGCAATGGCTTGGCTTACATGATCGACAAGATGAAAGGGCAACAGCTCTTCGCCCACGTCAACCTCGTCAAGGGCGAGCGGAGCGAGCTGTCGGAGCTGGCTTCCGACTTGCTTTGAGCCGAAAAAAAACGCCCCCGGTCGGCGCCGGGGGCGTTTTTCGCTTATCGCCTCAAGCCTTCGAGGGCGGCGGCACGGGGATGCCCTCCTTGACGTATTCGTCGTAGACCACGCCCGGGTGGTCGTTCGGCGACATCAACTCGAACTCCGACGTGTAGTTATCCCTCCTGAATTGTTTTAGCCTAAGGTTCTTGGCGCCGTAATCGCGGAGTGTCGCGGTCTTCCCGCCAAGCAGCGAGCTGTTGAGGACTTTCGACTCGAGGATGTTTTCCTTGGGCGTCAGGGTCGGGAGCAGGTCTTGCTCCAGGAGCCCCCTGTAGGCGCCGACATACTCGCACCATACGGCCCCCCCGCGCTGGAATATCCGGTAATTGAAGTTGGACCAGGCGGTGGTGATATGGATCTCCTCGGGCCATATCCTCACTTCCGCTTCCGATCCGTAGGTGTAGTCGGCGATGGTCACCAGTGTCATCCCATGGTCTTCCTCCATGATCGACGACAGCCACTTGCTGGAATGAAGAATCTCATCCTTGATCTCCTGAAGGTTCTCCTTGATCTCAAATTGTATCCTCATGATCGTTTGCCTGCCAGTCAGGACTTGTTTAAGGTACCTGGTTCTTTGGTTAACTTTCCGTTCACGGTCTACGCGAAGATAGGAAAAAATACGGCAAGATGTAGGCCTGTTTCGGATTTTCTCGCGTACATTCGCGTATCATTATAACAATTAAAAACGATAAAAGTTTTGGGAAAAGAAGTCATATTGGTCACCATCAACGGGACTGACCGTCCGGGGGTGACGGCCGCCATCACCGAGATCCTCGCGCGCAACGACGCGGCGATCCTCGACATCGGCCAGGCGGACATCCATAACCACCTTTCGCTCGGGATCCTGATCCAAAGCGAGGCCTCGGATTCGGGCGACATCATGAAGGAGCTTCTCTTCCGGGCCTACGAGCTGGACGTGAACATCCGTTTCACCCCCATCCCGGAAAGCGAGTACGGGGAGTGGGTCGGGATGCAGGGGAAGAATCGCTACATCGTGACGATCCTCAGCCGGAAGCTGACCGCCAAGCAGATCGCCAGCGTGAGCGACATCATCGCCAAGCAAGGCATGAACATCGACGCGATCAAGCGCCTGACGGGCCGCATCCCCCTCGACGAGCACGCGCGGGTGCCCAAGGCCAGCGTCGAGTTCTCCGTCCGCGGCACGCCCCGCGACAAGGAGCGGATGAAAGCCGACTTCATGGCCCTCAGCTCGGAGCTGGAAATGGACATCTCCTTCCAGGAGGACAGCATGTACCGGAGGATGCGCCGCCTGATATGCTTCGACATGGACTCGACGCTGATCCAGACGGAGGTCATCGACGAGCTGGCCACGCGCGCCGGCGTGGGCGACGAGGTGAAGCGGATCACCGAGGCGGCCATGCGGGGCGAGCTGGACTTCAAGGAGAGTTTCCGCCGCCGGTGCGCCTTGCTGCGCGGGCTCGACGTGCGGGTGATGCGCGAGATCGCGGAGAACCTGCCGATCACCGAGGGGGTGGATCGCCTGATGTACGTCCTGAAGAAAGTCGGGTTCAAGATCGCCATCCTCTCCGGCGGATTCACCTACTTCGGCGAGTACCTCAAGCGGCGCTACGGCATCGACTATGTCTACGCCAACGAGCTGGAGGTGGAAGACGGGCGGCTGACGGGCAACTACGTCGGCGAGATCGTCGACGGCCACCGGAAAGCGGAGCTGCTGCGCCTCATCGCCCAAGTGGAGAACGTCGACATCCGGCAGACCGTCGCCGTCGGGGATGGCGCCAACGACTTGCCGATGATCAGCATCGCCGGCCTGGGCATCGCCTTCCACGCCAAGCCCAAGGTGAAGGCCAACGCCAAGCAGTCCATCTCGACCATCGGCCTGGACGGCATCCTCTATTTCCTGGGCTACAAGGACTCTTATATGGAAGAATAACACTTTATGTATCATCAATAAATAAGGAAAACAATGATTAAGCACGTCGTCATGTTCAAACTGAAAGCGTTTGAGACACCTGAGCAGAAACAAGAGAAGATGCACGAGATCAAGACCCGCCTCGAGGCGCTGATCGACCTCATCGAGCCCCTGAAGGCCATCCGGGTCGACTTCAACCTCAACCCCGAGGAAACGTGGGACCTGATCCTCACCACCGAGTTGCCGACCCTCGAGGACGTCCGCCATTACGCCAACCACCCGGCCCACGTCGCCGTCGCGAAAGGAATCATCGGCCCCGTCAAGGCCGACAGAGCATGCGTGGACTATGAAATGTAAGCCTTTCAATATTGACGAGCGCGTCGAGCGAGCCCGGCGCAACTTCGAGAGCGGCTACAACTGCGCGCAATCGGTGTTCCTGGCCTACGCCGACGTCGTCGGGCTCGACCACGAGACGGCCAAGAAGATCTCCCTCTCGTTCGGGGGAGGCATGGGCCGCATGCGCGAGGTCTGCGGGACGCTCAGCGCCACCCTCATGCTCATCGGGTTCCGCTACCCCGTAGACGACCCGGCCGACATGGAAGCCCGCACGCGCGAGTACGCGATGGTCCAGAAGGCCTTCGCGCGCTTCAAGGGCCAATTCGGCACCTACCTCTGCCGGGAATTGCTCCCCCCCGAGGAGCGCTCGACGGCGCCCCGCCCCTCCGAACGGACGGCCGCCTACTACGCGAAACGCCCCTGCGGCAAGTTCGTCGCCCAGTCCGCGCGCGAAGCGGGCGAGATGCTCCTGGGCCATTGGGAAAAAGACGAGACCCCGTGAACGATCGGGGCCATGAAGGATTTTATGGCCGGAAAGGCGATAAGTGTCAGGAAATAATCCTACATTCGCGAACAGATAAAACAGAATCGACTTAAAGCAATTCGCAACCATGTTCAAGAAAGAAACTTATAACGCGCGACGGGCGCGGTTGAAAAAGACGATAGGCTCCGGCCTGCTGCTCTTTTTGGGCAACGACGAGTGCGGCATGAATTATGCCGATAATGGGTATCATTTCCGGCAAGATTCCACCTTCCTCTACTTCTTCGGGCTACCCTACGCGGGCCTCTCAGCCATCATCGACATCGACAATGACGAGGAAATCATCTTTGGCGATGAGCTGACGATCGACATGATCGTCTGGACAGGCATCCAGCCGACCCTTCACGAGAAGAGCCAGCGGGTGGGCATCACCTCCGTCAAGCCTTATAAAGCGATCGCGGACTACCTGAAAGCCGCCCAACAGAAGGGGCAGACCATCCACTACCTGCCGACCTACCGGGCGGAGCACCAGATCAAGCTGCTCCAATGGCTCGGCGTCCAACCGGGGAACGAGCGTCCATCCGTCCCCTTCATCCAGGCGGTCGTGAACCAACGGATCCACAAGAGCGAGGAGGAGATCGCCGAGATCGAGAAAGCCTGCCTCGTGACGGCCGACATGCACTTGGCCGCCATGCACACGGTGCGTCCAGGCATCCGCGAGTGCGACGTGGCGGCCGTCGTCGCCCAAGTCGCCTACGCCAATAATTACGAACTCTCTTTCCCGACCATCGCGACCATCAACGGGCAGACTTTGCACAACCACGACCATAGCAACTTGATCAAGAGCGGAGACATGCTCCTGCTCGACGCGGGGGCTGAGACCGAAATGGGCTACGCGGGCGACATGTCGTCGACCATCCCGGCCGATCCCACCTTCACCTCCCTCCAAAAAGAGATCTACGACATCCAAGTGGCCGCCCATGAGGCCGCTGTCGCCGCGCTCCGTCCGGGCGTCCGGTTCGAGACGATCTACGACCAGACTTGCGCGGTCATCATGGACCAGCTGAAGCAACTGGGCTTCACGAAAGGGGATCCCATGGAAGCGGTCAAGGCGGGAGCCCACGCCATGTTCATGCCATGCGGCCTGGGCCACATGATGGGGCTCGACGTCCATGATATGGAGAATCTCGGGGAGGAGTATGTCGGCTACGACGGGCACCCGAAAAGCACGCAATTCGGCCGGAAATCCTTGCGGTTGGGCCGTGAGTTGGAGCCGGGCTTCGTCCTGACCATCGAGCCGGGAGTCTATTTCATTCCCGAGTTGATGGATCTCTGGAAAAGCCAAAACAAATTCACGGAATACATCAACTATGACAAACTTTTCAAATACCGCGCGTTCGGTGGCATCCGTAATGAGGAGGACTATCTTATCACTACCGACGGCGCCCGCCTGCTTGGGAAAAAGATCCCACTGCGGACGGAAGAAGTCGAGGAGATCCGGAAATAAGCGATCCGGGAGCGAAACTTTCAATTCTTGTTTTCACATCAACTAAAAATTAGACCATATTGGCAAGAAAAAGAAAACCGTTACCTCTTTTGGAACAGGTAACCATCACAGATGTCGCGGCTGAGGGGAAAGCGATCGCGAAAGTGAACGACTTGGTGGTATTCGTCCCCTTCGTCGCCCCAGGGGATGTCATCGACATTCAAATAACCCGCAAAAAGCATAACTACGCGGAAGGGAAAGCGACCCGGTTCCATGCTTACGGCACGGAACGGGCGATCCCTTTCTGCGCGCATTTCGGCGTATGCGGAGGTTGCAAATGGCAACACCTGCCTTATGAGGAGCAATTGAAATACAAGCAAAAACAAGTGGTCGACAACTTGACCCGCATCGGGAAAGTCCCCTTAGGGGAAATCTTGCCCATCTTGGGCTCCAAGAAAACCCAATTCTATCGGAACAAACTGGAGTTTACCTTTTCCAACAAAAAATGGTTGACGGAAGAGCAGGTCCTTTCCGGTGAGACCTTTGAGGACATGAACGGCGTCGGATTCCACATCCCGGGCATGTTCGACAAGGTGCTTGATATTCAAAAATGCTGGTTCCAAGAGGATATATCCAATCAAATCCGTCTCAGCGTCAAAGATTATTGCTTGACACACGAGGGGTATCCATTCTTTGATTTACGGGCGCAAGAGGGCTTTGTCCGTACGCTCATGATCCGCACGGCGACCACGGGGGATTTGATGGTTTTGTTGGGATTTTTCCATGAAGATCAACCTCGACGAGAAGCCCTGCTCAATCATGTAGCCGAACATTTCCCGCGAATCACGTCCCTGATGTACGTGATCAACGAGAAATGCAACGACACGATCACGGATCAAGAGATCTTCTGCTTTAAAGGGCAAGACCATATCTTCGAGGAAATGGAAGGCTTGCGGTTTAAGATCGGGCCCAAATCGTTCTATCAGACCAATAGCGAGCAAGCTTATGAATTGTATAAAGTCGCCCGGGATTTCGCGGCCTTAACCGGCTCGGAAACCGTTTACGACCTTTATACGGGTACAGGGACCATCGCCAATTTCGTGGCCCGGCAAGCCAAGAAGGTTATCGGTATCGAATACGTGCCCGAGGCGATTGAGGACGCGAAAATAAACTCAGCGCTTAACGGGATTTCCAACACGGACTTTTTCGCTGGCGACATGAAAGATCTCCTCACGGCCAATTTTATCCAACAACATGGCAAGCCAGATGTCATCATTACGGATCCTCCTCGCGCGGGGATGCATGGCGACGTGATCAAGACCATTTTGGCGGCTGAGCCGGCACGGATCGTGTACGTCAGTTGCAATCCCGCGACTCAAGCGCGCGATTTGAACTTACTTGACGAGAAATATACGGTTCGGAAGGTACAACCCGTCGACATGTTTCCCCATACGCATCATGTGGAAAACGTCGTTCTCCTAGAAAGAAAAGCGCGATAAACCATGCGGCATCCTCATCCTCTTTTCTGGCTGAGCTTGTCGCTTAGCTTTTTGCTCCTCTTTTGCCGCTGCGGAAAGGGATCGAGGCAAGAGAAAGAACAAGGTGTCTTTGCCGATTGGCCACAGATTCAGGCGAGCGGGAAAATAGTCGCCGCGACTCTTTATGGCTCCACGTCCTATTTTCAGTATAAAATGCGCCCGATGGGCTATGAGTATGATCTGGTGGCGGATTTCGCGGAAACGCACGGCCTGGAGCTGGAATTGAAAGTCGCCCGCACGCCTTCCGAGCTGGTCCAAATGCTCGATCAGGGAGAGGCGAACCTGGTCGCCTATCCTGTACCTGTCAACAACCATCTCAAGGAAAGGATGATTTACTGCGGAAGGGAAATCATATCGAGCCAGGTCTTGGTTCAACGTGAAAATAAAGGAGACTCGTTGCTGGCCGACGTAACAGAGCTTGTCGGGAAAGACATCTATGTCAAACCCAGGACAAAATACTCCCAACGATTGGAGAATCTTAACATGGAACTGGGCGGCGGCATCCAAATACATGAAGTCCCCACCGACTCGATCATGCTCGAAGATTTGATCGAGATGGTCTCGACCGGGGCGATTCCTTATACGATTTGCGACGATTATACGGCCCGCTTGAACAAGACTTACTTTTGGAATCTCAACATCGACCTGAAAGTGAGCTTTAGCCAACGTTCCGCTTGGATCGTCCGCAAGGAAGCGCCCCTTTTGGCCCAAGCCATCGACGAATGGGCTTCCGACCAGACTGGTCAAGGCTCGTTCAACGCGACAACCAAGCGCTATTTCGAGCTGAGCAAACGCCAACAATCCGATAGCCTCCCTCCCATCCAGGACGGACACATCTCGCCCTACGACTCCCTTTTTCAGCGCTACGCGAAAGTGATCGGGTGGGACTGGAGGTTGATCGCCGCGATTTCTTATCAAGAATCGCGTTTCAACACGCATCTGGTCTCGTGGGCAGGAGCCGAGGGTTTGATGGGAATCATGCCCGGGACAGCCAAGGCCTTGGGGATCGCTCCTCACGAGTTGAGAGACCCGGAAGCCAGTATCCGGGCGGGCGTAGACTGCCTGCGACTCTTCCGGCAAGGTTTTTTGGAGATCAAGGACGAGGAGGAGAAAACGCGCTTTACGATCGCGGCCTACAATGCCGGCATCGGGCATATTTTCGACGCCAGAGCTTTGGCTAAGAAGTATGGCAAGAATCCCGACCGTTGGAAAGACGTCGTGGAGTTCGTGCGCCTAAAAAGCAACCCGGATTATTACAATGATCCCGTTTGCAAGCACGGCTACCTCAGGGGGAGCGAGACCGCGAATTATGTCGATCAGGTCATCACTCGCTATCAATATTATAAACAGGAAAAGTCATGAAACGGCACATGCCGAAAAAACATAAACTATGCTGAACGATCATTACTCTTCTCGTTATCCTACCGCGCTGACCATCGCCGGGTCCGACAGTGGCGGCGGCGCGGGAGCGCAAGCCGACCTCAAGACATTCTCCGCCTTAGGCGTTTTTGGCATGAGCGTCATCACGGCCATCACGGCTCAGAATACCATGGGCGTAAAAGCTATCCAGCCGGTTGATCCGGATGTCTTGAAAGCGCAAATCGACGCGGTCTTCGAGGATTTCACGATCGACTCCGTGAAAATCGGCATGCTTCACGACAAGGCGGTCATTGAGACTGTCGCCGACGCGCTCACGAAATATCGCCCATCGAAAATCGTCCTCGACCCCGTCATGGTCGCCACGAGCGGAAGCCGACTTCTGGAAGACGAGGCGATCCACACCTTGGTCGAACGTCTCTTTCCCCTCGTCACGCTCCTGACGCCCAATCTCCCGGAGGCCGAATACCTCTCAGGCAGGCGGATCACCGATCGCGCCACGCTCGAGGCGGCGGCGGGCGCCTTGACGGGCCTGGGCTGCCCCGCCATCTTGATCAAAGGGGGGCATTGGGCAGGCGAAAAGACGGATCGCCTTTTCCGCCCCGGCAAAAAGGCCGTAAACTTCACGACAAAAGATGTCCAGACCCAAAACACGCACGGGACAGGCTGCACCCTCTCGTCGGCCATCGCCGCGTTCCTGGCCTTGGGATACGACTTGGAGGAAGCCATCGCACGGGCGAAAGCCTACGTCACGAGCGCCCTCGAGGCGGGCGCCGGGGTCTTCGCCGGCCACGGACATGGCGCCGTCAACCATTTCTTCAATCCCCAACCCCTCCGGACGATTCCGCTCCAGCCATGAGAATCATCGCCATCACGACACCGGAATTTTTCCCCGGGGAAAGCCCTCTCCTGGCCTGCCTCCTCCGTCTGGGCGTCGACCGGCTACACGTCCGCAAGCCGAATGCCGACGAGGCCGCGCTACGGGCCTTGCTCGAAACGCTTCCGGTGGAATCCCGAAAAAGAATATCTTTGCACGACCATCACGCGCTCGCCGTCGAGCTGGGCTTGGGTGGCGTGCATTTGAACAGGCGAAATCCCGCCGCCCCGGCAGGTTTCCGGGGGATCGTCAGCCGCTCGTGCCACTCGTTGGCGGAGGTGGAGCGGGCGAAAGGGGAAACGGACTATTTATTCCTCAGCCCCATCTTCGACAGCCTCTCCAAGGCGGGCTACGGCAGTCGCTTCACGATCGAGGAGCTGCGAGCCGCCGGGCAAGCGGGAACGATCGACGAGAAAGTCATCGCCCTGGGAGGCCTCTCCACGCGCACCTTGCGAGAAGCCCTCACGATCCCCTTCGGCGGTCTCGCGTTCTTGGGAGCGCTGTGGGGCGACGAGCCGGGGCGAATGGACGAACAGGAATTGACAAAACGATATAAAACGATAGAAAATGAGATACGAATCTACTTATCCGGAATTTAGGGAAGGCAAGCGGTTGATGTACATTACCCACCCCTCGCCCGACCATGATTTCGAGGAGCAAACACGCCTCGTCATCCAAGGCGGAGGCGGTTGGATCCAATTGCGAGACAAGAACGGGGTCGATCCCGCCCTTGCCCGACGCCTCGTCAGGATTTGCGCCGAGGCGCCGGTACCCGCCGATCTCTGCGTTGACGACGACGTGGCTTGCGCCCTCTCGCAAGGCGCCGCCGCTGTTCATTTAGGAAAAAAAGACCTCCCGCCGCTCTGGGCGAAACTCGCGGCGGGGCCTCGACGGCTCTTGGTGGGCGCCACGGCCAATACTTTTCAAGACATCCGCTGGGCCGTCGCCCAGGGAGCGGATTATATCGGCCTCGGGCCCTTTCGCTTCACCGAGACGAAGCGGGGACTCAGCCCGACGCTCGGCCTGGAGGGCTACAGACATATTCTGGACGCTTGCCGACGCGCGGGGATCCGGATTCCGGTCTTCGCCATCGGAGGCATCACCCTCGAGGACGTCCCAGCGCTGATGAGGACCGGCGTGACCGGTATCGCCGTCTCGGGAGCCATCCTCAGGGCCAAAAATCCCGCTCGGGCAACCCGACAATTCATCGAAACAATCCATAATTCCTTATAAAATTTAAAGCTATGGCTAATAAGAATACGATGCGAATCAGTTACCCCTCGTCCGAGAAAGTCTACGTCGAGGGAGAGATTAACAAGATCAGGGTAGGCATGAGAAGGATCAAGCTTCTCGATACCGTGACGATCGACTCGAAAGGAGAGAAAATTTTCAAGAAAAACAAGCCCGTGATTGTCTACGACACCAGCGGACCCTACTCGGACCCCAAGGCGACTATCGACATCAACCTCGGTCTCCCCAGGACGCGCGAGGAATGGTACGCCAAGCGGAAAGATCTCACCTCGCTGACTGAATTTTCTTCCGAATACGCGCGCCAACGCCAGAAAGATCCCGCGCTTGACGCCATCCGCTTCCCTATCCAGCACATGCCGCTCAGGGCGAAAGACAAAAAGCGGATCACCCAGATGTATTACGCCAAGCGTCGCGTCATCACGCCCGAGATGGAGTATGTCGCCATCCGCGAGAACCAACAGATCGAGGCGATGGGACTTAAATCCTACATCACGCCCGACTTCGTGCGCAAAGAGGTCGCGGCGGGCCGAGCCGTCATCCCGGCGAACATCAATCACCCGGAATTGGAGCCCATGATCATCGGGCGCCGATTTTTAGTGAAAATCAATACCAACATCGGCAATTCAGCCCTCTCGTCGGGAATCGCCGAGGAAATCGAGAAAGCCGTCTGGAGTTGCAAGTGGGGCGGAGACACGCTTATGGATCTTTCCACCGGGAAAAACATTCACGAGACGCGCGAGTGGATCATCCGCAACTGCCCGGTACCCGTCGGCACCGTCCCCATCTATCAAGCCTTGGAAAAAGTGGATGGAAGGGTCGAGGACTTGTCGTGGGACATCTACCGGGATACTTTGATCGAGCAAGCGGAGCAAGGAGTCGACTATTTTACGATCCACGCCGGCCTCTTGCGCGCGCACGCCGACTTGGCGGCGAACCGGCTCACCGGAATCGTCTCGCGAGGCGGCTCGATCATGGCGCAGTGGATGAACATTCATCAAGAGGAGAATTTCCTCTACTCGCGTTTCGACGAGATATGCGAAATCCTGGCTCAATACGACATCGCCGTCTCGATCGGTGACGGCCTGCGGCCCGGATCCATCTACGACGCCAACGACAGCGCTCAATTCGCCGAACTTCACACGATGGGCGAGCTGACGAAAAAAGCCTGGGCGCAAAATGTCCAGGTCCTCATCGAGGGACCCGGCCACGTGCCCATGAACAAGATTCACGAGAACATGAAAGAGGAGATTTACGCCTGCCACAACGCTCCCTTCTACACGCTAGGCCCGATCACGACCGATGTCGCCCCGGGCTACGACCACATCACCTCGGCCATCGGCGCCGCGCAAATCGCCTGGCTCGGCACGGCCATGATTTGCTACGTGACGCCGAAGGAGCATCTCGGGTTACCCAACAAGGAGGATGTCCGCAACGGCGTCGTCGCCTATAAGATCGCCGCCCACGCCGCCGACCTTGCCAAGGGCCACCCGGGGGCGCAAGTCCGCGACAACGCTCTCAGCAAGGCCCGCTTCGAGTTCCGCTGGAAAGATCAGTTCAATCTTTCCCTCGATCCTGAGCGCGCGCTGCAATATTATAAGGAGAGCGCCGTGAAAGACGGCGAGTTTTGCACGATGTGCGGTCCCAATTTCTGCGCCATGCGCCTGAGCAAGGAATTGCGTGATCGCGACAAGTGCGAGAACCTTTAATCCGCCCGCCCGACTCCCTCCGCGCCCCGCTCGTGGACGCGGAGGGAATGGCCGGGACATGAAAATCCTTTTTTTTATTACCTTCGCGTAAAATCAAGACAAAATACCATGACAAGAACAACCATCTTCCATATTTGGTACTTCCTCGCGAGCCTTTGCCTCATCACGATCAACATTTCATTACGCGTATACGATCATATACGGGCTAAGACCGAGCGCGGCATTGAGCTGGCCGAGAAAGGGGAACTCGATCCCTATGAAGTTCTGCATTATCAAATCGAAACCGGTCAAGCCCGCGAAATCGCGTTCGACATTCATTTATATACCTTCTGCGCGAGCATAATCCTGGCCGAAATAGTCATAATCGCTGTCATAGACTTTCATAAAAAAGACGAACTGAAGGAATTGGAAAAAGAGCTGGAGGCCCATAAAAAAGAATTTAAGGAATTGAGAAAAAAGCTGGAGGCACGTAAAAAAGAATATGAGGAACAGCTGAGACGCGAAGCCGAGCTGACAGCGGAAAACGAGAAGATCAAACAACGAATCCAAGAAAATAAAATCGCGATCTTCCTCTACAAATTTTTCCTGACGATCAGAAAGATGGAAGCCCGATCGTACCATTCTTTCACCAAGGAGGATAATTTCAACCGGACCGTCCTCTTGCTACACACCTTGCGAAACGACATCTATATCGCGACGATCGACGAGCTGGTGGACATCGCCTTATACCTGGAATACAATGACCACTCGTTCACTTCCCGCCTCATGGAAGACATCCCTTGCCTGAGCCGGCTGACGGTGATCTATTCCTGCCTCGTCCGAGTGGGCTTCAGCGACAAGGAAATCGCGCGTATTTTCGGCGTGGAGCGCCAGCGCCTCGTCTTATGCCGTCTCGAGCTCATCTACAGGCACGGAGCCTTGGATAAGCTAAACAAAACTGTCGACCAATACATAAAAGAACTTTAAGCGCCCCGCCATGAAAACGACACTCCCTTTCTCCCGCCTGATGGGCGCGGGGGGCTGGATCGTCTCCCGCCTGGCCGCCCTGGCGCTCCTGCTGTGCCTCGCCTGTGGGTCGGGCGGCGACGGACGGGTCAAGACGCTTCTGCGAGAGGCGGAAAAGCTGGTTGACAGCCGTCCCGACAGCGCCCTGACCTTGCTGGAATCCATCCCCACACCCGAAAAGCTTCCCGAATCGGAATGGGCGCGCTGGGCTTTACTCGAGACGTGGGCGAGGGATAACCTGTCGGGCCAACCCCGCTCGGACGTGGCCATCAATCATGTCGTGGCCTATTACGACCGCTCGGGAAACGCACGTCAGCGGGCCATCGCCCATTTCCTCAAAGGACAGGTTTACGCACGGCTCGACTCCCACCTGGCGGGCTCTTGCTATGGGCGGGCGCTCGAGCTGGCCCTCGCCGAGGGAGATTCCGCCTTGGCCTTCCGCTGCCTGGCGCGAAACGGGCAGTTCCTTTTCCGACAGAGTTATCTCAACGACGCGTTCCCGAACGGGCAGCGCTGGCTCGACTTGGCCCGGCGGGCGAAAGATACGCTCCAACTGGCCCAAGCCCATTTTCACCTGGCGGAGATCTATGCCTTCTCGCGCGAGACCTCGCGAGCGGCCGGCCATTATCAAGCGGCCTTCGCCTATGCCCGACAGGCCGGCGACGAGCGGACCGCGCGCTGGGCCGCCTACGATGGGGGCCTGCTCCTCGCGCGCCAAGGCCAGATGGGCAAAGCGCTCGGCATGGCTCGCCAACTGATCGCCGCGAGGACCGAACGGGGCGATTCCCTCCTCGCCCATTCCGGATTCCTGTTGGCCGGGGAAATTTTCAAGGGAAACCATCGGCCGGATAGCGCCTCTTTTTTCCTGGAGAAAGCGGCCGCCTCGTCCAACCCCTCGACACGCCGCCGGGCTTATCTCGCGCTGGCCGACATTGCCCGCCACGCCGGCGACGAGGAGAAAGCCACCCGATACACCCATCTTTCCGAGGCCGCCGCGGACTCGATCATGGCCGACTATACGCCTTCCGCGGCTTACGACCTGCCGGACAACTTGCCGGACGAGACCGGGACAAGCCTTTGGGGAAACGCGCTCCGCCTTTCGCTCGCCGCCCTCGCCCTCCTGGCTTCCGCGGCCTCGCTTCCGCGTTTTTTCCGGAAATACAGGCAAAGCCGAAAGAACGAACAGGTCTTGAGGGAAGAATTAAGCACGGCCCGGAAGCGAGCGGACCTCAACATCCGGCAGGCCGCCTCACTCGCCCATCGCCTGGAGGAGACCCGCGAGAATCTCAGCGCTTCCCAACGCGAGACAGAGGCCCTCAGGGCCCGCCTGAAGGCTCAGGAGACGGAAGACACCAAAGCGAGGCGCGGCCAAACCCTCGTCGAGGCGCTCAAGGCCCGTCCCCGCACGCTGACGGATGACGAGATCGGCGACATCGCCGCCTTCCTCGATCGCGCCTACCATTCCTTCGCGTTGAGACTGAAAACGGCGCATCCCAAATTGTCGCCGACCGATTTGTCTTATTGCTACCTGAACCGCCTCGATTTCCCGGTCGCCGCGCTCGCGATCATGCTCAACGTCGACCCGCGAACGCTCTACACGAGGAAGCAACGCGTCAAGAAAAGACTCAGCGAAAAGCTCCCGTCGGGAATGGATCTCACGGAATATCTCCAAAATTTTTAAGGCCTGTCTCAATCATCATACGCGGTAATCGATCATGAAAACATTCAGCCTTTGGATTTTAAAGCAAGAGAAACGGACGCGGCGACTGTCCAACCCCAGGCTCGCGAAGACACGCGGCCCGCGTTTACTTCGCGGAAGGAAAAAAATTTTATTGGACATGAAAACGAAACGACTTTTCTTCTGCCTCTTTTGGGCGACGGCCGCGCTCCTCTCCTGCATGGAGCGAGAGAACAGGCCTGAAATGTTCACGATTGACGTCTCGAAGACGTATCCCAAGAAAAAAATGCGATTGAGCGACCTTTGCGACATCGAATACGTGGCGATCGACGATTCGATAGTCGTCTCCGGCCGGCCCCGATGGACGACGGATGAATACTTCATCTACACGGGCCAAGGCGGCGACATCGTTTTCTTCGACCGTGCCGGTCGCTTCGTCCGCCGGTTCAACCACCGCGGGCAAGGGCCGGGCGAGTACACCGCCGTCGGAAAACTCCTCGTCGACGAGGCGAGCGGCCAGCTGGTCGTCACCAGCGGGCGCTCGATCCTGTTCTATAGCCTCACGGGCGAGTTTCAACGCTCGCTGAAACTGGACGACAAGTACGCCATCTCCGATCTCAAAGACTACGATCAGGATTTTTTCCTCGTCGACAATGGGGTATTCCGCTCGCCAATCTATCTTTTCGTCTCGAAACGCGATGGCACGGTCGCCGATTCGCTCACGTTCGGCATCGACAAGCCGATCCGACCTTACGCTCAGCGGAAAGAGGGCGGGATGACCTATACCTTCATGCCGCCATCGTATAATCTCGTCAAGACCAACGGACGATTTTTGATCACACAGACGTCGCTCGACACGTTCTACTATCTCCACGATCGGAAACTGACGCCCTTCCTCGTCCGCGAGCCTGCCGTCCATTCGCGAATGGAGCCCACGCTGCTCAACGCCTGGCTCGAGACGAGCGACTATGGCTTTTTCTCGACCGTCGATCTCCATTTCAATTTCGAGACCCAGGAAGGCTTTGACCAACATTATTTCGTCCTCGAGAAATCCACGCGGGCCATCCACGAGGTAGAAATCGAGCACGCCGACCTGGAAGGTTTTGACATCCATCTGGATCCCGCCACGATCGAGCGCTCGGCCGACCCCTCGTTGGGCCTCCACGTCCTCGAGGCGGAGGATTTGCGCGCCGCCCTCGCGGAAAATCGCGTCCACAACCCCCGCCTGGCCGCCCTGGCGAGAGATTTGAAGGAAGATTCCAACCCGGTCTTGATGATTACGCGGTTCGGAAAAAAAGGAAAATAAAAAAATGAGCCCTCGAGACCTCTTCCCTATCCGCTTTTTAATTACCTTCGTATCCAAGAAATGAACGAATGGATATGAAAAATATGAACGGTAAAATATCAGGCCTGATTCTCGCGGGCGTCTGCCTCCTCCTGGCCTTGTGGGGGGGCGGAAGGCCGAGCGGGGAAGAAAAGGCGCGGGCGAAGCGGTGGCTGATCGAATTGAAAGAAAATGACCAGCCTTTCAAACGCTATTCAAACGATTCGATCGCCAACCTCGCGCTCAATTTTTACGACCGGTATGGCGATTCCCGCGAAAAGGCGCTCGCTTATTATTATGAAGGGCGGGTGAACGCCGATTTGGGGCGGATGAAGGAAGCCTTGGTCTATTTTCTCCAAGCCGATAGCTACGCGAAGGAAACCGACGACCAGGATTTGATCTTTCGCGTCCTTTCGCGGACAGGGCAGCTTTACATTCATCAAGAGATGCCTTATGAGGCTGTGGCGACTTGCCGACAGGCTTTCGACGTCGCCCGCTTGGCGAAAGACAGCGCGAATATGGCGAAGGGGGGGCTGGTCTTGGCTCGCGCGTATCGGCTTGTGGAAGATTGGCGACTGGCGGATCATTATTATGCCCGGGCGGCCCGGATCGCCAAGCGAATCCAAGATTATCCGACCCGCGTCCAGTGCGTACAGGAAATTTTATTGGTCTACGCGAATCAAGGTTTTCTCTTGCCTTCAAAAATGCTGACGATGGAAGATTACTTAGGCGACCTGGCCGCGACCCTGGGCTATGAGAACGACGAGAGCGCTTATCTGGCGATCGGGAATATCTATGAATATTATGGGAAAACGGACAGCGCCCGGGCTTACCTCGACCGGGCGATGGCGTCGGCCGACATTTATATCCGGCGCGTCGCGTACAAGGAATTGAGTGATTTCTGGGCGAAAGAAGGCCAGTATCGCGAGGCCGAACGTCTGGACCAGCTCCACGAAGCCTGCCAGGATTCCATCGCGAGTCATGCCGACAGGCTGGATCTCTACCAGGTCAAACGGGATTTTGAGGCCAACCGGCAAACGCTCGCGAAAAAAACGGACCGATTCTGGACGCTGCTGATCGCCGGTATTTCAATGGTCGCGATCATGGCGCTAATCGTCCTGGCTTACTCTTACTTGAAAAAGAGACAAGCGAACCATCGGCTCGCCCAATCGCTCGACGCCGCGCGAGCCCAAAACCGGCGCTTGGGCCTGGAAGCGCGGGAAAAAGAAGCGCGAGTCGAACGGTTGGCGATGGAAACGAGGCGAAACAACCGGCTTTTCGAGGAAAGGATCACGACGCTGGAATCGCGCTTAGCCCAATACGAGCGCCACAAGTCGAAATGGGAAAAGGGGATTGTCGTCCTGAACGAGCTTCGGGAAAATCCGCGTTACGCGTCGAGCGAGGAGCTGGATTATTTGGTCAGCCTGGTCGACGAGACCCAGCGCTCGTTCGCGAGCCGCCTGAAAAACGAGCATCCCGCCCTGACCCCAAACGACATTTGGTATTGCTGCCTCATCCGACTGGATTTTTCCCGCCAAGCCATCGCGAGAATCCTCTGCGTCAACAACGAGAGCGTGAACAAGCAAAAGTATCGCCTCAAAAAACGCTTGCGAGTGAGCTTGCCAAAGAAAAAAGACCTTGACGAGTACTTGAGGGGGCTCTGGGCTGTCCATCCAAATTTTCATCAATGAGACAATCATGATTCTGATAATTAAAAAAATAGAATGAATATTGACAAGAAAACCGATTGTCTATCGTGATTTCTAGAAATTATGGGCCAAATGGATTTTCTTCGCGATTAATTAACGCATAAAAAAAAGAGACCATGAAACATCTTATGTCAATTTCAATTCTATCCGCCGCGACACTATTCGTAAGTTGCGGAAACAAGGACAGCGCGAGAACAGAAAATTTACTTACGGTTGATGTTCTTGAAAGTTATCCCAAAAAAGAATTCATACTTCAAGATTTATTCGATATAGAATATATCCCCTTGGAAACAAAAGATGAATTCATAACTTATGGGAACTTGCAAGATATTGACAATGAAAATTTGCTTATCAGAAGAGGGAAAAATGAAGGCGATATTTATTTCACGGACAGGAAAGGGCGATACTTGAAAACAATCAATCGACGCGGACAAGGGAATGAGGAATACATTAGTTCAAATGAAATGTTCTTTGACAAGGAAAATCAAGAATTATATGTGAATGATGCCGCCGCATCACGTATCCAAGTCTATGATTTGGATGGAAATTATAAGCGAACGCTTAAAAGCCCAGCTGAAACTTATTTTAAGTGGATCGGGAATATGGATGATCAAAATATAATTGTATACTGCGAGGCGGCTCTTGATCCTGACGAACAAGGTTATGAAATGGGAAAACGGAAAAAAGGTTTTAAGTTGGTAAATAAACAGGATGGCACAATCACGAGTATCCCTACGCCATTCAAAGTATGGAAATCGTCTTCCATTATTCGCGAAACGACACAAGGAAGGGTATATTACGCGATTCAAAATAAATCCATGACACCCAATCAGGGAAGCTGGATTATAGATGAGATCTCTTCCGACACGATTTATAGTATCTCATCTCAAAATGGACAAAGACCTATCATAATAAGGAAACCGCCAATTCAAGACATGGATACGGAGGTCTATCTCTATCTTGGGGTTCAAACAGATCGATATTGTTTCATGCAAACGGTAGACAATCGCTTCGACTTTGAAAAAAACACGGGATTCGTAACAACAGAATTAGTCTATGACAAAAGCGAGCGGGAAATTTATGAATATATTGCGCACAATAATGATCTCGTGGATGGAAATCCCATGAATCTTGTTAATCAAATCATTTATAATCTCCGAGTCTTCAATAAAAATGATATCGCCTTTACCGCCCGGCTGCACGCGTCAGACTTGATCGAAGCGTATAAAGAAAATAAGCTAAGAGGACAACTGAAAGAAATCGCCGCGACCCTCGGCGAGGAAGACAATCCGGTCATTATGGTCGCGAAATATAAGAAAAATGGGAGCCAGGAATAAGAATTTTGAGTTTTATGTTGTAAAACATAACATAAATCCTTGACAAGCGTCGCGCGAGCGCTTATCTTCGCGGTATAAATAGGTGTAGATTTTTTATGATAGTGATTTAGCCGGCGTCTTTTTATCCATCGAATAATTTCACAATCCTTAGCCGGCTAATCACTATTTAAAAATGAAGAAGATGAGCTTTAGGCGGCTAAACAATATTCCCGTGACGCGGAAATGACATTTAGCCGGCTAAATAATAAAAAGCGGGAGAAGCGACCGGGATTCCGGGCACCGGGACAAGGTCGGCGGAAATCGCGAGTATCAAAAACGAGAATTTTATGAATTTAAAAATAAACTGATTTTAAAAATTTAAGCGTATGAGAAGCATTACGTTTGTTCAAGCCATCGGATTGGCGAAATTATCCGGTACGGAGTATTTGAACCTGATGGTCAGGCTCAAGAAATTGATAGAGAAGGCGACCATCAGCGAAGTGGGCCTCACGGAAGCGGAATTCGAGGAATTCACGGACTACGTGAACGCCTTGCAACAACGCGTGAACCACAACATGTCGAGCGCGCTGACAGATTCCCTCTCGCAATGCAACAAGAATCGGAACGCCGTGCTTTCCGTCCTCTTCTTCAATGTCAAGAATGGGATCGAGCTGCCCATTCCCGAGCAGGCGAAAGCCGCTAAGGAATTGGACCAGCTAATCAGTCCTTACTATAAAATTACAAATATCCCTGATCAACAAAAAACCATTAAAATCAACGGGCTTCTACTGGACCTGAGCGGGGAGGCGGCTCAAGCCAACCTGACTACGATGAATTTGCTCGTGCTCACCCAAAAGCTGGAGGCGCTCAACGAGGAGTTCTCCGAGCTGACCGATGAGCGGACCAAGGAAGTGGAACTTTACACGCCGGAGACGATCATCGAGCTGCGCAAGTGCATCGATCCGCTCTATTCGGCGATCACGGCCATCGCCCAGTCCAAAAACATCATCGAGCCGACAGACAAATCAAAGGAATTCATCACGTTGCTCAACGCGACGATCAAGGAAATCAACAAACTCTATAATATCCGGACGGGTCACCAGAAAAAAGAGGACCAAGAGACGACCATCCCCGGCTCGGACACCGACAAGCCCTCGACCGAGGAGCCTAGCGAGCCGGAGACGCCTCAACCGGGCGTGGACAACGACGGGGACGGATCGCCGGAAGTCGTATAATATAACGTATAAGAAAAATGAGACAGTTCATCATACTCGCGCTCGGGCTGGCCCTGCTGGCCGGCTGCGGGCAAGTCCAGGAAGGATACCGGATCGAAGGGTCCGTGAAAGGGCAGACGGAAGGGCAGGTTTATCTTAAGCTGTTCCGCAACAAGATGTATTTCAATGTCGACACCGCCGAGATCGTCGATGGGCGGTTCACGTTCGAGGGCGAGGTGGAGCAACCGCTGCTCTACGCCCTTTCGACGGACCAGATGGCGTCGTCGGTGCAGCTTTTCTTGGAAAACAAGACGTTGCCCGTGACGCTTGACACGAAGGAGAAGACTGTCGCGGTGACGGGATCGGTCGTCAACGACATTTTCCTCTCCAACGCCGACCGGGTTCACGCGGAAGGCTTCAGCATCGACAGTCTCGTGACGGCGCATCCGGATTCGCCCGCCGCCGCCTTCTATCTCTACCGGTATTTCACCTACCAATTGCCGCTGGAGGAACTCAAGGCGACTCGCGCGAAGCTCTCGCCCGCCTTGTCGGCAAGTCCTTACGTCGGCGACTTGGACAAGATCATCTCGAAACTGGAAAATATCCAAATCGGGAAGCCGGCGCCCGACTTTTCGCTACCCGACACGCTGGGGAACACCGTCCGGCTGGCCGATTTCCGCGGGAAATACGTCCTGATTGACTTCTGGGCGGGTTGGTGCCCCCATTGCCGGAAGGAAAATCCCAACGTGGTGGCTGCGTACGAGAAATTCAAGGCGCGGAATTTCACCGTCGTGGGCGTTTCCCTCGATCGCGACCGGAAAACTTGGACGAAGGCGATCGTCGCCGACAAGCTGCCCTGGACACAGGTGTCCGACCTCAAATATTGGGATTCCGAGATCCCCGAACTGTATGGCATCCGGGCGATCCCGGCCAACGTGCTGATCGATCCGGAGGGCGTGATCGTGGCGAAGGATCTTCGCGAGGCGGCTTTGCATGAGGCGCTGGAAAAAACTTTACCCCAAAAATGAAACAAGAAAAATTCCTTTTCATAATGTCTACTTTTTTACGGGTATGGCGAGCGGGCGCGTGGACGAGAGTCGTGGCGCTTGCCGCCATTTGCCTTTTGTCCGGGCCGACAGTCGCCGCCCGCGGCTTCGACATCATCCCGCGCGCCGGCCTGACGATGGCCTCGATGAGTAAAATTGACGGGGGCTATGGCTATTCCAAACTGGCTCCCGGGGCGAGCGTGGGCGTGGCCTTCGAATTCCCCTCCACGAGTTACCTCTCCTTCGAGCCGGGCATCGCTTTCTCGATGCAGGGAGGGCGCGCCGAGGGCGGGAGCGACTTTCGGATGAATTACCTCGAGGTTCCGATCAACGCGAAAATCTATCTCTACAAAGGACTGCACCTTTTGGTGGGCCCGCAGGTGAGTTTCAAGCTCTACGAAGGGTCGGACGGGGAGAAGCACGTGGAAAACCTGTGCCGGACGGTGGATTTGGGCGTCGACGCGGGGATTGGCTACCAATTCGAAAAGGGATTCAACGTCACGCTGAGCTATTACAACGGCGTGATCAACGCGT
Source organism: uncultured Parabacteroides sp. (assembly GCA_949298575.1). Taxonomy (GTDB): domain Bacteria; phylum Bacteroidota; class Bacteroidia; order Bacteroidales; family Tannerellaceae; genus Parabacteroides. The sequence continues at coordinate 34,182 of CASFXH010000018.1, forward strand.
TGGAGGACGTTTACGCCATTTCCGAGGACCAGGTGGATGAGATGAAGAAACTTTCTTCCTATAATCGGTATTTGCGAGTGTCGATCGGCTGGCGGTTTTAGGGTATGCGGAATTATTTTGAGAAAACGATGAGGTCGACGGTCGCTTCGATCGTCATGCTGGGGATCTACGCCGCCGGGCTGGCGGTGGCGACGCTGATCGAGAAGTATTATGGCACGCCGACGGCGAAGGCTTGGGTCTACTACTCGCCGCTGTTCGCGTTGCTGCAATTCCTGATGGTCGTGAACTTCCTGGCCGTGGCCCGCCGGCTTCATCTTTTCCATCGGAAGAAGTGGGGATTCGCCTTGACGCATCTCGCGCTGATGGTGATCCTTCTCGGGGCGCTGGTCTCGCATATTTTCGCGATCGATGGTTACGTCCACATCCGCGAGGGCCAATCGACGCGCGAATTGATTATCCAAACGGAGCGAGAAAGCTATACGCGCGAGCTGCCTTTCGAGGTCGAGCTGGTGAAATTCACGCTGAAGCGCTACCCGGGCTCGACGAGCCCCTCGTCGTATGAAAGCGATCTGGTGATCCATGTCGACGGCGCTTCCCGGCGGGCGAAAGTATTTATGAATAACGTGCTCGACGTGAAAGGGTACCGTTTTTTCCAATCGTCTTATGACCCCGACGAGCGGGGGACCGTCCTGTCGGTGAGCAAGGATGTCGCCGGGCGGACGATCACTTACCTGGGCTACGCGATGCTTTTAGCCGGTCTGCTGGGGTGTCTTTTCGGCTCCCACTCCCGCTTCGCGACCTTGCGGCGACAGTTGAGGGCGGTAGACAATTGGCGTTGGGCCTTGATCCCCCTCGCGCTCCTTTCCGTGGGAAATCTATCCGCCCAGCCCGCTGATGAAAACAAGGTTTATGAAGCCCTCCAGACGCATACCGTCAGCCTGGGACACGCCGAGGCGTTTGGCCGCCTGCCCGTGCTTTCCCCGCAAGGGAGGATCTATCCGGCCAACAGTTTCGCTTCCGAAATCCTGCGGAAACTCCACAAGGACGATCATTTCGGGACGCTCGACGCCGACCAGTTCCTCCTGAGCCTGCTCGCCCTTCCGGAGATGTGGATCCGCGTGCCCCTCATCCACCAGGATAACGCCGAGATCGCGAGTCGTTACCAGCTGCGAAAAGACTATTGCGCCTTCCTGGAACTCTTCGACAGCCGCACGGGCGCCTATCGCCTGGGCCCGGACGTGGCCGCCGCTTACCAAAAAAGCCCTCGCGAGCGCACCAACTTCGATAAAGACCTGATGAAACTAGACGAGCGGGCCAACATATTCAACCAGCTGGTCAATCGGCAGATGCCCCGTATTTTTCCCCTGAAAGACGACCCCGGGCAGTCGTGGTACGCTCCGGGCGACGATCTATCCGCCTTTTCGGGAGAAGATTCCCTTTTCGTCGCCCAAGCCTTCACGTGGTACCTCACCGAAATCCGTCAAGCCCTGAACAGCCAGGACTGGCGTAAAGCCGACGAGATTTTGGAGATGATCCGCGTCTATCAGGAAAAGCGGAGCTCGGCGGGGGCCATCCAGCCGCGAAAGCTGGAGATGGAGATTTTGTATAATAAGCTGGGGATATTCGCGACCTGTCGGGTGGGCTATCTGGCCTTCGGAGGGTGCTTGCTGGGGCTCGCCGTCGCGGCGCTCCTTGTCCATCGGAAGCGATGGATAAGGGGGGGGATGATCCTGCTGTCCGGTTGCCTCGCGGCCATTTTCCTTTATCATATGTATGGAATGGGCCTCAGGTGGTATATCGGGGGCTACGCGCCTTGGAGCAATTCCTACGAGACGATGGTCTACGTGGCGTGGGCGACGGTTTTGGGCGGATTCTTGTTTCTCCGGCGTAGCCCGATCACTTTAGCCTTGGCTTCGCTCTTTGGCGGAGTCATCCTCTTCGTCTCCGGGCTGAATTGGATGGATCCGGAAATAAATCCCCTTGTCCCGGTGCTGAAATCCCCTTGGTTGATGTTTCATGTGGCCGTGATCGTCGCCGCCTACGGTCTCTTCGGCGTCGCGACCTTGCTGGGCATCACGAACCTCTGCCTGATGTCGGCGACTACTCCCAAGAGCGCTCCCCGCCTCTCCCACCACGTCACCGAGCTGACCCTGATCACCGAGATGGCTCTCTGGATCGGCCTGGCCCTCATGAGCGTCGGGACTTTCTTAGGCGCCATCTGGGCAAATGTCTCCTGGGGCCGCTACTGGGGTTGGGATCCCAAGGAGACTTGGGCCTTGATCACGATGGTAGTCTACGCGATCGTCTTGCACTTGCGCCTGGTCCCGCGATGGCACACCAACTGGTCGTTCAATTTCCTGACCGTCATTGCCTTCTCGACAGTATTAATGACCTTTTTCGGCGTGAATTATTTCCTGAGCGGCATGCATTCGTATGGTGAGAACGATCAAATCCACTGGTTGTTCGGATACCTTTGTGGTATCTTGGTATTCATCCTCCTTTTGGGCGGAATCGCGAGAAGTCGCGCGAATGACGGGAAATAACGGCAAATCATCTTTCCGCATTCAAGAAAAAAACCTATATTCGCGTTGCCTAAACGAAATTAGGAATCAGATATTTAAACACATAAAAGAAAAACATGATGGTAAAAAGTGCATTGCAAATCGCGAGAGCGGCTTATCAACCCAAGGTTCCTGCCGCTTTGAAAGGTCCGGTAAAGGCCGTGGATGGCGAAGCCACCCAGTCTGTAGCCAACCAAGAAGAGATCAAGAGCTTATTCCCGAACACGTATGGTATGCCCGTCATCACCTTCGAGCAATCGAACGAGACGGTGGAATTTCCGGCCATGAACGTGGGCGTGATCCTCTCGGGTGGTCAAGCGCCTGGTGGACACAATGTCATCGCGGGTTTATTCGACGGAATCAAGGCGCACAACCCCGCTTCTCGCCTCTACGGTTTTATCCTGGGCCCCGGCGGCTTGGTCGACCACAAATACATGGAGCTGACCGCCGACATCATCGACGAGTATCGCAACACGGGTGGTTTCGACATGATCGGTTCCGGCCGTACGAAACTGGAGAAAAAAGAGCAATTCGATAAAGGTCTGGAGATCTTGAAGGAATTAGGGATCAAGGCTTTGGTGATCATTGGCGGTGACGACTCGAACACGAACGCTTGTGTCTTGGCCGAATATTACAAGGCGATTGGCGCCGGCGTGCAAGTGATCGGATGCCCGAAGACCATTGATGGCGACCTGAAGAACGAGCAAATCGAGACCTCGTTTGGTTTCGACACCGCTTGCAAGGTTTACTCTGAGGTCATTGGCAATATCCAACGCGACTGCAATTCCGCCCAGAAGTACTGGCACTTCATCAAATTGATGGGACGTTCCGCTTCGCACATCGCTTTGGAATGCGCCCTGCAAACCCAACCGAACATCTGTATCGTCTCTGAAGAGGTCGAGGCGAAAGACATGTCCTTGGACGACATCGTCACTTACATCGCCAACATCGTGGCTAAGCGTGCCGCTGAGGGTCACAACTTTGGTACGGTATTGATCCCTGAGGGCTTGATCGAATTCGTTCCGGCCATGAAGCGCTTGATCGCCGAGTTGAACGACTTCCTGGCGAAGAACGACGCGGAATTCAAGATGATCAAGAAGAGCGAGCAACGCGCTTACATCATCAGCAAACTGTCGAAAGAAAATTCCGACTTGTACGCGTCCCTGCCCGAAGGCGTCGCTCGTCAGCTCTCGTTGGATCGCGACCCGCACGGCAACGTACAGGTTTCATTGATCGAGACAGAGAAACTGTTGTCTGAAATGGTGGGCAAGAAATTGGCCGTTTGGAAAGAGGAAGGCAAATACAACGGTAAATTCGCGCCTCAACACCACTTCTTCGGCTATGAGGGCCGTTGCGCCGCTCCGTCGAACTACGACGCGGACTATTGCTACTCGCTGGGTTACACGGCATCCTGCCTGATCGCCGCGGGCAAGACGGGCTATATGTCGTCTGTACGCAACACGACCGCTCCGGCCGACCAATGGATCGCGGGTGGTATCCCTGTCACGATGATGATGAACATGGAACGCCGTCATGGCGAGATGAAGCCGGTGATCCAGAAAGCCCTCGTCAAGTTGGACGGCGCGCCCTTCAAGGAATTCGCCGCGCATCGTGAGGAATGGGCGATGAACACTTGCTACGTCTACCCGGGCCCGATCCAATACTTCGGTCCGACGGAAGTATGCGATCAGCCGACCAAGACATTGCAGCTTGAGCAAAAGAAATAATAAGGTCTTCCATTTATTCATAAGTAAAGCGAGTGCCGGGATTCGGTACTCGCTTTTTTAATTCTCCCCCTCCCCTATCTTGAAATACGGGAAATGGGCTGGAGGGAAATGGGCTCAACCTCCTCTGGAAGGCCGGCAAGTCAACGCGAAATAAAGGATATAAAGAAACGCGACGAGGGGAACGATAAAGCCCATCGCCATCTCCCGCTCGCCGATATACCCCATCAACATCGGGCTGAACGCGCCACCCGCTACGCCCATCACGATGTAAGAAGATCCTTTCTTCGTCCATTCGCCCAACCCTTCCAAACCTAAAGCGAAGATGGTCGGGAACATGATCGACATAAAGAAGAACGAGAGATAAAGCGCGTAAAGCGACACCGTGCCCATCGAAACGAACACCAGCGCCATACAGACCGCGCCCGCCAACGCGCATCCCATCAACAATCGGCTCGGCTGGAACCAACGCATCGCGGCGCTTCCCACCAACCGCCCAATCATAAAGAGCGCCATGCCCCCAAAGGCCAATACGCGCGACGCCTGAAGATTCGAGATCGAGGGGTCCACCTCCGTCACGTAGTTAATGAAGAAGCTGAATATCCCCGTTTGGGCGGCGCAATAGCAAAACTGGGCGATCACCGCGCGCGTGAATTGCTTATGCCGCCACAGCGCGAGAGACAAATGCCCCGCGGGCACGTCGCGCTCCTCCTCCGGCTTGACTTCCGGCAATTTCACGAAAAAGAACAGGATCGCCACCAGCGACACGACCGCGCCCACGCAGATATAAGGTTTCGCCAAGGCCATCGAGTCGCCCTCGGGCGCCCCGAAGATCAAGGCGCCTCCCAACAAGGGGCCGAGAATCCAACCCAATCCGTTGAATGATTGCGAAAGGTTCAAGCGGCTCGCCGCGGATTCCGGTGGGCCCAGGATCGTCGCGTAAGGATTCGCCGCGGTTTCCAAAATGCACAAGCCGCAAGCGATCACGAACAAGGCGACCAAGAAAGGCCCCGCCGAATGCAGAAACGCCGCGGGAATAAACGCGAAAGCCCCCAGCGCGAAAAGAGACAACCCCAAGATGATCCCCCGCCGGTAGCCAAAGCGCCGCATGAACGCGCCCGCCGGCAAAGCCATCAAGAAATAAGCGATATAAGTCGAGAACTGCACCAAGCCACTCTCCGCTTTCGTCATGGTAAAGACGCCTTGGAAATGTTTGTTCAAGACATCGAGCAACCCATGCGCCAGGCCCCACAACAAGAAAAGGCTCGTCACCAAAACAAAGGGCACCAAATAGGACTTGCCGCCGGACGCCTCGACCAACGACCGGGAAGCGCGTTTCGTCTTCATCTCACTTCGTCTCCTTTATTTCGCTCAGTTGGAAGATCGGGGCCATCCGTTGCCATTTTTCCGAGGAGGTACTACCCGGCCGCGCCTTTTGGAAACGGGCCACGAAATCTTCCCATTCCGCTTGCCGCTCCATCGTGGCCAGCCGGCCGAACGCCGCGTCCCAATCAAAATCATCGTCGGCCTCGACGAGCATGAAAAGGTGCGTGCCCTGACGATAAATCGCCATCTCCCGGATCCCCACCGCGCGGATCCCGGCGGGGATCTCCGGCCAAATATGCTCGGCGGAATGCCAATATTCGTACTCCCGGATCAACGCCGGGTCGTCTTTCAATTCCAATGCCTGACAATAACGTTTCATAAAATAGCTTTTGTTTTTTCCGGGGCAAATGTACACAAAAATGGGCTTCTCCGCCGCTTGCCGAGTGCCTTTCTGTCAGCCGTCGGCAAAAATGTCGCCTGCCGGGAATCTGGCATAAGATTTGATTCCCACCTGACAGATTTCATTTTGGATTCGACAATTATTTAAAACGTACAATTATGGTATTAAGTCAGAAATTAGCGGAAGCTTTTAACGCGCAAGTGAACGCGGAAATGTGGTCGGCGAACCTTTATCTCTCGATGGCGGTCTATTTCAAGAAAGCCGGGCTGAACGGGTTCGCGCACTGGATGGAAAAACAAGCGAGCGAGGAAATGGAGCACGCGCAAGAGATGATCGATTACGCGATCGACCGTGGCGGCGATGTCATGATCGGACAAGTCAACGTCGTCCCGACCGCTTGGGGCAACGCGACGGAAGTTTTCGAGCATGTCTACAAGCATGAATGCCACGTCTCGGAGATGATTGACAACATGATGAACATCGCGGAGGAGGACAAGGACCACGCGTCGCGCGACTTCCTGTTCAAGTTCGTCCGCGAGCAAGTGGAGGAAGAGGCGAGCGCCAAGAAGATCGTCGAGGACATGAAAAACTACGGCGAGCACCACTTGGGCCTCATGGACCACAAACTGGGCCAACGCGAATAAGCGTCTCCCCTTGAGCGGAATACGTCGCGTCCCGCCGTTCTCCTTTTACGGGGAGAAGGCGGGACGCGTCTTTTTTCATCCGCCCGCTTCATTTCCAGATATAAAGCTCGCGGAAATTCGACGGACGGTGAAGCTTGCGATAGCGCTGCGGCGTCATCTTCTCGCGTTGCCGGAAACGGTTCGAGAGCATCTCGGAAAAACGCATGCCGCAACGACGGGCTACCTCGCGAATCGACAAGTCCGTGCAAGCCAGCCACTCTTTCGCCTGCCTCATGCGATAGGCCAAAACGAAATCCGCGATCGGCATCCCCGTCAACACACGCACGGCCCCTCGAAAATCGTTCACGTCGACTTCCAATTTTTGCGCGAAATCCCCCGTCTCCCAACAACCTGTCTCCAACAAAATCCGCCCCACCGCATCCATAAGCACGGAGCCCGTGTGCGGAAAACTTTTCTCGACCTTCTGGTAGGTCCACACGCCGTTCGCGTCGGCCACCTTCTTCGCGGTCAAAACGGAGACATAAACATCCTCTACTGTGATTAATTTGAAATATTTGCTCATAACACGTTCCTTTTTCTCGCGAATTTAAGGTAAAAATAGGAATCCACAAGGTTATATCGAATATATGCGCGCGCGACGTTCGTTCTTGCATCTAAGATCGAACACGCGCATGCGCGGCGTTCGTTCCGGTCTCCAAGATCGAACACGCGCATGCGCGGCGTTCGTTCCAGCGTCCAAGATCGAACACGCGCATGCGCGGCGTTCGTTCCGGTCTCCAAGATCGAACACGCGCATGCGCGGCGTTCGTTCCGTATTCAAGATCGAACATACGCACGCGCGGCGTTCGTTCCAAGTTGTAGGAACGAACGCCGCGCGCAAAAAACATGAAGCTTAAACCAATTTATAGCCCGCCTCCTCGACGGCCGCGCGGAGCGCCTCGTCGCTGACGGCGCTATCGGCGAACTCGACCGTCGCGACGGGCGGATCGAGGGTGACGGTCGCCGTCACGCCCGGCACTTGGTTCAACGCTTTCTCCACGTGCATGCGGCAATGGTTGCACATCATGCCTTCTACCTTGAATTCCTTTTTCATGACTTTTTCTTCTTTTTTCGTGTGATTACTGATATGAATTGTAGTGATTTTCTTGTTTCTCAGCCGCAAGCTGTTGCTGACCACGCTGACGCTGCTCATCGCCATCGCCGCCCCGGCGATCATCGGGTTCAAGAGGAAACCGCAGAGCGGATAGAGCGCGCCGGCGGCGATGGGAACGCCTATCATGTTATAAATAAAGGCCCAAAAGAGATTTTGGCGGATCGTGCGGACAGTCAGGGCCGAGAGGCGGATGGCGTCGGGGATTTTCGTCAGGTCGGACGAGATGATGGTCATCTTCGCCACGTCCATCGCGATGTCGCTGCCTTGCCCCATCGCGACGCCCAAGTCGGCCCGAGCCAGGGCGGCGCTGTCGTTGATGCCGTCGCCCACCATCGCCACGCGGTGGCCTTCGCGCTGGAGACGGGCCACGAAATCGGCCTTCTCGCCCGGCAAGACGCCCGCTTGGTAACGACGGATGCCCACTTGCGAGGCGATGGCGCGGGCGGTCGCCTCGTTGTCGCCCGTCAGGAGATAAGTCTCGATGCCCATTTGGCGCAAAGCCTCGATCGCGGCGGCCGACGAGGGCTTGACCTCATCCTTGATGGCCACGACCGCCTGGACGCGCTCGGCGTCGGCGAACCAGACGACGGTCTTCGCCTCGGCCGTCCAGCGCGTGGCCCACTCGTCGAGCATGGGGTCGATCGCGAGGCCTCGCTCCGTCATCAAAGCCCTATTGCCCACCCAATAAAGCGCGCCGTCCACCTCGCCCCGGACGCCCCGGCCCGTCAGGCTCTCGAAATGGGAGACCGCATGGGGCGTTTCCGACAGCTCGCGGGCGATGGCCTCGGCCAAGGGATGCTCCGAGAAGCGCTCCAGGGCGCCGAGGGCCGCGCGGAGTTGGGGCGTCTCATGCAGCCAGGCCCAATCCGTCACCCGGGGGCGTCCCTCGGTCACGGTGCCCGTCTTGTCGAGGACGACGGTGTCGATCCGTTTCGCGATCTCGAGGCTTTCGGCGTCTTTAATTAAAATGCCCAACTCGGCCCCTTTCCCGATGCCCACCATGATGGCCGTCGGCGTGGCCAAGCCCAACGCGCAGGGGCAAGCGATAATCAAGACCGTGACCATCGCCAGCAAGCCCCGGCTGAAGCCATCTTCCGGCCCCAGCCCCCACCACAGGAGGAACGAGGCGAACGCGATGGCCATGATGGCCGGCACGAAGACCGCCGCGATCCGGTCGACCAGTTTCTGGACCGGCGCCTTGCTGCCTTGGGCGTCTTGCACCATGCGGATGATCCGCGCCAGCAAGGTTTCCGCCCCGACCTTCTCGGCCCGGAAGCGGAAAGCGCCCTTCTGGTTGATCGTCCCCGCGAAGACCGCGTCGCCCGGCCCCTTACGGACCGGCAAGGGCTCGCCGCTCAACATGCTCTCGTCGACATACGAGGCGCCTTCCGTCAGATGGCCATCCACCGCGATCCGCTCGCCCGGCTTGACGACCACCACGTCGTCCACGCGCACCTGCTCGATGGGGATCACCCGGAGCCGTTCGCCCTCCTCGACGACCGTGACCGTCGTCGGGCGCAGGCCCATCAGTTTCTTGATGGCCGCCGAGGTGTTGCCCTTCGCCCGCTCCTCGAGCGTCCGCCCCAAAAGGATGAACGCCACGATCACGCTCGACGCCTCGAAATAGACATGCGGCTCGATGCCCCGCGACAACCAGTAGTCCGGGAAAAAGAGATTGAAAAGGCTGAAGAGATAGGCGATGCCGGTGCTGTTGGCCACGAGCGTATCCATGTTGGCGGTCTTATGCTTCAATTGTTTCCAAGCGTTGAGATAGAAATCGCGCCCCAGCCAGAAGACCACCGGCGTGGAGAGCGCCCACATGGCCACCTTCGCGTAAGGCCAGTCGGGGAAGCCCATGCTGAGGACCACGAGCGGCGCCGAGAGGAGGATCGCCCACGTCGTCCGCCGCTTCAGCCGGCGGAACCGATCGTCATGGGCCGCTTCCACCTTCGCCTCCAGGCCGCCTCCCTCCTCGACCATCAAGTCATAGCCCGCCTCTTGGATCGCCCGTTTGAGGGCTTCCGGCGAGCAGCGTTCAGGATCGTAGGTCACCCGGGCGGTCGCCGCCGCGTAATTCACGACAGCCTCCTCCACGCCGGGCTGCTTGTTCAACGTCTTATCCACACGAGTGGCGCAAGCGGCGCAACTCATGCCCAATACGGGAAATGTTTTCTTTACGGATTGTGCCATAAGTTTTATTTTTCCGCGAAAATACAGCCTTCCGCCCCATCCACTCTTATAGAATTATGGAAAGGATTTACAATTTAAACTTGATCCAAGGGCTTGCGGCCTTTCCGGTTCAGGCGCCGGTATTGGGTGGGGGTCACCCCCTCAACGCTCTTAAACTGGGCGCTGAGATGGGCGGCGCTCGAATAGTGGAGGCGGTCGGCGATCTCGTTCAACGACAGCTCATCGTAACTCAACAGTTCTTTCACCCGCTCGATCCTTTGGGCGATGTAATATTTCTCGATGGTCGTACCCGTCTCTTCCGAGAAGGTCTTGCTCAAGGCGCTGTAATCCTGATGGAGGCGTTCGGTCAGGTAGTCGGAGAGGTTCGTGCGCAAATGGCAGTCGCGTTGGCGGACCAGGGCGATGATCAGGTTGCGTACCCGCTCGTTCTGCCGGACCCTCCGGTTGTCGATCAGCTCGAAGCCCAGAGGGGTCAAGGCGTCGCGGATCGCCCCCCGCCCCGCCTCGTCGAGCTCGTCCCGCAAGACCGCGCGCCCCAGCTCGACCACTTCCGGCACGAATCCCAAGCGGAGCAATTGATCGCGCACGACCATCACGCATCGTTCGCATACCATATTCTTTATATATAATGTCGTCAGACCAGCCATTTTTTCTTTACGCTTACGCTCGTTGAGAAAGAAAAACATGCAAAACTATAAAAATCACCTTGAACAAAAGGTTTCTTTCACGGGAAAACGAGACCACGTTGGATTCTTTGTCGTATCTTCGCGGGAAAGTTAAACAAGAACACACTGGATATAAGATGAAAAAGATGCTTACATTAGCCGCCTCGGCCCTCTTGCTGGTCGCGTGCGGCGAGAAACCGGGTTACACGATCACCGGTACGGTCAACAATCCTGAATTGAATGGGAAATGGGTCTACTTGACCTCTTATGGTACGCCCGACGCCGCGGCGCTCGACAGCGCGCAAATCAGCGACGGGCAATTCACCCTCACCGGCACCCAAGCCAACGCTCGCCTGTGCGAACTGAAAGTCAATACGGGCAACGCGAACGAGCGGGGTTATCAAACCGTCTTTGTCCTGGAAAACGGACAGTTGCAAGCGAAATTGGACGCGAAGTCATCAGCCGTCAACGGCACGGCGGAGAACGACGCCTTCACCAGCCTGAACACGAGCCTGGAGGCGCTTTTCCAGGATGTCGATAAGCTGAGCGAGGAAAGCCGTTCGGAAGACAAAGCCCTCGCCGAGGCCGCGACCCAAAAGCTCGAGGAGCTCTCGAAACAAGAGATCGCCCAAATCACCGCTTACATCAAGGCCAACACCAACAAGCTCTCCGCCGCGAAGCTCTTTGTCGAGAACAACTACTCGATGGCCGAAGCCGACTTGTTCGCGATCGTCGACCAAGCGGATAGCCTCTTCAAGAGCGCTCCCCGCATGGCCAAGCTCCTCCCCGTGATCGAGGCGAAAAGGAACGTGGCTGTCGGCAAGAAGTTCGCGGACTTCGAGATGAGCGACCTGAACGGCAAGACCCGCAAGCTCTCCGAGTACGTCGGCAACGGCAAGATCGTCTTGATCGACTTCTGGGCCAGCTGGTGTCCTCCCTGCCGCCGCGACATGCCAAACGTCGTCGAAGTTTATAAGCAATACAAGAACAAAGGCTTCGATATCGTAGGCGTTTCCTTGGACAGCAAGAAAGACGCGTGGGAAAAAGGCGTGAAAGACCTGAACATCACATGGACACAACTGTCCGATTTGCAAGGCTGGAAAAACGCGGCCGCCCAACTGTATGGCGTCAACAGCATCCCGCAGACCGTCCTGGTCGACAAGGATGGCACGATCATCGCGAAAGGCCTGCACGGCAAGGAAGTCGGCGAGAAACTGGCGGAATTGCTAAAATAACCGGCGACGATTCGCGGCCTCCAAAATTCGGAGGCCTCACTGTTGCGAGGGTTAATTATAAATTCTATCTTTGTGCGGGCCTTTCAGAAGGCGGACGAACCAAGGGAAAGGCCCGCGACAATTTGACATAAAGGTTTTTATTATCACTTAATATAATAATTAGCGATTATGGTTTATTCACAAGAAGTACAGCACATGTGTGTTGTTAAGAAGGGTGCGAATCACCCTTGCGCTCCGATTCCAGAAGAGGGAAAATGGGTGAGAGCGACTCAAATCACAGACATCTCCGGTTTGACTCACGGTATCGGCTGGTGCGCCCCGAAACAAGGTGCTTGCAAGCTGACCTTGAACGTGAAAGATGGTGTCATCCAGGAAGCCTTGGTGGAGACACTCGGTTGCTCGGGCATGACCCACTCCGCGGCGATGGCCTCGGAAATCCTGCCGGGTAAAACCATTTTGGAAGCCTTGAATACCGACTTGGTTTGCGACGCGATCAACACGGCAATGCGCGAGTTGTTCCTGCAAATCGTTTACGGTCGTACGCAATCCGCGTTCTCGGAAGGTGGTTTGGTCATTGGCGCGTCCTTGGAAGACTTGGGCAAAGGCTTGCGTAGCCAAATCGGTACGATGTTCGGTACGGTCGCGAAAGGTACCCGTTACCTGGAAATGGCTGAGGGCTATTGCACCCGTATGGGCTTGGACGAGAACAACGAAGTCATCGGTTACGAGTTCGTTCACCTGGGCAAGTTCATGGATATGGTAAAGAAAGGGATGGACGCGAACGAAGCGCTCGAGAAAGCGAAAGGTTCTTATGGCCGCTTCAAAGATGCCGTAAAATATATCGATCCTCGAAATGAATAAGAAAACATTGACATACGTCCTGCTGGGCCTTTGCGCGATTACCGTCGTAGCTTCGGCGATCGCTTATTTCGTGATCAAGCCTGATCGCCCTTGGCTGGCGTTCTTCGTGGCCTGCTGCGGAGGTGTGTTGGTTTTCAATTTCCTGATTTCATTATTCCTAATAAACAAGAATCTAAAAAAGTAATAGAATATGGCTTTATTTGAAAGTTATGATCGCAGAATCGATAATATCAACGCGGTTCTGAAAGAATACGGTATCAACAGCATTGAGGAGGCAAAGGAAATTTGCGCCGCTAAAGGTATCGATCCCTACACGATGTGTAAGGAAACTCAACCCATCTGCTTCGAGAACGCATGTTGGGCTTATGTCGTAGGCGCGGCTATCGCGATCAAGAAAGGCTGCACGAACGCCGCTGACGCCGCCGAGGCGATCGGTATCGGATTGCAAGCGTTCTGTATCAAGGGTTCTGTCGCCGACGATCGTAAGGTCGGTATCGGTCACGGAAACTTGGCCGCCCGCTTGTTGAGAGAAGAGACCAAGTGCTTCGCGTTCTTGGCGGGTCACGAGTCGTTCGCGGCCGCTGAAGGCGCGATCAAGATCGCCGAGATGGCCAACAAGGTTCGTAAAGAGCCACTTCGCGTCATCTTGAATGGTTTGGGCAAGGATGCCGCTAAGATCATCTCCCGCATCAACGGTTTCACCTACGTACAGACACAATTCGACTATATGACAGGTGAGGTAAACGTGGTTTCGGAGACTCCGTACTCAACTGGTCTGCGCGCGAAAGTAAAATGCTATGGCGCGGACGACGTTCGTGAGGGCGTAGCGATTATGTGGAAAGAGGATGTCGACGTATCCATCACGGGTAACTCAACCAACCCGACTCGTTTCCAACACCCGGTAGCCGGCACGTATAAGAAAGAACGTGTATTGGCTGGCAAGCCTTACTTCTCGGTAGCTTCCGGTGGTGGTACGGGACGTACTTTGCACCCGGATAACATGGCGGCCGGCCCAGCTTCATACGGCATGACCGACACCATGGGCCGTATGCACTCCGACGCCCAATTCGCTGGTTCTTCATCAGTTCCCGCTCACGTGGAGATGATGGGCTTCCTCGGTATGGGCAACAACCCGATGGTCGGCGCCACGGTTGCCGTAGCGGTCGCTATCGAAGAGGCGATGAAGAAGTAAATCATTCGAACATTTATATTAAACTCCCGTAATCCATTTGGTTACGGGAGTTTTTTTATTCATGTCGCTTTCCCTCGTTTTCCCACAAAGTATTAATAAGCAATCATAATTTCCAACCCAATAAGTCATTCCCCATTTTTGCCCGCAAAAGATGCTGCTACCACCTTCCGGATTTTCTGCCAACTCGGCATCTGTTTGAGCTCCCTGCGTATCGGTGCATCATATAGCAGGAACAGCAAAAGGAGCAAGATGCAGGCGTACGCCGTCCATCCGTAGATTTGCTTGACGCTGATCTCAGTCATTTGAGACAAGAAAGTTTCCATATAGTGCGGTATGTTGATTGACATCCGGCTGGAAACCACGTTGTCTATGGCTGCTCCATAACGTGTCACATTGTCGGGAAGAAAATACTTCAAACCACGAGTGTAAATGGCAGCACCAATCACACCGCCCATGACCATGTGCAGCATATTGAACACAGA
>CASFXH010000019.1:0-442 GCA_949298575.1 uncultured Parabacteroides sp.
GCGCCGGTTGTACGAGGAGAACCTGAAGGTCTATCGGGACAACCTCGCGACCGAGGCGTACGCGGTTGATTATGGGATGCGGAAAGGTAGAGAGGAAGGCCGTGAAGAGGAACGCCTAAAGAACGCCCGCGGCATGAAAGCGGAAGGTATCCCTTCTGGATTGATCGCCAAGATCACGGGACTATCCCTTCAAGAAATCGAGGCGCTTTGATCGGAAGGAGATACGAATGTTAGTGGAAGGGCGGATTCGGTCCGTCCCTACGCATGGTAGGGTGCCGGTGTAGGGGCGGATCGAATCCGCCCTCATGATCGCATCTTTGCGGAAATCATTGTTAAAAATAAGATGGAAACACTGGAAAGAATGCCATTCAAGGCCCGCAAGGCGGTGTTCAAGCGGCTGGAGGACGTGGTCACGTTAGCGTCGCTGAACAAGGCGGAGCGC
>CASFXH010000019.1:468-57456 GCA_949298575.1 uncultured Parabacteroides sp.
GCGCCGGTTGTACGAGGAGAACCTGAAGGTCTATCGGGACAACCTCGCGACCGAGGCGTACGCGGTTGATTATGGGATGCGGAAAGGTAGAGAGGAAGGTAGAGCGGAAGGTCGTGAAGAGGAACGCCTAAAGAATGCCCGAGGCATGAAAGCCAAAGGCCTTTCTCCTGAATTGATCGCTGAGATCACCGGACTATCTCTTCAAGAAATCGAAGCGCTTTGAGCGGAAGGAGACGCGAATGTTCGTGGGAGGGCGGATTCGATCCGCCCCTACGCATGGTAGGATGCCGGTGTAGGGGCGAATCGAATTCGCTTTTTGAATAATACGCCATCGCAACGCGAGCCTGTTTCAACCCTTCACCCGCTTCGCGGGAGCTCCCCTCTCGGGGGCGCTTTCCCTGGAGAGAAAAGGGGAAGCGATTCACCTTTTAACGCGGGATTCTTCTATTATCCTCGTAAATCCCTTATATCCAATATCTATTATAATGCCTATTATAACCGTCTTATAACCCAATAGTGACGACCTTACAATGGGCATTGTAAGCATCTCATAATGCCTATCGTAAGAAAATCATCATCGGGAGGAGGATTTTGACACGTTGGGGGAGATGGGGCGCGAACACTGAAGGCCCTATAAAATGATGAAAGGCGCATCCTCACGGATACGCCTTTCTGTGTTTTATGCATTAAATAAAAGGTTAACTCAAAATGTATTTACATTGTTGTTTATTCATTGTCCGCGACATCCCACCAAACGCGCGTGTCATACGTATCCGGACCCTGAGCGGCGATGGCAGCATTATGGTTGTCCATGTTCGCGTTGTAGTCGTTGTTCGTATAGATACGAC
Organism: uncultured Parabacteroides sp.; assembly: GCA_949298575.1. Taxonomy (GTDB): domain Bacteria; phylum Bacteroidota; class Bacteroidia; order Bacteroidales; family Tannerellaceae; genus Parabacteroides. The sequence continues at coordinate 1,317 of CASFXH010000019.1, forward strand.
GATAAGGGATGTGAGTCGTGACCATCGCCGGACCCGGCACGAGTGTCGGGACATTCAAACGGCGCCAGTCTGACCATGCTTCCATACCGTTCTGCATGTAGTTGGCCAACCAACGTTGCATCGCGATCTTGTAGATCTTCTCCGACTCGGAACCGGTCAACTGGACTTTCGGTTGCGCCATGTAGCCGTCGAAATCGGTATAGGTGATGGAGTTGTCATCCTCATCCATCGAGCCCACGACATCATAATAGTCGAACGACGCTTGGATACCCCGACGATACAAGTCTTCCGCATCGGCGTTGATCCAACCCCGAACGGCAGCCTCGGCCTCCAGCAACAGGATGTGCGAAGCGGGCACAACCACCATCGGCGCGTCTTGCTCCGTGAAACGCGTATCGAACTCGGCACGGTCAGCATAGTTGACGACATCCGCTTGCTCAATACCTAAAGGAATACCATTATATTCTCCTCTTGAGTTCGGATCCGCATAAGCGTAAAGGCGAGGATCGTTGTATGACTTCAAGCTATCGATAATCGTGATGGAAGGCGCGAAGTCCCGACGACCACTTCGATAGATATTCGTATAAAGGATGTTCTCGTTTGCCTCTTCCGCCAAGAACTTATACTCCAAACGGTCAGCGTTATCCTCGATACCCCCGTCGGCATAGGCTTGCGCGAAACGCTCGCGACCCGCCGCCGGATCCACGTCAGACAACTTGATGGCCATCATCATACGAAGCGAAGCGTTCAACTTCTTCCACTTCGCGATGTCGCCTTCATAAAGGATATCGTAGGTATCATCGAGGGTCCCCGACTCATCGAACTGCGCGTAAGCTTCGCGCAAATCGCGATCCAAGTCCTCATAGATGAATTGTTGCGTATCGTACTTCGGCGTGAAGTTACCTTCCAGACCTTGGATTGCCTCAGAATAAGGCAACATACCCAAAGCATCGGTTAAGTGCATGTAATAGTATGCCTTCAAGGTCCGAGCCGCGGCGATTTGATTCGCGTTTGTTCCAAACGGAGCGACATAACTCTCATTCATGGTCTCCTCATTGGAATTCAAAGCAATGATCGTCTCCAAATTCTGGATATTTCCATAATAATAACTCTGAGTAGCGAAGTCACGCACGTCGAACGTACCATACTGCACGTTTTGTCGCTCGGCGATGTACATCGGGAACATCTGCGTCCACGGGTTGTACGTCCCATTCCAAGAGAAGGTATAAACCCGCTTGCAGGCGTAAGCGAACATATAGCGGGTGTCCGGTTGAGTCGGATTGTTCGGGTCGACATTGATATCGTCGAAATCGTTACAACTGCTTAACGACAACACGCCCGCCAACGCGAATGCCGCCCATTTCATATTCTTCTTCATATCTTGAATTATCCTTTTATCGTTTTAGAATGTCAAATTAACCGTAAAACCAAAGCTTCTCGAAGACGGCGCTTGACCACCCTCCATGTAACCATAGCTTACACCACCGATCTCAGACGGATCCAAGTTAGGCACGGCCGAGTAGATCAACCACGGGTTCGAAGCGACGAACGAAAGGCTGGCCGCTTTCACGCCCCAATTGTGCTTAGCCAAGAAGGATGCCGGCACGTTGTAGCGAACGCTCAACTCACGCATCTTCAAGTAAGAAGCCTTGTAAACGAAGTTCTCCCAAGCATTTTGGTAATAGGTCTGATAATAGGTGTTCGCGTCCATATAGATCGTCTGCGGCGTATAGGTCCCGTCGCCATTGTCGACTACACCGTCTACGCGGACACCACCACCGCTCTCTACGCTGCTACGAACCGGATTGCCCTTATCGTTGTTGCCTGCCGTCTCAGCCAACAGACCGGAACCATAACCAAACATGTTCGACGCGGAAGCGAGCGCTCCACCGATCTGGAAGTCGAATGACATACCCAAGGTAAAGTCTTTGAAACGCAAGCTGGTCGAGAAACCACCCGTCACATCCGGCTGGATATTGCCCAAATTCTCTTGCGCGGACGTATTCACGCTCGGAACCAAGCTACCATCACCACGTTTCGTCAAGATAATGTTACCTTCCGGATCGCGGTTATACACCGTACCACGGATCACACCGATCGGCTCGCCAACCTCGGCATACAAATAAGTGTACGTACCGAAGCCATAAGAACGCAAACGATAGTCGGTCAAGCCATCCGTCAATTCCTCCAACGTGTTGCGGTTGCGAGAAATATTGGCGTTCAAGGTCCAAGTCCAATCCTTCGTGCGGATGATATCGCCACCCAATAACAACTCGACACCACGGTTGCGAATCAAACCCGCGTTCACGATTCGCTTGCTGTAACCACTCGAAGGAGTCGTATTCAGCTCAATGATCTGATTCTTTGAATCACGGTTGTAGAAGTTGAAATCACCCCAGAAACGGTTATCGAACATACGCCATTCAGTACCGATCTCGTATGAAGTTGAAATGGTCGGTTTGATGTTTTCATCTTTCAACACATTATCGATCCACAAGTTCGTCAACTGCCCGTATTTAATGATGTCATCACCATCACGCATACTATAAACACTGAAGATATTGTACGGATCCAATGTCGAACCAACCTGAGCGAACGACGCACGGATCTTCCAGAAGTTCAGCCAGTGCGCGTCCTTGAACCAGTTGCTACCGATCGCCGCGATCGAAAGACCACCGTAGAGGTAGCTGTTGTTGTTCGGGTTCAACGTCGAAGACCAGTCGTTACGGAGCGAACCATCGATAAAGTAAGTATCGTCCCAACCGGCAGTTACCGTACCATAGATACTGCGCTCATGCATCTCGGTCTTGATGGTGTTACCACCCGCCAAGCCCGCGGAACCGGCAGTACTGAAGAAGTAGTTCATGTTCAAACCATCACGCGTAAAGGCTTGCACCTCATCTTTCGAATATTGGCGATCCTCAAAGAAGAGGGCCGCGTCGACCGTCAAGCGATCATTCACGAAACGATCACCCCAAGTGATACGACCTTGCGTCTGGATATCGCTCTCCATATATTGGTTTTGCTCGTAGATGGAAGTCTCGCCCTCGATATTCATCGGAATACTATTCTCATATTTGTATTGACGAATGTTACCATTTACACGGATACCCGCCTTCAAGTTCTTCCAGATTTGCAACTCAGCATCGCCACTGAAAATATTGTACTGATAGATATCATCGCGATTGATTTGCTCATACACCGCATAGGGGTTCGGGTGGAAAGCGCCCGTCATATTCGTCACGCTAGAGATGTTCCATGTCCGGAATGTACCATCGGGACGAATGTAGTTTTCTTTCAGGTCTTTCAGATCTACGTTCGTGTGACCCCATTGCGTATAAGTCCGAAGGGGGTTGAACGTAGAATAGCCCTCGTATGCCGCATTGTGGTTGTGGCGATACGTATACTTGTAGTCCACACTGACCGTCAAGCGTTCGATTGGCTTGAATTGCGTGCGGGCAGACAGGTAACGACGGCTCGCGTCACTGTTCGGGGAAATACCCTGACGAGAGACATTCGAGAAAGAGATACGAGACGAGTGGTTCTTGCCGGAGTGCGAGAACGAGACGTTCGTCGTATTGCTGATACCATTCTTATACAAGTCGTACAAGTCCAACCCGTTCTCCCACTTCGCCGTTTGGCCAAAGCGCGGATCCGTCGGATCCCAAGCGTACCAAGGTGCGTACTCGCGGCCGTCGAAGACCGGACCCCAGCTGGCGTCGTTGTTGTAGTCATAGTATTGTACACCATCCATTTGGGCTAGATATTCCGGATGCACGGCCGGATCATATTCGAAGACTTTCATATCCGCGTCCGCGCCCATGTAACCACCACCGTACTTGTCTTGCAAGTCAAAGTAAATCTTCGGCACATCCACCGTCAACGTATGGCTGACGTTGATCTCCGTGCGCTCGAAGCCGTCGATTCCACCTTTCGTGGTGATGATGACTGCGCCGTTACCACCGCGCGAACCATACAAAGCGGTCGCCGCCGGACCTTTCAAGACGTTGACCGAAGCCACGTCGTCCATGTTCACGCCGTTCGCGTCTTCCGCGATCACGCCATCGATCACATAGATCGGTGCGCTATCGCCACGATCATCAGAGATTGAAGTCGAACCACGAAGGACGATCGTACCTGAATCGAAAGTCGCGCCAGACGAACCGACGAACTGGACACCGGAAACTTTACCGACCAAAGCGTTATTCAAGTCAGTCGTACGAACTTGTACCAGCTCGTCCGCCTTCACTTGTTGTGTTGAATAACCCAATGATTTCTCCTTACGGGTCAAACCTTGCGCCGTGACGACGACCTCATCCAAGTTCTGGGTATCGGAAACCAAGCGAACAGTCACGTTATCACGGACCGTCACCTCTTGCGGCACCATACCGACATAAGAGATTTGTAACTTTTCGCTATTGGCCGGAACCTCCAACGTAAACTTACCGTCCAAATCGGTCACGGTACCAATCGTCGTACCTTGCACAATTACGGACGCACCGATCACGGGCTGCCCGTCTTCCGCGGACGTGACCACACCGTTCACGGTCCTCTCTTGGGCAACCACCATACATATACCTATAAAGAGGTACAGCAGGGCAAATGTAAACTTTCTAACCATATACACTCACTTTTTCAGTTTAATAAAAATATATACATTGTTTTCTTTCGGCAATCGAAACGGCCTTTTCCTACCATTCATAAGCGTGCCCTCGAAACGGATTTTACTTAAATATCCCCATCCGAGAACCTTCAATTTATGAGATTGTGTAAGATTTAGCCTATAAAAACTAATAACCTTTTAGTAAACGATCGCGAAGATAAACATATTTCACTTACACGAACAAAAACTTTATTTTTTCTATTTTTTACCCCCAAAGGCTTTCACTCCTCTATCCAGGCGCGACGAAAGCCCACTCCCTGTCCGCTATCTTTAAGAAAAACAAGATATAAGGGAATCATCGGAAAGAATCGAAATATTTCAAGAGTCTCCATTAACGGGTTATTTCAGCCGCATGACGAATCCAAATATTAACATTTTTTACACTAAGCTTTCACTATTGAAACCCTAATTGGCGCGTTGGATAAAGTCCGCCAGACCGCGTTCTCCAATCATTCCGCACGAAAGGTGGAAGCGCTGCGCGAGAAAGTTTTGTTCAAGTATGAGATAGAAAGCAAATTGTTTTCTATGGAAGAGATGTAAATATCCTATTCCCCCTCCGCTTGGCTCAACCACCAGTCGATCAGGCGGCGGGCGATGCTCAGTTTTTGGGGCAATTCGGGGAGATGGGCGCGGTCGAAGAAGGCGCCGGCACAAAGCTCCTCGTCTTGCAAGCGAACTTCACCCGCCAAATAATCGGCGACAAAACCCACCATCAAACCACTGGGATAGGGCCAAGGCTGGGAATCGAAGTAGCGCAGGTTGGTGATCTCGAGGCTCGTCTCCTCACGGACTTCCCGGCGCACGCATTCCTCCAACGTCTCGCCGACCTCGAGGAAGCCTGCCACCAATCCGTAGAAGTTCTTCCGGAAATCGCGAGAACGCACCAACAGGATCTTTTCCCCCCGACGGATCAAGACGATGATGGCGGTCGCGATGGGCGGATAAAGCTCGTAGCCACAACGGGGACAACGCTTGAAGATCGGGCCTTTCCGCTCCATCGGCGTGCCGCAAGCGGGGCAATAGCGGCTGTGGGCGTCCCAATGAGCCAGCTGCCGCGCCTCGCCCGCTTTCCGGTAAAGGTCGACGGGCAGGTCGTCCCAACTGGCCCGAAGGCCGACAAAGCGATAAGGCTCGGGAGGATCGAGCGGCTCCACCCGAGCGATCGGGGCCGTCGTCCCATCATGGAAATGCCCCTCGAACACCTCGCCGAGCGGAATGGGCGGCTCGAGACCGTGCGGGAGAGAATAGCCATCCGCGGAGTGGCGGAGCAAAATCTGGTCGTCCTTGAATATAAACCAATCACTTGATCGTTTCACGTTGTTTCTCCTTTTGATAAATCACTTCGCGAACTTACATCTTTTCCGGGAAATTTGTAATTTCACCGCCCAAATCACGAATATTTTTTAATCAACGCAATAAAATGAAACCAATCATTTCTCTCAAAACACTCTTGGCGGCCGGAGTCATCGGACTTGCCTTTCCGGCGGCGGCGCAAGAGACGGGGCGGCCCATGACGGTCGAGGACCTGGCCGCCTGGCAACGCATTACCCAGAAAGCGATTACGCCCGACGGGCAGTGGGTCGCCTACAAGATGGAAAACTGGCGAGGAGACGCGGCGGTCCATTTGAGTACGGCCGACGGCGCGGAAAAAGCCTTGTATAGCCCAGCGAAAGATTTCCGCTTCTCGGTCGGGGGCAACTATCTGGTCGTCACGGAGACCACGGGGAGCGCGACCCGCGATTCCCTGAAACTCGCGAAGACCAAGGAAGACGCGATGCCCATGGATCGCCTCGTGATCCGGCCTACCCAAGGGACGGACGAGCGGATCGACTCCTTGCGCGGCTACAAATTGGCGGAGAAAGCCGACTGGCTAGCCTACCAACAGGGGCGAAAAGACTCGACCCTGACCGTCCGCGACCTGGCGGGGAAACGAAGCTTCCGATTCCCACGTGTCCAGGAATACGGATTCGCCCAAAAGAGCGGCATCCTCTTCTTCATCACGAAGGGCGATCCGGAAATGGAAGCGGGCCTCTACCGCCTCGATCCGGATAAGGGGCAGCCGGTCTTGATCAAGGCGGGCGACGGCGTTTTCAAGCAAACCACCCTCGATGAGCAGGGTCAGCACCTCGCGTTCCTGTATTGCGCCGACAAGGATTCCACCAACAAGTCGCTCGACCTCTGGCTGAGCGAGAACGGGGCGCCCGCCAAGACCGTGGCGAGCCGGGGCGACGCGGCCTTCCCCGCCGGATGGGTCCTCAACGAGAACGGCGCGCTGCGTTTCTCCCCCTCGGCGACCCGCCTGTTCTTTGGCACCTCGCCGATGCCCCGGCAGAAAGACACCACCACGCTCGACGAGAACCGGCCCAACGTCCAAGTCTGGAGCTGGGACGAGCCGACGCAATACACCGTGCAATCCTATAACCTGCAACGCGACTTGAAGAAAACGTACCAGGCCGTCTACCTCCTCGCCGAGCGGAAGAACGTGCAACTGGCCGACACGCTCCTGCCCACTATCCAACTGGGCAACGAGGGCGACGGGGCATGGGCGCTCCTCTCGACCACTCGCCCCTACAGCCTCTCCTCGATGTGGGAAGGGCGCACGCGGACGGATTATTATAAGGTAAATGTCGCGACAGGCGAACGCCAGCCCATCGCGAAGGCCGACTACACCCGCTTCCAGCTCTCCCCCATGGGCCTGTACGCCTATGGCTACAACGCGACGGACAGTTGCTGGTATACCGTCGACCTCGCCGACAACCACCGTTACCGCCTCACGAGCCCTCAGACCCTGATCGCCTGGGATGAGCAGAACGACACGCCCGACTATCCGCGGGCCAGTGGCTGCCCGGGATGGCTCAAGGACGACGAGGCGATCCTCCTCTACGACCGCTACGACATCTGGCGGTTCGACCCCAAAGGCGCCCAACCCGGCGTACGCCTCACGAAAGACGGGCGGGAGCGGCTCACGCGCCATGGACTCCGCCACTTGGATCCCGAGGAACGGAGTTTCGACCCCTCCAAGCCTTACATCGTCACCGGCTTCAACGAGGTGACGAAGGCTTATGGCTTCTACCAAATCCGCCTCGACCGCGCCGGTTCGCCTCGCCCGCTTCTCACGGGAGAATTTCACGCCGATGGGCTGACGAAAGCGAGAGAAGCCGATCGTTACCTCTATACGGTTGAGAATTATGAGACCTTCCCCGACCTCCACGTATCCGGGCCGGATTTCAAGAACAGCCGCCAGATCAGCCACGGTATCGACCAGCAAAAACCTTTCCGCTGGGGAACGGCCGAGCAGGTCTCCTGGATCTCGCTCGACGGCCAGCCTATAGAAGGCATCATTTATAAACCGGCCAACTTCGACCCCAGCAAGAAGTACCCGATGATCGTCAATTTCTACGAGCGCAACGCCGAGACGCTCTACGACTACCACATGCCCGAACCGCACCGCTCGACCATCGACTACCGTTTATATAATAGCAACGGCTACATCGTCTTCAACCCCGACATCCGCTATCGCGACGGCTATCCGGGCGAGAGCTGCTACAACTGCCTCATGCCGGGAGTCAGCATGATGATCGCCAAGGGCTATGTCGACGAGAAGGCCATCGGCGCGCAAGGACACAGCTGGGGCGGCTACCAGGTGGCTTACCTCGCGACGCGCACCCGTCTGTTCGCCGCCATCGAGAGTGGAGCGCCCGTCGTCAACATGTTCAGCGCCTATGGGGGGATCCGTTGGGGAAGCGGCCTGGCCCGCGCCTTCCAATACGAGCACACGCAAAGCCGGCTGGGCGGCACGCCGTGGTCGACGCCCGACCGTTACCACACCAACTCGCCCCTCTTCACGATGGACAAGGTGACCACCCCGATCCTGATCATGCACAACGACGCCGACGGCCACGTACCCTGGTATCAAGGCATCGAGTATTTCGTCGCCATGAAGCGTTTGGGCAAACCCTGCTGGCTCCTCAACTACACCGGCGAGCCGCATTGGCCGACGAAGTTGCCCAACAAGATGGATTTCCAGAAAAGGATGTACCAATTCTTCGACCATTTCTTGCGGGGCGCGGAGGCGCCCAAATGGATGAGCGAAGGATTGCCCGCCGTCGATCAACCTTACGAGTTGGGGTACTGATACGACTTTTTTGAAAAGACTAGAGACAAACGAGGCCTCGGTTGGGCTTGCGCGACTCCGCGTGAGGCCGATCGAGGCCTCGGACGTGTCCGACGCGACCCGCGACCCCCCGATCGAGGCCTCGGCCGGCCCCTCGCGGACCCGCGAACCCCCAATCGAGGCCTCGGCCGGCCCCTCGCGAGCTCGCGACCCCCCGATCGAGGCCTCGGCCGGCCCCTCGCGGGCTCGCGAACCCCCGATCGAGGCCTCGGCCGGCCCCTCGCGGGCTCGCGAACCCCCAATCGAGGCCTCGGCCGGCCCCTCGCGAGCTCGCGAACCCTCAATCGAGGCCTCGGCTGATCTCTTCCCGAAGAGAAAACTTTTCACTATCTTCGCGCTGATGCGAAAACAAATGATCCATAGAAGAATTTTGGCCTTGGCCGCGTTTCTCACGCTCGCGCTGATGGCGGTGGCCCAATCGGACCTGACTTGGTTTGTTGATAAATCAGGAAAAATCTTCGTGCTCCCCAAAATGAAGCAATACCACCTCGAGTACACGCCCCTCGAGAAGATCGACCTGACGCCGCGAGGCTCGCGGGCCATCGACCTGGAGCATCTCCGGCTCGACCTGGTCCCCCAGCCGACCGTCGAGGAGCGTCCCGCCGACATGCGTGTCCTCTCCGGCGCCATGCGGCCTTTCTTCGACCCCTTCTTTCCCATGCACCAAAGCCTCTCGCCGACGGGGCTGGGGCTGGATTTCGATGAGCTTTACGTCTATCCCCTCGCCGACCAAGTGGACTTCCTCGCGAGAGGGGCGCAATACTCCTGGCCTGGCATCGCCGGCACGACGACTTTCTCGACCCTGATCTCTTGGCATAACGACCGTCTGCGCATCACCGGCGGCGCTTTCGGCGGGCGCTATTTCACCCCCTTCACCTCCGACGCCAGCCTGATGGTCGGGGCCCATCTGCATATTTCCTACCAAGCCACCGACTGGATGAAACTCCACGCTTGGGGCGATTACTTTTACCACGACCCGGCGCAAAACCGGAACGGCTACCTCATCATGAACCCCAACTTGAACCTGAACCAAGTGGGCGGGGGCGTCGAGTTTAAGGTCAGCGACAATTTCAGCTTCGGCGTCGGGGCCAACTTCCAATACCACCCCGGCCTGCGGGGAATGCGGCCCGGCGTGATCTTCGCCCCCATTTTCGACATGGGCAACGGGTGGCGGATGAGTCCTTGGTAAATTCCTTTTAAAAAACGCTCTTCACCTCAAGGGAATCGAGGGGGAATGGTGTCGAACGGCATGTGAATCACGACCGAGTCCATCTGATAGGAAGCCACGAGGCCAAGGCCGTCGGTGACGTTGCCATAACTCGCGGCCGACTCCAGCAACGAGCCGAACTCGACCCCGGCCAATTTAAACGAATAATCCCGGAGAGACTGGAAATAGTTATAATATTCCTCGGAAATGGAAAGGAGATAGACCACGTAATCTACCTGGACCGTGGTGGAATCGTCCCGATAGCTGGTCATCATTGGATTTACGCTAAAATAAATCGTCTGGTCTTCCCCCACGCCGTCGCTGACGAAAGTGCCCAGGCCATACGAGGCGTCGAGCTGTTCCAGCCCCCCACTCTCGCCATACGACTTGAAGGCGCTGTCCTCATAACGCAACTCGATCCCGGCGAAAATCGACGTGCTTCCACCATACTCGCCCAATGGGTTATAGTTATAATAAAGCCCATATAAACTCTCCCACGCCGAGGAGGCGAGCGTGCTATAGACCCAGCGCTCGCCATCCCGCTCGATCGTCACCACTTGGTTGAGGAAAAGACGATAACACAGGGTCGTGTCGGTCGGGACATCGGCGATCCGCACGTGGAAACGGAGGCGATAGGAGTCGTCGGGGGCGGTCGGAGACGTCGTAGGCCGCAGCCGAGTGGTGTCTACCCGCTCGATCCGGCAAGGCACGGGGAATCTCGTCTCGCCGCGGGCCGTCCGGAAGCCATCGGAAGAGGCCTCGATAATGATCTCCTCATCGGCTTGGGGCGTATAACCCGGAAGGATGAATTGCCCGCGGAAATTCACGCTATCCGCCGGATCGTCGTCGAGGACCATGTCGCCTTGATAATATTTATTCACGAAGACCGAGACCTGGGCGGAAGGCAGCTCGAAATCCGTCTGATTGTCCGTCACGAGCGCGCTCTTCGAGACATGAGCCCGCAAGCCCTCCGGCGAGGCGATCGCGTTGACCACGAGCTTTCGCGGGACATCCTCGAAGTGAATCTCCTCATAGCGCACGCAAGCGAAGGCGGCCCAAAGCCAAACGAGCGAAAGCAAGCATCGAATGTTTTTCATAAAGCCTCAAAATTGGAAAGAATAAGTAACTGAAGGGACGAAAAGGAGGAACGAGGTCTTTTTCAAATAGATCGTGCTTTCCCCACTCGGAGAGTAGCGATACTCGTACTCGGTCAAGAACGGATTGGGCGCCCCGTAGGCGTTATACAAGCCGAAGCTCCACGCGCTTTGCCCCCACCGGCCGCGTGGCAACGTGAGGGTCGCGCTGAGATCCAACCGATGATAAGGCTGAAGCCGGTAGTTATTCCGCCCGCTAAGCCCCCGGTTGAAAGTGTTCTCGCCAAAATAGGGAAAAACCGTGTTCGTGACGGGAGCGAACAGCCCCCCCTCGTTCTTGAGCGCGATCGGCGAGAGGTAGACGTATTCAGGCAAATTGACCCGATTGCCGCTGGCGAACGTCCAAGCGCCGGTGAAACTCCAGCGATCGGACAGCCGGTGTGTCACGACCAGATTGACCTTGTGTCGATTATCCAAGCGGAAAGGGAAAGGCTTCCCCTCATTGACCGAGCCGTCGGGGAAAACGCGGTTGCTCCAACCGAGGGTATACGAAAGCCAGCCGGTAGTCTTCCCCAATCGTTTCCGGGCGATCCATTCTACGCCATAAGCGTCGCCCAACCCAATGCCGACCCGCCGCTCCCAACCCCGATAAGCAAGTGTCGGGGCGCGATTGTCGCGATACTCGATCACGTTCGTCATCGCTTTATAGAAAAGTTCCGTCGAGAAGGTGTAGGTCGGGTTCCAATCGTAGGAGAACGCCAATTGCAACTGGTGCGATCCCATGGGCGGGATGTTGCCGGTCACGGGCACCCAGATATCGGTAGGCTGGTTAATGTAACTGTCGGAAATCAGGTGCACGTACTGGTTCATCTTGCTGTAAGCGAGCTTGACCGAGTAGGCCTTGCCCAATCGGAAACGGGTCGAGATCCGGGGCTGGATGGAATGATAGGATCGGCCATCCACCTGAAAGAGCGTATAACGGAGCCCCAAGTTGAGGTCCAACCACTCGTCCGCGTGGATCTCGTCCTCGAGATAAGTGGAAAACTCATGGCCTTTCACGTGAGTCGACTCGCTATACAGATTCGCTTGATCGGTTTCGACTTGTTCCACTCGCTCCCCGCTCTCCGGCCTGAATTGATGATACAGGTATTCCGTCCCGAAGCGCATCCGGTGGCGAGGCGAGGGCGACCAGTCGAAGGCGCTCCGCAGATGCCAATCCTCGATGGCCGAGCGAGTGTCCCGGCGTTGGAGGTAAAGTTGACGCATGCTTCCAAGGGGTTGCTCATAGCTTTGTTCCTCCCGCCAGATCCGCGAGCGAAAGCGGCTGTAACCTCCGGACAAGGTCATGAAGACCTGAGGAGAGATCACTTGGTTATATCCCATATTGGCGATCAAGTTGCCCCATCGCCAGCGGAAGAGATCATGGGTCTCGGCGGACTTGTTTTCCTCCCCGAAAAGCAACGCGTCTTGTCCCATATAAAAGCTGAAATAAACCCGTGCCCGATCGGAGAAACTGTGATTGACCTTGGCGTTCAAGTCGAAGAAATAATAGTTCACTTTTTTCTTGTTCGTCTCGTCCCTGTTGACCAACGCCATGATGGGTTTCAAGAGCAAGAAATCCATCCACGAACGCCGGACCGCGACGTTGAATGACGAGCGCCCTTTGACAATAGGCCCTTCCAAGCGAGCCCGAGCCGAGAGCAGCCCGACCCCAATCCCCCCATGATAAGCCTGCCGATCGCCGTCGCGCATCCGGACATCGACCACCGAGGATAGCCGCCCGCCATATTCCGCAGGGAAAGCGCCCTTATAAAACGTGATGGCTTTCAAGGCGTCCGGATTGAAGGCGGAGAAAAGGCCCAACAAATGGCTGGGGTAATAGATCGGGCTGCCATCGAAAAGGTACAGGTTCTCGTCCGTATTCCCGCCACGGACCGCGAGTGTCGTCAAGCCATCGTCTCCAACGGCCACTCCCGGAAGGTATTGCAACGAGCGAAGCATATCGGCCTCGCCCAACAAGTTCGGAAGCTCATTCAAGCGGCGAGGCTGGAGCTCCTCGACACCGGGACGGGCCGTCAGCGCCTCTTTCCGGTAGGTCGTTGCGGTAACCAACACCTCATCCAACTGATCTAAAGGGAGCAAGGAAAAATGCAACACGGTATCGCGCCGCAACTCTAGCGCGATCGTCTGGGGAGCGAACCCCACATAGGAAGCCCGAATACGAACCGGACCAAGCGGCAAGCGCAAGCTATAGTAACCATAATGATTGGAAACGGTCCCTTGCCGCCGCCCGACATCCCAAACGGAAGCGCTAAGCAAGGTTTCCCGGGAAGATTGGTCGCCCACAAAACCACTTATCGTCGCGTATTTCCGCTCATGACGCAAAATCAAATAGCCCGACTTGGCTCGCCAAACGATAGGCAACTCATGAAAAAGGACGTCCAGGCATTCCGCGAGAGGCCGTTCACGCCAATTGACCGAGACCAAAGGCAAGCCCTCCAACAACGACGACTCATAAGAGAAGCGCAACCCCGTCTGTCTTTCCACGCTATCGAGCACCGTGGTAAGCGGGACCGCTTTCAGGCGCAAGGTCAGCATGGGAAAAGCAGGCGACGCTTCCTGCCCGATCGCCGGAAACGCCGCCATCAATCCCATCACATGAATCAACAAAGGGATAAAAATCGCTTTCTTTCCCATGAGTCTCATTTCTTTCTCACTCGCCGACGACCACCAGTCGTACGCCAAGTGTCTCATTGATAATTTCCAACAATTCCCGCAAAGGCACCGACTCGAAAGTCGAGGTCAATCGTGCGCCCGGTTTCGGAAGTTGGTTCTCGATGCGGACTTGATAACAATCCGCGATATCCTGTATCACGACTTCCAAAGGCGTCTCGCGAAAACGAAGCGTACGGGTTTCCCATGAGAAATGATTCTCCTCAACGGTCTCGGGAAGAAGCCGGATCGAATCAAGCGCCGCCTCATACGTCGCCGACATCCCCGCGGTCAGGACAACCGGTCTATCCACCGCCCGAGAAGAAAAGCGCACCCGCCCGGTACGGACGTCCAAGCGGACGCCACCGGCCAGTTCCTCCAGTTGGAAGGTCGTTCCCAAAACCCGGGCCGCGACATTGCCCACATACGCCGTGAAAGGCGCTTCCGGATTCGGCTGGACTTCGAAGAAGGCTTTCCCGCCCAAAATCACTTCACGCGCCGAAGCGCCAAAATGCCTCGCGTCGTAACGCAAGGTCGCTCCCGAAGCCAATGTCACTTTGGAACTGTCGGGCAAGTAAACCACAGCCAGTCGGTTCGCCCCCGCCGAGACGGAAACCCAATCGGGCTGCCCTTGCCGCCACCACCAGGTCGCCCCAAAGCCCAAGAGCAGCACGAGCGCCGCGGCCACCGCCGTCCAATGCACGCGACGGAGAAAAGCCACGCGAGGAATCGCCCGCTCCGAGGAGAAACGACGCCAAGCCTGTTCTGGCTCAAACCGTCCTTCCTCGTAATGACGAGCCACAAAGCGAATGGACTCCTCAAACCGCGTGTCGTCTCTTTTCTCCGTCTCTTTCATGTGCTAATTGATCGTTAGAACTTATAACCCACCGTAAGGCTGATCGTATGGTACTTCACGCCGGTCGCGTCGCCGGTATACTCTTTTCCGAGACCCATATCGTAACCCACATTGACATACCAGCGACCGATATCAACACCCGCTTCCGCCGTGATACCCCAATCAAAGCGACGGCCTATGTCAAAGGGATCGTCCCGGTAAGAGCTCGTGTACTTATGAAGCGCGTCTCCATAAACGTCTCCTTCCAGCGTGCCAATATTAAACATCTGCGTGTCGATCGACGTCCGCCCCGCGACTCCGACCGCGATATAAGGGCCTAACGCCAAATGGACTTTCACCCGATCATTAATCTTCCAATCGTAGCGGGCCATGATCGGCACCTGGATATAAACCCGACGGGTATGCGAAGCGGAATATTCCACCTTATTTACTTCCATATCTTTCAAGTAAGAAGAAACTCCTCCGTAAGGATAATAGGAACTATACATACCCGATCCATAGCCATAACCGTAGCCGTAATAATACCCGCCAAAGACATAAGAAGTCCCCGTATAAAAATCATCCAACGACATGGGATAAGCGAAATCCACCCGCTCGCCATCGCCCGTCACGCCCGTTCCCTCAAACCACAAGGAGCGGTTCGTCCCTTGCCCCCGCTGGACAAAGTAAAGCCCTGACTGGAGGGAGAAGCCCGTCTCCGGGAACGCATAGCGCACGGCGGCACCAATCTTGTAACCAACCTTCGCCGGGGAATCCACGTATTTCGTCACGTTCATACCCGCCTCGGGCGACACGGTCCATTGCGCCCGCGCCAACGGCGCGAACAGGGCGCACCATAACAGTAAAATCAAACTCTTCCTTTTCATCTCTCTTCTTTTTTTACTATATATTATAATGTATAACCGAAGGTGAAGCTCACCATATAATTCCGTATTCGAAAATCATTTTGTTGTTCATAAGTATTTCCAAAAGCCGTCTGAAAATCGATTGTAAAAGTCACTCGATCCACCGTTACACTAGCCGCCGCCGCTACTCCCCAATCAAAGCGCGGTGAAGCGTCTATACGATATTCTTCGTTCACATGTTTGCCCTTAAAAGGATCAAATTCATAATACTCATGAACCACAGGCTCTAAATCGGGAAAACTCTCTTCGCTAAATAACCTCGCATTATAGGACATACTACCTTTGCCACCCAAACCAATCCCCGCATAAGGGCCAAGCCCTAAATTTATTTTCACATTATCCGCCACGCTGTAACGCCACCGCACCATCAAGGGAAGTTGCAGGTAATAGCGTGTAGCTTTAGCAAAGTAGCCATCCATAAAACGCCCATTCCCAACTGGAATGTTTCCAACGTTCATCGCATGATAACCGCCTCGCTGCTGGACCACAAAAAGGCCAGAATTCAATCCAAATGAAGGCTTTTCCCTTCCTTCCGCATGGATAATCTCATGATAAACGCCAACGCCCATCTTAAAGCCTACATACGTTTTATCATAAAAATGATCCTTATTCACCACCATACCCGCCTCCGGAGTGATTTCCCATCCCTCTTGAGCACAGACCGAAGCCGCCGCCATGCAGGCCAACGCCAAGGTCATTCCTACTCTCTTTTTCATCTTCCGCTTCATTTCTGGTTTAAATCCGTTTTTTGTCCTTAAGACGAATGCCTGAGAGAAAACCCCTATCCTCGTCCAGGGAATTTAGCCGAAAAAGAAAGTATAGATTTTCACCGCCGTCGCACGAAGCGCCTTCAGGGCGGCGGTCATGTGATTCTCCACGGTCTTGACCGAAAGACGTAGCTCCTCGGCGATCTCACGATAACTCAGGCCATCCCGTTTAGCCATAAGAAAAACTTGGCGACGTGCCGGGGGAAGATGATCGATGGCCGCCCAAAGACGAGCGTCACGTTCGGCCCGCGCCTCGGCCTCATCCGCGGAAAAGTCTGGGGCATCAGGCAAATCATCGACAACCTGTTCTGGTCGTGCGCTCCGGATCGCGTCAAGCGAACGATTCCGGACCGACTGGTAGAGATAGGCCCGCAAGTCGCTGACCAAGCTCCCGGCCCGCAAGCGTTCCCACACATCGGCGAAGGCTTGCTGCACGATATCCTCCGCCTCATCGGTCCGCTCCGTATAACGCAAAGCGAAGAGGCACAAGGGCCTGTAAAGACTCTTGAACTGCGTTTCAAATTCTCGTGCCGTGATTGTCGTCGCCATCCTATCGCTGTCTAACGCCGCGAAAGAAGGCTTCTTTTCCTTACGCCCACTTGTTTTCACAGCCTTTAATTGCGATTTAACCTAACGAAACAGACTTTTGTCCGATTACCAAACGCGATGCCATAGTTTGGTAATCACGTTACCAAAGTCAGGTAACCACGTTACCAAAGCCTGGTAATCCCATTACCAAAGTCAGGTAATCATGTTACCAAAGTCAGGTAATCACGTTACCAAAGTCAGGTAATCATGTTACCGAAGTCAGGTAATCCCATTACCAAAGTCAAGTAATCATGTTACCATAGTCCGGTAATTGTCATTCAACGATTCCAGTTGACTTAAAATGCCTTTAACGATAAAAGAGGTTGACTCAGGTTAGGCTTATCCGTATGCTGGGTTGGCCCCGTTCGCGGGCGCGAAATCTCTAACGACCGATTTGGGTTAAAGAGGGAAGGGGGATAAGGAATTATTCGCTAACTTCGCGACCGTCAAAAATGAAAGATTAAAAATACACGATATGGAAATAGTAGTTAGCGGCATCCGTCCGACCGGAAACCTCCATCTTGGGAATTATTTCGGCGCCGTCAAGGGCTTTTTGCAAATGCAACACGAGTACGATTGCAAATTCTTCATCGCCGATTGGCACTCGTTGACAACCCACCCCCGCCCTCTAGACATCCAAGCGAGCACGCGTACGATCCTCTCCGAGTATCTCGCCTGCGGAATCGACCCAGAGGTCGCGACAATTTACGTCCAGAGCGACGTGCCCGAGACGGCGGAGCTTTACCTCTACCTCAACATGAACGCGGGCATCGGCGAGTTGATGCGCACCACTTCTTTCAAGGACAAGGCGCGCCAACAGCTCCACATCGACCGCACGCATCCCACGGAAGGTGACGTCGAACGTGAGATTTTCAATGAAGGGAACAAACACAGCGTGAGCGCCGGCCTGCTGACCTACCCCACCCTGATGGCCGCCGACATTATCATCCATAAGGCGGTCAAAGTCCCTGTCGGCAAAGATCAAGAACAAAATATGGAGATGGCGCGTCGTTTCGCCCGCCGGTTCAACGCGACGTATGGCGTCGATCTCTTCCCCGAACCCGCCTCATTTTATTACTCGCATAAGGCGGTCAAAGTCCCGGGTCTCGACGGCTCAGGGAAAATGGGCAAAAGCGAAGGAAACGCGATCTACCTTGTCGACGACGAGAAAACGATCCGAAAGAAAGTCATGAAAGCCGTAACCGATTCGGGACCAACGGAACCCAATAGCGTGAAACCCGAGCCCATCGCCAATCTCTTTTCGATGATGGAAATCGTCTCCACGAAGGAAACTTACGACTACTTTAACGAAAAATACAACTCGTGCGAGATCCGCTACGGCGACATGAAGAAACAATTGGCCGAGGATATCAACGCTTTCTGCGCCCCAATCCGTGAGCGCATCCTCGAGATCCAAGCCGATCGCACGCTTCTCGACCGTGTTGCCCGCGAAGGTGCCGCCAAAGCGAGAGAAAGCGCGGCGAAAACCCTTCAAGAAGTACGGCAAATCATCGGATTCAAGGCCTATTAATTGAAAGAAAGCATAAAAAAGGAATGAGGAATCGTCAGGGCCAATCCTGATTGATTCCTCATTCTTTCTTTAAAGGCTTAATCCTTTATTTCTTCCAGCCATTTTTCCAACTCGCCGGTCCATTGACGCTTGAAAATATAGCCATCACCATACCCCCAGCCATGGCCTCCGGTAGGATAGATGTGCAAACTCGCGGAAACACCTTGCCGTGCGAGCGCGGAATAATAAGCGACCGCGTTCTGGACTGGGACCACGTCATCGTCCGTGCAATGAAGAATGAATGCCGGTGGGGTTTCCGAGGTAACTTGCTTCTCATTCGAATATTTCTCCTCCAACGCTTTATCAGGCGTTTTCCCGATCAAGTTATCGTGTGAGCCCATGTGCGTGAATGAGGGATCCATCGTGATAACCGGATAGAAAAGAATCTGAAAGTCGGGACGGGTTACGGCGTCAGTGAAATGGGTCGCGGCGGTGCTGGCCAAGTGGCCTCCGGCGGACGAGCCCATAATTCCTAATTTCTGAATATTCCACTCCGCGGCGTGCTGGCGCATGATCCGCAAGGCCTGTTGGGCATCGCTCAAGGGCACCTCGTTGTTGCCGTTCGGCATCCGATAAGTAAGCACCGCATACGTGACCCCAAGGCGATTCATCCAATCGGCCATTGCGGTTCCCTCATGCTCAACCGCCAATCCCCAATAACCGCCACCTGGGCACGCGACGATCGCCAACCCATTCCCTCGTTCAGCGGGAAAGACCGTCAGCGTAGGTTCCGCCACATAAAGAGCGCCTCCCTCAACCTGTTCACGCATACCATTATCGTTCGGAGCGCCATTCGGCCAAAGCTTGATCACGATCGGTTCACGGGCCGCCAACAAACCCGAAACCAGCAGAAAAATAAAAGTCAGAAAATGTCTCATCGTATTACATATTTAAAGTTCACTCGCAAAATTAAAAAACATTTTCCACATAAGCCATAGGCCATGACTTCCATCCATTCAGGTTAAAAACAAAGCGCTTGGCCGAAAACTCATCCTATCGCCTTGCGTGTTGAAATAAAATCGTTACATTCGCGAAATCTTTGGAAAAGATAGATGGGAAACGAGCGAAAGACAGACAATCCGATCGTTAAGACCGCCCTTCAGGCGGACCCTTATCCCCTTTTTCCCCTTTCAAAAGAGGCCTCGAAAAGCCATTTGTCGCGTGGGTATTATTTACCAACGCGTTTTTTTTATGCAAACAAAACGTCTACAAGTAAGAACTTCATACAAACACAAGAAACATGTCAAAGAGCGGTATTAAGAAAGTGATCGTCCTGGGTTCGGGCGCACTGAAGATCGGGCAAGCGGGAGAATTCGACTACTCCGGCTCGCAGGCGCTAAAAGCGTTAAGAGAAGAAGGCATCAGCTCCGTGCTGATTAACCCTAACATCGCGACTATCCAAACTTCCGACGGGGTGGCGGACCGTGTTTACTTCCTGCCTATCACGCCCTATTTCGTAGAAGAGGTCATCAAGAAAGAACGGCCAGACGGCATCTTGCTGGCTTTCGGTGGGCAAACAGCCTTGAACTGCGGCACGCAACTCTATAATGAAGGGACATTAGCGAAATACGGGGTAAAGGTATTGGGCACATCGGTGGAAGCCATCATGTACACCGAGGACCGTGACCTGTTCGTCAAGAAATTGAGCGAAATCGATATCAAGACTCCCGTCAGCCAAGCGGTAGAGAGCATGGACGACGCCTTGGAAGCGGCTCAACGCATCGGTTATCCCATCATGATCCGCTCCGCATACGCCCTGGGAGGCATGGGAAGCGGTATTTGCCAGAATGAAGCGGAGTTGCGTACGCTCGCGGAAAGCGCGTTCGCTTACTCCCCGCAGATCCTCGTGGAAGAATCCTTGAAGGGCTGGAAAGAAATTGAGTTCGAAGTTATCCGCGATAAGAATGATCACTGCTTTACGGTCGTGAGCATGGAAAACGTCGATCCGCTTGGCGTACACACGGGCGAAAGTATCGTCGTCGCGCCGACTTGCTCATTGACCGACGCTGAAGTGACTATGCTTCAAGAGCTCTCTCGGAAAATAATCCGCCACCTAGGCATTGTCGGCGAGTGCAACATCCAATACGCCTTCAACTCCGAAACGTGTGATTACCGCGTGATTGAGGTGAACGCGCGTTTGAGCCGCTCTTCCGCGTTGGCTTCAAAAGCGAGTGGATATCCCTTGGCTTTCGTCGCCGCGAAACTGGCGTTAGGCTATGGACTCGATGAGATCGGAGAGATGGGGACGCCCAACTCCGCTTATAAGGCACCCGACGTAGACTACATGATCGTAAAAATACCCCGCTGGGACTTGACTAAATTCATCGGCGTCAGTCGGCATATTGGCTCCAGCATGAAATCGGTAGGCGAGATCATGTCGATCGGCAAGAGTTTCGAGGAAATCATACAGAAAGGCTTGCGCATGATCGGGCAAGGTATGCATGGTTTCGTGGGCAACAATGATTTGCGTTTCGATAACCTTGACGACGAGCTGGCCAACCCGACCGACCTGCGTATCTTCGCCATCGCTCAAGCGCTGGAGGAAGGCTACACGATCGACCGGATCTACGAGCTGACCAAGATTAACCCCTGGTTCCTCGAACGATTGAAAAACATCGTGGACTACAGCCATGTCTTGCAAGGCTATCACAAGATCGAGGATCTGCCGGAAGAGGTTTTGCGGGAAGCGAAACGCTTGGGCTTCTCCGACTTCCAGATCGCTCGATTCACCGAACATCCGGAAGGCAATATGGAAAAGGAAAACATCCGGGTTCGCAATTTGCGTAAGAAGATGGGCATCCTGCCAACCGTCAAACGCATCAACACGATCGCCTCTGAACATCCCGAGTTGACCAACTACCTCTACTTCACTTACGATGGGACAGATCATGATATACCTTATTATAAGAATGACAAGAGCGTGGTCATCCTGGGTTCCGGAGCCTACCGCATCGGCTCGTCCGTGGAATTCGACTGGTGTTCGGTCAACGCGGCGCAGACAGCCCGGAAATTAGGCTATAAAGCCATCATGATCAACTACAACCCGGAAACCGTCTCCACGGATTACGACATGTGTGACCGACTCTATTTCGATGAGCTTTCCTTCGAACGCGTCTTGGATGTCATGGATCTGGAGACTCCGAAAGGCGTGATCGTCTCGGTTGGCGGACAAATTCCGAACAATTTGGCCATGAAGCTCTATCGGCAGAATGTGCCGATCTTAGGAACCTCACCCATTTCCATTGACCGGGCGGAAAACCGACACAAATTCTCCGCGATGCTGGATACGTTGGGCATCGACCAGCCGAAATGGGCGGAAGTCACCAGCATGGACGAGATTGACGCGTTCATCAACGAGGTCGGTTTCCCGATTCTGATCCGTCCTTCTTACGTGCTTTCAGGCGCGGCCATGAATGTCTGCCACAACAAGGAGCAAATGATTGAATTCCTCGGACTGGCCGCTAAGGTCTCGAAAGAATATCCGGTGGTCGTTTCCCAATTCTTGCAAGGTGCGAAAGAAATCGAGTTCGACGCTGTCGCCCGCAATGGCGAGGTGGTCGAATACGCAATCTCTGAACACATTGAGTTCGCGGGTGTTCACTCGGGCGACGCGACATTGGTCTTCCCCGCTCAAAAGATCTATTTTGAGACGGCCCGTCGAATCAAGAAAGTCAGCAAAAAGATCGCGATGGAACTCAACATCAGCGGTCCATTCAATATCCAATTCTTGGCGAAAAACAACGACGTGAAAGTCATCGAGTGCAACTTGCGCGCCTCACGCAGCTTCCCGTTCGTCTCCAAAGTCCTGAAACGGAACTTTATCGAAACGGCGACCAAGATCATGCTGGACGCGCCTTACACGAAACCCGACAAGAGCGCGTTCGATATCGATTGGATCGGCGTTAAGGCATCCCAATTCTCTTTCGCCCGTTTGCACAAGGCCGACCCGGTTTTGGGTGTAGATATGAGCTCGACTGGCGAAGTGGGTTGCGTAGGTGACGACTTCAACGAAGCCTTGCTCTCGGCCATGATCGCCGTCGGCAACCGTATCCCGAAACAAAACATCCTGGTATCCTCGGGTGGTCCTAAGAGCAAGGTCGACTTGCTGGAACCCTGTCGGTTGCTGGCTAAAAAAGGCTATACGATCTATGGTACGCATGGCACCGCGAAATTTTTGAACGACAACGGTATCAAAGCGATCGAAGTCTGTTGGCCCGACGAGCAAGGAGAGTTGCATGTCATGGAGATGTTCTCCAAGCATATTTTCGAGCTGGTCATCAATATCCCCAAAGACCACAGCACACGCGAATTGACCAATGGCTACAAGATTCGCCGAGCCGCGATCGACCACAACATTCCACTGATCACCAACGCACGGTTGGCAAGCGCGTTCATCAGCGCGTTCTGTGAGATGAAAATGGAAGATATTCAGATCAAGAGCTGGCAAGAATACAAATAATCCATTATATTCGCGAGTAAAATAAGGAGAGACAAGACATCGACGTCTTGTCTCCCTTCTTTTATTTTTCGCATGAGTAAGTTCCTGAAAACACACATATTATTCCTTTTGATTTTATGGACGGCCCAAGCGTCCAGCCTGACGTTTGCCCAAGCGCCGACATTCTTGGTCCAAAACTACACGATCGACGACTATAAGGCCAGCTGCCAAAATTGGGAAATTTCCATCTCGCATTATGGCGTCTTATACATCGCCAACACCTCTGGCCTGCTCACGTTTGACGGGAACACGTGGGAACTTTATCCCTTGCCCGACAAATCGCCTATCGAACGGGTCGTTTTCCATAACGACACGATCTATACAAAAGGCGAAAATTCATTAGGTTATTGGATCCGGAACGAAATGAACGACTTGGTGTACCAACCGATCAACCAACTGCCGCCCGATGTCTCGTTCAACAAAAAAACAATCAATATCCCCTTGCCCGATAATATCCAGGCGTTAAGCCCGACTGTCGCGGTTCAAGTGGGCGGCCTTTCCGTGGTCGGCACAGCCCGATCGGGCCTCTTTTTCCTAGACAAGGGTGGGCAGGTCCTCCGGCACCTGAGCACTCAAAACCAACTGCAAGACAACATTGTCCATTCCATTTGCGTACAAGACGTCAACTTGCTCTGGATCGGGCTTGATAATGGCATCGCGCAAATTGACATCAACAAATCCATCCGCTTGCTGGCGCCAAGAAGCCAAATCGGGAAAGTGGACGATGCCGCGTTGATCGACTCGACGCTAATCATCCGCTCCAACATGGGCTATTTCTCCAGTGAAATCCATAAGCCACAAGAACAGCTCACCAAGCTCTCCCAACAAGAAGGTGAGGCTTGGTTCAGGCATAAGCAGGAAATGCCCTACCAGCCAATCAATTTTCGTCTGTCGGACATCGACCCCATGGAAGTTTTCTCGAATCCAGACAACATTTACCAGGCCCCAAACCACATGTATTGGCTTACCAAAGACAACGAAGCGGGCCTTTTTGAGGGCACGAACGATGGAGCGACCTTAAAATGCCGAATCCTTTTCGACAATTACGGCTTCAACCTCATCTCGAGTGGACGACAGATTATCCCTCTCAACGACAGTTTGGGCATTGTGTCCACCATGCAAGGCATTCTGCTCATGAATATTCCCCAAATGATCGCCGAGAGCTTTGGGAGTTTGACCATGCCCCAATTCAGCCGGATCAGCTACCAAGACAAGGAAGGCGAGCATTTCATCGCGCCCCACACGGGCCAAATCACGCTTCCCGACAATTTCCAAGAACTGTCGGTCAACGTCAGCACGACGGTCTTCACGCCCAACCACCAAATCAGCTACCTCCTGGAAGGCATCACGGACGAATGGTCGCCTTGGCAACAAGACGGGACGATCTCTTTCCTCCAACTGCCCCAAGGCGATTACCAGCTTAGGGTCCGCAAATACCTTTCGCACGGGCCTTTCCCGGAAATCTCGATTCCAATCACGGTCAATCCCGCATGGTACAACAGCGGATGGGCTTACCTCGGCTATACGATCTTGTTTTTGGCCATCATCTTGTCGAGCCTCTATTTCTACTTCCGGACAGTCCGGCAAAAGGAAACACGGCGACTGGCGGAAGAGAAACGCCAAGAACAACAACGCCTCTTGCGATTGAAAGAAGATCTTTTAAAGAAAGAATTGGAGAACAAGAACAACGAATTAATCCTGCAAACGACCGCCCTCGTCAAACGTAACCAAGCGATCCAAGCCTTGCTCGAGGAATTGGATAAGCAAAAAGAAACCCTAGGCGATCGTTACCCGAATAAACTCTACAATCGGTTGCGCGAGGCCATGGAAGCTGCCATCAATAACCAAGCGGATTGGATCCAATTCGAGAATTATTTCAACAGCGCCCACCAGAATTTTATTGAACGAATCCGGCAAAACTTCAGCGACATCACGACAGGCGACCTGCGTATCTGTTGCTTGCTTCGGATGAACTTATCCACGAAAGAAATCGCCTCGCTGCTCAACATCTCGGTCCGTGCGGTCGAACTTCGCCGCTACCGTTTGCGGAAAAGATTAGGCTTAGAGAGCGACACTAACCTCGTCGAGTTCCTGATCAATTATTGAGCGGATCTAGATTTTCTATTCCATTAAAATAATAATTATCAGCTTTTTGAAACTTTTCCTAGAGGAGATGAGAAAGGATTGATGTAAGCTGGGAAAAAGTTTTTCCATCTTGCGAAAGTCTTGTTGTAGGCTAATATTTGGCCTGCTGAGCCGAGAATCGTTCCTTCGCGGCGTGATCTCTACCATGAGGTCCAAATGTGTATCATGAACAAGCACGTCTTCACAGATCTAGAAAAAGAAATCAATCGAATAGGACATCTCAATCGCCGCGATTTCATGAAACTCGCCGCGATAGTCGGGCTGACATTCTCCAGCGCTCAAGAATCCAAAGCGGCTTCTAACGCGAGAGGAAAAATCGTCATTATCGGTGGCGGAGCCGCTGGTCTCAGCATGGCGGTTCGTCTAAAAAAGCGATTGAAGAATCCTGATATTACCCTCATCGATCCTAGCGATCGGCAATTCTATCAACCCGGATTCACGCTTATCGCCTCGGGCGTTTACGAGCCGAATGATGTTTGGAAGAAGCAAGAAGATTGCGTTCCAAGCGGCATTAAATGGCTCAAGGATTCCGTCGCCGCTGTCGATCCCGTCTGGAACCAAGTCTCGACGGTCAACAACGGGAAAATCCCTTACGACTTCCTGGTCCTCACCCCCGGCTTGGTGCTCAATTGGGATAAAGTCGAGGGTTTCTCTTACGATCGTCTTGGACAAGGCAACGCCCATTGCATCTACGATTTCGAGGGCGCGCAAAAGACATGGAAAGCGCTCCAGGAATTCGCCAAGACAGGTGGGCATGGCGTCTACACCGACACCTACACCAAGCACAAGTGTGGCGGCGCCCCGAAAAAGATCTGCCTTCTCACCGAGCATTACGCCCGCAAGCAAGGCACTCGCGATCGCCTCGACCTCGATTATTTCACGGCCGAGAAAGCGCTCTACGACGTACCGTATTACACGCCTCGCCTGCTGGAGATCTATAATGAGCGCAACGTCCCCATCCATCTCAATACCCGCCTCAAGGGCATTGACCTCGAACGCAAGCAAGCGCATTTCGAGCAAATTGAAACCCGGGGCGACGAGAAGGTGGTCACGCCCATCGTGGAGGACTACGACTTCCTGCACTTCACGCCTCCCATGTCGGCTCCGCGTTTCGTCTCGGAAGCGGGCCTGAGTTGGACGGAAGGCAAGCTAGCGGCCGACGGTTGGGTGATGGTCGATCAAGAGACATTGATCCACAAGAAATATCCCAACATCGTCTCGCTAGGCGACGTGGCCGGTATCCCGACGAGCAAAACCTCGGCGGCGGTTCGCAAACAAGTCCCCATCGCGGTCGACAACCTCATCAGCATCATGGAAGGCAAGGAGCCGACCAAGCGCTACGACGGCTATGCCGCTTGCCCGATCGTGACGGACTATGGGCATGTTCTGCTCTGCGAGTTCAACTACGCCAAGGAGCCGGAGACCTCGTTCCCCTTCACGCTTCTCGACACCTCGCGTGAGCTATGGCCCGCATGGTTACTGAAAGTGTATGTCTTAAAACCCCTATATTTCTATGGTATGCTGAAAGGGCTCGCGTAAACACGCGGCTTAGCATGCCTAAACTAAATCAATCTAAATAACCGCTCCCTTTATTTAATTTGCCAGACTAAAGAGAATGCCCCGGCCTTCCAACACGTATGGAGACCGGGGCTTCTCTTTTTCCAAGAAACTTTATGACCGCCCGCGCTGCGCGGATTGCTCTCCGAGGTTCCGGACAGCCGCCCGCGCTGTGCGGATTTGCTCTCCGAGGTTCCGGACAGCCGCCCGCGCTGTGCGGATTGCTCTCCGAAGCTCCGGACAGCTGCCCGCGCTGTGCGGAAAGGCATAAAAAACACCGCGACGACGGGGGGAATACCATCTTGGCCATTCTCCCCGCCGCCGCGAGCCTAAAAAATCAGAAAAAGAGCACTGACTTATAAATCATGCCGGATTCGGCTCAACGATTCGGGCGCCATCTCAAGATAAGAGGCGATATGACAGACAGAAGCGCGTTTGGCCACTTCCGGCCGCTCGGCCCGGAAACGGATGTAGCGCTCACGGGCTGATTCGAAACGACTATTGTCCATGCGTGTTTGAAGTGCCGCGAGCGCCGACTCAAGCGCCCGGCAATAGAGTCGGTCAAGCGCCCTCGAATGGGCGAGGAGAGTCTTCAGATCGACATATGACATTTGGTAATAAGCCGTAGGCTCAAGCGCCTCGATTATGCGACTCGTGGTCTTCCTGAAGAAGATGCTTCTAGAACAAACCATCACGTCGCCATCGCAAGCGAAACTTTCCGTTATGTCACGCCCATCCTTGTAATAGAATTGGCGCAACAGCCCTTTCTTAACGAAGTAAAAGCATTTAGGGACAGTCTCAGCGTTCTGTAATTTCTCGCCTTTCTCCGCTTCGTGGTAGTCCACGATCGCGACCAACATGTCCAGATCCTCTGAAGGTATCGGCGACACGCGATCGGTATACATTTTCATGATTGTCCGCAGTTCATTCATACGCTTATTTCAATAACCTGATTTATATCTTATCAAATAACTACTTGCGCTTTCAAATTTGCTGCCACAAAGGGAGCAAAACTCATATTTTACAGCGAACGCTAAGATTAAATCGGACAAGAGAGCCTTTTTGATGCTCTAAAGAGAGATTTATAAATCTTAATTGTATAAAGCCTAGTCGTGAGATCAGCCTTTATTTTACCGCCCGTGTAACCGTCAACGGTGGCTTTTAATCAAATTCATGAACTCCTCCCGCGTTTTCGCTTGTTGGAAAAAGCCAGTGAAATCCGATGTCGTCGTGAGTGAATTTTGCTTCTCGACGCCCCGCATCTGCATGCACATATGTTGGGCCTCGATCACGACCATCACACCTAGCGGCTCCAATGTCCGCTGGATGCACTCCTTGATTTGCATCGTCAACCGCTCTTGTATTTGCAAGCGGCGGGCGAAGATGTCAACCACCCGCGGGATCTTGCTCAAACCCGTGATGTAGTTCCGGGGGATATAAGCCACGTGAGCCTTCCCGAAGAAGGGCAACATGTGGTGCTCGCAAAGGGAGAAGAAATCAATGTCCTTCACGATCACCATTTGCTTATAATCTTCCTCCTTGAACATGGCGGAACGTAAAACGGCCTCAGGATCCTCGTCGTAACCCTTCGTGAGGTACTGCATGGCTTTCGCTACCCGCATGGGAGTCTTGAGCAGTCCCTCACGTCCCGGATCCTCGCCCAAGAGCTCGAGAATCGCCTTGTAATGTTCCGCCAACGCCTCGCGTTCGCGCTCGGTCTCGTCTATTACCATTGTCATTGTATATTAAGGTAGAAATTAATTCAGGGGTATCTTGATTTCCTCACGCACGATGTACATTTCTTTCGCGTAGGCCGGAAAAGCCTCGCGCAAGATCCGCATCATCTGGTAGGCTTCCTCATGCGAACGGAAATCGCCCACCCGCAGTTTCCAAAACGGTGCCGTATACGTGACGTAAGTCGGCAAGGTCGGGAAAAGCTCCTTGATCTCCTCCTCTTTCAGGAAAGCCTCATCCTTTGAGGCCCTTTGGCTGTTGCCGGAAAAGACCTGCGTGCGATATCCTTGCATTTTCAGGTAAACCAAGCTGTCCGTCGCTTCCACGTTTGCGCCTCGCATCCGCTTGCCAATCAGGTTCTGGATCGCTTCCGACTGGTGGACAACGACACTACCCTCGCCAGCGCCACTTTTTCCCAGCGCCTCGAAGATAGAGGAGTCGCCCGGCACAACGATCACCGTGTCGATCTTCCCCTTCACGTCGCCCATCACCACGATCTGCCCCCTCGCGGCCGAGAGGGAGAGGAAGAACCCTAAAAGGATCATGACACCCGAATAAAACCTCATACGCTTAAATTCCAAAAGAAAAGGGGGAGAGGTTGAGGCGATGGACCTCATCCCCTCCCCCCAGTTGTCAATACGATTAGAATGCCTCGATAATCGGCATGAATTTTTCTACACTCAAAGAAGCGCCTCCAATCAAACCACCGTCGACATCCGGTTTCGCGAACAATTCCTTCGCGTTACCAGCGTTGCAGCTGCCACCGTAAAGGATCGTGCAATTTTCAGCGACCTCATTGCCGTATTGAGCGGCCAGCGTCTCGCGGATGTGCGCATGGATCTCCTCAGCCTGATCCGCGGTAGCGGTCTTGCCCGTACCGATCGCCCAAACCGGCTCATACGCCAAAATGATCTTCCCGAAATCCTCCGCGGAAAGGTTGAACAACGATTCCTTGATCTGGGCATCAACCACCTCGAAGTGCTTGCCCGCTTCCCGCTCAGCCAATACCTCGCCAATGCAGAAAATCGGTGTTAAACCATTCGCCAAAGCCAATTCAACTTTTGTCTTCAAGATTTCCGGTGTCTCATGATAATAAGCGCGACGCTCAGAATGTCCCAAGATCACATATTTCGCGCCCGTCGAAGCGACCATCGCAGCGGAGACCTCGCCCGTGAAAGCGCCCTTCTCCTTGTCCGCGCAGTTCTCAGCGGCTACGCCAATCTTGTTCGTATCAATCGCGGCGACTACGCTCGCCAAGTGCGTGAACGGCGTACCGATGATCACGTCGCAATTCGGTGTTTTACCCTTCAAAGCCTCATCAAGACCTTTCGCCAACGCGAGCCCTTCTTGAAGAGTCGTGTTCATTTTCCAGTTTCCCGCTACAATATTCTTTCTCATAACTTTAAAAATTATAATTGTAAACTAATTTTCCGTTTCTTCCTCTGTCTTTCGCGACCGTTTCCGGTAACGAGTCCAGTCATACATCCAAACCAGCGACAAAGGTACAATAAAAGTCAACAAGTTAGTAAATAATTTAACATCTTCTTCCCTTTTTTGCGCTTTATTTCCAGCGACAAACGGGCCGAAAACCTCATCCAGGCGCTCGAAGGGAGGGAAATCGTTATAATGCCACTTCGCCAAGATCGTTCCCTCGCGCATCA
Source organism: uncultured Parabacteroides sp. (assembly GCA_949298575.1). GTDB lineage: Bacteria > Bacteroidota > Bacteroidia > Bacteroidales > Tannerellaceae > Parabacteroides. The sequence continues at coordinate 31,448 of CASFXH010000019.1, forward strand.
ACACCAAACCAGGGTTCGAACGCACAATCGTTTTCAGCAATACCGCGTCGGCGAAAAGATAGGGGTATTCCGCCCCCGTGTTATCGGTCCATGCCGCCATCGCCTCCCGCGATGAGCCCGTAAGGCAATAGAACTTCCAACCCCGCTCCACCGCATAATCATAAATACTGTTGATCTCATCGATCCGCTCGTCATCCGCATCCTCTAAACGGGGCGAGACCAGCCAGAACATCAAACCGGAATCCGACAAGAGGCTTTCCGTAACTTCCTCATCCCGCAGATTGTACACATTAAAAGCCGAGATAGGCGGTACATACCCTTGCTTGATCAGTTTCGTCCGCGATTCCACGAACACCCATGTACTGTCGTCCGTCGGGACATCCTCCAACGAGAAAACTTTCTGGACTCCGTCTTTCTCGTATACGAAAGAATAATCATACTCATCCACCGGAGCGCCTTCCGGTATCTCCATCAACGCCGGGATATTCGCCCCCACCTTATATGGCCTGAAATCCAATATGGGCAAATGATTATAATTCATATACCCAAACCCGATCGAGAACAAGTAAGCGAAAAACGCGACAAACCAATACGTGTGCGGCGAGAAACAAGGAAACAGCTTTCGGTGATGCCTAAACACGTAAATAGCCGCCGCCAGCAACACCACGTTTTTGTAAAACGTTTGCCAATTGGTAATCACCACCGCGTCTCCAAAACACCCGCAATCGGAAACTGGATTGAACAACGCGAGATACAGCGTTAATGGCGTCATGAAAAGCATCATTAAAAGCAGGCAAAACGTCGTGTAACGCCGATAAACCCCTAGCGTCACGCAAACGCCCAAAACGAATTCAATCGCCGCTAAGTTAAAAGAGAAGAACGTGGAAAACGGATGCAAAAAATTCCACCCGAAAGCCGTCAGGTAATCATCGATCTTGATCGCCCCGCCCATCGGGTCGACCGCCTTCACGAATCCGGAGAAAATAAATACGCTTCCCAAAAGGATACGAGAAAACTCAAGGATGATCTTTTCTATGAGTTCCCTTCTCGCCTTCATTCCCCAAAATCCAATTTAATTAAGCCAAACAAAGAATAGTTGATCATGTCCATGTAGTTGGCGTCCACACCTTCCGAGACGAGTGTCTGCCCTCCATGATCCTCGATTTGTTTTACCCGATAAAGTTTCATCAATATCAAGTCGGTATAAGAACTGATCCGCATACTCCGCCAAGCCTCATCATAATCATGATTCTTGGCGAACATCAATTCTTCGGTTGCCGTCATATAATGGTCATACAAATCCAACGCTTTTTCCGACGAGATATCCACACTGTCGGAAAAGCCCAAGTTCAGCTGGATCAGCCCAATAATGCCATAATTGACAATCGCGATAAATTCCGGACGGATCCCTTCCGCCACCAAACTGACCTTCTTTTCCTCCAAGCTCCGGATCCGGTTCGCCTTGATAAAGAGCTGATCGGTCACGGAACGAGGGCGCATGATCCGCCACGAAGGTCCATAATCCTTCAACTTTTTCTCAAAGATATCCCGGCAAACGGAAATAACCTGTTCAAACTGCTCTTTCGTATTCGGCATGCGGTCCGCACATATTTAAATTCAAGAACAACGCAACGAACGGCCCAAGCGCAAAATGGTCGTACGAGTGATCCCATTCAACTCACATAGTTTCTTGACCGTCGTTCCATACTTCAAGGCAATTCCCCCAAGCGTATCTCCCGATTGGATCCGATGATAAACCGGCTTCGCGTCAGCGGTTTCCACCGTATTTGAAACATTGGTCGATGGTGTTACGGTTTGCTTCTCCACCTTCGCCTTTTGCTTACCACCCGTATTAGGCGTAGCGGCAGAGACCTCTACACCGGCATTGCAACGAATCGCTTGGCCAATCCGCAAAATGGAAGTCGTCTTCAACCCATTCAGACGGCACAACTCTCCTACCGTTGTTCCATAACGACGAGCGATCTTTCCAAGCGTATCCCCCGACTTCACCCGGTGATAGACCACCTTCGTATCGGATGACACATAAATATTGCTCTTCCGGCCATTGATCTTCACGTTATGGAACACGTAAGTATCTTTATGTGGAACTTCATTCTCAAAATCAATCAAGTCTTGAGGATTCAGGGCCTGTCCCAAGAAACGAGTCTCAAAATGCAGGTGTGAACCCGTGGAACGCCCCGTATTGCCACCCAACGCGATCGGCTGACCACCTCGGACGATCTCATTCTCGTTCACCAAGAATTTAGACAAATGACCATAAATCGTTTCCAAGCCGTTCGGGTGACGGATCACCAAATAATAGCCATATCCTCGCCGCTCATATTTCCGGATACGGACTTTCCCATCAAACGCCGCATAGATCGTATCACCTATCTGGACTTTCAAGTCGATCCCCTTGTGCATCCGCCGCCGACGCGGGCCGTATTTGGAAGTTACCCGGGTCATTGAGTCTAACGGGAAAACGAACGCGGAACAATCGATCACGCACGAATCCGGATAATCCACTTTCATTCCCCGGAAAGGATCTACCCAATCGTTCGCCCAATGCGAACCATACAATTCATCGGCCGGGAACATTAAATTCTCACGAGCTTCCAACTCTGCCCGCTCGTTAATGACGGCCAATTTCTCTAGGATCAGCTCCTTTTTAAAGCCTACACGATCAGCCATCAGTTCCGATACACGCTCATTCATGATTTGATGTGAGCCTTCATTGGGGTTTTCTATGGGAGCCTCTTCCTGCCCTTTGACGGAAGAAACAAGAAGAAGTGAGCAGCAAACGCTTAATAATGTTCTTACGATCATTTGTCTGATGAATATATTAATCCTTGATAAATCCGTTAATTCGTACCTGTTCGCCAGAAGTTTTTTCACAGGACGGTCAAAGGTCGGAAATATGATTTATCGGGCAAAGCCTATTAACGAAATTTTTCCCTACAGACAGGGGCGAAGCACAACAATTGTTTACATAAATCTTTATAAAACAAATTGATAAGTCAAAATATGTTTTACAACATATCAGCTGATTCGGGCCCAATCTATCCGCTTCTTGAACAAAATACTTAACCGTTCATTCAATATCCGATGGGGTTCGGACAATAATTCGGGATCCTCATCCAAGATCGCCAGAGCCAAATCACGTGCGTATTGCAAAATCTGCCCATCCGTAGCCAAATTAGCGATCTTCAAATCGACTCCTTCTCCACTCTGCCTCGTGCCTTCCAAATCTCCATGTCCTCGCAAACGAAGATCCGCTTCCGCGATCTCAAATCCATTATTGCTGCTGACCATGATCTCCAATCGTTTTCGAGTGTCCGAGCTCAATTTATAAGAAGAGATCAAAATGCAATAAGACTGCTCCGCGCCCCGCCCGACACGACCTCGAAGCTGATGAAGCTGCGATAATCCAAACCGCTCCGCGCTCTCGATGACCATGACCGACGCGTTCGGCACGTTAACGCCTACCTCTATTACGGTCGTCGCCAACAAGATCTGAGCTTCACCAGAAACGAATCGTCGCATTTCCTCCTCCTTTTCGGAAGCCTTCATCCGTCCATGCACCATGCAAACTTGATATTCGGGAAACACAGCCTTGAACGTCTCAAAGCCGGCCTCTAGATCCTTGTAATCCAATTTCTCACTTCCTTCTATCAAAGGATAAACCACATAAACCTGCCGCCCTTTTCCGATCTCTTGGCGTAAAAACGCGTAAAGTTCCGCTTTCTTGGTGTCATAACGATGCAGGGTCTTGACTGGTTTACGTCCGGGAGGCAACTCATCGATGACAGAAACGTCAAGATCCCCATAGAGCGTCATGGCCAACGTTCGGGGAATGGGCGTGGCGGTCATCACCAGCACATGGGGAAGGACCGGATTCTTCACCCAAAGCCGAGCGCGTTGCTCCACACCAAAACGATGTTGCTCATCGATAATCGCCAATCCCAAAGAAGCGAAATTAACGGTATCCTCAATCAAGGCGTGCGTACCAATCACGATTTGGATATCCCCACTCGCTATCCCGGGTAAAATCCGTTCCCGTTCCTTCTTACGGGTTGATCCCGTCAAAAGCTCGACTTTCACGTCCATTCCTTTCAAGAATTCCCGAATCGTGGCGTAATGTTGAGTCGCCAAAATCTCTGTCGGCGCCATTAAGCAAGCTTGGCAATGATTGTCGAGCGCCAAAAGCATCAATAGGAGCGCGACCAAAGTTTTCCCGCTCCCCACGTCGCCCTGCAGCAACCGGTTCATCTGTCGCCCACTGCCCATATCGGCCCGCATCTCACGGATCACTCGCTTTTGGGCGTTGGTCAACTCAAAAGGCAAATATTTTTTATAAAACGTATTGAAATAATCCCCCACACGGGAAAACAGGATTCCTCGGTATTTCCGCTTCCGGTCGGACGCGGTCCGAAGCATCCGAAGTTGGATATAGAACAATTCCTCAAATTTCAAACGCCGACGGGCCTCTTCCATATGACGGATATCCGACGGGAAATGAATATGTCGTATCGCCTCGGAACGAGAGACCAAGCCTGTCTTCGCCAACACGTCCGGCGATAGCGTCTCGTCCAGATGCCATTTCAGGGAAGAGAGAAGCGTATATTGCAAATTCTGGATCGTTCGCGAGTTCAGGAAGGCACGCTTCATTTTGGCCGTCGTATTATAATAAGGTACCAAACCACTCGCGAGCTGTCCCGCTTGCTCCGGGTCATCCAGCTCGGGATGCGGGATATTATATTGGTGATTGAAAACGACCGGCTTGCCAAAAACCAAATATTCCGTATTCAATTTATAACGCCCTTCCACGGACGACAAGCCTTTAAACCAAACCAAATCCACTTCGCCCGTCCCATCCGTAAATCTGGCCACCAGCCGTTTTCCCGAGCCTTCGCCCAATGTCTCGAATCGGAGAATCCGCCCGCGCAATTGAATATAAGGCATATTCTCCGTCAAATCGGAAACGCGGTAGATTTGGCTACGGTCCAAATATTTATACGGGAAATAGTGCAACAGGTCACTATAAGAAACAATCCCCAGCTCCTGTTTCAACAACTCCGCCCTTCGGGGACCTACCCCCGGCAAATAAACGATCGACCGATCTTCCAACTCCAAACCCGCCATTCCAATATACTTTTTAGCGCTCCTCGAGCAAGGCTCGCGCGATCAATAAATCAACTGGGGTCGTAATCTTGATATTCTGGCGAGAGCCGGAGACTTGAGCCACCTGTACGCCAAGCGCCTCGACCACGGAAGCGTCGTCGGTGAACTTTCCTGAATAAGGTTGCTCATATGCTCGCCTCAACAGATCGAGGTCGAACACCTGAGGAGTCTGGACCGCCAAGAATCGCCCCCGGTCGGCCGTTCGGGAACGCGAGCCATCCATTTGCTCACGAATCGTATCCACCAGTGGCACCACGGGCACTGCCGCCCCAGAGCGAGCCGCTTCCTCGAAACAAGAGTCGATCAATGCTTTGCCAACGAAAGGGCGCACGCCATCATGAATCGCCACAAGCGCTTTTGCCTCCTGAGGAATACTCCTTAAGCCCTCCCGTACGGAATGAAAACGCGTCTCGCCTCCTTTCACGAGCTGGTGTGGAATCCGACATCCGTATTCGTCCAGCAAACGCTTCCACAGTTCGATATAAGCTTCCGGCAAAACCAACACCAAACGAGCCGAAGGATCCCATTGGTAAAACGCCTCCAACGTATGTTGCAAAATCATCTTGCCCGCGATCGGAAGGAATTGTTTCGGCTTATCCGCGCCGACACGTGTTCCCTTGCCTCCCGCCACGATGATTACATAGCGCTCGCCTATCACTCGGCCTCCTCCTCGATTTGCTTTGGCAACATTTCCTCAAATGCTTTTCGCACGTCCCCATCAATTTTCAGCAATTTATCGTTGCAAAGGCGCGACAAGCGCATCGCCTCTTTGACCCGATCCGACAGGAGATCCACGTCCAAATCCCCTCGCTCTATTTCGTCCACGATCTCTCGTATGCGCATAACAGCCTCACCGTATGTCATTTGTTTTTTTCCCATCGTCTCAATTCTTTTTTTCGTAAAACACTTTCTTTGATTTACGGGCGAATATAGTGGTTATTTTCCAACCATCCTAAATTTATCGTGCTTCGATATAAATCAGGGCATGGAAAATTGCCTGTTATCCGTTGTATGCTTGATCGCGAAAACCCATTTACCACGGTAAATGAGGGTAGCACGAGGCGAGAAGCCCCATTTACCACGGTAAATGAGAGTAGCACGAGGTGAGAAGCCCCATTTACCACGGTAAATGAGGGTAGCACGAGGCGAGAAGGCCCGTTTACCGCGGTAAATGAGGGTAGCACGGGGTGGAGAAGGCCATTTGTCCCGGTAAATGGCCTTTCGCGAGCCTCAAAAATAGCGTTTACCGAAGGAAACGCTATTAAAACGATTGGGAAATGACGTTTACCGCAAAAAATAACATTCGAAAATTTTACGAAATAGCGTTTACCGAATTAAATGCTATTTTCATGATTAACTAATAGCGTTTACCGCGTTAAATGCTATTTTTCAAGTTGAGGAACTCCCATTTACCGCGGTAAACGAAGTGAAAGAGAAAAAGAAAGGAATGTCCCCCGGTCTTCACCGGTCCGACATCCCTTTCCTTATATAATAAAAGATGAAATGGTATCTTAGATTTTCTTCCGATGGTGCAAAAGGCCGTAGCCGTTTGTCATGTTCCGGCGGCGCTCACGGATTTGCTCAAGCGTCTCCAAGTCACCTATCGCCGGCATCTCGTGCGTTTTCGCGTCTTGCAAGAAACGCCAAGCGTATTCCGAAGCCGTAGCGGCATCGCGAGCTGTCGGCAACCGCTTGTCAAGTTTTCCTTCTGAAATGGAGTTCGCGAATCGCTCGCAAAGACGGTCAATGTTTTTCCCTCCATAAGGTTTCTCGATTGAATCCGTGACCGTAACTCCCCGAAGTTCCACTTTCGCGGTCTTGAAATCGTGTGTCATCCGAGCGATTCCCTTCGTTCCGATCAGATCAACATAGGAGTTATGCGTTTGATCCTTTGAAAGCTGGCCGTAGACAAAACCTTGCGTAATATCGAATACGATCCCGTTCTCGAAAGTTCCATGGCATTGAAGCCACCAAGGTTCCGGCCAATTCCACATCCGCAGCGCTTGCGCGTGCCAGGTTTTATACTCACACTCCGCGTACCACCGGGCAATATCCACATAATGCATTCCGCAATCGTGGAAGGCGGGCCCTTCGTATTCATGCCCTTCCCCTGGCGCCAATCCTGGCGTCATGTGGCAAATCCGGATGATCGCGAGTTCGCCAATCTCTCCACTTTCTATAAATTCCTTGAGGGTGTTATGGTACCAAGAATTCCGCAAATAAAGATTAACAGTCGCGAGTTTCCCCGAATTCTCAATCAGTTGGACGGCCTTCCACTCCCTTTCAACCGTATCGGCGATAGGCTTTTCCGAGATGACGTGTTTCCCCGCGGCGACCGCTTTCTCGATCTGCTCCAGTCGGAAGTTCGCTAGCGTGAAAAGTCCTACAACCTCGACCTTCGGATCGTTGAACACGATTTGCTCGTCCGCTACAACTTTAGAATTAGGAGAGAGTTTCTTCGCGTATTCCCTCGCTTCTGGGTCTATGTCGCAAATATACGCGACTTCCCAGTTTTCATTTTTCAACATTTCGTCCAAATAGAAGCCTCCCATTCGTCCGAAACCGATAATACCTGCTGTTATTTTATGTTTCATGGATCTGTTTTTAGAAGATTGCGTACAAAAATAGTTAGAAACAAGAAGAATTTTGTCCAATTTTGTGTTAACAAGATTCCCTGAATTCGTAATTATAAAGAAAAGTTGACCTTGATCACCTCCTTTCCTCCCCAAAAGGTTCTCGTCAGGACCACTCAGTCCCCACCGACATGGAAACCCAACGCGTGAAGTTGTCGCCATTCCCGCCCCGTTTGGCCGACGACTTGATAGGCCCGGGGCTCGCGTGGATGGTCGTAGTTCGCCCGGAACCATTCGAAGCGTTCAGGCGCGAGACGCAAGGCTTGATCCACCCGCGAGGGGTCGAACGTGCGCAACACCGCCCGCTCCAAACGATGGTCCGGGAAAGCGCGAAGATCGATCACGGGATCGGCGAGAGCTGGCGGCATGATTTGGTCGAGCGCGAGATCGAACCCAAAGAAATCACGTAACGCCAAAAGACAAGCGCGTGTCCCGTTCGCTTTCCCATCCGCCGAGAAGCCAGCGATATGCGGCGTCGCTATCGCCGTTTCAGCCAACAATTCTCGAGAGATATTCGGTTCGTTTTCCCAACAATCAATGATCAATTCACTCACCCGGCCGGTCCGTTTCGCTTCCAGCAAGGCCGCCGTATCCATCACCGCGCCCCGACAGCTATTGACGAACCACGGCTTCCGGCGCAAATGCCCCATAAAATCCGCGCCGGCCAAATGATAGGTCGCGTAAGGCTCTTCACGTGTTAAAGGGACATGAAACGTAATGATATCGGCTTCCTCCGCGATCGTTTCGAGTGAGACAAAATCCTCCGTGCCCTCTCGCGCCGCTCTCGGCGGATCGTTCCGCAAAACCCGCATTCCCCACGCCTCGGCATAACGGGCCACGATCGAACCGACATGGCCGACCCCGACGATACCCAGCGTCTTTCCCGCCAAAGCCTCTCCTCGCCGCAAGGCCACAGCGACTAAAGACGCCAAGACGTATTGCCCTACCGAAGCCGCGTTGCATCCCGGCGCGTTACGCCAAACGATTCCCGCCTCGTCGCAAAATCGCGTATCGATATGATCAAAGCCTATTGTCGCCGTAGTGATCAATCGAACCCGACTGCCTTCCAAAAGCTGACGAGTACATTTATCCACACTTCTCACGATTAACGCGTCCGCGTCACGCACGGCCTCCGGCGTGAAGTTGCCCGCGTCCAGATACACGACCTCCGCGAAAGGCTCAAGCACCCCTTTCAGGAAAGGGACTGTCTTATCCGCTACGATTTTCATCCGTTCTTAATCTTTTAAAATGACCCACCAAAGATACGGATAATTAATTTTTGTAGCTTCGCGCCGGAATCATAAAATCAATAAGGAAAAAATTAGCACTATGAGAATACGCCCATCACGTCCCGCGGACCTTCCCGCCCTCATGCGTCTCTACGATCATGCCCGCCAATTCATGCGCGAGCACGGAAATGGCGGACAATGGATCAACGGCTACCCTTCAGAAGAATTGATCGCGAGCGAAATCGCCAAAGGACACAGTTTCGCCTGCGAAGACGACGAAGGCGAGATCGTCGGGACCTTCTGCTACATCGAAGGCGTCGACCCCACTTACCTGAAAATCGAGGACGGCCAATGGCTCAACGACGAGCCCTACGCGACGATCCACCGCATGGCCTCGTCGGGCAAGACAAAGGGCGTGGCCGACGCTTGCTTCCAATGGAGCTTCCGCCATTGCCGCAACATTCGCGTCGACACGCATCGCGACAACCTCGTGATGCAAAACATCGCCCATAAATTAGGTTTTACCCGTTGCGGCATTATCCACATCGCGGACGGAAGCCCTCGCATCGCCTATCAACGAGTCGGAAATGAACCGATAAATGAATGAGATTCGCAAATAAAACCGTAATTTCGCGCCAGATCAAGCAAGAAGGATATAAACATGATTGTAGTAAGAGACGCGAAAAAACTGGAGGGGAAACCGCTGGTCGCCACGATCGGATTTTTTGACGGTGTTCACGTAGGGCATCGCTTCCTCATCGACGAGATGAAGCGTATCGCCAAAGAGAAAGGTTTGTCGAGCGCGGTCATTACCTTCCCGGAACATCCGAGGGCCATTTTGCAAGCGGATTACCAACCGCAATTGCTCAACGCCTTTGAGGAAAAGATCCTGCACCTCTCCTCGACGGGATTGGATTATTGCGTCGTCATCGACTTTACGACCCAGCTCTCACGCTTGTCCGCCGAGACATTCATCAAAGATATTTTATCGGAGAAGCTTCATGTCCAAACCCTCTTGATCGGGTACGACCATCGCTTCGGGCATAACCGCTCGGAAAGTTTCGACGATTACAAACGGTATGGAGACGCGTGCGGGATGGAAGTGCTCCAAGAACCTTCCTATACCGAGAACGGCAAGTCGATCAGTTCCTCGTGGATCCGCAAGCATATTCTCGCGGGCGACATGGAAGAAGCGACTCGCCTGTTGACTTATCCTTACACCCTGAAAGGCCATATCGTCAAAGGGCACCAGCTTGGGCGGACCTTGGGCTTCCCGACCGCCAATCTCCAAATCGACCAGCCCGCGAAGATCATTCCCGCGGCTGGCGTCTACGCGGTTCTTGTCCATTTAAATAAAAAGGTATATAAGGGAATGCTCTGTATCGGTGACCGGCCGACCGTGCAAAACGGAGACGACGTGACGGTCGAGGTCAATCTTTTAGACTTCGAGGGCGACCTTTACAACAGGAGCGTCCGCGTCGCCTTCCTCCATCGTTTTCGCGACAACATCCGATTCAACTCTTTAGACGAGCTGAAAGCGCAACTGGAAAAAGACAAACAAACAGTCATCAACTTATTGGCATAATCTTATGGAACAATATTACGAGGCGATCGACCTGCTGAAAGGGATGATCTCACGGCCTTCCTTCAGCCGCGAGGAGACGGCGGTCGCCGATTACCTACAGCAACGCTGGACCGACGCCGGCCATCACGTCTTCCGGAAAGGCAACAACCTCTGGCTCATCGCGCCGGGATTCGACTTCGCCAAGCCGACCCTCCTCCTGAACTCGCATATCGACACCGTGAAGCCGGTCGCCGGATGGCAAAGAGACCCCTTCCTGCCGGAGGAGACCGACGACGACCGCCTCTACGGCCTGGGCAGCAACGACGCCGGCGCCAGCGTGGTCTCGCTCTATGAGGCCTTCCGGATCTTGACCGCCAAGCCGCAGCCCTACAACCTCCTCTTTCTCGCCTCTTGCGAAGAAGAGGTCTCCGGGAAAAACGGCATCGAGAGCGTCTTGCCCGAGCTGCCGCCCATCCATTTCGCCGTCGTCGGCGAGCCGACGGGGATGCTTCCGGCGATCGCCGAGAAGGGGCTGATGGTGCTCGATTGCGTCGCCACCGGAAAGGCGGGACACGCCGCCCGCGACGAGGGCGTCAACGCCATCTACAAGGCGATCGAGGACATCAACTGGTTCAGCACCTACCAATTCCCGGACTACAGCGACCTTCTGGGCCGGGTGAAAATGACCGTCACGATGATCCACGCCGGCACGCAACACAACGTCGTCCCCGACCGCTGCGAGTTTACGGTCGACATCCGGACCAACGAGTTTTACAGCAACGAGCGGCTGTTCGAGCTGATCCAAGCGCAGGTGGGCTGCGAGGTCAAGGCCCGGAGCTTCCGCCTCAACTCCTCGCGGCTCGACCCGAAGCATCCTTTCGTCCGGCGGACGCTCATGCTGGGCAAGATGCCTTTCGGCTCGCCCACGCTCAGCGACCAGGCGCTCATGCGCTTCCCCTCCGTCAAGATCGGACCGGGCGACTCGGCCCGTTCCCATTCCGCGGATGAGTTCATCCACACGTACGAGATCCGGGAGGCGATCGCGACCTATGTCCGCTTGCTGGACGGCCTTACGCTTTAGGGCATGCTGAAGAAAATCCTCTCCACCATCGGCACCCGCTACGCGATCGCGATCCTCAACCTGGCGCTCATCTTCATCAACGCCAAGGAGCTGGGGATCGAGGGCGTCGGGCTGGTGGGCGTGCTGGTGGCCTCGATCAACATCGCCGTCATATTCAACGGCATCTTATGCGGCAACACCCTCATCTATTTCATGAACCGCTACTCCCTGCGGCGGATCCTCGCGCCCGCTTACGCGTGGACGATCGTGGGCGGGGCGATCGCGTGCGGCTTCCTGCTCGCCACGACGCTCTTGCCCCCGGCCTATGGGGAGGCCGTCTACGGGTTGGCGATCCTGACGACCCTGGCCAACGCCAACGCGCGCTTCCTGCTGGGCAAGGAGCGGGTCGACGCGTTCAACCTGACGCAGGGGCTACAGGGCGGGTCGCTCTTTTTCGTCCTCGTCTATCTCTATTTCGTGGCCCGGCGGCCGACCGTGGAGTCCTACCTTTGGGGGCTGTGCGTCGCCAACGGTGTCGCTTGCCTCTACAGTTTCTACCGCCTCATCCCGTTGGTTATCCATGAGCGGAAAGCGTGTCCCGCCGTCCGGTTGCCCCGGTTGCTGCGCGAGATGTTCGGCTACGGGCTGTGGGCGGGGGCCGACAACCTGGCGGAGGTTTTCACCACCCGCCTCAACTATTTCCTGATCCAGCGGTTCGGGGGATTGGGGGGCGTGGGGCTGCTCGACGCGGGGACACGCGTCTCCGAGAGCGTCTGGCACATCAGCCGGAGCGTCGCCTTCATCGAGTACGAGGAAGTGGCCAAGGAACCGAGCGCCCGCCGGCAAGCCGAGATCACCCTCCGCCTGCTGAAGCTCACCGCCCTGGCCCTGACGCTGGCGGTCGGCCTCATCGCCCTCGTCCCGGAGTGGGTCTTTACAGAAATCCTTTTCAGCCGCGAGTTCGTGGGCGTCCGGATGGTCATCTGGGGGCTCGCGGTCGGCATCGTGGCCTTGGGGTGCAACACGATCTTGAGCCATTACTTCATCGGCAGCGGGCAGGTGCGCCACAGCGCCATCAGCTCGGGCGTCGGGCTGGCGACGCTGGCCCTCAGCGGCTATTGGCTCATCCCCCGCCTCGGCACGCTCGGCTCGGCCCTCAGCGCGAGCGTCGCCTTCTGCGCCATGCTCCTTTATTCCCTCCTCCTTTTCATCCGGAAAAACCGCTTGCCGCTCAAGGCCTTCCTGCCCCGCCGCGACGATTGGCGGGCGCTCCGTCGGCGTTGAGGGGGGAGGGGGCATAAAAAGGGCGCGTACCCCTCGGGAAGCCCCGTTCCCTTGAAATACGCGCCCTTTGAACATTCAGACGACTCCCGGCGATCCGCCATCGTCCACCTCTTCGTCGCCGTCGTCACCCGTCTCGTCGCCGCCGGTCTCCCCGCCGGGCGCGGGCTCGGGCGTCGTGCCTCCCGAAGTGCTCCCGTCGGCGATCTGGGCGTAAGCCGCGACCAGCCCATTCACCTCGTTGATAAAGGAAAGCAGCTCGTCGGTCGGCTGGACGATCGCGTAAGCGTTGACCATCTGCACGATCCCCTCGTAAGCCGTCTGCGCCTCGCGGGCCAGCTCCTTCGAGTCGAGGTCGCTCTGGTCGGCATGTTCCGCCGCCTCGAGCGTCTTGGCCTTGAAGGCCTCCTCAAACTTCTCGGCTACCTCGCGGAGGGCCTCGATGTCGGGCCCGATGCCCAAGGTCGCCACGTCGGCCGCGTTCTCCTCCGCCTCGAGGACTCCGAGCATCCCGCGCAGCTCGGCGCTCTGCTTCGAGTACTCATGATCCTTGATACGACGGTAGGAAGATATTTGCGGCAAAAGCCGGTTGGCCGCATCGACCTTCTCAGGTATCAAGCAGGTCGTGTTCGCGTTCAATACGTTAAAAACATAACCCACACCATTGTCCCGCTTATCGTCGATCCCCGCGAGGGTTTTCGTGGAGATATACGACTGCTTGCGGTTCACGACCGAAGCCAAATCGTCGACTACCCGCTTGTAGCCGGGCTCCAAAGCCTCCACGTGCAAAACCGCGGGCGTCGCCGTCGTAATAGCCTTGTAGACATTGGTATGGAAATCACTCGCCGACCCGATGGTCAGCTTACTTAAAGGACAAGTCCTAATTTGTGTTGCCATAAACTGTCGTTTTTTTAATGAATAAATCCGTTAATACTCTCTCTTGAAATGAAGAAGTCGGGGCACTTCCTGATTTCGCTCCGCAAGATAGGTGTTTTTTTGTAAAAAAGAAAAGGTGCTGGCAAAAAAGAACTCATTTTTTCATCCGCGGACTCATCCGCTATGGAGGGCCCAGCTGGGTTCTAGTCTGCGGACACATTTTTCACTAAGAACCCAGCTGGGTTTTAGTTTGCGGACACATTTTCCACTAAGAACCCAGCTGGGTTTTAGTCAGTAGACATATTTTTCACTAAAAACCCAGCTGGGTTCTAGTTGAAACAGATTCAATTCAAAAAAACGCGGACGCTTTTCGGAGCTAAATCATATCTTTCACCTGATAAACGAACTCCATCCAGACCCAATAGCGGATCGCCTTGCCGAGGAACATCGAGAAGGCCACGATCCAGGCGTTGGCCCGGAGGAAGCCCAGCGCGACGGCGATGAAATCGCCCACGCCCGGCAGGAAGACGAAGAAGCCCATCCACGAGCCCTTGCCCTGGATCCAGTCCTGCACCCGCCGGAGCTTGACGGGGTCGAGCTTCAGGTATTTCTCGATCCATTCCACCTTGCCCAGCATGCCGAGCCAATAGCAACTCATGCCGCCCAGGAAATTGCCCAGCGTCGCGGCCACCATGCAGGGCGTGTAGGAGGCGCCGGCCAGCAAGACGCCCGTCAGCACCACCTCGCTGCTGAAGGGCAGGATCGTCGCCGCCAGGAACGCGGCGATGAAGACCCCGATATAACCATATTCTATAAGAAATTCCATAATCTTAAAACCAGAAAAGCGAAAAGGAGCGCGGTCGTCGCGTGGAACAGGATCAGCTCCGGTTTCCCCTTGACGACCGTAAAGAAACGCGCCACCAAGATGGCCATGGGCACGCAAGCTATCCCCAAAAACTCTTCCGCCGACTGCCTGAAAAAGAACAACAAGATGAGGGACCAGCCCGCCATCAGCGTCAGGAAGACGAGAAACTGGCGGGAGCGCAGGCTGTCCTCTTGCTCGTGCGTCAGGATATTCACCGCCGAGACGGCCGTCAGCGCCACCATCACGCCCAGGCTCAGCCAGTCCATCCACCCCACGTCGGCCAGCCTCAAGGGATGGACCGCGACCAGGTTCGAGAAAGGCGCCTCGAACATCGTATAGTCCACGCGCCAGACGCACCAGGCCAGCAGCAACCAATAGACCGTCAGCACGCCCAGCAAGGAGGCCAGGAAAGTCCTCATGGAGAGGGTGCGAAAATGGTACATCCCGACCCAGAAGAGCGGGAGGAACCAGAGGATATGCACCCAAAGCAGGCTCCCCAGCCCCATCATGAAGGCCGACGTGAACACCGGGGCGGATGCCCGCGTGTCATGATAGGCCAAGAAAAGGAAATAGAGCGAGAGGACCATGCAAAAGACCGCGGCCGTCGTCGGGCGGAAGGGGAACAAATCGGGGTTGACGCTCGTGAAGAAGACGTAATAAAGGAAAGGCAGCCACGTTTTCTCGCGGGTCAGGACCATCACGTAGTTGGCCCGATGCACGAAGAAGGCGCCGCCCAGCGTGAGCGCCAGCCCGATGAGGTAGATCGCCCACTTGTCCGTCAAGAGGGCGCAAATCCCGTTCCAGAGGGGCGAGGCCGTCACCTCGCCATAGAGCGGATAGCCCAACGACTGGAGAAAACCCGTCAGCCAGCAAACCAAGCATAAGACGAGCATATACACGTAGACGCTTGGTGTCGTCACCACGTAGCGCCGCTCCCAAAATGCCGTTTCTCTCATCGCGTCCTCTTTTTCGCGGAAGGGGGGGAGGGTAGATTTCCTACCGCTCCCCCTCTCTCTTTCTTTTTTATTTTAATTATAAATCAAAACCGATATCGCGGCGGAAGTATTTCTTCTCGAAGTCGATCAGCTTCGCGCCGGCGAACGAGCGGGCCAGGGCCTCCTCCTTGTCCTTGCCGTAGGAGCTGACGGCGATGACGCGGCCGCCACTGGTGCGGATCGTCCCGTCGGCGTCGGCCTTCGTGCCGGCGTGGAAGAGGATGTTGTCGGTCGCTTGCTCCAGGCCGGAGATGGCCTTGCCTTTCTCGTACGCCTCGGGATAACCGCCGCTCACGAGCATCACCGTCACGGCGGCACGGGGGCGACCTCCGTCTCCGGGTCGCCCATGCGGCAGTTGTACTCGATGACCAGCGGCTCGCCCTTCACGTTGATGAGGCCGAAGAAGATGAAGCCCTTATAGTCCAGGCCCTCTTCCCGCAATCCCTCCACCGTGGGGCGGATGATGCGCGACTCCACTTTCGCCATGAACGCCTCGTCGGCGAACGGGACGGGCGACACGGCGCCCATGCCGCCGGTGTTCAGGCCGACGTTGCCCTCGCCGACGCGCTTGTAATCCTTCGCCACGGGCAATATCTTATAGTCCTTCCCATCCGTGAGGACGAAGACGGAGCACTCGATGCCGTCGAGGAACTCCTCGATGACGACCGTCCGGCTGGCGTCGCCGAACATACCGCCCAGCATCTCGCCCAACTCCCGCTTCGCCTCCTCCAGCGAGTCGAGAATCAGCACGCCCTTGCCCGCCGCCAGGCCGTCGGCCTTCAGCACGTAGGGAGCGGGCAGCGATTCGAGGAAGGCGAGGCCCTCGGCCAGGTTCTCCGCCGTGACGCTCTTGTAGCGGGCCGTCGGGATGGCGTGCCGCCCCATGAAGGCCTTGGCGAAATCCTTGCTGCCCTCCAACTGGGCGCCCGCTTTCGAGGGGCCGATCACGGGGACGCCGGCCAGCGCCTCGTCGTGCTTAAAGTAATCGTACACGCCTTTCACCAGCGGGTCTTCCGGACCCACCACCACCATATCCACGCCGTTGGCCACGACGAATTCCTTGATGGCGGGGAAGTCGTCCGCCTTAATCGCCACGTTCGTGCCCACCAATGCCGTGCCGGCGTTGCCGGGAGCGATAAACAATTTCTCCACCCGTGGGCTTTGGGCGATCTTCCAAGCGATCGCGTGCTCGCGCCCACCCGAGCCTAATAACAGGATGTTCATATCTTTTATTTTAGATTTCAAAATTCAAATAGACTATAAATGATCGTCGAAGTAGCGCGTGATGACCTCGTGGAGGTGCGGACGGTCCTTGCCGATGACGTTGTGCTCGTGGCGGGGATAGACCATGTAGTCCGGATACGTGTCCGCGTCGACGCAGGCCTTCAGGAAGCCGAGGCTGTGCTGCCAAACGACCACGGGGTCGATGTCGCCGTGGATGAGGAGCAGCCGCCCCCGCAGGTTCTTCGCCTTCAGCTTCAAATTAGAGCCTTTGTAGCCCTCGGGGTTCTCCTTCGGATGATCCATATAGCGCTCGCCGTACATAATCTCGTACATGCTCCAGTCGATGACCGGCCCGCCGGCCACGCCCACCTTGAAGAGGTCGGGGTACGAGCACATCAGGTTGGTCGTCATGAAGCCGCCGTAGCTCCAGCCGTGCACGCCGATGCGGTCGGGGTCCACGTAGGGTTTCGTCTTCAGGAACTCCACGCCCTTCACCTGGTCCGCCATCTCGTTCACGCCCAGGTTGCGGTGAATCACGCTCTCGAAAGCGTGCCCCCGGTTGGCCGAGCCGCGGCTATCCACCGTGAAGACCACGTATCCCCGGCGGGCCATGTAGATGTCCCAGCCGCTCACGCCGCCCATCCACGCGCCGGTCACCAGCTGGGCGTGCGGCCCGCCGTAGACGTAAACGATGGTCGGGTAGCGCTTCGTGCTATCCATATGTAAAGGCTTTACCAGGAAATAGTTCAGCTTCGTCACGCCGTCGGCCGCCGTGATTTGCCCCCGCTCCACCTCGGGCATATCGTAATCCCGGTAGGGATTCTCCGCCGCGAGGAGCGTCTCCACGACCTTATTCTTCTTCGTATCCGTGATTACGACCTTGCGGGGAATCTCCCACGACGAGTAGCTGTCGATGACGTACCGCCCCGAGGGAGAGACCTGCGCCCGGTGCACGCCGTTGCCCATGAGGGCCTCGTGGTTCAGGCAGGTCGCCTCGTCCGTCTTCAGCCGCAGCTTCCAGTTCGTGACGCAAAGCGGCGTGCCGTAGCTGTAGGAGCTGAGCGGATGCGGCTTCGTGGCGGTGAAGAACAGGTGCTCGCCCTTCGCGTCGAAGCCATCCACCGAGAGGACGACCCATTCGCCCCGGGTCAGCTGCTTTAATAGCTCGCCTTTCGTGTTGTATAAATAAAGGTGATTGTAGCCGTCCCGCTCGCTTTGCCAGATGAACCGGTCGGGCTGGTTGGGGACGAACAGGGGCGGGTTCTGCGGCTCCACGTAGCGCTCGTCCGTCTCCGTGAAGAGCAAGGCCAGCCGCTTGCCGGTCTCGGCGGAGTAGGCCACGAGGTTCATCGTGTCCTGCCCGCGGTTGAGCTCGGCGACGTAGAGCGTCCGCTCGTCGGGGCTCCAGGCGATGTTGGTCAGATACTTCTCCTTGGGCGTGCCGGTCTTGAGCCAGACGGTCCGCTTCGACCGGAGGTTGTAGACGCCCACCGTCACGTGGTGGCTCCTCATGCCCGCCATCGGGTACTTGTGCGGCTCGGCCGTCGCCACCCGCTTGTCGATGTTCACGAACGGGTAGTCCGTCACCATACTCTCGTCCATCCGGTAGAACGCCAGGGCCGAGCCCTTGGGCGACCAGAAGAGGCCCTTCCGGATGCCGAACTCGTTCTGGTGTACCGACTTGCCGCAGACGATGCCCTCGGCCGTCTCGCTCGTAACGATATCCACCGCGCCATCGGGGGCGAGGATTCGCACGTTGTTCCCCTCCGTGAAGGCGAGCGCGTGGTTCGCCGGGCAGAAGTCCCAGTTGGCGCCTTCCTTCGGCAGCGCGTAATCCGCCACCACCTCGTGCGTCTCTATATTATAATGTATACGGTGCCCTTTCGAGGTGAAGGCCAAGACCATCTCCCCCTCGTACGGCACCGAGAAGCGCGGCAAGCGGGCGACCGTATCCCGGCCCGCCGTCCGCAACGCCTCGTTCAACGCCGAGCGGCTCACCCGTATCTCCGGATAACGGCCCGGCCGGGCGCCCCGGAGCGTCTCCCGCCCCTCCGCGTCCAGATACATGTCATCGCCCACCCACAAGAGCGGCCGGTCCTCCGGGACGAACTTCTTCTGGTTCTTCCCTCCCGGTGGTTCTTCCCTCCCGGAATCAAATCTTGCAAAGTCAATGTTTTCTCTTGCGCCATCATCCATACGGGCCATGCGACCAGGCAAAGGAGCAATAGGCTCCGCCATCTTTTAATCATCGTCATCCTCATAACGGTCTCTCTTTTTCCGGTTATAAGGTTTCTTGGAAATGGGACGGACATCAAACTTGAAGCGATCCCGCCGATCGTCATTGCCGTCCCGATAGCGTCCTCTCGGACGGTCGCCTTTGTCTCGGCCGCCTTTCTTCCAATCGTCCCGATCCTCGAAACGCCGGCGATCGCCTCGATCTGAGAACTTGCGATCACGGTCGCCTCGCCCAAAACGCCGGTCACGATCGTCCTCACGCCGGTCGCGATCCCCGAAACGGCGTTCCCGATCCCGATCGAAACGGCGCTCCCCTCGGTCGTCTCGCTTGAAACGACGTTCGCGATCGCCCGAATCCGAGCGACGGTCCTCGCGAGGGGAATCATCCCGCCTCGGTGGACGTTCGCCAGACTCATACAACGCTTTCTTGTAATCCTTGTTCGACCCCTCGAACATCTCATAACAGCGATACTCGCATTCCAATGAGCCATTCATCAACTTGATCTTCTCGCTCGCCCGCAAGCCGATCTTGTCGAAGCATTCATCCTTATAGCTGATGATCCAAGCCTTATATCCCATGAAGACATGTTTCAAGCGCTCCCCGATGATCGAGTAAAGTCCCAACAAATCGTTCGAGGAGAGCCGTTCGCCATAGGGCGGGTTCGTCACCAAGATACCCGGCTTGGGAGCTTCCGTTATTTGCTGGAAGGGCTTCACGGCCAAATCAATGTATTTCACGAGACCCGCGTTCCGGACGTTCTCCTCCGCGATGGCGATCGCGGCTGGCGAGATATCCGAACCATAACATTTATAAGCGAAAGGCCGATCTTGGCTATCATCGTTGTAGATCTTATCGAACAATTCCGCGTCGTA
The DNA here is from genome assembly GCA_949298575.1 of uncultured Parabacteroides sp. Classification (GTDB taxonomy): domain Bacteria; phylum Bacteroidota; class Bacteroidia; order Bacteroidales; family Tannerellaceae; genus Parabacteroides. The sequence goes on from CASFXH010000019.1 coordinate 51,464, forward strand.
GTCCATCCACTTCTGGAAAGCGAACTCCTTGCGATAGATGCCCGGCGCGATGTTGAGGGCGATCATCGCCGCCTCGATCAGGAGCGTCCCCGAGCCACACATCGGATCCACGAAGTTCGACTCTCCTTTCCAGCCCGTCTTCAGGATCATGCCGGCGGCCAAGACCTCGCTCAGCGGCGCCTCTGTCTGCGACGCCCGGTAGCCCCGCTTATGCAAGGATTCCCCCGAGCTGTCGATCGACAACGTGCAATCGTTATGGGAAATATGGATATTGATATAAATGTCAGGATTATTGACACGGACCGACGGACGCTTGCCTACTTTCTCGTAGAAGTAATCCACAATTGCGTCCTTCGTCCGGTAGGCCACAAATTTCGAGTGGTTGAAATCTTCCGAATAAATGACGGAATCGATGGCGAAAGTTTTCTCCAGCGAGAGATACTTTTCCCATTCTACTTTCTTAGCCTCCTCATAGACCTTATCCGCGTCATTCGCCTTAAAGTGATAGATCGGCATCAAGATGCGCAATGCCGTACGACAACAGAAATTCGCCTTGTATAACAACTCCTTGTCACCCGTGAAAGCGACCATGCGCCGACCGATCTGTAGGTCTTTCGCGCCCAAGGCCGATAACTCGTCAGCCAAAACATCCTCCAACCCGTACAGAGTTTTGGCCACCATTTCAAAAGTCTCGCTCATTTTTTGATCGTGAAATATGTAAAAATGTAAGATTCGCGAATATAGATAAAAACTTTCAAACCGTTTCCGATCGTCCCCCCGGTTTTTCCATTCCTGTCACGAAGAAAAAATGAGCGCTGGACTGAGCGGAGGAATCACTCCCCCGTATTCGCGATTTCTTGGATATCGTTCTGGGTGAAATCGCCCAAGAGGCGGATGACGGTGAAACCTTCCGAATCGGTATTCGCCAACATGATCAGCTCCTTAATTTGCTCTCCCTCTTGCCTGACGTAAAAGTTCGCCCGGGTGCTGTCGTCTTTTACTCGCATCAGTTCCTCGTATTCTTTTCCGATCAATGCCCGGAAATCCCGTTCCATATCCTTACGCAGGTTCGTGTTTTCCGTCGAGAGGATGCCCAGGAAATCGACCTTTCCTTTCATGTTCGCCAAGCTGAGTCCGACGTTTTCCACGACAGGCATCATCTGGAACATCTTCTTGGAAATGTAAACCGTTGTCACGCCATCCATGTCCGCGTATTTCTCGAACAAGTCATCTTGGGCAAAGCAAAAGTGGGCGCAACAAAGAAGAATAAGCGCATACAAATATTTTCGTTTCATGGCTACTTATTGTTTAAATGTTTATCTACTATTCTATTGATTCTCGCGATCTTCGCGTGAGCGGCTTCGGCCTGGGCGAATCCCTTGTTCAGGTTCTTGGAGAGGAAACCCAACGCTTCTTGGGCCACCAAAGCGGCTTCTTCCGGGTCGGAAAACGTGTCTTTCGGCGATGAAGAGCCTGCGTTTCCGAAAAGGATCAGGCAAGCCGCTGCGAAACAGGCCGCCGCGGCGCAGATTCCATAGCGCCAATACCGCCTCCACGGATACCCGCGCCGCTTCTCTTCTTGGGCCAACGTGTCTATCCGCCGTTCCAGGCGTTCGGAAAGGCCTTCGGGCAGGGCTAAGTCTTCCCGGAGCGCCTTGTCGATCAACTCATCCCATTTTCTATCGTCCATATTCATTCGTTTGTGCTAATCTCTCCCGGATCCATTTTCTGGCCCTGGAAAGTAATGTTCTTATATTCGAGGGGCTAAGCCCCGTAATTTCCTCGATTTCCTCGAACGAGCAGTCCTCGATGCCCCTCAGGCGGATCACCTGTCGCTGGTTCTCCGGCAAGAGCTCGATCAAGTGGCGCACTCGGCGAAGGGTTTCTTTCTCTTCCAATTCCTTCTCTGGAGAGGCATCTGTCGCGAGCGAGCAGAGGGCCGTATCAAGGGGTTCCTCCTTTTGGCGGCGAATGGTCGAGGAAGCCCGCAGGAAATCCAGACAGAGATGCTTAACCAGCGTCACGGAAAAAGCCTCCGGATTCTGGACCGCTTCCAACTCCTCACGCCGGTTCCATAGCCTGCAATAGGCTTCCTGGAGCACGTCCTCCGCGTCCGACGGATCGCCCAGCAACGCGTAAGCGATCCGATAGAGCTTCGGATGGATCGGCAAAAATCGCCGTTTGAAAACCTCCACGTCCATCACGATGACGCCTTCATCCTTTATTAAAACTCACATTTGCATTCTCCAATCAACGAGCCAACGTCTGAGGACTTTATTTTCCCTTTCATACTGATCAAAAGGTTATCGGCCCCTGTCACGAGGCAAACCAGCTCCCGAATCTCGTCTCGGCCGAATTTAACCAGGACTTCCATCCGGCTGCCCTCCTCGTTCGAGATGACCACCGTTTCATAATCGGGGTCTTCCAAGTCGTGAACGGCTGTTGAAAAACGTTCCTTCACCGCCGGATCGCACTCGTCAAGTTCCATGATCTCCAAATTCTTCACCCCAAAAGTGTCTGTAAACAAGCCTGCCAACCCCATCCAAAAGCCGCCGAGCCGAAAGCTGGTCACCCGCTCCTCACCCCGGAAGGTCTCGAAGAGCTGGTCTATCCGCTGCTGCCCGTAGCTCAGCTGGGTGGCCAATAGGATCGTGCTTATCATGATTAATCTTCTCATCGCTTTTTTCTTTTTAAATAAAACCTCGATCGCCTTTCCCTTGGACGCGCTTCGGAAAGGCTTTCAATGGAGAAGACGAGAGGGCGGACGGTTTGTGACAAAAATAGCGAAAAAAAATCAGGCGAGCGCCGCGTTTCCGCTTTGCTCGCCTGATGTCCCCATGCTTCTCGTGGTCCCACTTGGGCTTGAACCAAGGACTCCCTGATTATGAGTCAGGTGCTCTAACCAACTGAGCTATAGGACCTATCCATTTCCTATTCCTCGTGTGCGGCTGAAGGGACTCGAACCCCCACGCCGTGAGGCATCAGATCCTAAGTCTGACGTGGCTACCAATTACACCACAGCCGCCTTTCATGTTTTTTGACGCCGCGAAGGTAAGCAATTTAATCGACCTTCCCAACTCGCGGCTTCACTTTGTAAACGACAGAGGCGCGACAGGCCGCGCCTCCACCTGGTTTCCCTGCCTTATCGGCGGAGACCCAATTCCTTGACAATCGCACGATAACGCTCGATGTCAACCTTCATCAGGTAGTCCAACAAGCGACGGCGCTTACCAACCAATATCTTCAACGAACGCTCCGTCACGAAATCCTTATGGTTCTCCTTTAAATGCTCCGTCAAATGGGCGATGCGGAAGGTGAACAACGCGATTTGGCTCTCGGGCGCGCCCGTGTTGGTGGCAGACTTGCCATACTTCTCGAAAATCTCTTTCTTCTTTTCTGAATCTAAGTACATGATCCTTTGTTACTTTAATAAATTAATACCATTTTATCTAAGCGACCGCGAACTTACGCCATTTTTTTCGAACAGCCAAGCCCCAGCCCGCTTTTTTCGGGGCGGCGAGCGAAGTCTCCCAAATTTGTCGTAATTTCGCGCCAAATTCAGTTAGTCTTCAATGCAAAAGATTCGAAACATCGCGATTATCGCGCACGTGGACCACGGCAAGACGACGCTCGTGGATAAAATGTTACTGGCCGGAAAGCTGTTCCGCGAGGGGCAGGCCGAGCCGGATCAATTCCTGGACAGCAACGATCTGGAGCGCGAAAGGGGTATCACCATCCTCTCCAAGAACGTATCCATCAATTACAAGGGGTATAAGATCAACATCATCGACACGCCGGGGCACGCCGACTTCGGTGGCGAGGTGGAACGCGTCCTCAACATGGCCGACGGCTGCCTCCTCCTGGTCGACGCGTTCGAGGGGCCGATGCCGCAGACGCGCTTTGTCCTCCAGAAGGCCATCCAGATCGGGCTCAAGCCCATCGTCGTGATCAACAAGGTAGACAAGCCCAACTGCCGCCCCTCGGAAGTGCAGGAAATGGTATTCGACCTCATGTATAACCTCGACGCCACCGAGGAGCAGCTCGATTTCCCCACCATCTACGGATCGGCCAAGCAAGGCTGGATGTCTGACGATTGGCAGAAACCGACCGCCGACATCACCGCCCTCCTCGACGCCATCATCCAATACATCCCCGAACCCAAGACCCTCGAGGGCCCGGCGCAGATGCTCATCACCTCGCTCGACTACTCGAAATACGTCGGGCGGATCGCCGTCGGGCGGGTCCACCGGGGCGAGTTGCGCGAGGGGCAAGACATCATGCTCTGCAAGCGCGACGGGTCGATGGTGAAATCGCGGATCAAGGAGCTCGACGTCTTCGAGGGGCTAGGGCGCACCGAGGTCCAGTCGGTCCAGTCGGGCGATATTTGCGCCATCATCGGCATCGAGGGCTTCGAGATTGGCGAGACCATCGCCGACGCCAACGAGCCGGAAGCCCTCCCTACCATCGCCATCGACGAGCCCACCATGTCGATGCTCTTCACCATCAACAACTCCCCATTCTTCGGGAAAGACGGCAAATACGTGACTTCAAGACATATTTACGAACGCCTCACGCGCGAGCTCGACAAGAACCTGGCCCTCCGCGTGCGTCCGACCGACTCGGCCGACGCATGGCTCGTCTTCGGACGCGGCGTGTTGCACCTCTCCGTCCTCATCGAGACCATGCGCCGCGAGGGCTATGAGCTGCAAGTAGGGCAGCCGCAAGTCATTATCAAGGAAATAGATGGGGAGAAACGCGAGCCGGTGGAGCAACTCACCATCAATCTCCCCGACGAGTGCGCCAGCCGCATCATCGACATGGTGACCCGCCGCAAGGGCGAGATGACCATGATGGAGAGCAAGAACGGACGCACCCACCTGGAGTTCCAGATCCCCTCGCGCGGCATCATCGGCCTCAACAACGCCGTCCTCACCGCGTCGGCCGGCGAGGCCGTCATCGCCCACCGCTTCCTGGAATACCAGCCGTGGAAGGGCGACATCGAGCGCCGCGTCAACGGCTCCATCATCGCCATGGAGACGGGCCAGGCCTTCGCCTATGCGTTGAACAACCTCCAGTCGCGCGGACGCTTCTTCATCGCCCCGGGCGAGGAGGTCTACGCCGGGCAAGTCGTCGGCGAGCACACGAAGGAGAACGACCTCGTGGTCAACGTCACCAAGTCGAAGAAGCTGACCAACATGCGCGCTTCCGGCTCCGACGAGAAGGTGGCCCTCGCGCCCCCCGTCGTCTTCAGCCTCGAGGACGCCTTGGAATACATCAAGAACGATGAGTACGTCGAGGTGACGCCCCACGCCATGCGCCTGCGCAAGATCATCCTCGACGAGACGGAGCGCAAACGCCAGAACCGCTCCTGAGCGAGACTCTACATTATTTTCCATATATAATTTTACATTCCTTTTAAAAGCGATAGGGCCCCACCTTCACAGGGAGGCCCTATCTTCATTGTTATGATTCTTTTGGAAACGCAACCTGGCCCTCGCGGGAGAGGTTACATCTTGGAGCTACGGGCCTTTGCGGGCACGCGCCCCATTTGATAAATAATTACGTTTGTCTATAAATAAGTTTAGTCATTCGTTTTTTTAGGGTTTGGAAGATTCCTCTTTCTTCTTCTTCTCCGCCTCGGCGATGCCGACCCGCGTCTTGTAGGCGTTCGTCGTCTCGTCGATTTGGGCGTTGAGCTGGCTGATGAAAGCGGCCGTCCCCTCGGTCGGGTTGGCGATGCTCCGTACGAAGGCGATGGTCGTCATGTCCTTGTACAAGTCGTCCATTCTCAGGCGGATCGCCGCGCTCAGCTCCTTCTCGTTGGCCGCCTTCTTGTCGCGGCGTCGCTCGCTCAGCTCGCGATAGCGGTTGTTCACTTCCCGCAGCTCGGCGACGACGGGCGTCAGGCCCAGCGTGGCGAGCTTTTCGGGGTAATCTTCCTTCTCCAAGTCGATCAGCATCCCGTCGATCTTGACGGTCTCCTGGCGGACCGG
>CASFXH010000020.1 GCA_949298575.1 uncultured Parabacteroides sp.
TTCCCATCCCGAACAGAGAAGTTAAGCCCCGTCACGCCGATGGTACTGCCGAAAGGTGGGAGAGTAGGTAGCCGCCGTTTTTATAGAAAAGGAGAGAAGCCTCCATCCAGCGTTGGATGGGGGCTTTTTCGTTGTTGTTCGCCAGCACGAACATTCTCTAGCTGAAGTCCATAACATGCCCGATAGCGGGAAATTTATAGCTAAGAGCAAGGGTGCCTATCCTAAGCTGGAATCTGAAGCAAGTTGGAGCAAACTTCTGGCCTGACATATGAAAGCTTTATCGAAGTATAAGACCGCGAGGTGGAGTTGAAGTTATAGCTATTTGGAACGCTTGATGCGAATAAAGCATGTATAAAGTGGTAATCGTTCCCTGAATATGTATTTATTAAGATACATGTATATTGTTGGAGTAGATTAGTGATCCTGATTGTGCTCCAATCATGAAGATTTTATATTGGGCATTATAAGTATGTTATATTAGGCATTATAAGAGCATTATACTGGGCATTATAAAGAGGTCATAATAGGCATTATAATCCGCCCTGAATACTAGGTGGTTATATATTAGTGCGTCCAGGGAAAGACATGTATTCCTTTCCCTGGACGTGGATTGTTAGGCCTCGGCCCATTGTTTGCGCAGCAGGTCGATGGCGGCGGGTAGGGCGGTTGTACGATCGCCTTTACAGCCACACTCGAAGCTGACGTATTTATCGTATTTGAGCATTTTTAAGGCGCGGAAGCCTTCGATGTAGTTGTCAACCTCTCCATCTTCGCCCGGCATGTTGCGGCTGCCTCGGCTTGCCACGTGGACGTGTTGCAGATAAGGACCGGCTGAAAGGAATGCTCCCATGTCGGAGGTTTCTTCCCAAGTCATGTGCCAAAAATCCCCCATGCATTTAACTCCAGGGTTGTTTATATCCCGGCAAAGGGAAGCGGCGTCGGCCACTTGCCGGAGATAAAAGCACTCGCGCCGGTTGAGAGGCTCGAAGATGACAGTCGTCCCATGTTGTGCGGCGAAGGTACCCATCTCGTTGAATTGCTCGCAGAGGAAGTCGCGCGTTTCCATCGTGTGGGGCAATACGGGGACTTGGCTGCTGAAGGCGGGGACGATGATGACTCCTACGGAGCCCAGCTCACCAGCCGCCGTGATAATCTCCTTCATGGTATCCATGCATTGCTTGCGGACTTCGGGCTTGGTTGAGAGGATGAATCCTTCAAAGCCAGCGCAGATGGCGCTTACTTTAATATTCCGGCCGTTCAAGGCTTGTTGGATTTCTTTCACACGGTCTTTCAAGCCACCGCCATGCGGTTCGAGGCCGACGACGCCCAGCTGTTCCATCAGGTCGAGTTTCTCGTTGAGGGTCTCGCCGGGGACCACGCTCTCTTGCAGAGAGAGCTTCAGCGGGAGTTCAGGCTCGGCTACGGATGCCTGCGTTTGCTCGCCCGTCGTGGGTTGGCCTGAGCAGGAAGCTAGGAGCGCCCCGCTCATTGACAGGGCTGCTCCTTTGAGAAAGTTTCTTCTAGTCAACGCCATACACTACTTCTTTTCTTGGGCAGTACCGGGGACGGCAACCGTAAAGCCACTCATATCCATCTTACCCAGGTTCAAATCTTTTGGGGTGTAATCCAAAGGAGAAGCGGTCATGGCTTCCCAAGTCGTCTCCGCGCCGGTGTAAGCTGACTCGCGTCCCATGATGGCGGCCATGTTCGATACGGCTGTCTCGCTGGCTTGCTCGATGGGTTGCCCTGCGCGGATGCAGTTGATCCAGTTGACATGCTCCAGTGTGTAGGGATCGGTTTGCTTGTAATTCGCTTGTTCCGCCTCGCTGTCGTATTTCCACACGACATTGCCCGCGAGATCCTTGATCTCCATTGTTGAGCTATCCCATGAACCTTTCGTGCCCTGGATGAACTCACTTACGTTGTTTGCGCAGCCATCTATTTGGCGGCACATGCTATGAAGATGAATCCCGTTTTCCATTGTGAAGTCTACGCTAAAGTTATCGTATTGGTCGCCCGTAATACGGCGTTGGCGAGACCCGAAAGCAACAGCCTTTGCCGGTCTGAGGCCGCTGAACCAAGTGAAGACATCGATGTTGTGGACATGTTGTTCCACGATATGGTCTCCTGAAAGCCATTTCCAGTTGACCCAGTCCTTGATCATGTACTCACAGTCGTTCCAGCCTTGCTGGCGCTCGCGATACCAGAGCATATTCTGGTTCCAATAAACGGCACCTCCGGTGATCTCGCCAATCGCGCCTTCCATGATCTTCTTATACGATTCGACATAGCTGCGTTGGTGATGGCGTTGGGTACCGGTTACGACGCAAAGGTTTTTCGCTGCCGCTTGTTTGGCCGTAGCCATGATCAAGCGGTATCCGACGGGATCCACGCATATGGGTTTCTCCAGGAATGAATGCTTGCCCTTTTCTGTGGCGTATTGGAAATGAGTCGGACGGAAGAAAGGTGGTGTCGCGATGATAACGACATCAACTCCGCTATCGATTACTTGTTTATAGGCGTCAAGTCCAACAAAGCGCTTGTCTGCAGGTATGTCGATTTGTTTCTCGTCTTTCAGCTTTTTGGCCAGTTCGTCTACACGCTCTTGGAATGTATCCCCTAGGGCGGTAATGGTGACACCATTCGCCGCGGCCAGGAAGTTGAACGCCGCGCCTGAGCCACGTCCACCACAGCCGATGACGCCCGCTTTCAGCTCACGTCCGTCGTTGGCCATGTCTGGTAATTCGGGAATATAATAAGAACCCGGTTCCTTCAAGGGTTTCTGCGCGCTCTCGGCGCCACCTCCACCGCATGAGGTTAATACCATACCGCTGCCGGTACCGATGGCGCCCAGCGCGCCTGCCATGGCGGAACTCTTGAGGAAGGTCCGTCGGCTAATTGCATTCTCTTTCTTCATGATATGTGTCTATATTTTAATGATGTAATAATGGATCTTCAAATAAAAGGACTATGGGGTTCATTGAGGGTTATCGCAGACTACCCGGAAGCCGATACCTTTCACGTCGGAGTACCACCAAATACTCTTCGGTTGTTGGGGATCTGTTTTCAGCCAAGCATCATGTTGTGTATGGCTTCGTGCCGCGCAACGGACATCTGCCGCGTCAGAAGCGTAATATCCTCCGCGAACTACCCATTCTTCTCCTTCCGTATTTATGGGGTTTTCCACTCCATCTGCCCATTTGCCATAGGCGTCGGGTGTATATTTGTCCGCGCAATATTCCATCACGTTACCCAACATATTTTTCAATCCAAAAGGATTGGCTTCGACCGCCGAGGGTTCTTGGGTACGGTTGCCGCTGTTGTTCGCGAAGATCACGAAAGGGGTGATGCCCTCGATATCCGCCTTGAAAAACTTTCGCCAAAAGCCTTGGTTGGAATAATCCTTTGGACTTCCCTCAAAAAAGTAGGGTGTGCTTGTTCCTCCCCGTGCGGCGTACTCCCATTCGGCCTCTGTCGGGAGGCGGTAGTGCTTGCCTGTTTTCTTCGAGAGCCATTGGCAGAATGTTTCTGCCGCGTAGTGGGTCATTGTGATAGCGGGACGGTTGCCACTACCCCATCCTTGATCCGGAAAACCGAAAGGAGGAGTCGGGCCTGAGATCGCGTCGACATTCGGGTCGCTGTTATTGGCATAGACTTGTTCAGGAGGAGTCCTGCCCTCGCTCATCGTTTGGCCATAAAAAGCCCAATACTGATCCCATGTAACTTCTACCTCAGCCATAAAGAAGGGACTGATGGCGACTTCACGGGTCGGGGACTCGTCGGGCTGGTGGAAAGGTTCGTCGGCCGTACTACCGATACGGAAAGTACCTCCCGGGATAGCCCGCATTTGGAAAGAGACCATCGTGCCTGGTATTTGCTCGACGAAATCTTTGAAGCCCTCGATTTTTCCGGGTTCTTTATAAAGTAAGCTGGAGTCGATGGGGGTTGTGGAGGCTGTGAGACGCTCGAGGCCCGTCATGCGTGAGTGGCTGTAGTTCGGGTTGTAGTGCCCCGCGTCGAGGTGGCAACTGATGCATTGGAGATCGAGTTTTTCTTCATTCTCCTCATAATAAAGGTGAGCCGTCACGCCGTCGTCCGTTACGCCTTCGGGAAAGAGGTTCTGGTGGCAGTCCTTGCATGCCTCGTTAGGGATATAGGTCACGGCATGCGCGAGTTCCGACATCGCGTCCCAATCCATGTTGGCGGTGTCCTTCGTCACGTAAGCCCAAAGGTCACGTAGGCCGAGGCTGGCCTTGGCTGTATAGTGTGCCCACGTATCGCTTTGGGGCGGTAGGTGACACTCTACGCAGTGGGTTTTCACGCCGCTTCCGTTGTTGACATGCTTGGAAAGTTTCCAGCTAGTTTCGACATGTGGGTGGACATGGCAGATCGTGCACGACTCGTCACTCGACAGGTAAACAGAGCCTTTATACATCGCTCCCACCAGTACAGCCCCAAAAACCAAGCCAAGGGTGAATAGAAATCCACCCCGTCGTAAAAAAGGACGTTTCTTCTCGTTTTTTTCATCTCGATAGTTACTCCTGAATCTCATGATATGATATACGCTATATAAATGATCCGTTTGTTTCCGTATGGGTGCGTAAAAGTACAACAATTTGTTTGGAAGATGGAAGAAAAATTAAAATTTTTCTTTATTGGTTTCCCTGTTTTGTACGTCCGCAGGCGATGCCCTACGCTTGCGCAACCATCGGCCAACGCTTGCGGACGTGTAGGCTTACGCTTGCGCAGGCGTTGGGCAACGATACCGCATGCGTAAGGCGATGGTCGCGGAACCTGATACAGGTTATGCTTTCACTTTCGTGCCCGCTTTTTTCGCTTTACTTCTTTTTTATCGCTCTTTTGAAAAAAAGACGTAATTTTGTAATTGCGATTCAGCGCGATGATGTTTTTTAGCGCATCAAGAAAAAAGAGATGACACACACCCGATTCATTATATGTTCCTGCGCCTCGAGGACGTTTATCCCTGTGGCGCGCGTCGTCGGCCTCGCCGCTCAGCTTCGGTACTTTGGAGCGCGGGTGGCGATGGTCGGCGATCTTTGTCGAATGGTTGAGCAAAGCGAGGAGAGCCTGGCCAACGTGGCGGGAGCCGCGATCGTTGCCTGCCACTCGCGGGCCGTTCGTGCCCTTCTGGCTTCACGGGGCCTGGAGGCAGGCGAAATAATCGATATCCGTTCGCTTGATATAGCTGAAGCCCTCGCTAAAGAGGGTCTCTCGCCTGCTCCCGAGGAGGAGCTTGCGCCTTTCCTCGAGGAAGCTCGGAGCGAGTTCAAGCGGTTCGCCCCGGAGGTAGGTCATGACGCTTGGTTCCCGGCAATCGACCGCGAGCGGTGTGTCGACTGTGGCCGATGTCTCGAGTTTTGCCTCTTTGGTGTCTACAGTCGCGAGGGTCGGCATGTTGTCGTTAGCGACCCCGGTCAGTGTAAGAATAACTGTCCCGCGTGCGCACGTGTCTGCCCGGAGCGTGCCGTGGTGTTTCCGAAATACACAAAGTCACCCATCAATGGGGGGCTCGATGATGAGGAAGGCCTCTCCGCTCTTGACCCCTCGGCGCTCTATGCGGAGGCGCTCCGTACACGCCTCCAACAACGGCGAGCCAGTGTGGCTTTATTAAAAGAAAAGAAATCACGAGAATGAAGAAGACTAGCTACATAGCGTTTGCCCGAGCCATGGGCAGGATTCCGCTGACGTGTCGGCCGAGGGTGACGTGGAAGCTCGTGCATACTTTCGCCTTGCCCGCTGCCCGTGCTCTTCAGGCATTTGAACGCCGTCAAGCCGCGGGCGAGCCTTTCTTTCCTGCTTTCTTGATGATCTCGATTACGGAGCGGTGCAACCTTGCTTGTTCTGGTTGCTGGGTTACAAGGGGTGGACGAAAAAGTCTAAGCCTCGAACAGCTTGACGGTATTATCCGCGAGACAAAGCGGCGAGGTTGCCGTTTCATTGGTCTCCTTGGTGGCGAGCCTCTGCTCTACAAGGGCCTTCTCAACCTTATCGAGCGCCATGCGGACTGCTACTTTCAGCTCTTCACCAATGGTCACCTTTTGACCGACGAAGTGGCTCGGCGTCTAGCCCGCGCAGGCAATGTCACGCCCCTTCTGAGCGTCGAGGGCCTGGAAGAGGAAAGCGATCGGCGGCGTCATGGGCAAGACGTCTTCAACCATACCCTGCGAGGTGTCCATGCTTGTCGGCGGGCGGGTCTTTTCTTCGGCTTGGCTGCCAGTATTTGCCGGAGTAATTACCATGAGTTACTAACGCGTGAATATTTGGAACGGGCGGCTCGCCTTGGCGCGCATTATCTCTGGTACTATATCTACCGTCCGGTTGGTGCTGATCCCCAGCCCGACAATGCTCTGACGGCTGAAGAGATCCGAGGCTTCCGACGCTTTCTCGTCGAGCAACGGCAAGACGCTCCCCTTCTTCTTATCGAAACATATTGGGACGCGGATGGTCACGCTCTCTGCCCCGGGGCGACGGGGATGAGCCATCACATTTCGCCTTCGGGTGCGCTCGAATTTTGTCCTCCCATACAGATGGCGAAAGATTGGATCGGATCGACGGGGCAAGACGTGGGACGGCTTTTCGAAAGTTCGGTCTTCCTGGCCGATTTCCGACGCATGGTCGCTTCGACCACCCGTGGCTGTCTTCTCCTCGAAGATCCGGTCTCCTTGGCCGACTTTCTGGAGTATCACCACGCCCAAGACACCACCTCGCGGCAGACCGTCATGCGAGAGTACCGTCAAATGCGTCCTCGTCCAGGTCACGACCTTGGCGCCGACGCCATGCCTGAGGCCAACCCGTTCTACCGATGGCTGAAACGCCGTTATTTCTTTGGTTTCGGAGCCTACGGTTAATATATAATAATGTAATAGAAATAAGCTCATGGAAGCAGCATCTCATATTCCCTATCAGGCCCCCGCCTCCGTTCCGGAGCGCGTTCGTCTTCGTCAAGCCCTTGATCGGCTCACCCGCGAGGCGGCATTAACCCCACCTCTCTCGCTCAACGAACTGACAGAGCGGGCTGACGCTTTCTTGTGCGCTGAAGGTTTAGGGGAAGAATTGCGAGGCTGGGTGATGGTCGAGATTCACAACAGTGTCTGGCGATCTTTTGTCGCGGGGATCCCTGCCGCTAAACGGCTTCTACTCCTTCCTCAATGTTTGCGTGACTCAAGGCGCTGCGAGGCAGAGATCGACGAGCTAGGGCTCCTTTGTCACCAATGTGGCCGCTGTGCCATCACCGGTCTCCAAGATAGGGCCGACGAACTGGGCTCGATGAGCATCGTGGCCGAGGGCTTTACCGCGGTCATTGGCCTCATTGAGAGTGGAGCGGTCGACGCTGTGATCGGGGTGAGCTGTCTCGACTCGCTCGAGAAAGCCTTTCCTCTACTTATCAAGAACGCTGTTCCCGGTTTAGCTGTCCCTCTTAATCGGGCCGGATGCCGTGACACGGAGGTCGACACGTTCTATGTTGACCAGCTTCTCAGTCTGCGGAGCGATACGGAAACTCGTCTTCTCGACTATCGTTACCTGAAAAGCGAGATCGAGCGTTGGTTTTCCCCTGAATCTATCCGTGCCCTCCACACCAACCCGTCTGATCAGACCATGGCCATCGCTCTCGACTGGCTTGCCGCCGATGGTAAGCGCTGGCGGCCATATCTCTTGGCTGCCACTTACTTGGCTGTCAGTGGTGCTGACCGCTTCGATGAGCGTACCCGTTTAGCCGCTTTGGCCGTGGAGTGTTTCCATAAAGCTTCTTTGGTACACGATGACATTCAGGACAACGACACCTTGCGCTATGGGAAGGCGACACTCAACGCTTCCTATGGTACACCGATCGCTATTAATATCGGCGATGCTCTCCTAGGCAAGGGCTACCAGCTGTTGGCTCAAGCCGGGAACGTGGAACTACTTCAAGCTATCGCCGACTCCCATGTCGTCCTGTGTGAAGGCCAAGGGATGGAGCTAGGCTGGGACTTGGGCCGTGATGGCCTGACGATGGATTTCGTCCTTGAGATCTATCGGAAGAAAACCGTTCCAGCCTTCGAGGTTTCCCTTCTGATGGGCGTGATCTGCGCTGGCGGTGATCCCCAGCTTCGAACGCATTGTCACGCTTATTCGAACGCCTTGGGCATCGCTTACCAGCTCCAAGACGATCTTGAGGATTATGCTGAACCGACGCGTCCGTTGATCATGCGGCCCTCGGCCGTATTGGCTATCGTTTGTCAGCGGCTCGGAGCGGACGAGGCTTTCCTCCAAGCCCTTCGGACGACAGCCGATCTCAATGCCCTCCTTCACCAGCCAGCTTATGAGCCGACGCTCAACTGGGCCATTCAGGAGGTCCGTACCTTAATCAAACAATATCACCGGGAAGCTCAAGAGGTCTTGCGTCGGATCGACCAAGTCGAGCTCCGTCGTCTCCTCTTCCGGGTCACCGAACGAATCATCAAATAATTCTATCGTTCATGAAAGAGACACTATCCATACGACTATCCAGGACGTTGCTCGAAGGCCGACGCCGCCTCAGCCCCCAAGCCCGGGAACGAATGAAGAGTTTCCTCGCTACCCAACGCGCTGCTGACGAGGCTTTCGTCAACAAAGCGGGGCAGGCGGATCTTTATTACACGTCGTTCGGGTGGGTTCTTGCTTATATCCTCGGCTTCCCGCTTGATCGGAAGAAGATGCTTCATTACTTGGATGGGCTCGATCCTACGGCATTAGACGTTGTCCATACGGCGGCCTATCTTCGCTGCAGAACCCTTCTGAGAGCCTTTAAGGTGCCTAGCTGGACCGCGGCCCTGTGGCGCTTCGCTCAACCCCTGAAGGAGCGTCTTGCCCGCCGTGACTTCACTTCCGCGGATTACCCGCACCACGATCCCCACTCGCCCTACGCTCAATTTATCCGGCTCATGCTCCGCGAGGACTTAGGAGAGGAGACTGAGTCGTCAGCTCGAGCGACCATTTCGAGTTTGGAGAAGTATCATACTCCTATTGGAGGTTTTTCGAACGAGAAAGGCTTTCCAACACCCTCAGTTAACGCCACCGCGGCAGCCCTCGCCGTCCAAGGCCAACTCATGGGTTACTGGCCCAACGAAACGGTAGATCACCTGTGGCGCACGCAAGAGGAGACCGGTGGTTTCCGTGCCGACCCACAAGCGCCGCTGCCCGACTTGCTATCGACCGCCACGGCTCTTTTCGTTTTGAAATGCTATCATCGCTCTCCCCGGGTATCGCCCCAAAGCTTCGTGGAGGCCCATTGGCTCGACTCTGGTGGTTTTGGCGCTACCCTCTGGGATCAAGAGAGCGATACGGAATATCTGTTTTACGGACTATTAGCCTTAGGATCATGAAGCATAAAACGCGACAAATAGAAGAAATGATCGTTGCCGCCCAGGCTTACCTCGAACAAGCGAGAGGGGCGGATGGCTATTGGCGTGGCAATCTCTCATCGAGCGCCATTTCTACCGCTGTGGCAACCTACGCTCTTTATCGTATCGACCCCGATAAGTACGAGACCTTGATTCGCCGTGGGGCGGAGTGGCTTTTGGGTTCCATGAAATGGGAAGGTTCTTGGGGGGATAGCGTCGAAAGTCCATCGAACATGACCGCCACCCTATTGGCCTATGCCGCTCTGCATGGTTTGGACCAGGCGCCTCCTAAAGCGAAGGCTTACCTGAAGGCCCGTTTCGGTGGTTTTTCGAGCCAGAAGATTGTCAAGGGTGTTCTTGATTACTATGGGAGCGACCTTACGTTCTCCGTTCCGATCTTGGTCATGTGCGCTTTGACGGGAGTGATTTCCAAATGGGATCGTATTCCTTCATTGCCTTTCGAGGCGGCCGTGTTGCCTCAGAAGCTTTTTCGTTTCCTGCAATTGCCTGTCGTCAGCTATGCCATCCCCGCGTTGATCGCCGTGGGTATCTTGCGCTACAAGAAAGGACGGAAAGGTTTGTTCTCTTGGCTCCGGGAGCCTTTTATCGCGCCCGCCATGCGGGTATTGCTCAAATTGCAGCCGGAGAATGGAGGTTTTCTTGAGGCGGCGCCATTGGTCTCTTTCGTGGCGATGTGCCTCTGTGGGGCGGGCTTTCGCGAGCATGAGGTAACCCAGAAAGCGGCCCATTTCTTGGAAAGCACCGTGCGTCCCGATGGTTCATGGGCAATTGATACGAATCTTTCCTCGTGGGTCACTTTCTTGAGCGTAAAAGCCTACGGTGGTCACTTGCCGGGAAGGGAAGAGCTGGCCGAGCGCATCCGAGGTTGGGCTTTCAAGACTTACCATCCTTTCACGGGAGCTCGCCCCGGTGGTTGGGCTTGGTCGAACTTGCCCGGAGCCGTACCCGACGCTGACGATACGCCGGGTGCCTTGATCGCCCTTTATCTCCTGACCGACGGTCGATATTGTGAAGAAATCAGCGCTGGAATCGAATGGTTGCTGGCCCTTCAGAACAACGACGGTGGCATGCCCACTTTCTGCAAAGGCTGGGGCAAGCTCCCCTTCGATCGCAGTAGTCCCGATCTCTCCGCCCATGCCTTTCTCGCTTTTCAATTGTGGGGAAAGCATCTTCCGGCGAACTTGGCCCGTCGTTGCGAACGGGGAAAGAAAAGACTTTTGGCGTGGTTGGAAAAGCATCAGGAGAAAGACGGCCGTTGGACTCCTCTTTGGTTCGGCGACCAAGACGTGGCAGACGAGACCTCGCCCGTCTATGGAACCGCCATCGCCACGGAATATTTGACCGCTTCTGGCGACAAGGTAGCCCACCGCTTGGCGAGTCAGGGCGTCCGGTTCATTCTCGCCTCCCAAAACCCCGATGGTGGTTGGGGTGGACAGAAAGGGGCGAACTCAAAAGTAACCCTTACCTCAAGAGCTTTAGCGGCCTTGGCTTCCCAGCCGAATCCGGAGCGGGCGGTTGAGAAAGCGATCGAGGATGGATTAGACTATTTATATATGAAATACCAGAAAGGCGAATTGTTCCGCCGGGAACCGATCGGGCTCTATTTCGCCCGCCTATGGTACTCGGAAGAATCGTATAGCGCGACGTTTCTCCTGAACGCATTGAATAAGATAAAAGTAGATCAATAGATAAAAAGGAAGAATATGGATACACAACAAAAAAAGAAAGTAACAGGCATTACCGTCCTGGTCGTGCTTCTCTACATCGGCATCCTGATGGGCTGGCAACTTTATACGCCCAGCGACAGCCTGTCGATGCAACTGCCAGGGGCGGACAACCGGCCGGAAGGCTTGGCGCGAAAAGCGGAAGATGTTTATATCGGGGAGTTTTTCATGGAATATGAGAAAATGACCTCCGAGCTGACCGGCAAATGGACCAACTTCCGCGGGGAGGCGTTGGACAATATCGTGAAGACAGACGCCCCCATCAAAGTGGAGGCGGAGGATTACCCCATCCTCTGGAGCGTAGAGACCGGCGAGGGACATGCCGCCCCCGCCATCTACAACGGCCGCGTCTATTTCCTCGACTACATCGAGAACATGAACTCCGACGCCCTCCGCTGTTTCTCCCTGGAGACGGGGAAGGAGCTTTGGAGGCGCTGGTACCGGGTCCCCATGAAGCGAAACCATGGCTTCTCGCGGACAATCCCGGCGGTGGGCGAGGGATACGTCATCACGATCGGCCCTGAAGGGCATGTCATGTGTTGCGATCCGGAGACGGGCGAGCTGAAATGGTCGCTCGACATGAAGAAGCAATACGAGACGGAAGTCCCCTTCTGGTACACCGGCCAATGCCCCCGTGTAGACGACGGTCAGCTGATCCTCGCGCCGGCCGGCAAGGAAACCCTTCTTGTCGGCGTGGATTGCCTGACGGGGGAGGTCTTATGGGAGACTCCCAATACGTTAGAATTTAAGATGTCCCATTCTTCCGTCACCCCCATGACCTTGGGCGGGAAGAAGACCTACGTCTACATCGGCGTCGGGGGCGTCTGTGGCGTCTCGGGCGAGGAGGCGGATCGAGGGACCCTGCTTTGGAGCGCCACGAGATGGCAACCGTCGGTCGTCGCGCCTTCTCCCTTGAAGATCTCGAACAATCAAGTCTTCCTCGTGGCGGGCTATGGCACGGGAGGCGCCCTGCTGCAAGTCGACCGGAACGGCTCCGGCTGGACGGCTTCCATCGTCGACCAATACAAGCCGAACCAAGGCTTGGCGAGCGAGCAACAAACGCCCATCCTCTACAACAACATGATCATTAGCATCATGCCCAAGGACGCCGGCGGGCAGCGCAGCAAGCTGGTCTGCTTCTCGCCCTCCAACCTCCACGACCCGGTCTGGATTTCCGGATCCGAGGAACGGTTCGGCTTGGGCCCCTATCTGGTGATCAACCAGAACCTGTTCCTTTTCAACGACAACGGCGAGCTGTATGTCTATGAGATCGGACAGAACTCGATGAAATTCTTGAAAAAACAACAAGTCATGGAAGGCGCCGACGCCTGGGGACCGATGGCCTACGCCGACGGGATGCTGATCGTCCGCGACGCCCACCATGTCGCTTGCCTGAAAATCATTTAATCGCGAAAAGAATCATTAATTAGCTATTTATAGGAGAAAAAGATATGGAAGAGAATAAGGAGAACAAGGAAAATAAGATTACACGGAAGCGTTTCCTGAACGTCTGCGGGTCGCTGGTCGCCGCGGGCGGCGTCGCCGGGGTCGCCGGGACGTTGGTGCATAAAATGGTCGCCCTCCCCGACCAGCCCGGGAGCAAGTTGCAACCCACCTGGAAACCCGAGGCGGGCCGCGCGGATTCCCCTTATCGCATGACCTCAGCCTTCCAAACCGAGGGCGAGATCTTGGGCTTCGACCTGCTGGGTGATCTTTTCGCCATCGCCCTCCCGAACGGCGTCGCGATCTACGACCGGGCGGGCAAGAAGCGGCAAGCCTTCCCCGTCGAGGGTGAGATCCGCGACTTGGCGGTCTATGGCGATTTGATTTATGTCCTCCTCCCCACGGCGGTCAAGGTCTACGACGGGCAGGGGAACCTGGCGCGCGAATGGGCGGCGTGCAGCGAGGAGTCGGATTATTGCGCGCTGGTCGTGGCCAAGGAGAATGTTTACGTCACCGACGCCGCCAACAAGAACGTCTGCCAGTACGCCACCGACGGCACCTTCCGCCGCTTCATCCAAAGCCCCAACGGCTTCGTGATCCCCAGCTACACGTTCGGGATCACGGCCCACGGCGACAAGCTCTATTGCTCCAACTCCGGCCGGCACCTGATCGAGAGCTATACCCTCGACGGCGAGTACCTCGAAGCCTTCGGCAAACCCGGTGGCGCCGAGGGCCTCTTCCGTGGCTGCTGCAACCCGGTCTACGTGGAGCATACCTCGACGGGCGAGCTCATCACTTCCGAGAAAGGCATCCCCCGCGTCAGCTGCTACAGCCCCGACGGGACGTTCCGGGCCACGCTGCTCGAAGGCCAGGCCCTGGGTGGCGGGACGAAGGCTTATCGCGTGAAGCCGAGCGGCTCCCAGCTTTTCGTTTGTGGAAAAGACAAGGTCGCCCTTTTCCAATACGACAAAGAAGTGGCCGCCGCCACCGCTTGCGGGACGTGCACGCTGAGTTGCCCGCTCCGCGAAGGCTTGGAGGACGTGTTCGCGTGAAAAGGAGGCTTGCCCCCAGCGGGGACAGCGCTTAATCTGTGGAAGAAGCTCCGTCCCCAGCGGGGACAGCGCTTAATCTGTGGAAGAGGCTCCGTCCCCAGCGGGGACAGCGCTTAATCTGTAGAAGAGGCTCCGTCCCCAGCGGGGACAGCGCTTAATCTGTAGAAGAAGCTCCGTCCCCAGCGGGGACAGTGCTTAATCTGTAGAAGAAGCTCCGTCCCCGGGTGGGACAGCGCTTAATCTGTAGAAGAAGCTCCGATAGACTAAAAAGAAATGATTGCTTGAAAAATGATATCATAAAAATATGAAAACAACTCACGAAGAAGAAAATAAAGCGCCGAAAGGCCCGATCGCCCGGCGGGATTTCCTCCGGATGGTGGGGACGGTCGTGGCGGGAGGCTCCATCCTGGGGACCTCGGTCGCCCTGGCCCGCAAGGCGAAGGCGCAAGACGAAAGTTATTATTGGCAAATCGATCCCGCCAAGTGCACCCAGTGCGGACGCTGCGAGACCGATTGCGTGCTCAACGTCTCGGCCGTGAAATGCTTCCACGCCAACCGCGTGTGCGGCTACTGCGACCTCTGCGGCGGCTACTACCGCTCGAACGTCAAGGAATTGAACACGGCGGCCGAGAACCTGATGTGCCCGACGGGCGCCATCCAGCGGAAGTTCGTCGAGGATCCCTATTTCGAATACACGATCGACGAGGACCTGTGCAACGGGTGCGGGAAATGCGTGAAGGGCTGCGGCTCGTTCGGCAACGGCTCGCTCTACCTGCAAATCAAGCGCGACCTGTGTATGGATTGCAACGAATGTCAAATCGCCACCGTTTGCCCGGGCGACGCCATCCAGCGGATGCCGCTCAGCAAGGCTTATAACCTGAAAGACGCATGAGAAAGTTACTCTTATCCGGAATATCGCTCCTGGGGGCGGGCATGGCGTTCGCGCAAAACCGTTTCCCGAAGCCCGACTTCGAGTCGGGGTATCAATATCCCGACATCCACTACGCCGTCCCGAACGAGGACCTTTGGCTGGTGGTCGACGTGGTGGCGCTCGTGGCGCTGATGAGCATCGTGGCGTGGGCGGCCGTGAAGCGGCGGACGCGCGAGCCGATCCTTTGGGTCTCGCTGATTTCCGTGCTCTACTTTGGCTTCTTTCGCGAGGGATGCGTTTGCAGCATCGGCTCCATCCAGAACGTGGCCTTGGCTTTGGTCGACGACAGTTATCGCATCCCTTGGATCGTCTTCGCGTTCTTTATCTTGCCGATCATTTTCGCGTTCTTTTTCGGGCGGGTCTTTTGCGCTGGGGTATGCCCGTTCGGCGCGTTGCAAGATTTGGTCCACGTGAAAGATTTCAAGATCGCCCGGCCTATCGCCATCTTGCTGGGTATCGTGCCGTGGGTCTACCTGGCCTTCGCCTTGCTTTACGCGGTGACGAGAAGCCGGTTTATCATCTGCCACCTCGATCCCTTCATCGGGATCTTCCGGATGGGTGGCGACATCGGCATGATCACGATGGGGGCGATTCTCTTGGTCATCTCCGTCTTTTCCGGACGGCCGTTCTGCCGCTTCATTTGCCCATATGGCGCGATCCTGGGGTTGATCTCGCGGTTCTCGATCTGGAAAGTCAAGATCACGACCTATCCCTGCATCAACTGCGAGCTTTGCCATAACGCCTGCCCCGTCGACGCGATTCAAGCGCCTTATTCCAATAAGGTCAAAGAGAGTCGCCAGCGAGGTGTCAAGCGAATCTTGATGTACCTGATCGTTTTACCTCTCCTGATCGTGGCCGGCGCCCTCTTGACGCGTATGGTCAGCGACGACTTGAGCCGTTCGCACAAGGACATTCGCCTTTACGAGATGGTGATGGCGCAAGAAGAAAATCCGCAAGACGTGCTCAACCTGGAATTGGAAGCGTTCTACGGACAAGGACGGTCGATCGACGAGTTGGCCGCCAAGTGCGACGCGATCAAGGCCGACTTCAAGTTCTACTCGACCATCGCGGGCGCGTTCATCGGCCTGGTCATCGGCTTGACATTAATTCAATTATCGACAAAGCGGACGAGGCCCCATTATGAGATCGACCATGCCGCGTGCGTGGCTTGCGGGCGTTGTTTCAGCTATTGTCCCCAAACGAAAAAGAAACCGGAAACAATTAAATAGATTCATCATGAGAAAACTAATATTCAGAAATATCGCGATCGTATCGGCTATATTCATCGTGACGTTATCAATCATGTTGATAACAAACTATTTCCAAATAAAAGACGCGACCCCTCTCCAGACGGAGGTCGTGGAGAGCCTAAAGCAATTGAACGACGCGGGTGTCGATATCCCCGCTTTGCAAGACCAGATCCGGCAATTGGACCTGTTGGCCCGCAAAGCCTATTTCGTCCGCATGGATCACCTGGAGATGGGGCTTTACATCCTGCTGGGCATGTTTATCGTCTTCATGGTCTGCTTGCGCTATTACTATAAGGACTTAAAAGAGATTCCGGAGATGGAAATCGATCCGGTAGACGATTGGCTGGTCAAGACCAACGCCCGCCGATACGTCATCGGTGGCGCTTCCGCCTTGGCGGCCTTCGCGGTCGTTTTCGCCCTCCTCAGCGTTCCCGGATTGAAAGAAACCCAAGCGCCTGAGGAAGCCGCCTCCGCGAATGAGCTGACCGCCGACGCCGCGGCGCCCGCGGAAACCACTCCGGCTTCCACCGCCCCAACCTCTTCGGAACCCGCGTCCACTCCGGCGGCTTCCACCGCTCCAGAAGCGGCCGAGACCACGGCTGAAAGCGCGCCCGCGGCAGAGGAGCCAGCCCCGCAAGCTGCCCCGGCGGCTTCCAACAACACGGCTTCTCCAGGATTCCGCGGCAGCAACTCCAACGGTATTTCCACCGCCAAGAACGTGCCCGTCAAATGGGATCTGGCTGGTGGTTCCAATATCTTATGGAAACAACCTGTTCCCAAAAGCGGACATAACTCTCCCGTCATCGTGGGGAATAACGTCTTCTTCTCCGGGGCGGACGACCAAGCGAGAGAATTATATTGCTACGATTTGAATACGGGAGAGAAACGTTGGACCGTCACCGCCTCCAACATTCCAGGATCGCCCACTACCATGCCCGAGACCTCCCATGGCACGGGCCTGGCCGCCTCGACTGTCGTAGCCGACGTGACCCATGTCTGCGCGATCTTCGCGACGGGCGACATGATTTGCGCCGACACCAGCGGCAAGCTCTTATGGTCGAAAAACGTAGGTGTTCCCGACAACCACTATGGCTACGCTTCCTCCCTCTTGCTCTTTCAGGGTATGGTCATCGTCCAATACGATAACCAAGTCGATCCGAAAGTTTTCGCGCTAGATATCGCGACTGGCGCGGAGAAATGGAGCAAGAGCCGTCCGGAAAGAATCACGTGGAGCTCCCCGATCATCGCGATGGTCAACAATCAACCCCAATTGGTCTTGATGGGCAACCCCGCGATCACGGCCTATAACCCCATGAATGGCGAACAACTGTGGCGAGTGGAATGCCTGACTGGTGAGGTGGGCGCGAGCCCTTGCAGCGCGAATGGCATCGTCTTCGGGGCGAGCGAATATTCCAAATTGGTGGCGATTAATGGTTCGGATGGCTCTGTCCTTTGGGAAAGCACGGATTATTTACCGGAAGTATCCAGCCCTGTCGCTACCGCGGACAACCTCTACCTGGCGACGAGCTATGGCGTCGTCGCCTCTTTCGACGCGAAGACCGGCGAACTGAAGAAAGAGCACGAATTGAATGTCGAGTTCTATTCCTCTCCCGTCATCGTCGGCGATAAACTCTACTTGTTCAGCAACGATGGGAAAATGCATATTTTCTCAGCGGATAACGACTTCCAGTTGCTGGATTCTTTTGAGACAGGAGAACCCACGATGTCCACCCCGGCCTTCACGGATGGGAAAATCGTGGTTCGTTCCGAGAATAGTATTTACTGTGTAGCGGCAAAGTAAGGTTATGGCTTGTCAATGTGATCCCCAAAAAGCGAAAGAGACCCATGAGCAATTCATTCGCTCAGTCGATGAGATCATCGAGCGGGTTGGCACCTCGAGACAAATGATCATTCCCCTCTTGCAAGCGTTGCAGGAGAAATTCAATTATTTGCCCGCCGAGGCGATCAAACGGGTTTATGAGAAAACGGAAATAGACCGGGCGCAACTCATCAGCGTCTCGACTTTCTATTCCCAATTCCGGCATATTCCCTTAGGCAAACATTTGATCAAGGTCTGCACCGGCACGGCATGCCACGTGAAAGGCGCCTCGAATGTCTATGACGCGTTTGTTCGGGAATTGAAAATAAAAGAAGGGAGTGTCACGACCGACGACAAGATGTTCTCGATCGAGAAAATCGCTTGCCTTGGTTGTTGTACTTTGGCGCCTGTTGTCCAAATCGACGAGAAGATTTACGGCCATGTCCAACCGGGACGTGTCAACGAGGTGGTGGAAGATTTCTTGGCGACTCTCCAAACCCAGAAGAAGGAAGAAGAGAAAAAAGCGAAACGCCGGGTATTGGGCGAAGTCCGCTTAGGGATGGGCTCCTGCTGCATGGCCAGCGGTTCCGCCGACATCTATAAAGAATTGCAAAAGGCCTCCAATGAATTAGGCATTGATGTGGACATCAAACCAGTTGGTTGCGTCGGCGTGTGCAATAAAGTCCCTTTGATCGATGTCGTCATGCCCGATGGGAATATCACTCGCTATCCTAACGTGAAAGCGAAAGAAATCAAAGAAATCCTGTATCATCATTTCAAGCCTGCCGGCCTGCTGAAACGTGTCCGGAACATGGTCCTCAACCACGTGGATACGTTCCATACGGACACGACTTGGGATAACGTGGTCTGGAAATCGAAGAACGAACGGGTGGGCATCATCAACAGTTTCTTGGCGGGGCAAAAGCATATCTCCACCGAAGGCTATGGTTTCTTGGGCCCCTTGAATATTGACGATTACCTTTCGCACGGAGGCTTTGACGGTTTAAAGAAGGCTTTAAGTGAAATGACGCCCCAAGAAGTCGTAAGAACCATCTTGGAAAGCGGGCTTCGAGGACGGGGCGGCGGCGGTTTCATGACCGGGAAAAAATGGGAAATTGTCGCTGGAGTCAATCAAAAAGAGAAATATGTCATCTGCAATGGCGACGAAGGCGATCCTGGCGCTTTCATGGATCGGATGATGCTCGAGTCATATCCTTTCCGGGTGATTGAAGGCATGATTACGGCTGCCTACGCGGTGGGCGCCAACCAAGGGATCTTTTATATCCGTGCCGAATATCCGCTAGCTGTCGTCCGCATTCGCAAGGCGATCGAGATTTGCCGGGAGCACCATTTGGTTGGTGAGCATATCTTGGGCTCGGATTTCTCTTTCGATATCTCGATATTCGAAGGGGCAGGCGCGTTTGTCTGTGGTGAGGAGACCGCCTTGATCGGGTCTATTGAAGGGAAACGAGGCTTCCCGAAGCAGCGCCCTCCTTATCCCGCCATTTCAGGCCTGAACGGCAAACCGACATTGGTGAACAATGTGGAAACGTTAAGTCAAATCTCTTACATCATCCGGAATGGCGTACAGAAATACCGTGAAGTCGGGACGGAAGGCAGTAAAGGAACCAAGGTTTTCGCCTTGGCGGGAAAAGTCAAGCACGGCGGCTTGGTCGAAGTGCCCATGGGTGTCACCTTGAACCAAATCATCGAAGATATCGGTGGCGGTGTGGAAGGAGGGCAAAAATTGAAAGCGGTCCAGATCGGTGGCCCTTCGGGAGGATGTATCCCCGCGAGTTTATGTGACGTTCCGGTCGATTTTGACGCGCTCAACAAGATGGGCGCCATGATGGGATCGGGAGGTTTGGTCGTTTTGAGCGAAAGTGATTGTATGGTCGACGTGGCCCG
Organism: uncultured Parabacteroides sp.; assembly: GCA_949298575.1. Lineage (GTDB taxonomy): Bacteria > Bacteroidota > Bacteroidia > Bacteroidales > Tannerellaceae > Parabacteroides. The sequence continues at coordinate 19,529 of CASFXH010000020.1, forward strand.
TTATTTCTTAAGTTTCACGTGTGATCAATCGTGCGGGAAGTGTACTTTCTGTCGGGTTGGGATCCGCCGGATGCTGGATCTGTTAAACAAGATCTGCTCAGGAAAAGCGGTCATGTCAGATATCGACAAGCTGGAAGAGTTGGCCCTGAACATCAAGAAAGCCTCTCTTTGCGGATTGGGAAAGACCGCGCCCAACCCTGTCCTTACCACCTTGAAATATTTCCGGAACGAATACGAGGATCACGTGAACGGGATTTGCCGGACGGGTACCTGCAAGGAGATGGTCAAGCTCGTCATCACCGACGATTGTGTGGGCTGTACGAAATGCGCGAAGTCTTGTCCCGTACAAGCCATCCCTTATACGCCCTACGAAGTTCATCACATCGACGTCAGCAAATGCGTCCTGTGTGGCCTTTGTATTAATGATTGCAGCTATAACGCGATAAAACGGGTGCCTTTAAAAGAACAAGCCACCTCGAACAAAGGATTATAAAAAGAACAGCTATGCGAATCATAATTAACAATAAAGAAATAGAAACCCTGGAGGGCGAGACCTTATTGGAAGCGGCTCGCCGGGCGGGCTTCAATGTCCCGTCTCTCTGCTACGCCAAGGAAGCGAAACATATCTCCTCGTGCATGGTCTGCGCCGTCAAGAATTGCCAGAATGGGCAGATCATCCCGTCATGCACGACCTTGCCAACCGAAGGGATGCGTATCGACACGGAAAGCGAGGAGGTCAAGAAAGTCCAAACGCTCTCATTGGAATTGCTCCTGAGCGACCATCGGGCCGATTGCGAGGCGCCGTGCGTCATGGTTTGCCCCAAAGGGCTGGACATCGAACGGATGCTCCGTTATTACGACGAGGGAGAATTGGAGAAAGCTTATTCAGTCCTTGCCGAGGCATTCGACCTTCCTACTCTAGGATGCGACGATTGCAAGGCGCCGTGCGAGAAAGTCTGCCGCAGGGGAACGGTCGACAAGGGGGTCGAGATTCGATCCATCATCCGGACCGTGACCGAAAAGGCCCAACCCGCGACAGGCTTGACTGACGACGATCCGCGCCCTGACAAGACAAGCTATCTCTCACGCCTTGGCCGCTTCACGCCCGAGGAGAAAGCTTATCTCAAAGCCCACGTGAAAGAGCCTTCTCGCTGCCTGCATTGCGCTTGCGGCGGAAAGACGAAATGCCAACTGCGGGCCCGGGCCACCGAGGTGGGCATCAAGCGTTCTCGCTACGACGCCACGGCCAACCAGCCCGCGGGTCATAAAATCCATGTCAACGGCCGTCTTTGGTTCGAACCGGCTAAATGTATCCGCTGCGGCCTTTGCGTTTACAATACGAACGATGGCTTTACTTTCAAGAACAGGGGCTTCGGCATGGAGGTGCTCATCCCCGACGAAAGCAAGACGCACGTCAACGAAAGCATCGCCCAATTATGCCCCACCGGCGCGCTTTATTTGAAAGGATAAGGTGAAGGGGATTCACTAGAGCTGGTGACAGGCCTTCACTAGAGCAGATGAAGAGCTTTCATTAGGTCAGATGAAGACCTTTCATTAGGTCGGATGAAGAGCTTTCATTAGGTCGGATGAAGAGCTTTCATCAAAACGAGAAAGGAATATCAGGCATTATTCATTAAATATAAAACAAAGAAAGATGAAAAGACTAATCATAGGATGCCTTGGCTTGCTGACCCTTTTGGCGGGTTGCGCGGGGCAAGGGGGAAAAGGCGGACAAGACGCCATGAGCTGGCCGCTCTTCCGGGGTAGCCCGAAGCTGAGTGGTTATACTACGCTGGAACTGCCCGACGAGGTGGAACTGAAGTGGAGCTACAAGACGGCGACACGTACCGTCTCGTCGCCCATCGTCCAGTCGGGCGTGACGTATTGGTGCGACAAGAAGGGGATTATTCATGGCGTGGACCTCACCAGCCAGGAAGTCTTCCGCTTCAACATGGATACGAATGTCGAAGCGACGCCCATGATCGACGACTCGGTGCTCTACATCGGGCGCATCGACGGCTATCTGACGGCGATCTCATTGGCCGAGCAAGACTCCTTGTGGAACTTCGCGACCGAAGGACAGATCTCCGCCTCGCCCAACGTGACGGACTTCGAAGGGAAACGAACCGTTGTCGTGGGAAGCTATGATAATTACCTCTATTGCGTCGACGCCGAGACGGGGAAAGAGCGGAATCGCTTCGAGTCGGGCTATTACATCAATGGTGCCGTCTCATTATGGAAAAACCACGTCATTTTCGGGGGATGCGACTCGTGGCTGCGCATTGTCGATTGCGTGACTGGCGTGTTGAAAGATTCCATTCTTCTCGATGCCTATATCCCCGCCTCGCCCGCCTCTTTTGGGCAATATTGTTACGTGGGCGACTATTCGGGAAATATTTACGAGGTTGAACTATCGGTCGATGAGGGTTTTGTCAATATGCGTAAACTCGTGAAGTCCGATGAGGAGAACGGGTCGTTCGTCTCGGTGCCGGCGGTCGATTCGAAGCAACTTTACGCTCTCTCCGGCGATCGCTACCTGTATGCCGTCAACCGGATCGATGGCGAGCAGGCTTGGCGTTACCTCATGAAAGGGCAAACTGGCGAGAGTTCACCTGTCGTATGCGACGATAAGATCTTGGTCTGCACTAAAACGGGTATTGTTTCTATTCTTAACGCCCAAAATGGAGAACTGTTATGGGAATACGATACAGGGGAACAGATCCTTGGCTCGCCCGCCATCATCCAAGATCACTTTTTCATATTAACCTCGAGAGGCACCTTGTTCTGTTTCGGGGAGAAAGGAGCATAGCTATGGCAATGATCGAACTGAAAGGAATCAAGAAGCATTTCCGGGATGGCGAGGATCGCTTGAACGAAGTATTACGGGGAATTGACCTGGCCGTGGAACAAGGCGCTTTCATCGCGATAAAAGGCGCTTCCGGATCAGGGAAAACCACGTTGCTTTCCATCTTAGGCGCCCTGCTCAAGCCCGATAGTGGCGAATACCGGCTGGGGGGAGAGACCTTGTTTAAGGATACGGCCCATGATGCCCGCGTCCGGAACCAAATGATCGGCTTCGTTTTCCAAGACCATCGCCTTTTGGCGCAATATACCGTCTTGGAAAACATTCTCCTGCCGACTCTCGCTTACCAAAGCATGATCTCCAAAGCGCAAATCGACAGGGCTTTTGAATTGATGCGGTTAACGGGGATCGATACCTTGGCCGACCGCTACCCGTCCTATCTTTCCGGTGGCGAGTCGAGCCGTGTCGCCCTTTGTCGGGCTTTGGTGATGAATCCGCTTTTGGTTTTGGCCGACGAGCCGACTGGCCAGCTGGATGCGGACAACGCTCGTTTGATCGCTAGCTTACTCGCGGACATGAACCAAAAGATGGGCACCACGATTATCATGGTCACCCATTCCGACGAGATCTCCGCCTACGCGAAAACGATTCGAATCTTAGATAAAGGCTATTTGCGATGAACCATTGGCGACTGACATATCGAAATCTTATTCATTACGCCCGCTATTACCGGCTTATCGCGTTGGCCACGGTGATCGCGGTCGCCGTGATTGTCGGTAGCTTGCTCATCGGGGATTCCGTTCGTACCACGTTGATCAATCGGGTGAACGAGCGCTTGGGCGATACGGAGACGGTCTTGTTCACGAGCTATTCTTTTTTGGATGAAACCATCCTGGACAAGCCCGTGTTAAGCGATCCGGACGCGAAAGGTATCCTCTTCGTGGAGGGCTTTGTTTCCGAGGGAACCCGTCTTTTGCCCGTCACGATCTGGGGAATCGATCACGATTCCATTCGTGAAGGACAATTGAAAATGAATGAATCTTTAAGCCAAGAACTTTCCCGTAACCTTGGGGAAGATGTCGCGTTACGTTTACCCTCATCCGGGTTAATCCCATCTGGTTCCTTATTTGTGACCAAGAACTACACGACTAGCTTACGTTTGACCCACGCGGGCATCATGCCTATTTCGGAGGGCGGCAACTTAAGCCTGAAAAGCGACCAGACGCTTCCCTTCAATATTTTTGTCAATCGAAAGGAACTGGCCCATACGCTCGGTTTGGATGGGAAAGTAAATGTTATCTTATTTAACCAGAAGATTGACGAAAAAGATCTCGCTTCTATTTGGGAACCTCAATATTCCGGGCTAAAAGTCCAACCTTACGCGGATGGAATAACTTTGCTTTCCGATCAAGTCTTCATTCCGGAGCGAGTCGTAGAAGCCATTAGTCGTCCTGAAAACGCGCCCAATCGGTTATTCTCTTATCTGGCCAATGCGATCACGAGTAAGAATGGCGCTATACCCTACTCTTTCGTTACCGCTTTGGATACCTTCGCGGGAAATAAACTCGAGACGAACGAGGCGATCCTATCGGATTATTCCGCTCATCGATTAGGTATTTCCGTAGGTGATTCTATTGATCTCACTTATTTCGTTTCCTCGGATTTCAAGGTGTTAAACGAGGAAAAGCGACGCTATATTGTCCGTGCGATCCTTCCCTTACGAACTTTTGTTGAAGACTCTTTGCTGAGTGCTGATTTTCCAGGTTTATCCGATGTTGCCCGCTGTACGGATTGGGATAGCGATCTGCCAATCAATATGAACCTGATCACGGAAGAAGATGAAGCCTATTGGGAACGATACCGGAGTACCCCGAAAATCCTGATCAGTTATGAGTCCATCAAGGATAGCTGGCAAAACGCTTATGGGAGCGCGACCGCTTTGCGTTTCGAAAAAGCAGTTGATCTCAGTCGCTTAAGCCCTTCCATGTTAGGCGTCAATCTTCTTTATCCTCGGGAAACAGGACTTTATGCGGCAACCAACAGTGTCGATTTCAGCGAACTTTTCCTCGCGTTAGGTTTTTTCATCATCGCTTCCGCCCTGCTCCTGATGTTGGCCCCTCTTTCCGAGATGTTCTATCAGCGCCGCTCAGAATGGCAATTGATGAACGCCTTAGGTTTCCCCGCGAAAAGAATGAGCGCGATGTTGTGGAAAGAAGTCACGCCAATCTTGCTCATAGCGACTCTTATCGGTATCGGTTTCGCGATTGTCTATACTTATTTGATCCTGGAATTATTGGGTGGCGCTTGGAGTGGCATCACCCGCACGCAAGGCTTTTCCTTAACCATTCAAGGTAAAGTCTTGATCGTGGGCCTTGTCGCCAGCTTATTGATTTTAGGCTCTTTGCTTGGCTACTTGATTTTCTCGGCATTCCGGTCAGGAAATCGATTGAGAGAGAAAAAGAATTGGTCAAGTAAAACCTGGTGTAGATTGGCGATAGGAGCGACTTTCATGTTATTATTGGTCTGGATCGTCGCTTGGCATTATTGGAGTACCGTGATCTCTTTCATCCTAGTGGGCGTTCTCTCTTTGGTTGCTGCCTATATTTGGGGAAATTTCCTGTTGATTATTCAAAGGGAAAAGAGAAAAAAGGTATTCAATGCCGCTGCCATGCGCTGGGCCACCTTGTTCGCACGCCGGAAAGAAGTTCGTATCTCATTCTTGACTTTGGCTTTAGGCGTATTCACGGTTTTTTCTGTCGGATTGAATCGGCAAGGGTTTGGTGATTCCACTCAGTTGGGAAGCGGGACAGGGGGATTCTCGCTCTGGTGTGAGACTCAAGTACCTATTTACTATTCGCTCACGACCCAAGAGGGGCGTCATCGACTCTCTTTGGATGATTTACCCGACGATGCCCTGTTGCTTCAAGGTCTACGCTATAAGGCGGAAGAAGCGAGCTGCCTGAACTTGAATAAGGTAACCCAGCCTTCCATGGTCGGCATGGATTTTGACGCATTGGCCAATTCCGGATTTCGAATCAAAGAAAGCTTGTTTGGGAAAGAAAACGGTTGGAAAGCCTTTCAATCCCCCAAAGATGATTTATATCCCGCGTTAGTCGACGAGACGGTCCTGATTTGGAATCTGGGTATGGAATTGGGCGATACGTTAAGTTACCAAATAGAACCCGGTCGGAATGTCCGGATCCTCTTGGCCGGTATCTTGGAAAATTCCGTCTTTCAAGGGCAAATCCTGATCGATCAAGATTTATTCAAATCGATCTGGCCCAAGTTGACCGGAAGTGATCTTTTCTTGGTCAAAACACGAGCGGACGAGATAGATGACACGCGAACACTGCTTTCACAAGCGTTGAGTGAATACGGTATCCGGGTAACAACCACCAGCGAACGCTTAGCCCAATTCTACGAGGTGACCGATACTTATCTGACCATCTTTATGGTGCTTGGTTCGCTGGGCCTGCTGGTCGGGTTGTTCTGTCTAGTCGTGACCATACGAAAAGAATTGCTAATGAGACAAACGGAGATTCAGCTATATTTCACGCAAGGCTTCCCGGAAAAGACGATCCGGACAATTTTGGTCCGTGAAAATCGTCTAGTGCCCTATTATGCCATCGTGATGGGAGTTATTTGCGCGATGATTGGAACGGGACGAAACATTGCCCATGTCAGCTGGTCGATCTGGGTATTCTTAATCCTGGTCGTGGCCTTTTTCTTAGGGTGCGTATGGGGATTGGTAAACCGGGTGACCATCCGAGAGATTAATTCAGCGTTAAGGAGGAAAGCAAAATGAAAATACTATTCATCATACCGGGGTCGGGCGATTCATTCTATTGCGGGAATTGCTTCCGCGACAACTTGCAGGTCAAAGCCTTGCGTGAACAAGGGCAAGAGGTTATCGTGATGCCGCTTTATCTCCCCTTGGGACAGGAAGAATTCCAGGCGGACACGCCCCTCTTCTTTCCCGCGACCACGCTCTACGCGGCACAGCGGCTTTTCGGAGGCAAACGAATGCCCCGATGGTTGGAGCGAGTGACGGGATCGAAATGGCTTTTAAACGTAGCCGCCTCGATGGCGGGGACTACCACCTCGGAAGGGCTTGATGGACTGACGCTCTCGATGATCCAAGGCAACGATGAGGCTTTTCAAGAGATGGTGACCCGGATGATCGATTGGATACGGGATCAGGAAAGGCCGGATATTGTCCACCTGTCCAGCAGCCTCCTGATCGGCATCGCCAAGGAATTGAAGCGACAGATGGACATTCCCATCGTCTGTTCCCTGCAAGATGAAGAGGTCTGGATCGATCGTTTGGAGCAGTCGACCGCCGAGCGGGCATGGAAAGGCATCGTGGAGAACAGTCGGTACATAGACTGTTTCGTCACCACGAGCCACTTTTACCGCGACATGATCTTGAAGCGTTTCCCCGAGCTGAACGAGGTGGAGGTGATTTATCCGGGTGTTCAAGTGGAGCGTTATTTCTCGAACGAGCGAGTCGCGAACCCGACGATCGGTTTCTTCTACCGGATGAATCGGGAAGACGGGCTGGATATCCTGGCCGACGCGTTCGTCCTGTTGAAGAAGAGCGGTCGTGTCCCGGGGCTCCAATTACGGATCGGGGGTGGTTATACATCCGTCGACAAGCCTTTCATCAACCGAATTAAAAAGACTTTGCGGCCTTACGAGGCGGATGTCATCTGGGAAGAGATGTATGGGTTGGAGCGACATGCGGCTTTTTATCGCCAAATCACGGTCATCGCGGTGCCTCTCCGTTTCGAGGAGAGCGTGGGGCTGTATCTCTGCGAGGCTTTCGCCAATGGATGCCCGGCGGTAGAGCCGGCCACGGGGTCGTTTCCGGAGATTGTCGGTAATGCGGGGTTGCTCTATCCGGAGAATACGCCTGAGCGGTTGGCCGAGGCTTTAGCGACGCTCTTCAATGACCCCGAGCGCCTTGCCCAATGCCGGGAAAACGCCTTTACCCTCGCCCGGGAACGCTACAGCCACGAGGTCGCGGCCCGCAAGCTGACGGCGATGTATCAACGGTTCGTGAGAGCGGATCAAAACACGAGCACATTAATCAATGAATGTATAACACATAAAGAAGAAGAATGATGAAAAAGGGAATGAGATTGTTTGGCCTCTCGTTGGCCATAGTGCTATCGACAGGGAGTTTGCTCGCGCAAGGGCAACATGGTTGGAACGGTCCGAACCGCGACGGGATCTTCCCCGAGACAGGTTTGTTGAAAGAATGGCCCGCGGAAGGGCCCAAGATGTTGTGGGAGACAATGGAGATCGGGCAAGGCTACTCCAGCCCGGTCATCGTCGGCGACCGCCTCTACATCACCGGCATGAACGAGGACAAGACGAAGGAAGTCTTCTACGCCTTCACGCTTGACGGGAAGCTCGTCTATAAAGTGGACTATGGCAACCCTTGGACAGACACCTATCCCGAGACGCGCACTACGCCCACAATCGATGGCGGGAAAGCTTATGTCATCAGCGGGTCGGGCGAGATCGTTTGCTTGAATGCGGCAGACGGAAAAGAGGTCTGGCGTGTCGATGGGGGGCAAAAATTCCAACGGATGACAGGGAAATGGGGAACGTCCGAATGCCCGCTCGTCTATGGAAACAAAATCATCTATTCGCCCGGAGGCAATAAGACAACGATCGTGGCTCTTAATAAGGATAATGGAGAAACCATTTGGGAATCGGAACCCCTTGGGGAACACAGCACCTACGTTTCCCCTCTTCTCGTGACGAACAACGGGACATCCAAGATCATAGGCATGACGGGAAAGAGCGTCTATGGGGTTAACCCGGATAATGGGAAAATCGACTGGACGTTCAAGGAATGGGGCCGCACGCCCGAAGATCTCGCGAAAGGTTTTGAGTCGATCGCCACCAATACGCCCCTCTACAAGGACGGCTGCGTTTTCATCTGCAACGGCTACGACATGGGATCGTTCTTGCTACAACTTAACGGCGACGGGACTCAAGCGAACTTGGTCTGGCGGAATAACGACCTCGACACCCATCACGGCGGTTTCGTCTTGGTGGATGGCGTCATTTATGGATCCAACTGGATCTCGAACAGCCAAGGGCGCTGGTGCGCCGTCGATTGGGAAACGGGCAAGACGCTTTATGATACCGCTTGGCCGGGTGGCGCCAGCAAAGGCTCGATCGTCGCGGCCGACGGGATGCTCTACATGTACGACGAGCGCCGCGGCATGGTCGGCCTGGCCCGCCCCAACCCGGAGAAGCTCGACATCGTAAGCCAGTTCCGCGTCAACAAGGGGACGGGGCCGCACTGGGCGCACCCGGTGATCCACGACGGCGTCCTCTACATCCGCCACGGCGAGATGCTGCGGGCTTACGACATCAAGCGGTCTTAATGGACATTCATTTATTATCAACCTAAATAAATTCAAGCACAATGAAAAAGAACAGTTGGAAAGTTTACACGCTGGCGGTCCTCCTCGCGGGGCTGGCGGCGGGAGCCTCGGCGCAATCGCCGAACGGCTGGCGAGGTCCTACGCATGATGGGATCTATCCCGAGACGGGATTGTTGAAACAGTGGCCCACCGCGGGACCCGAAAAGCTCTGGGAGACGTTGGACGCGGGCAAAGGTTATTCCAGCCCCGTCATCGTCGGCGACAGGATCTACCTGACGGGCATGAACGAGGACGAGACGAAAGAGATCTTCTCCGCCTACTCGCTCGACGGCAAGAAGATCTACTCCGTCGTCTATGGCACCCCGTGGGAAAAGTCTTACCCCGAAACCCGCACCACGCCGACCATCGACGGCGACAAGGCCTACGTCATCAGTGGCTCGGGCGAGATCGTCTGCTTGAACACGGCCGACGGGAAGATCGTCTGGAGCGTCAACGGCGGCGTCGACTTCGCGCGCAAGACGGGCAACTGGGGCACGTCCGAATGCCCCCTCGTCTATGACAACAAGGTGATCTACACGCCTTCGGGCGACCAGACCACCATGGTGGCCCTCGACAAGGAGACCGGGGCCGTCATCTGGAAATCGGAACCGCTGGGCGACAGTGGCGCCTATATTTCCCCCATCCTGATCTCTTACAAGGGCAAGCGCCAGATCATCGGCGGCACGGGCCAGAGCTACATCGGCGTGGATCCGGAGACGGGCCACATCCAGTGGCGCTTCACCGACTGGGGCCGCGACGGCAAGCCGGGTGGCGGCATCGCCCCCAACTCGCCCCTCTTCAAGGACGGCCGCGTCTTCTTCTGCCAAGGCTACAACATCAACTCCGTCATGCTCCAGCTGGCCGACGACTTGAACAGCGTCTCCCTCGTCTGGCGCAACACGGATCTCGACACCCACCACGGGGGCTACGTCTTGGTCGACGGCACCATCTACGGCTCGAACTGGATCAACAACAACCAGGGCCGATGGGTCGCGGTCGATTGGGAGACGGGCGAGACGAAGTATGACACCGATTGGGGAAGCGGCCGGAGCAAAGGCTCGATCATCGCGGCCGACGGCATGCTCTACATCTACGACGAGCGCCGCGGCGCCGTGGGCCTGGTGAAACCCGACCCGGCGAAATTCGATGTCGTGAGCACCTTCCGCGTGACCAAAGGGGAAGGCCCCCACTGGGCGCATCCCGTCATCAAGGACGGCGTCCTCTACCTTCGCCACGGCAACGCCTTCATGGCCTACAAGGTAAAATAACGACAGTCAGACCTGTCTTTTTCCCTGGGCGGGAGAAACGCTTCGGCGTTCCTTCCGCCTTTTCGTTATTACGGGGCCATGCGCATGAGCGAACGATGAAAATATTGCTATTTCAAGGTCATGCTCATGAGCAAGGGATAAAAATACTTCTATTTTGTCGATTCGCTCATGCGCATAAGCATAAAATAGCTCTATTTTGAGGGTATGTTCATGAACATGATCTCAAAATAGAGCTATTTAAATGGTACGCGCTTGCGCGCGGTGGCTTAGGATTGGTTTTTCTCCACCAAAATAGGTTTTTTATTCGCTTCCGCGACAGTCCATTGCCAGCCAAAGTCCTCGGGCAAGGCTTCGTTCATGCGGGCGACGACGCTTGGCCACGTGGTCTTCGTGCCGTCCACCATGGCGCCGACGATTTTACGGTCTTGATCTCCCAGGCTTACGCCGCTCCAGTAGCAGGACGAGATGATGCCGCCGTGGTATTTGTTCGCGATCCCGTAGCCGTCGCCCGCGACGTCCGCCCAGCAAGCGGTGATGGTGCCATACGTGTCCTTGACTTTCGGGTTGAGCGCCGCGATGCCGCCAAACCAAACGCCGTTCGCTTTTCCCTCGAAAGAAGACGCGATGATGGTGCCGACGTTATAGCCCGTGATCCCGCCGACATAGCATTCGCCCGTCAGCTCGCATTCCACGTGGCAACGGGCGATCGTCCCAAAGTTCCGCCCGGCGACGCAACCCACGTAAGTGCTGCTCTCCGAGGCGACGACCTTGCTGCGCGCGACGGCGCAATCCGCGATCTCGCCGAAATTGGCGTTCGTGATGAGGCCGGTGTTGTAGGACGTGCCATTCAATACGATATCCTCCAGCTTCAGGTCGCACACCACCCCGCTTTCGGCGATGGCGATGAAGAAATAATTGCTGTCCGACAGGACATTGCGGATGGTGTGGCCCGCGCCGTCGAACGTGCCCTCATAGCGGACGGTGATGGGGAGCCACGCACGGCCCTCGAAGTCGATGTCGGCCGTGAGGACGCAGTTGGCCTTGGGCGCGCTGGCGTTGACGATATCCGCCCACGTTCTCAATCCTTCCGCGGAATAAACCTTGTAGGCGCCGATGGTCGTGTCGTAGAAAAAACCCGGGTCCTCTTCTCCGTACTTGCTGTCATTGTTCCCCCAATCGGAAATGGTATCCATTCGCTCCGGCTCCTCGGCCGTGGTCATGGATCGTGTCCCCGCGTCGTCCCGCTTGCAGGCCGCCAGGGCAAGCGCCACGAGGGCGCATACGAATAGTGTCTGTCTCATATCGCTTTTCTTTTGGAATGGAATACAAATTTAGGGAGAAAGAAGGAATAATGCATTTATTTTTACCTTCGCGTATGCGAAATTCATGGCTTTTTATATTCTTGTCGATGCTTCTGGCGGGGTTCGCCTGCCAGGGTGGGCGGGAGCGCCTGGCCCCGGTATGGAAGGGGATCGACTCGATCATGCCCGAGCGGCCTGATAGCGCGCTGCGGTTGCTCGAGGCTTTTAACACGGACCGGCTCTCCACGAAAGCCGACCGGGCCCGCTACTTCCTGCTCCGCACGGAGGCGGAAGACAAGACCTACGCCACGCCCACGACCGACTCGCTCATCGCCATCGCCGCCCACTATTACGAGGAGACCGACAACGAGCGGCTCAAGGCCAAGGCGTGGTATTACATGGGGCGTGTCAACCAGGAGCTGGGCCGCCCCCTCCCGGCGCAAGACTACTACCTGAAGGCTCTGCGACATGAGGACAGGCTAGACGATCATGCCCTGCTGGGCCGCGTTAACAACCACATCGGGATGCTCTACACCTACCAGGACGTGTACGAGCGGGCCATCCCCTACCAAAAGGAGGCGATCCGCCACTTCGGCCTCGTCCACGATTCCACCGGGCAGGCCTTCGCGACCCGCGACTTGGCGAGGAATTTCCACGTGACCGGCCAAATGGACAGCGCTGTCTTCTATTACTGCCTGGCGGAAAAACGGATGGGAAGCCGGCCGATCCAATCGATCTACGCCGAGCTGGGCAGCTTATATACGGATCTTGGCCGCTATGAGGAGGCCGGGGCTTATTTGCGGAAAATGATAAAAGAAGATGGGCATCCATCCTATGACCTGATCCGGGGCCAATTTTACTTAGAGACCAACCGGCTGGACTCGGCGGAGTTCTACCTTCACGCTTGCCTTCCGCATGAAAAGACCAAGGCGGCCGCCATCTATTACTTAGCCCGACTGGCCTATGCCCGCGAAGATTACCACGCCAGCGCCGATCTTCAATTGGCGTATGAGGTCCTTCGCGATTCCATTATCAACCAAACCCAAACCGAGGCCATCCGCAAGGTGGAGGCCATCTACCGGCACCAGGAAATGCGACAGGCCCTCAACGAGCAAGCCGTCCGGATCGCCCAACAAGAAAAGGAGAATTACTTCTACGTCCTCCTTTGTGTGCTCTTGGCGCTGGCCTGCGTGGTCTTCTTCCGGCGCTGGCGAAAAGCCCGCGAGGTGGCCCATCAACGGGAAGAACAAATGAAGCGGACCTTCGAATGGCAACGGCAACGCGATCGGCGGCAAATCGCGGACAACGAGCGCCAGATCGCCATCCTGCGCGACCAGATCGCCCAAATGAGCGAGGCGCGAGCCGCCCAACCGGAAATCCGGAAGCTCCAACTGGAGCAACAACGCCTGGAGGCCGACAACGCCCTGCTGAGCAACGAGGAGGAACGGCGCGAGGCCGCGATCGCCGAGTTGCGCGAATCCGACGTCTACAAACGTTTCCACAGCAAACCGGCCCCACGCCCCTGCTCGGCGGATTGGGAGGCGTTCGAGCAACTCCTCGACAAGGCCTACGACCAATTCACCACCCGCCTCAAGCGATTGGCCCCTAACCTCTCCGACATCGAGATCAAAGCCTGCCAACTGACCAAGATCGGCTTGGGCGCGAACCAGATCACCCACCTCCTCAACTACAACAGCTCCGTCCTCCGCAAGCGGATCTGCAAGAAAATTCTCAACCGGGAAGGCTCGGTGGAAGACCTCAAGGCGTTTATCGAAAAATTCTGATCCCACTATCCTCAAAAACGCTTCCGCAACCGTAGGCCAACGCTTGCGCTATCATCGCCCCACGCTTGCGCAGGCATCGGCTTACGCTACCGCAAGCGTTGGCTTTCGCTTGCGGTAGCGTTTTCAAGGGCCTCCAAGTGCTCTGATAAATTGGGGTGACACGTTGACAAAGTCAGAAGATCACCCACCTCCTCAACTTATCGAAAAATTCTGATTCCAAATAGGATAAGCGCTAACAAAACGGTAACACTTCACGTTGTTATCGTTTTTGTTATCGTTTTTTTATTTGCTTAAGAGGATAGATGTCTAATATTGCGGAAACAAAAAAGATTGGAGCCATGAAGAAGTCTTTATTATTTTTAATACTGTTTTGTGTTAGCCTTCTATGGGGCATAAACATATATGGATATGAAGTGTAAATTTCATTACTTATCGAAATGGGGAATAAATTTGTTATCATTATGCGAATATTGAAACACCATTATTTATATCTATGTTCCTTGTGCTTTTTCCCCATTCCCATAAAAGCGCAATTCCTCCAAGGCGATACAATCGTCGTGAACGATACTATCGTTGCCCTTGACAACATCACCGTGACAGCGCAGAAGAACGTCATCCAGAAGGTGGACAAGATCGTCTATCGGATCAACGAGAAGGATTTCCTGCGCCACGCCAAAGCCGACAATGCCCTCAGGCGACTGCCCGATGTCTCGGTCAGCGCCTCTGGTATCCTGATCGACAGTTACAAACATGCCGCCATCTATATTGACGGGATCCCCTCCGACGAGGAGACGCTCAAGCGGATCGACATCGACGAGATCGAACGGATCGAGGTCATCAAAAACCCTTCCGCCATCTACGGCTCCGAGCTGACCGGCGGCGTGATCAACGTCGTCAAGCGCAAGAAAAAGGAACGCTTCATCAAGGCGGAGTTCTCTGGACAAGGAGCCGCCATGCGGGGAATCTACGGCTTCACCCCGTCGCTCGCCTTCAAGACCGGGATACTGACCCTGAACACCTACTATTCCTTCTCCAAAAACAACCAGGATGTCTCCACACGGACCGAGCGATGGACATCCTCAACCTTCGAGCGGCAAGACATCCAGGACCAGATCCGGGGATGGCAGGGCTTCGGACGCCTGAACGCCCGGCTCGACTTCCGGGAGACGGACTACCTGATCCTTTCCGCCACCAGCATGAACTATCGTTTTGACCATCGGTATGACGGCACCCTGACAACCGGCGAGACAACCGCCCCCGTGGACGACAAGGCCCTGGAGCAACTCGGCAAATATACGGCGAACCTGCTTTACCGCCATGATTTCGACAGGGCGACCAACCTCGAGGTGAAAGGGCGTTATTTCGACTACGACAACCACTACCACTCGCTGACCGACAACCACTCGAGAATCCGGGAGGCCAGCGGCGAGATCCTTTTCCAGAAACAGGAGATCGACCTCTGGGGCAACCCGCTGGAACTGGTCCTCGACTATAAGAGCGTCTATCGGCGTTATCTCACCGGATCGCAAGGCGACCGGCTCGCGAGCCAGGCCATCCAGTCGGCCAACGCCACCGTCAGCTACAATGTCGCTGGCCTCTCGGCCTATCTCGCGCTCGGCTACGACTACACACACCAGACAGTCGGGACAACTACGACCGGCTATCATACCCTCCTGCCGGTCGCCACGCTCGCTTACGGGCTACCCAACCGGTTCAACCTCAGCCTCCAGTATGCCCGGAAGATCACCCGGCCCGGCGTGGACTACCTGAACCCGGCCATCGACCGGCTCAACCCGATGTACCTCCGGCAGGGCAACAGCGCGCTCGATCCCCAACAGAACAACGAGCTCTCGCTGAGCCTCCGCAAAAGCGTCGCCAACAATCACAACCTGTCGCTCAACGCCTACTACAGATTCAACAACGGATTGATCAGCGAGATTCTGACCGACCATGAGGGCCAGACCATTTACAGTTACGACAACATTGGCCGGGCGAGAGTGGCGGGTATCAACGCCGGATGGAGCGCCTCGCTGCCCCTTAACTTCTATATCAATACCCGGATCGGCCCGTCTTACAACGACTATGCCGCCCCTGGTTCGACGGCTTTACTCACGAGAAACAGTGGCTGGTCGCTCTTCGCGTATGCCGGTGTTGGAACTAGAATCCTTGATTTCCTGTCGGCTGATTTGGATCTGTTCTACAACTCCCGCAATTACGACCTGACAGGCACCGTCCGGACACGGCCATCCGTCAACTTGAACATTGAGGCCAACCTATTGTCGGATCGTCTGACATTGGGGCTTTACTGCATGGACTTAGGTGGTTGGAGCACCCAAACAGCCCTATTGGCACAAGGCGATGCGTTCGACCAGCATACGACTATCCGTAATAAGATGATGAATTTCTCCCTCTCTGTCACCTACCGCTTTGGAAAGAAATTCAATAGTGCTGTCGGAGGAAGAATTATTGAAAACTCTGATATTATTACGAAATAAAAGCATATGAAAGCATTTAGATCAGCGCTAATTACTCTTATTATTATTTTTTTCTCCTATACGTTGACAAATAAAGCATTAATGTTTGATTCTTTTTTATTGAATATAGCGAAAACAGGACTATTCAACAGTTTCTTTACTTATGCGATAGCCCTAATCGGTGTGATATTGGAATTTACTTCAATAGTCCTATTAGTGTTAAATAAAAGATCAGGAATATTTGTTTCATTAGGAATGATGTGCTTATTTACGCTTTATATTGTGTTGCTCTTTTTGTTAGGAAGGTATGAAGTTTGTGGTTGTGGTGGTGTCATGAATGGTTTAGATTTTTGGAGTCACTTAGTCATTAATTTACTTTTGATTCTTTTATTAATTTATTTGTTGAATTTTGATTGTGATGAAGAAAAAGAATAATCTTATTATAATATTAGTCGTGTTGATTCCTTTGATCTCTCTTTATCTGAAAAAACGAAATATAAATAGGAATCTACCATTTGTCTTCGAAAGAGAGTTATCCCCTAACTCATTTTTAAAGCAAGAGAAAATTATTCCATTTGAGGGAAATCTAAATCAAAAGTCTTTTTTGATAAATGATTCAATGTTCATTTTGAACACACAAGAAGGGAAAATGGCATCTTTCATATCTTGGAATTTTGAAACCGGAATATTAGATACAGTCCAAAGGGAGGTGGATTCTTATCTTTTAATTAATTCAATAAGAAATAATCGGTGTCTCTATGTGGATCGATTTAAAATCAAGTCTATAGATTTCATCAATTCATCAACAGATTCAATAGTGTTGAATAATATAAGCACTTATTCTATTTTTGAGTGTCAAGATGAAAGCTTTTTAATGTTAGGTTATCAAAAAGATGCTAATGAGACAGCATTTTATAAAGTAATTCAAGGACAGCCTGTTCTTTTAAAAGAAATCAGAAAAGAAAAGATAAATGATGAATCTCGAAAATTTATTAATAATCTATTGTACAATGGGGAATTTAGTGAGATAGGTAATTATATTATTTATAAATGCGATCTTCAATCTCTAATTTTCCTATTTGACCTTAAAGGGAATTATATAACGACTATAAAGACAAAAGAAAATGTCCCTGAGCCATCCATAACAGTGTTCAATGATATGTATGTATATACCCGTGGAAGAACCTTTAATTCTAATGTAGGAGCTTTTGTATGTAAAGAATATTTAAATGTTATTTCATATAGATCAAATGAAGACCGACGGGTTGTTGTTGATCGATATTCTATCTCTAATGGAAACTATGTTGATAGTTTTGTGTTAGATGATTTACGGTGTTCAAATCGTGAGATTAATCAAGTATTTCAAACTAAGGATTTAGTCATATTTTGGGGAAAGGAAAAGATCTATTTCTATACATTAACGTGAATTCGATATATTTCAAACGTAGGCTTTTTCAGAGAATATAGTAGGTATAGATTGGTCGCACAATTACGTTTATCGTTTCTGCTAATTCCCTTGCGAGGAAATCCTCATCCCCTCGCAAGGCATTTTAAATGGATCGCGAGGGAATAGAAAATGGCCTGCGAGCCGTTTCTTCCCTTCATTGACCTTCACGGATCCTTCATCTGGAGCCCCCTCTCCGCATTCGCCCGGTAAAGCTTTATCTGATTGATTTTGTTTGATTTATAAGGGAAATAGAGAGAGGATTATTCGCCTAAATGAAGGAATTGAAGGGTGTGAAGCCGTTTTTCTAAAATAATATAGGAACGTAAATATATACGGACCCCTTAAAGGGAGCGCGCTGTATTTATTTATTCCATAAAAGTTATGCAAACCCGCTTTCACGCCTTCATCCTTCACATGTAAATCCAATCCCCATCCGCGTCAATGGCGAGGGGCTCTTCTTCATAATGCCTATTGTAAGGTTGTTATAATCCAATAGTGAGGAGCTTATAATTGGATTATAAGGAGGCTATAATAGGCATTATAGGGCGTAAATCAAGTTCGTATTACATTTTGCTTTTGGTATTGCGCCTGAGTGATGAGAAAGCCGCCGCATAGAGTTGGCTTCTAAGGTTTCGCAAACTGGAAAGGAAAAAGATAAGCTTTACTTTCGATGGTTTGAAGACCATAAATTAGTTACTTCTTTATGTAATTATCGCATGGAGAAGATGTAGACCTCTATTTGGTTTTCCTCTACGGAATAGACAAGCCGATGTTCGGCGTTGATGCGCCTTGACCATTTGCCCGCCAATTCATATTTTAGCGGTTCAGGTTTCCCGATCCCGGTAAAGGATGCCTTTCTTCCTTTCAACCAGCAAGTCTACTCAATCAATGAACCATCCTTAGCCATCGCCTTACGCCTGCGCAGGCATAGGCCAACGGCGCCGCAGGTGTAGGCCTATACGTCCGCAGGCGTGGGGTGATGGCTGCGCAGGCGTTTGAACACGGGTATGGAGGGGCTTATTCCCGTAAGATTTTCTCCATCGGCTTCCCCTTGGCCAATTCATCCACCAGCTTGTCCAAGTAACGGATTTCCCGCATCAACGGCTCTTGAATTTCTTCCACCCTCACTCCGCAGATGAGGCCTTTGATCTTCATCCGGTTCGGATTCGGATGAGGGGCGTTCCGGAAAAAGTCACCGTACGTGAGCGGTTGTTCCAAGAACGCCCGTAACTGGGAGGGTTCATAGCCGGTCAGCCAAGCGGTGAGTTCATCCACCTCGTCCGGCGTGCGTCCTTTCCGTACGGCTTTGTTCACCAGTAGGGGATAAACTTTCGCGAAGGGCATCTGATATACTTTTTCGTTGTCCATCTGATTTCAGTTCTCAAGTTTTATTCGTTATTCCGTGATTTCGATCAGGTTCCCTTCGGGGCCCTCAATGCAACTTTCGTAATA
The DNA here is from genome assembly GCA_949298575.1 of uncultured Parabacteroides sp. Taxonomy (GTDB): domain Bacteria; phylum Bacteroidota; class Bacteroidia; order Bacteroidales; family Tannerellaceae; genus Parabacteroides. The sequence goes on from CASFXH010000020.1 coordinate 38,501, forward strand.
GCCGTCTCCCGTAACGCGTGGTCCGCTAACTACCGCATAACCGTCGCGTTGAAGCTGTTTGGTTAATTGGTCGACTTGTTCTTTCCCTCCGACGCTGAAAGCAAGATGGATATAACCCGCGTGAAACAAGTTTTTCCCATTATCTATCACATCGGGGCGCGACATGATCTCCAGTCTTGAACCGCCTTCGAACGAAAGGAAGTAAGTCCGCAATCCGGTCTTGGGATTATGGTACATCTCGTTGGAAGACGCGCCGAAATAACGTGTGAAGAATGTTCGCGCGGCCTCCAAGTCTTTTACGTACATCGCTAAATGGTCAAGTCTCATATTCGTGAAATCAAATGGGTGAATTTCAGTAGTCTTGTTCCCAGATCAGTGTTTTATTTTCTTCCTTCAGCAGGTCGTAATAGAGGCCGCTCAACGGGTCTTCCTCGGGCCAGACGCGGATGCCGGAGGTGGTATAGAACATGTTGTTGAGCGTCCAAGCGGCATTCAAGCCGTCGACAAGCTCGATGTAGGTCTCGCCCTTATGGCGGACAAGGTAGACCCATGGGAGATGGCGCTTGCCCGTCGCGGGGGAGACCGCGTAACGTTCACCCACTTCGTCGATCGCATCGACAAGCCATTGAGGGCTTTGGATATAGCCCTCGACGACCGTAATTCCTGCGGCTTCCATCTCCGTTACGAGATTGAGCTCATCATCACAAGCGGAGATAAGGAGCGATAGGGTCAAGAGAGGGATGAAGCATTTGGTTCTCATTTTATCTTTTATTCGGATAAAATAGGAAGTTCATCTTTACCACCTTCTCTCCAAACAGAAAAGATACATGTACTTTCTGCGTCTAAGCGAATTTGATTATACAAATCGTTCTCGATATCATTCACGAAAGGCGGAATTTCTTCTCCATCCATTGTATACAAGATGCATTGATCATATGAATAAGAGGAAAGGAAATCGGATAACGCGATATAATTCCGTCCTTCGTATGTCAGCAGGAAGACATCCGGGTAAAACGGTTCTTTTCCTTCAGGCGAGTTATATTGATTCGCCACGCTTTCCATCGCGTTAACAAGCCATGCGGGGCTTTGTGGCTTGCCATCTTCAATCAGGACATCCGTGCCTTCGACATTCGCGGAATAGTCCATGTCATCGCTACAAGCGCAAAATGTCAGTGCCAGCGCGAGAATTGGGGTGAAAATTCGTTTGACCATCATATCGTAAAAAATTTGTTATTAACTAATGTATAGACAAAGATAGGAGTTTGAGGCAAAGCGCTGCACATAGGGCGGAAAATTTTCCTTATTTTCGCGCATCAACATTTATTTTCCATGAAAATAGACATCCATTCTTTATATGACCTATATAAGCGTTTCCCGACCGTGACAACCGATAGCCGGAATTGTCCGAAAGACGCGATCTTTTTCGCCTTGAAAGGTGAACGGTTCGACGGTAACGCCTATGCCGCCGACGCGTTAAGAAATGGCTGCATCTACGCGGTGATCGATGATCCCCGATACGAGACAGAGCGGACATTCCTCGTCGACGACGCTCGGCTGACACTTCAGGACTTGGCCATGCTGCATCGGCGGACGCTTGCCAAGCCTGTCCTCGCCATCACGGGGACGAATGGCAAGACCACGACCAAGGAACTTTGCGCGGCGGTGCTAGGGCAATCGTTCAACGTCCTTGCTACCGAGGGAAATTTGAACAACGCCATTGGCGTTCCCTTGACTCTTTTACGGATGCGCGAGGAACATGAGGTCGCGATCATTGAGATGGGGGCGAGCCATCCGGGGGATATCCGTGAGCTGGTTTGCATCGCGCAACCCGACTTCGCGTTGATCACCAACATTGGTCTGGCCCATTTGGCTGGCTTTGGTTCTTTGGAAAACGTCGCCAAGACGAAGGGCGAGCTATACGATTATATTCGCGAGAACGGAGGGGAGATTTTCCTGCATGCCAACGACGAGCGGCTTTGGCAGATGTCTACGGGGCTACGGCGTATGACTTATGGCGAGGCGGAAGGGGCCGCCATCATTGGGCGAGTGGTGATGGCCAACCCGTTTTTGAAGCTTGAATGGCGTTATTGGAGTGATTGGTATACGGTGCAAACGCGATTGGTTGGGACCTATAATCTGGATAATGTTTTGGCGGCGATTTCCGTGGGACTCCGATTCGGGATCGAGATCTGGCGAATCAACAAGGCCATCGAAGAGTATGTTCCCAGGAATAACCGTTCGCAATTCATGCGGACCGACCGGAACCAAGTCATTGCCGACGCCTACAACGCGAACCCTACTAGCATGCGGGCGGCGCTGGAAAATTTCGCTGTGCTACCGGAGGAGAAGAAAGCTGTTATATTGGGCGACATGCTCGAGTTGGGCGAGGCCAGTGAGGAGGCGCACCGGGCGATTGTCCGACTGGTCGACACGGGACATTACGATCGGGTTTATCTTTGTGGAAAGGAATTTTCGCGGGTGGCGGAGGGCTACCCGTGCTACGAGGATGAGGAGGCTTTGGCGGAAGCCCTTCGGCGTGATGCGCTAACGGGTTACACCATCTTGCTCAAGGGCTCGCGAGGCATTGGGTTGGAGCGTGTCCTGCCGGAGCTGTAGCGCGTTTCCGTTTTTTTCTTTAAATTTACGCCCGAAAACAAAAGATTGAGCAATAAATATGACGAATATACCCGACGACGAGACGAGCGAGCACGCGCACTATAAGATTCCCGACAAGAATGACGGTCACATAGTCTATCACCTTTCGGGCATGTACCAAAATTGGTTCCTGGATTACGCGTCATACGTGATCCTGGAGCGGGCCGTGCCGCATATCAACGACGGCTTGAAACCCGTTCAGCGTCGCATCCTGCACTCCATGAGACGGTTGGAGGACGGGCGGTATAATAAGGTGGCGAACATCGTGGGGCACACGATGCAATTCCACCCACATGGCGACGCCTCGATCGGCGACGCCCTCGTTCAGCTGGGACAAAAAGACCTGCTGATCGATTGTCAAGGAAACTGGGGCAACATCCTCACGGGCGACAGCGCCGCGGCTCCCCGCTATATCGAGGCTCGGCTTTCGAAATTCGCTTTGGAGACCGTCTTTAACCCCAAGACCACCTTGTGGCAACTTTCCTACGATGGGCGGAATCGCGAGCCGGTGACGCTTCCTGTCAAATTTCCCCTCCTCCTGGCCCAAGGCGTGGAGGGAATTGCCGTAGGACTGTCCTCCAAGATCTTGCCTCATAATTTCAACGAGTTGTGTGATGCCGCCATCGCTTATTTGCGAGGCGAGTCCTTTGCGCTCTATCCCGATTTCCAGACGGGTGGTTCGATCGATGTCTCCCGCTACAACGATGGCGAGCGGGGAGGATCCGTGAAAGTCCGCGCCAAGGTAGGGAAGGTGGACAACAAGACGCTCGTAATATCCGAGCTACCTTATGGGAAGACAACTTCGGCTGTTATCGATTCCATTTTGAAGGCCAACGAGAAGGGTAAAATCAAGATTAAGAAAATAGATGACAATACGGCAGAGCGCGTGGAGATCCTCGTGCACCTGGCTCCGGGTGTTTCGTCCGACAAGACGATCGACGCGCTTTACGCTTTTACGGATTGCGAGATCAGTTTATCTCCCAATTGTTGCGTCATCAAGGACGATAAGCCCTGCTTCCTTACCGTGAGCGATGTCTTGCGCCATTCTGCCGATCGTACGATGGGGCTCCTACGCGAGGAATTGGAGATCCAGAAGCGTGAACAAGAAGAAGCCCTTTTCGCCGCCTCGCTGGAAAAGATTTTTATCGAAGAGCGCATATACAAAGACAAGCCTTTTGAGGAAGCGGAAACGATCGACGTCGCTATCGCTCATGTGGACAGCCGGCTGGAACCTTTCAAACCCGCCCTGATCCGGGAGGTGACCCGCGACGATATCTTGAAACTCTTGGAAATCAAGATGGGGCGGATCCTGAAATTCAATAGCGAGAAATGCGACGAGTACATCGCCCGCTTGAGGGAAGAGATCGCTCGCGTCAACGATCATTTGGCCCACTTGGTGGACTATACGATCGCATGGTATGGCTCGCTGAAAGAGAAATACGGGGCCCGTTATCCCCGCTTGACCCAGATTCGTAATTTCGATACGATCGAGGCGACGAAAGTGGCCGAGGCCAACGAGAAGCTCTACATCAACCGGCAGGAGGGATTTATCGGCTATGGATTGAAGAAAGACGAATACATCTGTAATTGCTCTGATATTGACGACGTGATCCTTTTTTACCGCAATGGAACATACAAGGTGATTAAGATCGCCGAGAAGATTTTCGTGGGGAAAGACATCATCCACGTGAATGTCTTCAAGAAAAACGATCTCCGGACAATCTACAATGTGGTTTACCGCGATGGGAAAGCCGGTTGGAACTACATCAAGCGCTTCGCCGTCACGGGCGTGACGAGAGACAAGGAATACGACTTGACGAAGGGCGCCGAAGGATCGCGTGTCTTGTATTTCAGCGCTAATCCCAACGGTGAGGCGGAGACGATCAAGGTTATCCTCAAACCCCGGGCCCGACAGAAGCTCCTCGTTTTCGAGAAAAACTTCAGTGATATCGCGATCAAGGGCCGAGGCTCGATGGGCAATATATTGACGAAGGCGGAGGTGCATAAGATCTCGCTCAAGCAACGGGGCTCGTCCACGCTGGGTGGCCTTCGTGTTTGGTTTGATAAGGATGTCTTGAAGTTGAACACCGATGGGCGAGGCGAGGAACTGGGTGAGTTCCACAGCGCCGACCAGATTTTAGTGGTCTTGGAAGATGGGGAATTTTACGCGACCAATTTTGATCTCAGCAATCATTATCCTCCCGCTATCCGGATCATTGAGAAATATGCCCCCGGGAAGATCTGGACCGCCGTGATCTACGACGCGGAGCAGAAGAGTTATTACCTGAAGCGTTTCGCGATGGAGGCGACCGTCCGCAAGCAATCTTTCCTTGGCGATAACCCGAAAAATCGATTGGAACTGTTGACGGACGAGGTCTATCCGAGAATCGAGGTCGTCTTCGGGGGAGGTGACGCCTTCCGAGACCCCTTGGTGATCGACGCGACAGAATTCACGGTTGTCCGGAGCTTCAAGGCTCGCGGGAAACGGGTTTCGACTTACCAGATCGCTTCCTTCAACGAGCTGGAGCCTCTTCGTTTCGAGGAAGAGCCTATGCCCGAATCCGAGGAATCACCTGCCGACGAGTCGAACGAGCCTTCCGAAAACCCTCGCGATATCCTCGACGAGATCACGGGCCAAATGTCCCTCTTTAATCCTGAGGAAGAAACATGATGACGAGGGCCTTTCTCTTTTTCTTTTTTCTCGCGCTCCTTCCGGCGAGTCTTGTGGCCCAATCTGACGATGATCTTCCCTTGGCGATCACCGAAGCCACTTCCATCGGTGCCGGCAGCTACAATCTGATGGACACCTACCTTACGCCCGGTATCGAGGCCCGTTACGGAGGCTGGGGCTTGAGTGTGGCCAACGAGCGGATGAAATTGACGGGCTTGCTGGAGGGGCGAATTTCCCGGCAACAGTGGTTCCGGGCAGAGTTCGCCCGAGCTTTCAATGGCGCCGAGACCAAATCGGAGATGGAGTTGGCCGGGGAATACGCGCTGAATTATCACTACCGCTTCGAGCCCTTGCCTCGCTTGCGCCTCTTGGCCGGCGGGGGAGCGAGGGGGTTGGTGGGCATGATCTATAATGTCAACAACGGGAACAACCCCGTCTCGGTAAAGGCGGATCTGGACTTGAACCTGTCCGCGATATTGCTTTATGAGCTTCAATTGAAAAATTATCCGATCACTCTCCGCTATCAAGTCGATCTGCCCTTTTCCGGCCTGTGTTTCGCCCCCAAATACGGGCAGTCTTATTATGAGGCTTTTGATTTGGCGAACGCGGGCGGGATCGTTCACTTTAATTCATTTCATAACAAGTTCGCGATCCGGAACTACCTGACCGCCGACTTTCCCTTCCGCCGCTTTACGATCCGCCTGGCCTTCCACCATCAGGCCTACCACACGGACATGAACGGGATACGGGCGCACATCGTTTCCCGCTCGTTCATGCTGGGCTTCGTGCGGGAATTTTTCTCGTGGGGCGGGAAGCGGGGCGAGCGGGAACGGCTTCGTTTCCGGAGCGCCTATTATTAAGCAAAAAGATGAGCAAACACATCCCCATCCTGCTCCTTCTTCTCGCCTTCCTGAGTGGCAGCTGCGAGAAAGCGGACGATTACGAGCCGTCGCCGAGGGCCAACTTCGAGGCGCTTTGGAAAATTCTCGACGAGAATTACTGTTTTTTCTCTTACAAGAATATTGATTGGGACGAGGTATACAGGCGTTACGAGCCGCTAATCACGGACACCATGTCGCAAGTGGCGCTCTTCGACACCTTGGCTTCGATGGCTAACGAATTGCGGGATGGACATGTCAATTTGAGCTCTTCTTTCAATACCTCCCGTTATTGGGATTGGTATCTCGACTATCCGGACAATTTCGACGCGGATATCCAAGAGAATTACCTCGGACGGGATTACGCCATCGCCGGCGGCTTGGAGTACACTACGCTCGACGAGGGGCGAGTGGGCTATCTCTATTACGGAAGTTTTTCCTCCTCGGCCTCCGAGAACGCGCTTGATTACGCGCTCCTTTCTTTCAAGGATTGTTTGGGGTTGATTCTCGACATACGGGATAACGGGGGCGGCCTCTTGAGCAACAGCGAGCGCATAGCCGCCCGGTTCGCGGAGCGGAAGACCTTGACGGGCTACATTCAACACAAGACCGGCCCGGGCCACGACGACTTTTCGGAGCCTACTCCCGTCTACGTCGAGCCTTCCGAACGGACCCGTTGGCTACGTCCCGTCGTTTTGCTTACGAATCGCCAATGCTACAGCGCGGCCAACGATTTTACGCAGCGGATGCGCGAACTCCCCTTCGTGGTCACGATGGGCGACCGGACGGGGGGTGGAAGCGGCCTCCCCTTTACTTCCGAGCTGCCGAACGGGTGGAGCATCCGCTTCTCCGCCTCTCCCATGCTCGACCCCGACAAGCGGCCGACCGAGTTCGGCATTTCTCCGGATATTCCCGTTTCTATGACAGCCGAGGACGAGGAGCGTGGCCTCGATACGATCATCGAGCGGGCGATCCGTTACATCAATGATTATTACGCGAATCGTGACACCGCGGCGGTTTCCTTTCCATGAGGGGAGGTTTGTTGAAAATGCCATTGCCGCCGCGCGTGTGAAATGGGTGTTCCAGCGGCTGGAACGGCCGTCGCGCACGTGAAATGGGTGTTCCAGCGGCTGGAACGGCCGTCGCGC
>CASFXH010000021.1 GCA_949298575.1 uncultured Parabacteroides sp.
CTTCCGCCGGGATTTTGTTTACCAACCACCCCAAGGATACCCGCAACCGGGGGCGAAGCGTTCTCGTTCATGACACCCTTGGCGACCTCATCGCGCCCAAAGCGCTCATCGCCTTTATTCATGTCAATCGCTAGTCCGAAGCCTAGGTTTCGCAATACGTCAAAGATCTATCGTGCCCCCGGATGGGCTTGAACCACCGGCCACCTGATTATGAGTCAGGCGCTCTAACCACTGAGCTACGGGGGCTTGTTCTTTTATACGACCCTGTTCCTCGCCAGGAACCTCTCGATACTCTTAAGGTCGTACCAGATCATCTTCCCGAAACGGGCGAAGGAGATTTCTGCGCCATCCCTCAGCGTCTTCAGGAAGTCATCTGAACACCCGAGGTAGTTTTTCGCCTCATCCTTGTTCAGCCAAGCCTTCTCGATAGGCTGGACTTTACCAACCGTCCTAGCCATGGCTCTCCTCCTCTTTCTTTATAATTATGGGTTTCCTTTGAAGTACGCACCCATACTCTTTTAGGGCTACCTGCCGGATCAGGTCAGGTTGCTCGCCCTCGGTCACGAACCGGAGCGCCAGCCTTACGGTCGGCTCCGTTACGCCAAAGCGTTTGGCCAGTTTGGCGACCGTTCCTCTTTCATACAATATTCTTGGTTTATTTACCATAATTCCTTTTTATATTTATTACCTTTGCGAACTGCCGTTTTCATTTTCGTTTCGAAAACGGATTCGCTATCGATTACGGCGCAAAGATATATCGCAAATGCGATAACAAACAAATATTATAGAGAAAATAATTAACGCATTTACGTTATTTAACTATATGTAAAAATTTGTTCCATGAAATCATCTGTAAACGAAAGAATTAGGTTGTTGATTGCAAAACTTGGCGTTTCTGATAATCAATTTGCGAAAACGATAGGTGTGACGCAATCTGTCATATCATCCATGTTTGCGAGGGGAACTGAACCATCTTCAAAGGTTGTATCAGCTATACTTAACGCCTATGCGTATGTTTCTGCGGAATGGTTGCTGAGAGGAAAAGGTAAAATGTTTAAATATGAGAATTGCGAAGAGCCGGTTATAGTATATCATTATACATCCTTGAAAGGGCTTTTCGGAATTATGGGCTCAAGAGAGCTTCTCCTGTCGCCAACAAGGGATAGCAATGATATGTGGGAGCGGAATACGGGGGGTGATTATTATCGCTGTAGTTTCTGCGCAGGGGATAAAGCGTATCTGAAATCTCGGATGTGGGCGCAATACGGGAGTACGCACAAAGGCGTTTGCATCGCTTTCCGCTTGGATACCCTTAAGAGGAAATTTGAATCCGGGACGGATTCTTTTTTCGTCAAATATAAAGATGCTGATGAATTGAAATTGTTGCCGGATGAGGAAAAGATACATTATAAAGAATCGGATTGGGAATCGGAAAACGAATACAGGATCGTGTCCAAGATCCAGAAAAGTATACCTATAGATCTTGATTGCATTAAAAACGTATATGTTGGTATTGATGCGGAAAGCATGATAGATAAATTAGAGAAAATAGGGATCAATAGAAAACTGGTTGGGTTCATGTCATCCAATCTTGGGACAATTGCCGTAAGCCCACTGAAATATTGGAAAATAGATACCTCTTGGAATGATGAATATGAAGTGGATGGCCTTAATATCAAAAGATATACCATGAAACCCGAGGTGGAGGATGTGCCAGAACCAGAATCGATAGAGAACGCGAGGGAATATTACGAGGAGCTATCAATGGAGCGAACGACTCCTATGGGCAGCGACGAGGAAGAGAGAGCTACTTCCCAAGGAGGGATAATAATACCGATATCCAATCCAAAGGCGCCGGAGAAAATCCTTCCATTGTCAGAATTCAATTTGTACGATATAGACGTTTCAGCCGGATTGAGCAAATTGTTCTCTGAAGATGGCGACAAGATTAAGGCGTTCCTTGGCAAAATCTCTATTCCGAACATGCCCAGGTGCGACGGGGCGGTCAAGGTGATAGGTGACTCAATGTATCCGTTACTGAAATCCGGAGACATTATAGCCTATAAAGAGGTGCATAATATAGAATCCGTACAATGGGGTGAAATATACATATTACAATTGGAATATGATACGGATATATCTGTAGTCGTGAAATATGTGAAAAAATCAGATAAAGGGAATGAGTATATAAACTTAGTATCCTACAATAAGGAGCACGATCCCAAAGACGTAAAAAAAGAAAATATTACAGCGATGGCACGTGTTATGGTCTGCATTAGGCAAATGAGCATAATATGATTTCATTAATAAATAAAAATAAGGAAATGAAAAAGATTCTACTTTTTGCGTTGGCGTTGTTCGCCCTCGCGAGTTGCACGGAAGAGGACGCGCTTGTCGATGAGAGCGTAGTGGGTAAAGAGTACTTGGTGAGCATTGGGTTCAGTGGCGAGATAGAAATATCCCATTCGCCGCTCACAAAGGCCGGTACGAACGATTTGTACGGCGTGCAGGTATATTCAAAGGAATCCGGAGATTCGGAATACGCCCCTTACGCTTACGGCTTGTTTGACAACACGTCGGACATGAAGGTGAAGCTGATTGGGGGATACCAATACAAGTTCGTAGCGTCGATGGTGGAAGATGGCAAGGATCGTATATATCATACTGATAAAGGATTTTCTCATCCATTTGAAATAGGTGCGGCAAAATATTCGCGATTGGAAAATATGTTTATATACTCTAGTGATTCAGAAATGGGTTATTTAAATTCTGGCGCAACCTTTTTATATAGTAGCGGTAACAGTATCAGTACATATTATCGTCCTAACATTTCCCGGTATTATGGGGAATTATCCGGGTTCACCCCATCCGAGAACAAATCCGCTTCGATCGACATGAAGCGTGTATGTTTTGGGGCTAAATTCGTCGCGAAAGGATTCATGGAAGGCAGAATGACCATACAGATACCAGAAGCCCCTACGATGACGATAAATTATCCTGAAACCGAGGTGGAAGATATTTTTACGTTCAAGAATGATTATGGGAATGGATGGCTCTACGACGGCTACCAAGAGGATCTTGAGGTAAGTATCACGTGGACGAAAGGAGACGGGACGGTTGTCCCCATCTCCAACCGGGTAATAGAGTTCGTCCGGAACGAGTTGACGACCGTCACCATTAACCTGGGGGAAGATCCCACCACCGACACGAACATAAACACGAATCTTGAGATGACTATCAAGGAAGAGGAAATGGCGCAAGGTGAAAACGTGGTGATTAACAAGAAGTGATTTCACTTAAAGACGTAATCTATCACTTTCCTGTTCGCCTCGTCAACCTTTTTGTAGTTGAAACGGATATAGATACTTGTCGTGTCGCCCTCGCTGTGGCTGAGGGCGGCCGATATGGTCTCCTTGGGGATGTCCAGCTCCGCGGCCAACGTGGCCCACGTGTGACGGGCCCAATAAGACGATATGTCTGGGAAAAGCGGTTTCCTTGACTTCTTCCCGCCCAGACCGGATCGGGTCGTCTCCCCAATATCCTTCAACGCATTGTTCATCCTTTTCACGAAATACCTGTAATCCGAATACGTGTCCATCACGTCTAGTAGGTAATCCCTCCCTGCGTACCGCTCGATAATGGCCATCGCCTCCGGTTCAACCTTGACCGATATTAGCTTGTTCGTCTTGTTACGATAATACTCCAGTCGCCCGTTCACGAGATTCTCCCTTTTGAGCGTGAGCAGGTTTCCGATATTCATACCAATAAGCAGGAAATCGAGAAGGAACATGTCCCTGTATTTTACTTGATATTCCTCGCAAGGGAAATCGAGAAGCCTCCTCAGTTGCTCAACCGAAAGCGACCTTTTCCGTGTCTCTTCTTTTTTAATCCGGTATTTCCTGAATGGGTAAAGATTCGTATACCCCTCATCGATCGCGTAGTTGAAAACCGCCCTTATGTTGCGGAGATGTATCGAGTAGGCGTTTATTTTCATGTTTGAGGCCATCCATTTCTCGAAAGAGGCGATCCATTTCCGGTCCATCGTCTCGAAATCGCAATCTGGATCGAACTCAAGCAACTTGTTCCTTGTTGTCGTGTAGCACGCGATAGTCCCCTTGTTTGTCTTTAGCGACACGAACTCGTCAAGGTAAGTCAAGAAATTCCTTTTTTCTTCCATCTCGCCCGATCCGTCGATAATGAGTGAAAGACGTTTCTTCAGCGCCTTGTCGTCCATGCCGGATAACGCTCCGGAAGCCTCCAGCGATACCATTTCCCGCACGACGGAAGAGAGCAGCATCGACAGCCGTGAGTTTTTCGACTTGTAATCCCTCTCTCCCCTTGCAAGAGACCCGTTCACGAAATTCTCATCCCTCGCGTCGATACCTGTCGCGAGCATGATCTCACGGCGGTGCCGCAAATAGATCTTAACCGGAAAAGACCCGTCGGCCTTCGCCCGTCTCTTGTCCAATATTATCTTCTCGTTAGCCATATCCTTCAGTTTTCGTTCGCGTCATTCGCGTCAGATTCGCGTCAACAAAGATAGGGAATAGCGTACAATAGCCCATAAAAGCGGTATATATTTATCGTTAATTCATTAAAAAAGGCGACCACCCTAATGGGTAATCGCCTGATTTTCAGTTTGAGCGGAAGACGGGACTCAAACCCGCGACCCTCAGCTTGGAAGGCTAATGCTCTATCGACTGAGCTACTTCCGCGAAGCATTCATGTGGGCAGTGATGGATTCGAACCACCGAAGGCAAGAGCCAGCAGATTTACAGTCTGCCCCATTTGGCCACTCTGGTAACTGCCCCCTTTTCTGAATTGCGCTGCAAAGATACGCCTTATTTTTGAATCCGCAAGAGATTACCTAGAAAAATTTGCCATTTTAATGGCGGTAACGGCGGCTTCATCCCCTTTATTGCCATAACGGCCTCCCGCCCGGTCGTAGGCTTGCTCCATGTTGTTGGTGGTTAACAAGCCGAAAATGAAAGGAATGTCATACATCAAGTTCAACTCCGTGATCCCTTGCGTGACACTTGAGCAGACGTAATCGAAATGGGGCGTATCGCCTTGCACGACGCATCCCAAGACGATCACCGCGTCCAGATCCTTGCTCTCGGCCAATCTTTTCGCGCCAAAAGTCAGCTCAAAGCTGCCCGGCACGCGTTTGACGATGATGTTCTCGCTCTTGACGCCATGCTTTTCCAAGGTCGCGCAAGCGCCTTCCAGCAATTTTTCCGTGATGTTCCTGTTCCATTCCGCGACGACGATGCCGATGTTCATGTCCGACGCGTCGGGTACACTGTTGAAGTCGTAGTCGGATAAGTTCTGATAAGCTGTTGCCATGATATGAGTGCTGATATGAATAAAGAAAGGATGCCTGATCTTAGTGATTGGGACATCCTTTCATGTTAAATTAAAAACGTGTAAAAATGAAAAGTATTGATTATTTCGCCTTGTTGGCCGCGCGGGCGATGAATTTGTCGATATCCGACGCTTCCATCGACGTTTGGTATTTTGTCTTGATGGTGGTGTAAGCCGCTACCGCCTTGTCATATTGCTGCAGGCTTTCGTAAGCGCGGCCGGCTTTCTTTAAGAAGAACGGGCTGACCACGTCGTTGTTGGCCTCGTTGGCCGCCTTCTCGAAATAGCTGATGCCTTCTTGGGTGTTACCCATGTTGACGTAGCAGTCGCCGATCAAGCCGATCATCGCGGGAGAGATCATGTCGTCTTTTGGGTCGAATGATTTCAGGTAGTCCATCGCTTTTTGGTTGTCGCCCAGCTTGAAGTGGCAAATGCCCGCGTAGGCTTTCGCCAAGTTCCCCGATTGGGTGCTTCCGTATTGGTCGATGATCGCCTCAAATCCGATGTAGTCGGCGTTGTTGCCGTTGAGCGCCAACGCGAAGGAGTCTCTCGCGAAGTATTGCTCGCCCTTGAACATGGCCGCTGCCGCTTTTTCCTCTTGGGGGATCATGTAGCCGTGTCTAACGCCCAGGATGGCGCCGGCGATGACCGCGACCGCGATGATCGCGTAGATTATTTTTTTCGAATGATTCTCAATGAACAGTTCCGATTTGGAAACGATTTCTTCTACTTCCGTTCCTTGCTTCTTGGTGTTCTTTTCTTTTGTAACCATAATTCGTTATCGTTGTTTTATTAATTATTTCGTTGATTTTAAACGCGAAAAAAGCGTCTTTTGAATTCAAGCTGCAAAATTAGTTTTTTTGGTGATATAATCCATTGGTTAGAGGTATATTTTTTAATTTCGCGCCGTTGGTCCGCTGGTTTGAGGCCAGGGCTTCGAAAAATTTGGGTCAAGGATGATATTGAACAAACTTTCCATTCTCAATTATAAGAATATACGTCAGGCGGAACTCGCTTTCTCGCCCAAGTTGAATTGTTTCCTGGGCAATAACGGCATGGGGAAAACGAATCTCTTGGACGCGGTCTATTATTTGTCGTTTTGCCGGAGCTATTTGAATACGCCAGATACCCAAGTGATTTCATGGGAACAAAACGTGTGTGTCGTTCAAGGCGACTACGCATATGAGGGGCGCGAGGAGGAGATCTTTTGCGCCTTGCGCCGTGGGCAGAAGAAAGTGTTCCGGCGCAATAAGAAGGAGTATGAGCGTTTGTCGGATCATATTGGCCTTTTGCCGCTCGTCATGGTCTCGCCTCTCGACTCGATCTTGATTCAAGGTGGGAGTGAGGAGCGCCGTCGTTTCATGGACTTGATCATTTCCCAACAAGATAAGACCTATCTCCAGGCCTTGATCCAATATAATAAGGTATTGGTCCAGCGCAACGCCTTGTTGAAGGCGCCGGATTTCCAGCCCGCTTTTTTGGAGGTTTTAGACCAGCGGCTGACGGATTTCGGCCGGGTGGTCTATGAGGGGCGGCGACGGATGATCGAGGAGTTCACCCCGATTTTCAATCGTTATTATCAAGCGATCGCCGGTTCTTCGGAGGAGATTCGTTTGCGCTATGTCTCCCAGCTGGATGAGGCGGATTTACGGGACTTGTTGGCGCGTGGCCGGGAGCGTGACCGGGTGGTAGGCTATACGACCATGGGAATCCATAAGGATGAGTTGGAGATGAAGTTGGAGGATTTCTTGATCCGCCGGATCGGTTCGCAGGGGCAGAACAAGAGTTTCCTGATCGCCTTGAAGCTGGCGCAGTTCGCGTTCTTGAAGGCCAAAAGCGGGACGGCTCCCCTCTTGTTGCTGGATGATATATTCGATAAGCTGGACGCCGAGCGTGTCGCCCGGATCATCTCGCTGGTTCGCCAGGAGGAGTTTGGGCAGATCTTCATCACGGATACGAACCGGAAGTATTTGGATGAGATCTTGTCGGCCGTCGCGGACGAGCGGGTTTTGTTTGAGGTTGAGCGGGGTGAGGCGCGATTGATGGTTTAATAAGGAATTATGTTAAGGAAAAATGCGCAGACGATAGGAGAGGTGCTTCGGGATTTCTTTGAGGAAAACCGGGAGTTGCGGCAGAAGATTTTGCAAATTCGAGTCCAACGAGCTTGGAACGAGGTGCTTGGACCGTCGATCGCCCAATATACGCGGCAAGTTTATGTCCGCGATCGGGTCTTGTTCGTATCCCTGACCTCGTCCGTGTTGCGCAACGAGTTGAGTTATTGCCAAGATCGGCTGGTCAAGAGCTTGAATGACTACGCGAAGGCCTCGGTGATCGATCGGATCGTGTTGCGCTAGCTTTATAGGATGAGGGTTTCCCGATCGGTGATGACGCGGTCCATCGGGATGTCGAAAGGCTCGGTCGGGATTTGGTCGAGGAGCTGGAAATGGAAACAGACCCCGATTTTTGGCGCTTTCACCAGACGTAGCGCACGGTCATAATAGCCTTTTCCGCGGCCCATCCGGTTCCCCTGCCGGTCGAACGCGACGCCTGGCACGAGGATCAGGCCGATCGCCGTGAGGTCCGCTTCTTCACCTTGGTCGATGGGTTCCCATATTTGATAGGCGCCCCGCTGGACCGCCTGGCTTCCCGTATAGGGGAGGAAACGGAGGTCATCGCCTTCGACCACGGGGAGATAGATCGTCTTTTCCCGATACCAACGCTCGATGAGGGGCAAAGTCCGCGGCTCGTCGGGCAAGGCATGATAAAGGGCGACCTTTCCCGCCGAGCGGAAAAGGTCGTCTTTTTCTATTCGCTGGATCACGCTATCCGAGAGCCCCGACAAGATAGTCCTCGAATATGATTTCTTTCGAGAGGCCATATCGGCGCGCAGGGCCCGCTTCGCTCCGTAAGTTTCCATGTGTTTCTTTCGCTTGGTTCATGAGGGGATAGGATTCGCCTTTCTCCAGGATCTCGATTGCCTTTAGCAGTGTCACGTCGTCTTTTTGGAAAATGGGATAGAAACCATCGTCCTCGAAGAAGTTGCGCACGACGTATGCCTGGATCTGGTTCTCGATCAGCGGACCGGAGATGCGGATCAACGTCGGGCGTTTCCGGATGCCTTTCGTGACGGCGAAGTTGGTGAAGTCCTCGAGCAAGGGTTGCTCTTTCAGGTATTCGTACAGTTCCTGCCAAGTCTCGTATTGGGCGAATTTGTTCCGGTTCTTGTCGGAATACTCTAAGGTATAGAGATAAAGCACGCCGCTGTTGACGACGTCCGAGAAGTAGGACGTGATGCCCGACGTGTCGCGCGGGATGAAGATGTCGGGCATGATGCCGCCCCCGCCATAGACCGTCCGCCCTCCCGCGGTGAGGTATTTCAACGAGTCGTCCATCTTGATGCTATCGGCCGAGTCAAATTCGCCGTGCAGGTAGCGGTTATAGATGTCCTGGTCGTATTCCTCCAAGTTGCCTTTCTCGTAATTCTTTTGGATGCAGCGGCCGGAAGGCGTGTAGTAGCGGGCGATGGTCAGGCGCATCTCCGAGCCGTCGCCCAGTCGCAGCTGGGTTTGGACCAAGCCTTTGCCGTAAGTCCGGCGGCCGATGATCGTGCCCCGGTCGTTGTCTTGGATGGCGCCGGAGAAGATCTCGCTGGCCGAGGCCGAGATCTCGTCGGTCAAGATCACGATGGGCGCTTGCTGGCAGGTGCCCGTCCCGTTCGCGTAGACGTCGGAGCGGGGGAACGCTTTTCCTTCCGTGTAGACGATCAGGCTCCCTTCTGGCATGAACTCGTTGATCATGTTGATGGCCGCGTCCATGTAGCCGCCCGTGTTGCCCCGGAGGTCGACGATGAACGACTCGCATTTCGCCTGCTTCAGCTTGGCGATGGCCGTGATGAACTCGTTGTAGGTGTTACGCCCGAACTTGCTGACCTTGATGTAGCCGATCCCGTCGCGCACGGGGTAGGCGACATCGACCGAGTTGACGGGTACGTCGCCCCGCGTTACCTCAAAATGAATCAGCTCAGACGAGTTGCCCCGCTTGACACCCAGCTTCACGATGCTGTTCTTGGCGCCGCGCAGGGTTTTCATGATCTCGTCTTGGTCTTTCTTGTTGCCCGAGAAGACGGAGTCGTTGATGGTGATGATCCGATCGAAAGGCAAGAGCCCGGCTTTCTCGGCGGGGCCGCCGCTGATGACGGAGATGACCAGGATCGTGTCGGTCTGCATGTTGAACGAGACGCCGATGCCGCTGAACGAGCCTTCCAGCTCCTCGTTGACCGCCGCGACCTCGTCGGCCGGAATATAGACCGAATGCGGGTCCAGCTCGCTGAAAATTTTCGGGATGGCGTCTTCGACCAATTGCCCCATGTTGACCGTGTCGACATATTGCTCGTTGATGAGCTCCAGGATCGTGTTGATCTTGTTGTCGCCCATCATGTAGAAATGTCCGCCCCGGTTTTGCCCGAGCCGCACGAAATGGTTGCCGATCAAGATGCCCGCGGCGATGCTGACGGCGATGATGACGGGCATCCAGATGGTTAAACGCTTATGCTTATCCATGATGTCTTTATAGAAATGTTTATTCGTTCGGGTTGATGTAATCCACGGTGATGCCCGCCCGCTTCAGGAGCTCGATGCCGTCGGGCAACCGGTAGTTCTCGGAGTAGACCACGCGCCGGATGCCCGATTGGATGATGAGCTTCGCGCATTCGATGCAGGGCGAGGAGGTCACGTAGATGGTGGCGTCCCGGCTGCTGTTCGACGAGGCGGCGACCTTGGTGATCGCGTTCGCCTCGGCGTGGAGCACGTAGGGCTTCGTCAAGTGGTTCTCGTCCTCGCAGACATTCTCGAAGCCCGAGGGCGTGCCGTTGTAACCGTCGGAGATGATCATCTGGTCTTTCACGAGCAGCGCGCCAACTTTCCGCCGCTCGCAATATGAGTTCTCGGCCCAAATGGCCGCCATGCGCAGGTATCGCTTGTCCAATTCGAGTTGTTTGTTCGTATTGTCGTGCATTCTTTTTCTTTGACTCCTTTTTTCGTATTGGGCACAAAGGTAATGATTATTTGCGTTGATTATCGTATATCGTTAAAAAACATGCCGCGTGCGTGAAATGGGCCTTCGCGGACGAAACAAAGGCCATTTCACGCGTGAAACGGTCTTCGCGGACGAAACAAAGGCCGTCGCGTGCGTGAAACGGCTCTTCGCGGCTCGACAATGATTCATTTCACGCGTGAAACGGTCTTCGCGGACGGAACAAAGGCCGTCGCGCACGTGAAATGGGCTTTCGCGGCTCGACAATGATTCATTTCACGCGTGAAACGGTCTTCGCGGACGGAACAAAGGCCATCGCGCACGTGAAATGGGCTTTCGCGGCTCGACAAAGACCCATTTCACGCGTGAAACGGCTCTTCGCGCACGCTATATATAATAATGTATAGGGAAAACGCCGATCGGGAGGCTTAAAAATAGGACATCCCTCGGCGGGGCATATATAAATCAAAAAAGGCATCCTGGAGCTGATTTGGGTCAGGAGGGAGAAATTAATTTTTACCTCCACTTTATGTTTAGAAACATGCCTTCCGAACATGTATTTCCTGTAATCGTTTGAAATAAAGAAGGGTCTTGGAGCGTGGCGAAGGCGTTTCGACGAGCTTCCGAGACGCGGGCGTTTGTTTGTTTTGGGATTATATGATACATTTGGTTTCCGTTAAGAACGAAATTTTTCGATTATTAATGGACGAAAGAAAACTTAAAACCCAAATACTTATATGAGTTATCTTAAATTTGACAAGACAGTAATGATAAATCTCCAGGAGTCCTTGACGCGCGAAGTGCTTCGAACGAACCGCTTGGGGGCTTATCATTGTACGACTGTTGTGGATTGTAATACGAGGAAGTACCACGGATTGTTGGTCATGCCCGTTCCTCAGTTGGACGATGACAATCACGTGCTGCTTTCCTCTTTTGATGAGACCGTCATCCAGCATGGCGCGGAGTTTAACTTGGGGCTGCACAAGTATGGAGAGCATTGCTTCAGCCCGAACGGCCACAAGTATATCCGCGAGTTCGGTAGTGAGACCGTCCCGCGGACGGTTTATCGCGTGGGCGGCGTAGTGATCTCGAAAGAGAAAGTCTTCTCCATGTACGAGAACAGGATCCTGATCAAGTACACCTTGGAAGACGCGCATTCTCCCACGACGTTGCGCTTCCGCCCGTTCCTGGCTTTCCGGAGCGTGAAGGATTTGACGCAAGAGAACGGGAACGTGAACCAGTCGTATACGGAGGTCACGAACGGAATCAAGACCTGCATGTACGAAGGTTACCCGGATCTCTATATGCAATTCAACAAGAAGGTGAAATTCGTTTTCGATCCTTATTGGTACAAGGGCATCGAATACCAGAAAGAGCAGGAGAGGGGCTATCCTTACAAGGAAGACCTTTACGTGCCGGGCTATTTCGAGTTGCCGATCAAGAAAGGCGAGACGATCATCTTTAGCGCCGGAGTCGATTCCGTGGCGACGACCCGCCTGAAAGGCCTGTTCGATACGGAAGTGAAATCGCGCACGCCGCGGACGAGCTTCTTCAACTGCCTTAAGAACTCGGCTCAACAGTTCTATTTCCGTCCGCAAAAGGAGGACGCTTACCTGTTGGCGGGTTATCCTTGGTTTAAGGTGCGGGCGCGCGACTTGTTCATCTCGATGCCGGGCTGTACGTTGTCGATCCAAGATCCGGTTCGTTTCGAGAAAATCATGAATACGGCGGGCGACGCGTTGCACGCCTTCATGAGCGAGGGGACGTTGGACAAGGTCATCCGCGAGATCGACCAGCCGGATGTTCCCCTGTGGGCCGTTTGGGCGATCCAGCAATACGCCAAGGCGGAAGGGATCGAGAAGACACGCTCGTTGTATGGCGACCTGATCAAGGAGATCATTGATTATATCCGCGCGTCGAAGAACCCGCTGATGCGCTTGATGGACAACGGCCTCTTGTTCGCCGAGGGCAAGGATCGGGCGATCACGTGGATGAACTCCACGATCGAAGGCCGTCCTGTCGTCCCGCGTTCGGGCTACATTGTCGAGTTCAACGCGTTGTGGTATGATATCTTGAAATTCTATTGCGAGCTGATGGGCGACGAGCCTCAGCCCGAGTTGGAGATGATCATCGCCCAGATCGAGAAGTCTTTCCCGGAGGTGTTCGTGAATGGCTTCAACTACCTCTTCGATTACGTGAACGGACAAACGGTCGATTGGAGCGTTCGCCCGAACATGATCTTCGCCGTGGCGTTGCCCTACTCGCCCCTGTCGCGCATGCAACGGCGGGCGGTGCTCGACATCGTGACGAAAGAGCTGCGCACCCCGAAAGGCCTGCGTTCGCTCAGCCCGAAGAGCGAGGGGTACAAGCCCTATTATGTTGGCCCGCAATACCAGCGCGACTTGGCCTACCATCAGGGGACCGCATGGCCTTGGTTGCTGGGCGCTTATCTGGAAGCCTATCTGCGTGTGTTCGGGAAGAGCGGCGTAGCTTTCGCGGAACGCATGTTGATCAGCATGGAGGAGGAGATGTCTCTCCACTGCATTGGGACCATTCCCGAGCTCTTCGACGGCAACCCGCCGTTCACGGGACGCGGGGCGGTCTCGTTCGCGATGAACGTGGCGGCCATCTTGAGAGTAGTAGATTTGTTGAAACAATATAACGCCGAATAAACCTAAATATCATTATGAAAGCTTTAATGTTTGGTTGGGAGTTCCCCCCTCACATCTTGGGGGGACTCGGTACGGCTAGTTTTGGTTTGACACGCGGTATGGCAATGCAGCCCGATATGGATATCACGTTTTGTATCCCCAAGCCTTGGGGCGACGAGGACCAGAGCTTTTTGCGCATCGTTGGTGTCAACCACGTGCCGATTGTCTGGAAAGACGCGGACTATAATTATGTCCAAGAACGCATGTCGAAAGCCGGCATGACAGCGGATCAGTATTATAAGTATCGGGACCACATTTACGCGGATTTCTCTTACCGCCATGTGGATGATCTCGGATGCTTGGAGTTCTCCGGACGTTATCCGGACAACTTGCAAGAGGAGATCAACAACTATTCGATCGTGGCGGGCGTGATCGCTCGCACGGAGGAGTTCGACATCATCCATGCCCACGACTGGTTGACCTATCCGGCGGGAATTCACGCGAAGAACGTTTCCGGCAAACCGCTCGTGATCCACGTGCACGCCACCGATTATGACCGCAGCCGCGGCAACGTGAACCCTACTGTTTACAGCATCGAAAAAGACGGTATGGATCATGCCGATCACATCATTACGGTCAGCAATCTTACCCGGCGGACTGTAATCGAGAAATACCATCAAGACCCCGCCAAGGTGACGACGGTCCACAATGCCGTCGAGCCGCTCAGCCCGGAGATCTTGGCGATCCAGGATAAGAAAGGGGTCAAGGAGAAAGTCATTACTTTCCTCGGACGTATTACGATGCAGAAAGGACCGGAATATTTCGTCGAGGCGGCCGCCAAGGTGCTCGAGAAAGCGCCGCACGCCCGCTTCGTGATGGCCGGCAACGGCGATATGATGGACCAGATGATCCGCCTCGCCGCCTCGCGCAATATCTCTGACCGCTTCCACTTCACGGGTTTCATGAAGGGCAAGCAGGTCTATGAGGTCTTGAAAGCCAGCGATGTGTATGTCATGCCTTCTGTCTCGGAGCCCTTCGGTATCTCTCCGCTCGAGGCGATGCAATGCGGCGTCCCGTCTATCATCTCCAAACAGTCTGGCTGCGCCGAGATCTTGGACTATGCCATCAAGGTGGATTATTGGGACATCGAGGCCTTAGCCGACGCGATGTACGGCATTATCACCTATCCGGCCCTCCACAAGTTCCTCCAAGAAGAAGGAAAACGCGAGGTCGATAACATCAAATGGGAATACGCGGGCCAGAAAGTCCGTCGCATTTACGATATGGTTTTAGGAAACAATTAAAATAACGACAAAACAACACACGATTCATTATGAAGACAATCTGCTTTTATTTTCAGATACATCAACCGTTTCGCCTGAAGAGATACCGTTTCTTCGATATTGGCAACGACCACTATTATTACGATGATTTCCAGAACGAGGAAGTGATCCGCCGCATCGCCGAGCAGTGCTACCTGCCTGCCAACCGCACGCTTCTCGAGATGATCAAGAGCAGCGGAGGGAAGTTTAAGGTCGCCTTCTCCATCTCTGGCGTCGCTCTCGAGCAAATGGAAATCTATACGCCGGAAGTCATTGACAGCTTCAAGGAGTTGGTGGCCACGGGGAACGTCGAGCTCCTTTCGGAGACGTACGCCCACTCGCTCGCTTCGCTGGGCGACCCTGAGGAATTTAAGCACCAGATCAAGAAGCAAGAAGATAAGATCTTCGACCTCTTCGGCGTGAAACCGAAAGTTTTCCGCAATACGGAGCTGATCTATTCGGACGACATCTCGACCATCGTCGCCGAGATGGGTTACAAGGGCATGCTGACTGAGGGCGCGAAACATGTCCTCGGCTGGAAGAGCCCGAACTACATGTATAATTCCTGCGTGGCGCCGCAGTTGAGCCTCCTCTTGAAGAACGACCGCTTTAGCGAGGACCTTTCCGATCGTTTCAGCAATTACAGCTGGAACGAATATCCGCTGACTGCCGACAAATACATCTCGTGGATCGCGGAGACGCCAGAGTCCGAGCAGATCATCAACCTCTTCATGAACTACGAGGTCCTGGGCTCCCTGCATCCGGCTTCTACCGGCATCTTCGAGTTCTTCAAGGCCTTGCCTCGGTTCGCCGCCGAGAGAGGCATCAGCTTCTCGACGCCGTCCGAGTTGTTCTCGCTCTTCAAGCCTGTCGATTCTGTCTCAGTCGCTTATCCGATTTCTTGGGTCGACGAGGAGCGTGATTGCAGTTCTTGGCTCGGCAATGTCCTCCAGAAGGAAGCGTTCCAGAAGCTGAACGAGATAGGCCCTCGCGTACACCTTTGCGAGACTCGCCGCGTCCGCCAAGACTGGTACTACTTGCAAAGCAGCGACCATTTCTATTACATGAGCACCAAGCACATGGGCCAAGGAGGCTTCAGCCCGTACGACAATCCGTACGAGGCCTTCAATAACTACATGAACGTGCTCTCTGACTTCATCCTCCGCGTGAACGCCGAGTTCCCCGAGAATATTGGCGACGAGGAGTTGAACTCGCTCACCTCCACCATTCGCAACCAAGCGATCGAGATCGAGGACTTGCGCAAGGAGCTGGAGAAATACAAGAAAAAAGCGTCTTCGAAAAAGACGGCGGAATAAGATCCCGCGCTCCGGAAGGGGCTTTTTGTAGCGGCGGGCGTGCCAAGCGGTTAATCCGTGAGGTGCGCCCGCCTTGTTTTTCCCTCTGGCGTGAGGCGGAAAGGCCCGGATAGACCAGGGCCTCGGAGGAGATTGGAAAGGCGTCAGATGGAATCTTAAGTTATGATACTTAATATGTCCGGAGGAGCCATGTGGGGTGCTGAAATGACGATCCCCCTCCCTCCAACCGGGGCTTGGCGGTTGGAAGGAGGGGGCTTCGCTCGTTTACGCGAGGGAATGGATGGATCAGATTTCCTCTCCTGCGTATTTGCTGGAAATGATGTGGAAGAGCATGACCTCGTCGTCTTTTCGGAACTTTATGCCTGAGGGGGCCATGTAATGGTTGACTGCCGTCGTGTAAGACGTGTAGCCGTTGTTCTCGGTAACCTGGGTGACGGGGATGACGAGGAGGCGCAGGTCTTCGTCGGGATGCTCGTCGATTTGCTTCTTGACGAGGTTAGCCAAGTTGGTCTGCGTATACGTCTTCGTGTCGGTCGTCGAGTTCGTGGCGATGAAGGCGGTCAGGTTGTCTTCCACCTTGCCATTCTCGAAGAACGTCCTCACGGAATCCTCGGGGATGACCAGGAGGGTACTTGGGGCGTCGAATGCGTATTCCCAATCCTCTTGTGGCATGGCGTGGAGCGTGAGGGGCACTTGGTTAATGATGCGGTCGGCCATGAGGCTCGCGATTTGCTTGGTCGGGATGATGACCTTCGTGCAGACGCCGGCCGGAGTCTTGATATAGGTAAATTCCTCGTCCGCGAGGAGATGGTCGATGTCCGAGTTCTGGAAATGGCTTAGTTGGATCACTTCCTGGCTCGACGCGAAGCTCTCGACGCCCACCGCGGTCGAATCGTTGCCTAAGTAGCCTTGTGTCATATAAGTATAATAAAATTGCACGCGGGAGGCGGAGACGGAGAGGATGTTGCCGCTTCCAAAGGTTGTCGTGACATAGACTCCCGGCATGAATTCGTTGAACGCCTCTTGGCTGGCGAAGGAGGCGGGGTTGTTGATCGTCTCGTCGTAGAACCTTTGCCCGAGCTCCGTCGGCAGATTGACCACGATCGAGGGCGTGTAGTAATCGTCGTTCCTGACGGAGTCGGAGACAAGGGCGTTGTAGGCCGTGTAGGTTTGCGCCCCGAGGGATTCCGTCATGTCGCAGAAGTCGGCCGGGTCGGTGTTCGTGTAATAACTCTTGACGAGTGGGCTTGTCACGCGAAAGACTTCCGCCCGCATGGGGGCGAGCGAGTCGCCGACCCACGAGCCGTTGCGGCTTCCACTTCCCGTGTTGGCGTAGAAGATCCGGAACCTCACGGAGTCGATCCGTCCGTCGATAGGTTCATGCGCGAACTTGAACCCTTCCGGGCAATAGAATTGGCAGAGGAAGTCGGACTTCAAGTTGCCATAGAGCGGGTCGTAGAGTTCTCCCAGCTGTGCGGTGGTCGTTCGGGCATAAATGGAGTCCAGCGCCACGGTCGTGGTTTGGATCCGGAAGGTGTCCGTAAAGACGGCGATGCTGTCATCGTCCGGTTGAATACTTGTTCCAATGGAACTTAACTCATCATTGCATCCACTCAAAATACTTGTCCCCACGCAGGCGCCAAGTAAGAAAAGCTTGAAATTCATCACGAATAATATTTGACTTTATTTAGAAACTCCCATGAGCGTGTCATAGAAACCGTTGATCTCGTCGATGTAGGTTTCCCGTGACGGATAGGGAAGGAAGGCAATTCTTTTTTTGTTTGCGATATGGGCCGCGATGTCTGTATGGATCGTTTCACTCCCTTGGATGACGCCATCCGAAAGGTCGATCGCCAATTTGCTCAGCGAGACGAAGCTGGGATCGTTTTTCAGCAGCTTCACGTCTGAGTCTTTCGCCCCGTCGGATTTCAGTTTCGAGGCGAAGTGCTTGTTGAGGGGTAGTTGGAATCCGTCGTTATAAACGGAATAAACCACTTTCGTGTCGCGGAAACAAGGATCGTCTGCGTACATTCTTTTAATATATAAAGGGGTAAGAGCTGACATCCAGCCGTGGCAATGGATCAGGTCGGGGATCCACCGCAATTTCTTGATCGTTTCCAAGACACCGCGGACGAAGAAGATGGAACGGTCGTCGTTATCCTCGTATTCGTCGCCATTTTCGTCGACAAGCGCCGACCGGCGTTGGAAGAAATCATCGTTATCAATAAAGTAAACCTGCATGCGCGCGGTCGGAATAGACGCGACTTTGATGATCAAGGGGTGATCCGTATCGTCAATAATTAAATTCATTCCAGAGAGTCGAATGACCTCGTGCAGCTGATTTCGCCGTTCGTTAATGACACCAAACCGGGGCATGAAAGTCCGGATCTCGCGGCCGCGCTCTTGGATCCCCTGCGGGAGGTGCCGGCAGGTTGTCGCGATCTCAGATTCGGGGAGGTAGGGTGTAATTTCTTGGGCTATATACAAAATTCTTTTCGCATCCATTCTGTAAAGTAGTTTTATAAGACGCTACAAAGATACGAATTTTCTTTCATTTACGGTATTTATTTAGTTGCTTTGCACCGTGATTTAAGCATCTATTAGGATGAAAGTGGTTAATAGTATTAAAGAATTGAGAGAAAATCTTTCTCGAGAAAGACTGGAAAACCGTCGTATTGGCTTAGTGCCGACGATGGGCGCATTGCATGCAGGGCATATCAGTTTGGTGACGCGTTGCGTGAAAGAGAATGATGTTTGTGTGGTAAGCGTATTCGTGAATCCTACGCAATTTAACGATAAGCACGATTTGGAAACTTATCCACGGACGCTGGAGGCCGATTGCGCGTTGCTGGAGAAGGCGGGTTGCGACTACGTGTTCGCACCGTCCGTTGAGGAAATGTATCCGGAGCCCGATACACGAGTCTTTAATTTGGGGCGGGTTGCCGAGGTGATGGAAGGCGCGATGAGGCCGGGTCATTTCAACGGTGTCGCGCAGGTTGTTAGTAAGCTATTCTATATTGTGGAGCCGGATAACGCTTATTTCGGGGAGAAGGATTTCCAGCAAATCGCCGTGATCCGTGCGATGGTGAAATCGTTAGATTTGCCGGTGAAGATCAACGCCTGTCCGATCGTTCGCGAGGTCGACGGCCTTGCGTTGAGTAGCCGGAATACTCGTTTGTCGCCCGAGTTGCGTCAAAAAGCACCTTTGATTGCTCGTACGTTAAAAGAAAGTACTACCTTCGCGGCCGGAAAGAGCGTTCAAGAAGTAATTGACTTTGTTGTCAATACGATCAATAGTGATCCAGATCTGCGTGTGGAGTACTATCAGATAGTGGATGGAGACTCGCTGGAGGCGATCAAGGATTGGTCAGAGACGGATTATCCGGTCGGTTGCGTGACCGTCTTTTGCGGTGATGTCCGTTTGATCGACAATATCAAGTACAAACATTGAGTGGCTTTCCAAGGATTATTTAGGTTGGGAAAGTAATTTATAAAGGTTAAAGATGTATATAGAGGTAGTTAAGTCTAAGATTCATCGGGTTACGGTCACTGAGGCGAATTTGAATTACATTGGCAGTGTCACGATCGACGCGGATTTAATGGATGCGGCCAACTTGATCCCCAATGAGAAAGTCGCTATAGTCAATAATAACAATGGGGAGCGTTTCGAGACGTACGTTATTAAAGGCGAACGAGGTTCGGGTGTCGTTTGTTTGAATGGCGCCGCGGCAAGGAAGGCGCAACCGGGTGATGTTGTTATCATCATGTCGTATGCCTTGATGGACTTTGAGGAGGCGAAAACATTTAAACCGGCGGTAGTCTTTCCTGACACGGAAACGAATCGGTTGGTTGGTGCTTGATGTTTGAGATGAATGATTTTTCAGGTTGTTATTGAAGCCCGCCGGGATTTTTTCGGCGGGCTTTTTTTGATTTAATGATTTAAGAAAGGAATGAGGGGGGTAAACAGTATGATGTATGGCAATAAGGCGATTTGGGAAGTGACCTATCCGATCTTCTTGGGCTTGTTGGCCCAGAATATTATTAATGTGACAGACACGGCTTTCTTAGGGCGGGTTGGCGAGGTGGAGCTGGGAGCTTCCGCCATGGGAGGTTTGTATTATATTTGCGTGTTCACGATCGCTTTTGGTTTCAGTACGGGTTCGCAAATCTTGATCGCCCGGAGGAACGGGGAGCGGAATTATCGGGCGATTGGTCCGGTGATGATCCAAGGGGTCGCGTTTTTGCTGGTGATGGCGTTGGCCTTGTTCCTTTTTTCGAGATGTTTCGCGGGCGACATCATGCGACTGTTGATTTCGTCGGATGAGATTTGGCAGGCAACGGTTGATTTCTTGCATTGGCGGGTCTTTGGCTTCTTCTTTGTTTTTGTTGGTGTGATGTTCAGGGCCTTGTTTGTGGGGATTACTCGAACGAAGGTGTTGACGTTGAATGCGGTCGTGATGGCCTTGACCAATATTATCTTAGATTATCTCCTGATCTTCGGTCATGCGGGTTTCCCGAAGCTGGGGTTGGAGGGAGCGGCAATCGCCTCGGTGATCGCGGAGGCGGTCTCGATCCTTTTCTATGTGCTTTATACCCGGTTCACGGTCGACCGGGAGAAGTATGGTTTCGTCCGTTTTCATTCGTTTGATTTCGGCCTATTGCGGCGAGTACTCGATATATCCATTTTCACCATGTTCCAATATTTTATTTCGCTTTCTACCTATTTCATATTGTTTATTGCGGTGGAGCATTTAGGGCAGCGTTCGTTGGCGGTGGCCAATATCGCGAGGAGCTTATATGTTGTAATGCTTATACCAATCAACGCTTTGGCTATGACGACCAGCACCTTTGTCAGCAATTGCATTGGGGCGGGTAAAACGGACGAGGTTATGCCAATTATCCGGCATCTTTCCTGGATCTCGATCGGAATCACGGTGTTGACAGTTGGGTCGCTTTGTCTCCGCCCAGAGTGGGCCTTGTCGGTTTATACGAATGATCCGGCGTTGATCGAGGCCTCGGTCCCGACGTTTTACGTGATCGCTTGCGCTTTGCCGATCGCGGCTTTTTCGAATATCTATTTTAATGGATTGACGGGGACGGGAAACACGCGGGTAGCTTTTGTGATTGAGATGCTCACGTTGTGTTTCTATGTTCTGTTCATCTACGTGGTCGCGATACATATGCGGATGCCGGTGGCGATTTGTTTCTTGACGGAGGTGATCTATTACGTGGGGCTCTTCTTGTTGAGCGTGATTTATTTGCGGAGAGGGAATTGGCGAGGGAAGAGAATCTGAGGATTTTTTTGTACATTTGCCCCCTAATTTGAAGAGAATAATATAAATACATCAATACGGAATTATGTTTGAGAATTTAAGCGAAAGACTGGAGCGGTCGTTCAAGCTATTGAAGGGTGAGGGCAAGATTACCGAGATCAATGTGGCGGAGACCCTGAAAGACGTGCGGCGTGCCTTGCTCGATGCCGACGTGAATTATAAGGTCGCCAAGCAATTTACCGATACGGTGAAAGAGAAGGCTTTGGGTCAAAATGTCTTGACCTCCGTGAAACCGAGCCAGTTGATGGTGAAAATCGTCCACGATGAGCTGGCTCGCTTGATGGGTGGCTCGGCGATCGATATCGACCTTAAGGGGGCGCCAGCGGTCGTCTTGATGTCGGGTTTGCAAGGATCTGGTAAGACGACGTTCTCCGGAAAGTTAGCCAATTTGCTGAAAACGAAAAAGAATAAGCGCCCTCTTTTGGTGGCGTGCGATGTCTACCGTCCTGCGGCCATCGAGCAGCTCCGTGTGGTTGGCGAGCAAGTGGACGTGCCGGTTTATATGGAGTTGGACAACAAGAATCCGGTCGAGATCGCTCTCAACGCCCTCAAAGAGGCTCGGGCGACAAGCCGCGACGTGGTGATTGTTGATACCGCCGGTCGCTTGGCGATCGATGAAGAGATGATGCGTGAGATTGCCGCGATCAAGGAAGCGATCCATCCCGATGAGACGCTTTTTGTCGTCGATGCCATGACGGGACAAGATGCGGTCAATACCGCTAAGGAATTTAATGAGCGGCTCGACTTTGACGGAGTGATTCTCACCAAGCTTGATGGTGATACTCGTGGTGGTGCCGCCCTTTCGATCCGTACAGTGGTTGATAAGCCGATCAAGTTCGTGGGAACGGGTGAGAAGATGGATGCGCTTGACGTGTTCCATCCTGAGCGGATGGCCGATCGAATCTTAGGCATGGGTGATATCGTCTCGCTCGTCGAGCGCGCCCAAGAGCAATATGATGAAGAGGAAGCCAAACGCTTGCAAAAGAAGATCGCCAAGAACCAGTTCGACTTTAACGATTTCCTTACCCAGATCCAGCAAATCAAGAAGATGGGTAACTTGAAGGACTTGGCCGCCATGATTCCGGGTGTCGGAAAGGCTCTCAAGGATGTGGATATCGACGACAATGCATTCAAGAATATCGAGGCCATTATCTATTCTATGACCCCCGCTGAGCGAACCAACCCCGCTATTCTCAACGGTTCGCGGCGTCAGCGTATCGCTAAGGGTAGCGGCACGTCTATCCAGGAGGTCAACAAGCTCCTCAAGCAGTTTGATGAGACTCGTAAGATGATGCGTATGCTTACTACGGCTAAACCGGGCAAGATGAAAATGCCGACGTTCCGTCCGACGTTCAGACGCTAACATTCAAAAACAGAAAGGGAAAATAAGATATGGAAAACAAAACGTACCAATTGTTGGATGGGAAAGCTGTCTCTGCCCAAATGAAACGCGAGATGGCTGAGGAAGTTGCCCGTCTGAAAGCTGAGGGTGGCAAGATTCCGCATCTGGCCGCCGTTCTCGTGGGGCACGACGGTGGGAGTGAGACCTATGTCGCCAATAAAGTCCGTACTTGCGAGGAGATCGGTTTCCGTTCGTCGCTCATCCGTTTCGAGAGTGATGTTACTGAGGAACGCCTCCTTCAGGAAGTCGACCGCCTGAATAACGATTCGGATGTCGACGGTTTCATTGTCCAGTTGCCTCTCCCGAAGCGCATCGCGGAACAAAAGGTTATCGAGGCAATCGACTATCGTAAGGATGTTGACGGGTTCCATCCTATTAATGTCGGTCGCATGGCCATCGGTTTACCTTGCTTCCTTTCGGCTACCCCGGCTGGCATCTTGGAGCTGATCAAGCGCTATGGTATCGAGACCCAAGGCAAGCATTGCGTCGTTTTAGGCCGGAGCAATATTGTCGGTAAGCCTGTTGCCAACCTCTTGATGCGCAAGGCTTATCCCGGAGATTGCACCGTGACGGTCTGCCATAGTCGCACGCGTAACCTGCCAGACCTCTGCCGCGAGGCCGACATTCTGATCGCCGCTCTCGGTTCACCTGAGTTCGTGAAGGGTGACATGGTGAAAGAGGGCGCCGTGGTGATCGATGTGGGGACGACCCGTGTGCCTGATGCCACCCGCAAGAGCGGCTTCAAATTGACGGGAGACGTGAAGTTTGACGAGGTAGCCCCGCGCTGCTCTTTTATCACGCCTGTCCCCGGTGGCGTAGGTCCGATGACGATTATCTCGCTTATGCGCAACACTTTGTTGGCCGGTACAAAAGCGATTTACGCCTAAAAGAGAAGAAAAAAGCGCTCTCCCGTTTGGTGAAAAGAAAATAACGCGTATCTTCGCGGCGTCTTTCGAGGAAGCTTTTTCCTAGACCGAAGGGTAATATGGTGAATGTAGCTCAGTTGGTTAGAGCATTGGATTGTGGTTCCAAGGGTCGTGGGTTCGAGCCCCATCTTTCACCCTCCCTGATGGTGGGAAGGCTGCAGGCGAAGACGAGAAATGGTGAATGTAGCTCAGTTGGTTAGAGCATTGGATTGTGGTTCCAAGGGTCGTGGGTTCGAGCCCCATCTTTCACCCCCTCCTTCTGGCCGTGGCGGGCATGTTCCCGTCGCGGCTTCTTTTTTCCTCTCTATTTATCAATTCTATCCGTCTTTTCAATAACCTTATGGCCGATAAAGAAACGCCGTATGCCGAATGACACGTACGGTGGTATGGCCTGATTGTGTGCGTACGTGTGCCGTTTTTAGTCGATTTTTCCAAGAATGAATCTTCCAATTTGTATGCGAAGTAAAGATAATGCTTTTAGATTATAATCATAATGATAGTATAGGTGTCAATATGAAAGCGAACGAATATATAAACCAAATAGAAAGCTGATACCTATATAATGGTCGCATAAGGATGTAATTTTGCATCGTATTAAGGCAAAATGAAATAGATATTATTGTTTAGCTATACAATATGTATGTTTGAGTCTGCGCAGACTAATGTTAAGGTAACAGTATGTATGATTAAAAACAATGAAGGTTATGATTGGAATGTTACAACACAAGGCTATGGCATTGGTCGGTTGTCTGATGCTGTGTCCGGTCGCCACGATGGCGCAGGATAAGGTCACGGCCGATGTGGGTGCGGAACTGGTGAGCGGCTATATCTGGCGCGGGCAGGACTTGGGAAACGTGAGTCTGCAACCTGCGCTGTCTGTCAGCTACAAGGGCTTGTCCCTGAGCGGATGGGGGTCAGTAGGTTTTGATAAGGATGACACGAAGGAGTTTGACTTGACCTTGGGGTATGCCGTCGGAGGCTTCCACGTGGCGGTCACGGACTATTGGTTCAACAACGGCGCGGGTTACTTCCATTACGGGGCGCGCAACACGGCCCACGTGTTCGAGGCCAACCTCGGATACGACTTCGGTTTCCTGTCCGCCAACTGGTACACCAACTTCGCGGGAAACGACGGCGTAGACCGCAAAGGCCATCGGGCCTATTCCTCCTACCTCTCGCTGGCCGCCCCTTTCCGCCTGGGCGGACTGGACTGGACGGCGGAGATTGGGGCAGTTCCCTGGGCCACCAGTTTCTACAACGCCACGGCGGACAACCCGGCAGGGGCCGGCGGATTCGAGGTGTCCCACGTCAGCATCGGCGCCTCCAAGGCCATCCGCATCACGGAGCATTATTCCCTGCCGCTCTTCGCAAAGATGACGTGGAACCCCGCCACGGAAGGCGCGTACTTCGTGTTCGGACTACGTTTATTCTAACCACAAATCAATATATTTAATAGGTATAGTTTATGAAGAAGATTGAAGCCATCATCCGACGTTCCCGCTTCGAGGACGTGAAGGAAGCCCTACTGGCCGCCGACATCGAGTGGTTCTCCTACTACGACGTGCGCGGCGTGGGCAAGACCCGCGAAGGACGCATCTATCGCGGAGTAGTGTATGACACCAGTTCCATCGAGCGGACTTTGCTCTCCATCGTGGTACGCGACAAGAATGTGGAGAAGACCGTGCAGGCCATCCTGCAGGCCGCGCGCACGGGCGAGATAGGCGACGGGCGCATCTTTATCCTGCCCGTGGAAGACTCCATCCGCATCCGCACCGGCGAACGGGGGGACATCTCGCTCTACAACGCCGAACTGGAGAAATAAACTGAATACTGCCAACTTAAAAGTAAAGAACTATGGATACAACTACTCTATTACTTGATACCGGCAACACGGCATGGCTGATTGTTGCCACGATATTAGTCTTGCTGATGACCATTCCGGGTATCGCCCTGTTCTACGGAGGGCTGGTGCGACAGAAGAACGTGCTGAGCATCATCATGCAAAGCCTGCTGATTGTAGCCGTCGTCAGCATCATTTGGGTGTCTTTCGGTTACAGCTTCGTGTTCGGCACCAGCCTGGTGGAAAGCGGCAGCCCGCTGGGAGCCGTCATAGGGGGCTTCGACAAGGTATTCCTCCGTGGTATCACGCTCGACACGCTTGCGGCCGGACAAATCCCGGAACTGCTCTTCGTCCTGTTCCAATGCATGTTTGCCGTCATCACGCCGGCACTGATACTGGGCTCCTTTGCCGAGCGCGTCAAGTTCTCCGGCTTCCTGCTCTTCACGGTGCTATGGAGCGTGCTGGTCTACATTCCCATGGCGCATTGGGTATGGGGCGGCGGTTTCCTACAACAGATGGGCGCCATCGACTTTGCCGGAGGCACGGTGGTGCATATCAATGCCGGCATCTCCGCCCTGGTAATGGCCCTCATGGTGGGCAGGCGCAGCGACTACAAGGCAGGGCATCCCATGACGCCCCACAACGTTACGTTTGTCTTCATGGGCACGGCCTTCCTCTGGTTGGGATGGTTCGGCTTCAATGCCGGCAGCGGCCTGTGTGCCGACGGCCTGGCGGCCAACGCCTTCCTGGTGACCCATCTGGCCACGTGCGTCGCCTCCCTGACGTGGATGGCCATCGACTGGATTCTGCATAGGAAGCCCACCACCGTAGGCGCCTGCACGGGAGCCGTGGCCGGACTGGTGGCCATCACTCCCGCCGCAGGCACGGTAGACATCCTGGGAGCCATCTGCATCGGGCTGCTTTCGTCCCTGGTATGCTTCTACATGGTGGCCGTGGTCAAGCCCAAGCTGGGGTATGACGACACGCTCGACGCCTTCGGCGTACACGGCATCGGCGGCATCGTCGGCTCCATCCTGACGGGCGTCTTCGCCACCCGGTTCATTTCGGGCGAGGGCGGCGTGGAAGGCGCGCTCTACGGCGACTGGCACCAGCTGTGGATACAGGTCTTCGCAACCCTCATCTCCATCGCCTTCAGCGCGGTGATGACCTTCATCCTGTTCAAGGTAACGGACAAATTGGTAGGCATCCGCGTAGACAAGCGCGTGGAGGAAGAAGGGCTGGACATCTACGAGCACGGCGAGTCGGCCTACAACCGCTGACGCGAGGTGGCACAGCCGATGTAACGGCATTACAGAGAGGAACGTAACGCCGTTACAAGGCCTGTTGCCACGGTCGTTTTTTCGATTTATTATAATGCCTATCGTGGCCTCCTTATAACCCAATTATAAGCGGCTCACTATTGGATTATAACAACCTCATGATAGGCATTATGAAAAAACGGCTTTCGCTATTCAGGTCCTCCTCTATTTCTTTCGTACCCCGTTTCGTTTTATGATATGTAAGTTTGAGTAATCGTTTAATCCTAAAAAAATGCGAGCTCTTAGCTGTAATGTGGTGGGAGTCCGTCTTGCTACAGTGTGGGGCGAAATCCACTCAGTGCGGCGGCAGCACTTCCCTATAGAACATTCTTTTTGTGCCGCAACCTTTTTTTGCGGCAACCTGTTGGGCGATCTAGCCTCAAACATTCGAATATCGCTTCGGTTGCGATCGGTCTCACGTCTGGATTCAAGCACTGCGCATATCGGAGTGCGTTTTGCCCGTCTCACAAATGAAGCCTTGATAATTTTCTTCCATAATTCTAATCTCCTCTTGTTATTTTAGAAGGTAGTACGCAATTAAACAATACAAAATAGAATTGGCCTGAACTTTTCAGCACGTTTATGCTATAGTTTAGCATAAGCTATTTTTACTTTTGCTCAGAAATCAAAAATAGAACAGTTATGTTAGATTTGCATTCAAGAGATTTTATTATTTCCATCCATGAAGAGAAAGATATGGATAGATTGCGTGAGGTATTACAAATTGTAGAAGATGAAATCAAACACAATACGTACAACGAATTGATGCTGTTTGATTTTCGTGGTATGGATAAATATACATTGAATAAAGTGGATGATTTGATAGGTACGAGGCAACTTATCCTCAACAAAATGTTCCAGGCAACTCCGGCTGAAGTGGAACGTTTCAAAATAGTCAATGCGTTACTCAAGTAATTAACAGAACAAATGTATCAACGTACCGCCGATTTTTATCGTGCACTGCTGAAATATGGGAAAGATGCCACATTTGATGATGATTACAACGTAGAGGGTTCGCTCCAATATGCTTATAATGGGGAAGATTCTATTTTGTGTTTGGAGGAGGATCCGTATTATGGCTCTGATTTTAATTATATGATAGACTTGATTGATTCATTCATATATCAAACCCACTACTATTCCCATGAAATCAATTCTGTTTCCATTGTTTACAAACTGGAACATACGCCCGATTGGACCAATGAGCAATTGGATTGCCTCGATCCTTTCGACGACGGGCAAAGCTGGGCGGAAGGTTGGTTACGCCATCCTAACCTGGATTCTATTTGCATGTGCTATGCGGTACACGACCTCTGTACGCATAAAGATTATTCAATTCCGGATTTTCTACGCCTCAACGACTTCTGGGTAGAAGCGAAAGTGGTTTGTCAACATATCGTAGAACAAGATGGTACGCGATACGATCCATTCAAAGAGACATAAGTTAGTAAGCCTTTTTCAGGCTTACCAACTGGCTCTATCAACTTCTTTTCTCCATTTTAAAGTTCGAAAGCGCGCATCCATTTACCAGCTTAATGCCATACTTCCGTTCCATTTCTGCGCCGATTTCTTTGATCGTAGGTGAAGCGCTCGTTCCGCTTTTTACCACTTCAACCCAATGCCAATCGTTACTTTTCCCGTGACCTTTACGGCTGTTACACGCCACAAATGATTTAGCATAAAACGTCCCTTTTAATTGTTTATTCCTGCTTTGTCATAATCCGCTGGTATATTTCTTTCGCAATGTGCGAAATATTGCCATCCCAAGCACCCCTGCGTGAAAAGCCAATCACGTTCGGATAGTTTTCCGATATCAGAATATCATGTATTGAATGGTTTTTCCGCGGCGTATAGGTATAATCATGGAACGTTTGCGCGCCCATGCAAACCACCACCTTGGGGTCGAGCAATTTAACCATCTGATGTATGATCCTTACCATGTACCTCCGAACTTCCCATTCATTTTTCTGGCAATCTGCCGGCATCCTGTTTTCCCGACAAAGCTTCTTGCATAAAGAAATCAACGCATTGCCATTCGTGGTTGCTATGGGATATAAATTCAGATACATCATGCTCATCGGGCTTGTTTCTAAATTTTTAGCCCAATGTGGTTCTTTATTAGTCCCCTTTTCGTTGTCTTGTTTCGGATACACAAGGGATGCCAATTCATACAACAAATTGACAATTTTGCAAGGAAACGGATTGGCCATTGGCTTATTCAGCTCGAACCATTCACCTTTTCTTGCCGTATTCTCCCTAAAAAACATGATTTTTTCTTCCTTTAAATGCGGAGTAAGTGGCAAATCTTTTTTCAATCGCCAATAATCCCTGCCTCCAGCCGGATTATAGCCTAAAAACAAGATGTTAGGCTGATAAATCAAAGGACTTGGAGAAGCTTCGATACCTCTAAAATCATACTTCGTGCGGTAAAGTTCCTGCTTTTCCATCAGTACGTCGATGAGCGGCTTGTACTGGCTTTGCAATTCAAAAAAAGCCTGTTTTAATTCGGTTGCATTCATATCATTTCTTTTATTCTTTTGTTATATTTCCTTTCTGCGTGCAAAAATAATTCAGGAATGTGCCAAACCACAGCATAGATTCCTATTTTCTTCCAGTTCCTAAAGAAAACATGTATATAAAACAAAAGCGTTCCTGCTTATCCCACGTGCTAGACCTTCGCATCGCCTCTCAATCAAGGATAAGTGACGAAGAAAGTCCGCCCTTGCGATCCGTTCAAAAATACATTGCAGGGAAATAGAGATTCCCTCGGAGGGAAATTTTAGCTCTTCTTCTGCGAACATGAGGGATGGGCAAAAAAAGATGGCCGCGAACTTATTTGAAAAGATCCGCGGTCATCCCAGAAAAATCATCTTGTTGTTTTATTGATGCTCCGGACGTAGCAAGTCGT
The DNA here is from genome assembly GCA_949298575.1 of uncultured Parabacteroides sp. Lineage (GTDB taxonomy): Bacteria > Bacteroidota > Bacteroidia > Bacteroidales > Tannerellaceae > Parabacteroides. The sequence goes on from CASFXH010000021.1 coordinate 29,413, forward strand.
TGACGGTCTTGACGGGGTTGAAGGTCTCGATGGGAACTTCAACAAAGACCGTGTTCCAGTCGCTCATGGCACCGTTCCAGAGGCCCGGAAGCTCGAGCGCTTTCAGCTCGCGGCCGTCTTTGCTCTTGTAGGAGATGAAGCCCGTGTTCTTGTCCACGTAATCGGGCAAGTTGTATTTCTCGCCTTTGTAGTTTTTCAAGCCGCAAACCAAATCGACGGGGTTGAAGTGCGTGCCTTTTTCGAAGAGCGCCTTTTTCTCCGGGTCGTTCATGTCGATTTGTGAGCTTTCCAGGACTTGCGGGGAAATGGTTCCATCGGGGTTGACCGCCAGGAACGGGCCACCACCCGGCTCGCCGACGTTGCGTACCATGCCGCAGACACGGAGCGGGCGGAGGAGTTTACGCTTGATGTAGAGGATCAGCTCGGCGTCTTCCAAGTATTTGGTGTCCGGATTCTTGATGCAGAGCTCGTTTTGCAGGAAGGCGATCATTTCCTCGACTTCCTCGTGCGTGTACTTGCCAGAGTCGATTTTCTCGAGGTATTTGAACATCTTCTCTTGTAAGGAGACCAATACGCCCGCCAGCAATTTCTTGTAGATCACCGTGGAGCATTTGAAGCTGTCAGGTACCACGTTGTCAATGTTCTTGATGAAGACGACGTCAGCGTCCACGTCGTTCAGGTTCTCAATCAGCGCGCCATGGCCGCCAGGACGGAACAGGAGCTTGCCATTCTTGTCACGGAAAGGCTCGTTGTTCATGTCGACGGCGATCGTGTCGGTACTGGGCTTTTGGACGCTGAACGAGATGTCGTATTTCACCGAGAATTTATCCTCGTATTCCCCGACTTTTTGTTGTACCAATCGCTCGAAAAGTTGTTGGTGTTCCGGCGAGACGGTGAAGTGGATATTGACCTCGCCCGCGTTGTTCTTGGCGTACATGGCGCCTTCGGCCAAGTGCTCCTCCATCGCGGCGCGCGGCGCGTTGGGGTAACTGTGGAAAAGGAGCAGGCCTTTCGGCAGCTGTCCATAGTTGAGTCCCTTGGCCTCGAGCAGCTCGCTGACGACTTCTTTGTATTGGCCGTCGGCGATCAGCGCCAAGACGCCTCGCCCCGTGTTTTCCTCGCACTTGGCGTTGAGCGCGCCGAAAAAGGCGAATTTCTCGATATCGTGGAAGAATTTCTTTTCGAAGTCGGTGGTCGGTACGTCATAATCGGCCGAAAGGAACCCGAAAAGATTCTTGAACATCCGGCTCGCCGCGCCGGAAGCGGGGACGAACTTCAGGATTTTCTTGTTTTTTGCAAGATAGGCGTCCCAAGCAGCCATATAGGTCGCTTGTGCCTCTTGGGGGATGACTTGGATCCCCTTCTCAACGGAAGCGGATGCCTTGATCTCAAGGAAAGGGAAGCCTTTCACGAAACATTGGAGTTGCTCCTCCACTTTGCTCTCACTGATTCCTTTGGCATTCAGTTGCTCTAAATCGTTTGCGCTTAACATTGTATTGTATTTAAAATTAAACTCACTGGGCAAATGTATAAAAATACTCTCAGATAGGCGTGGAATTCGGGGATAAAAAACTATTTTTACCGCAAGTTTTATGGCAGCCCGCATGGGCGGCAGGAAAAAGGAGGTGATTTATGGAGATGAATACATTCTTTGAGGGAGATGAGAAGGCGCTTTTTCTTTCGAAATACCGGCAGCTTTTGCGGGGTGCGTCTTCTTATTTGGAGAAGGGCGATCTGGAGAAAATGAAGGGGCTGCTCATGCGAGTGGTCGGGAAGGATTGCTATGGGCGAGACAAGAACGGGATCAATGGCTTCTTGCGTAATCTGGACACGGCGCTGATTGCCCAGTCGGAAATCGGGCTGAAGCGAACGTCGATTTTCGCATTGTTGCTTTACCGTCCTGTCTATAAACAGGCGCTGGAGATCGAGGAGGTGCGAGCGGATTTTGGAGAGGAAGTGGCGCTCATGATCACACGTTTGCTCAAGACATCCGATCTCTATGCCCGCAACACGGCGATCAATTCCGAGAATTTCCATCATTTGCTGTTCTCGTTCGCCGAAGATGTGCGAGTTATTCTGCTGATGATCGCTGACCGCCTGTGCTTGATGCGCTTGGGCAAACTTTTGCAGGAAAGCGATCGGGTCCGCTTGGCGACCGAGGTTTCTTTCCTTTATGCGCCTTTGGCTCATCGCCTGGGCCTCTACGCGATTAAGAGTGAGCTGGAAGATTTGTCCTTGAAATATACGGATCGCAAGCAGTTCGATTTCATCAAACGAAAACTGAATGAGACGAAACGTTCGCGCGACGCTTATATCGCCGAGTTTATCGCTCCGATCAAAAAGAAGCTGGAGGAGGCGGGTTTCCACTTTGAGATCAAGGGGCGGACAAAATCCATACATTCAATTAACAATAAGCTGAAAAAGCAGAAGATAGAATTCGAGGGCATTTATGACTTGTTCGCGATCAGGATTGTCCTCGATACGCCTTTGGAACGGGAACGGGCGGATTGTTGGCTGGTCTATTCCATTATCACCGATATGTATCAGCCCAACCCGAAACGCTTGAAAGACTGGATCTCGATCCCGAAAACTAATGGCTACGAGAGCTTGCACATCACGGTCATGGGCCCTCAAAATCGTTGGGTGGAAGTCCAAATCCGTACCCGGCGAATGGATGAGATCGCTGAACGGGGTTTGGCTGCTCATTGGAAATACAAGGGAATCAAGGCGGAGAGTGGCTTGGATGAGTTCATGAACAACGTCAGGGCCGCGCTCGAGGCGAAAGATAATGATCCGGTTGATTTAATGAACGATTTCAAGATGGATCTTTATCAGGACGAGATCTACGTGTTCACGCCGACCGGCGAGCTGATCAAGTTGCCCAAAGGGGCGACGGTGCTCGACTTCGCTTTCGCGATCCACAGTAAGGTGGGATGCACGTGCGTCTCCGCTAAAGTGAATAATCGGAATGTCCCCATCAAGCATGTCTTGCGCAATGGCGATACGGTCAATGTGATTACCTCGCCTTCGCAAACGCCTAAACGGGATTGGTTGAACATCGTGGTGACCTCGAAAGCGAGGGTTCGCATCAAACAAGCCTTGCGAGAAGAGACGGCGAAGACTGCGGACATGGCGAAAGAGTTGCTGCAAAGGCGCTTTAAGAACCGGAAAGTAGAAATGGACGAGTCGGTCTTGATGCGTTATATCAAGCGGAAAGGCTTTAAGACCGTGACGGACTTTTATGTTGAGATCGCCAATGAGCGTCTGGATCCGAACTTGGTGCTCGACGAGTACCAAGAGTTGCTTCGGAAAGAGACTGAAACGAACGAGCATGTGGAAGGCCCTAAGAGCGCCGAGAGTTATGTGGCGACGACCCCGGTGGAGGAGATCTCGACCAACAAGGATATTTTGGTGATCGACCAGAATTTGACCGGTATCGAATATAAGTTGGCGAAGTGTTGCAACCCGATTTATGGCGATGAGGTGTTTGGTTTCGTCTCCTCGCAAGGGATCAAGATCCACCGGATGGATTGCCCGAACGCGAGCGAGATGTTCCGGCGCTATGGCTATCGGGTTATTCCGGCGAAATGGAGCGGGAAGGGAAACGATGGCTATGTGGTCGCGATCCGGGTGATTGGCCGGGACGATATCGCGATTGTCACCAACATCACTTCTGTCATTGGGAAAGAAGCGAACGTGACGTTGCGCTCGCTCCAGATCCAATCGGTTGATGGCTTGTTTCAAGGGACTTTCTCGGTCATGGTGCGAGATACGATCGGTTTGAACGGATTGATCCGGAAGATTAAAGCCGTAAACGGGGTTAAGACGGTGGAACGGCTAAATGTTTAATCGTGAAAAAAGAAATGGAGAAGAATCGTATAACTTGTTTTCTGCGCTATCGGGAAGAGGCGGTCGTTCGCCAGATGGTCGAGCGATTGAATATGTCTCCCTGGGTGGATGCGATCTATTTGTTGGTGCCGGAGGGGATCGACGAGCCGGTGATTCCCGCATGTTCGATCTTGCGGACGGACGCAGGATGGAGTACGGCTACCATGCGTTTGATTGCCCGGATGGCTCAAACGCCTTTTACCTTATTATATATAGGCGAAGAAGCGGCTTGCTTGGGGGCTTTCGCGCTCGAACGGTTCGTCGCCTTGGCTTCGGATACGGGGGCCGGATGGCTTTATGCTGATTATTGGGCGATGGAAAACGGACGCCCTCAGCCCCATCCATTGATCGATTATCAGGAGGGTAGTTTGCGAGATGATTTCGATTTCGGCCCGTTGCTCTTTTTGCGGACTGAAGCGTTGGTCGCGGCCGCGGAAGGGATGCGGGAGGAAACGTATCGTTACGCGGGGCTGTATGACCTGCGCTTGCGGATCTCCCAGTGTTGGACGATCACGCGGGTATGCGAATATCTTTATACGACGGTCGAGCGTGACACCCGTACCTCGGGCGAAAAGCAATTCGATTACGTGAATCCCAAGAACCGGGAGGCGCAGATCGAGATGGAGGCCGCTTGCACGGCTCACCTGAAGCGGATAGGCGCTTATTTGCCGCCTGTCACTCGCGAAGTGGCGCTTTCGGAAGGAGGCCAATTCCCAGTGGAAGCATCGGTTATTATTCCGGTTCGCGATCGGGTACGAACTATTGAGGATGCGGTTCGTTCCGCCTTGTCGCAAGTCGCGTCGTTTGATTTCAATGTTCTTGTCGTGGATAATCATTCTACGGATGGAACGACCGAACGGCTTGCCGCCTTGGCCAGAACGGACAAGCGTTTGATTCATCTGGTTCCTGAGCGAGATGATTTGGGAATAGGTGGTTGTTGGAATTGGGCGATTCATCATCCGGCATGCGGCCGTTTCGCGATCCAGTTGGATAGTGACGATTTGTATAGCGATGAACGAACGTTGGCGAAGATCGTCCAGACGTTTTACGCTGAGCATTGCGCGATGGTGGTCGGGAGTTATCGCATGACTGATTTCCAGTTGGCCACCTTGCCGCCGGGCGTGATCGATCATCGGGAATGGACTCCAGAGAATGGGCATAACAACGCGCTGCGCGTCAATGGTCTTGGGGCGCCTCGTGCGTTCTATACGCCTCTTCTGCGGCATTTCAACTTACCAAATACCAGTTATGGCGAGGATTATGCCATAGGCTTGCGCCTCAGCCGTGAGTATAAGATCGGTCGTATTTACGAGGTGCTCTACCTTTGCCGACGTTGGGAAGGAAACTCGGACGCGGCGCTGGATATTGTTCGCTTGAACGCGAATAATTTTTATAAAGATAAACTTCGGACATGGGAAACGCGGGCCCGTATCCTTTTAAACCAAAAAGCAAAATGAAACCGAATATTTGGGTCAGTTCCGCTCAGGCGGACGAGATGTTGGCGAAGCAGCAACGGACGTGGTCGTTGGCGTACGATAATTACCAAGCGTTGCGCCAGGTTCGGGTTAAGGCTTTTCAAGGGGGGGATTTTGAGATAAAAGCGTTATTCAATCCGGCTCGTGTGGTCTCTACGGGGGCGCGGGTCGATCGAGGGGTGACGTCCGCGGAGGATTGTTTTCTTTGTGTCGGTAATTTGCCGATTGAACAGGAACGGTTGCCGTTCGGTTATCATTATTTGGTGCTTTGTAATCCGTATCCCATTTTCCCGGCCCACTTTACGATTCCTTCTCGTCGACATGAACCGCAGCGGATCCTTCCGAGGATTGGGGATTTATTGACGCTTGCCCGTCGGTTGGATCGGCACACGATTTTTTATAATGGCCCTCGTTGTGGAGCGTCGCTCCCGGGTCATGCCCATTTCCAAGCTGTCACGCACGACGCGATGCCGATTGATTTGGAGATTGAGCGATGGCGGAAGGAGGGTGATGAAAGCCATCTGGAACCTCTCGTCCATGTAGGCGAGGAGAATCGGATCTGGCGGTTAACGCGTTATTGGCGAAGTGGCTTCGTGATTGAGGGGAATGAACCCTCTACCGTCGCCGCGCTTTTTCGGCGGGTCTATGAGGCTTTGCCTCGCGAGGTGGACGAGGAGGAGCCGAAGATGAACGTCTTCGCTTCTTATCAGGCTTCGACTTGGCGCCTTACGGTGGTCCCTAGACGGGCGCATCGTCCGTGGCAATATGCCGCCGAGGGCGACGAGCGTTTGATGTGCAGTCCCGGGGCGGCCGACGTGGGCGGTTGTCTGGTCTTGCCGGTCGAGCGGGATTTTGAGCGGATGGACGCGGCGTTGGCGTTCGATGTTTTCCGCCAAGTTTGTTTCAGCGACGAGGAAGTTCGTGCGTTCAAAATATTTTAGGGGAAAGGGGGGATGGAGAGAATCCAAGTTAAACGGACGCGAATGCTGGCGCCTCTCGCTTGGTTGTATGGCGTGGTTACGGCTTGTCGGAATCGACTTTTCGACTGGGGCTGGTTGCCTTCGACGCGGTTCGACGTGCCCGTGATTGGCGTTGGAAACCTCAGTGTGGGAGGGACGGGCAAGACGCCTCATACGGAATATCTTATCCGTCTCTTGTCTCCCCGGAAGCGGGTCGCTGTCTTGAGTCGGGGCTACAAACGGGCGACGCGAGGATTCCTTCTGGCGGATGAGCGGAGTACGAGCCGGGAGATCGGCGACGAGCCGTTTCAGATGAAACACAAATTCCCGGATATTCTCGTGGCTGTCGACGCCGATCGCCGGCGGGGCATTACCCGTTTGCTGGACTTGCCGAAGGAGCGGCGTCCCGAGGTGATCCTTTTGGACGACGCGTTCCAACACCGTTATGTCTGCCCTTCCCTCCAGATTCTCTTGACGGATTTCCATCGTCCATGTTTCGCCGACGCCTTGCTGCCCGACGGGCGTTTGCGCGAGTCCTCGCGAGGCATTCGGCGGGCGGACGTGGTGGTGGTGAGCAAGACGGATGAGCCGGTGGACGCGTCGACAGTCCGCGAATGGCGCGAAGCTCTTTGCTTGGACGAGCGGCAAGAATTGTGCTTCAGCGAGATTGTTTATGGGGAATGGACACCTCTTTTCCCCGATGAGGTTTCCCCCGCGGATCCTGCCCAAGCGACGGTTTTCCTGGTCAGTGGCATCGCGAATCCCCGGCCGTTGCTGGCGGAGGCGCGACGGGTCGCTCGCGAGGTTATCCATTTCCCGTTCGCCGACCATCATGATTTCCGGGCGGCGGAATTGGCGCGGATCGAGCGGCGGCGGCAATCAATTGATGGCCCGACGTGTCTCCTCGTGACGGAAAAAGACGCCGCCCGCTTGCGCTCCCATCCCGACTTGCCTGCCGCTTGGCGCCCGATCCTTTATCAACTGCCGATCCGTGTCCGCTTCCTGGGCCAGGATGGGGCACGCTTCAACCGGCGAGTCCTTGAAGAAATTAAGAATCATGAATGAAGAATAAATATATGACGAAAAGAACGGAAATTTCAACTCTTGGCGAGTTCGGATTGATTCGCCATCTGACAGAGAATATCGTATTGAAAAACAAAAGCTCCCTGAAGGGCGTGGGCGACGATGCCGCGGTGCTCGACTATGCCGACCGGCTGACGCTCGTGACGACTGATCTCCTCCTCGAGGGCATTCATTTCGACTTGACTTATGTCCCCCTGAAGCATTTGGGCTATAAATCGGCCGTCGTCAATTTTTCGGACATTTACGCCATGAACGGGCAGCCGAAGCAGATCACCGTCTCGATCGGCGTCTCCCGTCGTTTCTCGGTCGAGGACTTGGAGACGCTTTATGAGGGGATTCGTCTGGCGTGCGATGTCTATGGCGTCGATTTGGTGGGTGGCGATACGTCGGCATCGCTTACTGGGCTGACGATCAGTATCACTTGCCTAGGTGAGGGCGAACGGGGCAAGGTCGTCGGCCGCGACGGCGCCCGCGAGACCGACCTGATCTGCGTCAGTGGCGACCTCGGCGCCGCCTACATGGGCTTGCAATTGCTTGAGCGAGAGAAGTCCGTCTTTCGGGGCGAGAAGGATTTCCAGCCCGATTTCTCCGGAAAGGAATATCTCCTGGAGCGGCAGCTGAAGCCCGAGGCTCGGAAGGACGTGGTCGCCGCCTTGGCGCGGGCGGGTATCGTTCCGACAGCCATGATGGACATCTCCGACGGCCTCTCGTCGGAATTGTTGCATATCTCGAAAGCGAGCCACGTCGGTTGCCGAGTCTATGAGGACCGCGTCCCGATCGACTACCAGACCGCCGTCATGGCCGAGCAATTCAACATGAACCTCGTGACGGCCGCCCTCAACGGCGGTGAAGACTATGAGCTGCTTTTCACCGTCCCGCTGGCCGATCACGACAAGGTCGAGGCCTTGGAGGGCGTCAAGATCATCGGCCACGTCACTCGCGAGGAGTTGGGCAATTACCTGGTCGGCCGCGACGGAGGTGAGGTCGAGCTGCGCGCGCAAGGCTGGAATTCCTTGTCATAAGCCTTTCTCGCCCGAGAAATGAATGTTCCAGAATAGGAAAACGAGCTTCTCGGGCGAGAAATTATCTTTCCGGCATGGAAAACGATGCTTCTCGGGCGAGAAATTATCTTTCCGGCATGGAAAACGATGCTTCTCGGGCGAGAAATTATCTTTCCGGCATGGAAAACGATACTTCTCGGGCGAGAAACTACTCTTTTCTTGCTTGAAATATTCATTTCTCGGGCGAGAAGCTATTTTTTTGAGTCGGAAATGTTTATTTCTCGCCCGAGAAAAAAGGGTGGCAGGAGCGGGAAAAAATCCGTATCTTCGCGCCCCGAGAGGAGGTTCCTCTCCGTGTGCTTGCTTAACCACGTATTAAAAACAAGAAGACAAATGAAAAGAAAAGACGCTGCGATGGTGTGCTTCTCGGGAGGACAAGACTCCACGACCTGCCTGTTTTGGGCGAAAAAGCACTTTGAGAGAGTAGAGGCGGTATGCTTCACGTATGGCCAGAAACACGCGCTCGAGGTCCAGGTGGCCGAGCGCATCGCCCGCGGGGCGGATGTTCCCTTCCATTTATTGGATGTTTCCCTGATCAGCCAGTTGGATCCCAACAATTCGCTCGTGAACGATTCGATCGCGATGGACGAGACGAAGCCGTCCGACAGTTATCCGAATACGTTCGTGCCGGGGCGCAACATGGTCTTCCTGACGTTCGCCGCTATCCTGGCCCGGAGCTTGGGCATCAAGCACCTCGTCACGGGGGTTTCCGAGGCCGACTACAGTGGCTATCCCGATTGCCGGGATACGTTCATCCGCTCGCTGAACGTCACGCTCAATCTCGCCATGGACGACCAGTTTGTCCTCCATACGCCGTTGATGGACCGCGACAAGAGCGAGGTTTGGGCCTTGGCCGATGAGTTGGGCGTGTTCGATTTGGTGCGGACCCAGACCCTCACGTGCTACAACGGGATCATCGCCGACGGCTGCGGCCATTGCCCGGCGTGCCTCTTGCGGAAAAGAGGGCTGGAGAAATATTTATCGACGAAAAAGGCTTGAGATTACGCGCTATGACGACACGAAAGGAAGAACATGAATTGAGCTTGCTGGGCGGCGCGACCGTCTATCGGCAGGATTACGCGCCCGAGGTCTTGGAAACCTTCACCAACAAGCACCCTGAGAACGATTATTGGGTCCGGTTCAATTGCCCGGAGTTCACGAGCCTCTGTCCGATCACGGGTCAGCCCGATTTCGCGACGATCTACATCGATTACATTCCCGACATCCGTATGGTGGAGAGCAAGAGCTTGAAACTTTATCTTTTCAGCTTCCGGAACCACGGCGCGTTCCATGAGGATTGCGTCAACCTCATCATGAAGGACTTGATCCGTTTGATGGATCCCAAATACATTGAGGTGACGGGAATCTTTACCCCGCGGGGCGGCATCAGCATTTATCCGTATTGCAATTACGGCCGTCCGGGAACGAAATACGAGCGCCTGGCCGAGGAAAGACTTTACAAACATCAATTATAAACACGAAAAAATTTTGTCGGGGTTGAAAAATTCGATGATTTGTATATATTCGCGGGTAATAATGTAACAAAATTGATCACCATGAAGAAGAAAATGATGTTTTTAAGCGCGTTGGCGTTCGCCAGTTGCGCTTTGGTAAGCGCGCAAGCGCCAAAAGGGTATGCGGGTATCACGCATGAGATGTCAGAGTTTTATGAACCGGTTCCGAAGGTCGTTACGCCGGGTACGGAGATGCAAGGTGGTGGTTTCACCGCGCCTTCCGACGCGATTGTCCTTTTCGACGGCAAGGATCTTTCCGCTTGGGAGAGCGTGAAGGGCGGTCCCGCTGAGTGGGATGTGCACGACGGTGTTTTCACGGTCAATAAGCCGAAAGGCGATATCCGGACGAAGCAAACATTTGGCGATTTCCAATTGCATATCGAGTGGATGGTCCCGACCAACATCACGGGCGAGAGTCAGCTCCGCGGCAACAGCGGTGTCTTCTTGCAAGGTATGTATGAGGTCCAGGTGCTCGATTCTTATAACAATCCGACTTACGTGAATGGTCAGGCGGGTTCGATCTACAAGCAAGCCATTCCTTTGGCGAACGCGATGCGCAAGCCGGGCGAGTGGAATGTTTATGACATCATCTACACCGCCCCGACATTTAAGGAAGATGGTTCTTACCGGACGCATCCGACCGTAACGGTGATCCAGAACGGCGTCGTGCTCCAGAACCATACCCAAATCCAGGGTACGACGGAATGGATCGGTTTCCCGCAAGTCAAGAAGCATGGCGACGGCCCGATCATTTTGCAGAGCCACGGTGATCCCAGCGAGCCAGTTAGCTTCCGCAACATCTGGATCCGGGAACTTTAAGAGGAATGTAGGTTGTCCCAGTTTTTATGATAAAAAAGTTAATAAATTAGTGAATTATTGATTTGATTGAGACCGCCCCGCGAGTGATTCGTCGGGCGGTTTTTTTTAGCGCTTTTCCGGCATGTAGGGCCAGAAGCGGGCAGGCATGTTCTGGCGATGCAGGCGGGGATTCAGGCGTTCGCGGATGGCGGTGGAGTGGAAATAGGTTCGCCAAAGCGCTTGGAAAAGGCGCTCATCCTTGTCCATGATCGAGGGATCGAGCAGTCCGTCACGTAAGTGGGGGGCTGACTCGGGAAACGTGACCTCTTCCGCCTTCGTCCCGTCGTAATAATAGCCGTAGTTTCGTTTGAGGTCGTAAATCAGCCAGCGTTGGTCCGCGAAACGGTCGAGCAGGTGGGGAATCGTAAGGGGAAGGACATTATAGAGCGGGGCGACGGCGGAGAAATACGTCCCGTCGGCCGCTTTTTGGAAGCGGAGGAATTGGTTTACCCGGTTGCGCTCGGAGCAGACTTGTTTCCAGAGCTTGGTGACCGCCAAGACGGTTGGATCGCCGAAGTTCAGCTCGATCCGGGGCTGGTCGAAGGCCAAGTGAATGTAACGGAAGAGGAGATCGCCCGCTTGCTCGGAGAGCCATGTCGTGGAGACGACGGCCAGCGCCGCCCGTGAAAGCCGTTTCTTCAAACCCAGCCAGACGCGGTTCGCCTTCACCTCGTCCGTCACGACGCGGAACGCCTCGTCGTAGAAAAGGGGAAGCGGCTCGTGCGCTCCCAAAAGCCGGTCGGGAAAAGTCCGGCGGGCATACGCGTCGAAAACGGCGGTCAGCAACCCCTCGAATGTCTCGTCGTATTGGAAAAGGATCATGCCCATCGTGTTATTCTTGGAAGGGGAGGAGCAGCTGCCGGTCGTCCGTTTTCCTCCGTTTGGTGGTCAGTATGCGGCGCACGCCTTCGGGGGTGAGCTCATGGATAGTCCCACCGGCGGGCAACTCGCGGCAGGTGATGAAATAGCGGGCTTTCTTCAAGACCAATCCCATGCGGCGCAGTTCTTCCGTCCCTAGCCGGCCATAGCGACGGGCGGCTACGATCAGCTTGGCCGATTTCACGCCAATCCCCGGGACACGGAGCAGCAACTCATAATCCGCCCGATTGACATCGACCGGGAAGCATTCCGGATGGCGCAAGGCCCAAGCTAATTTAGGATCGACCTCGAGGTCGAGATCCGGATACGCGTCGTCGACCAATTCATCGACCCGGAATTGATAGAAACGTAACAGCCAGTCGGCCTGATAGAGCCGGTTCTCGCGGACCAAGGGAGGCGCCGAGAGGGCGGGTAGCCGATTGTCGTAGCGATTGACCGGGATAAAGCCGGAGTAATAGACCCGTTTCATGGAAGCCCGGCGATAGAATGCCGATGAGAGGCGCAGGATGTCACGGTCGCGGTCGGCCGTGGCTCCGATAATCATCTGCGTGCTCTGCCCGGCGGGGGCGAAACGTGGGGCGTGGCGGAAATGGGCGCGCTCTTCCTTTCCTCGCAAGAAACCCAGATGGATCGAGCGCATGGGCGAGAAGACGCTTTGGAAATCTTTTTCCGGCGCGAGCGTTTTGAGACTTTCTTCGTTCGGGATCTCGATGTTGACGCTCAAACGGTCCGCGTAGAGGCCCGCTTCGTTGACCAGCTCCGGACTGGCGCCGGGAATGCTCTTTAGGTGAATGTAGCCGTTGAAGCGATGGATTGTCCGAAGGTCGCGGGCGACGCGTACGAGCCGTTCCATCGTATAATCGGGATCACGGACGACGCCCGAGCTGAGGAACAGCCCTTCGATGTAATTGCGGCGATAGAACTCGATCGTCAACTCGACCAGTTCCGAGACGGCGAACGTGGCCCGCGGCACGTCGTTGCTCCGCCGGTTGACGCAATAGGCGCAGTCGTAGCGGCAATAGTTGGTCAGCATGATTTTCAGGAGCGAGATGCAGCGGCCGTCTTCGGCGAAGCTGTGGCAAATGCCCCATCCCGCCGCGCTCCCGATCATCCCGTTCCGCTTTCCCCTCGATGTTCCGCTCGAGGCGCACGAGACATCGTATTTGGCCGATTCCGCCAAGATCTTCAGCTTCTCCAAGATTTTCTCGTCCATCATCGCTTCGCTTTTTCCTTTCGCGAACATACGAATAAATTTCGCTTCTTAAGTTGAAAAAGCCTCTTTCCCGCGACGGGTTCTCGGATAACTTTCCTAAGTTCGCGTCTTATAATTTTAAAACAACAACGACATGCGGAATTATTTCATTTGGGGAGGCGGTTTGGCCTCCGTGATCGCCTTGGCCTCATGTGCCGGTGGTGGGGAAAAGGCTTCCCAGAAGCCCTTGAATATTATCCATATCATGACTGATGACCATTCGTATCAGACCATTAGCGCCTATGGGCATGCTTTGGGACGTCTGGCGCCGACCCCCAACATTGACCGTCTGGCCGCTGAGGGCATGCTTTTCCGGAAAGCTTTCGTTGAGAACTCCCTTTCCACGCCGAGCCGGGCTTGCCTCATGACGGGCCTTTACAGCCATCAGAACGGGCAACGCCAATTGGGCGCGGGCATCGACACGACGAAAACTTTCTTCTCTGAATTGCTTCAGGCGCATGGTTACCAGACGGGCGTCGTGGGAAAATGGCACATGCAGTGTGAGCCGAAAGGCTTCGATTATTACCACGTGTTGGATGATCAGGGTGAGTATTACAACCCTCGTTTCAAGAGTTTGGAGACGAACGGCGAGTATGTCCGTGAGGAAGGTTACGCCACCACGCTGACGACCGATCACGCCATCGAGTTCCTCGAGCGACGGGATCTGGAGAAACCTTTCTGCCTCTTGGTCCACCATAAGGCGCCGCATCGCAACTGGATGCCCGACACGAAATACGCCAACCTTTATGAGGATGTGGAGTTCCCCATGCCGGAAACATTCTACGATGATTACGCGACCCGTTGCGACGCTGCCCGTACGCAAGAGATGCGTATCGCCGACGATATGACGATGATCTATGACCTGAAAGTCGATGAGTTGAAAGATACCGACGCTTACCGCGGAGAGCGCGAGCGAGGAAGCTGGCAAGCCTCGATCGACCGCATGACACCCGAACAACGCGAGGCATGGATGGCCGCTTACGGGCCCAACAACGAGAAGATGATCGCCCAAAACCTGAAAGGCGATGACCTGGTTCGCTGGAAATACCAACGCTATATCAAGGACTACGTGCGTTGCATCAAGTCGATCGACGATGAGGTGGGCCGCTTGCTCGCTTACTTGGAGAAAGAGAACCTGATGGACAACACGATCATCGTTTATACCTCCGATCAGGGCTTCTATATGGGTGAGCACGGTTGGTTCGACAAGCGCTTCATGTACGAGGAATCCTTCCGCACCCCGCTTATCATCCGTTATCCGGGGAAAATCGAGCCGGGAAGCGTTTGCGACGCTTTAGTGCAGAATATCGATTACGCTCCGACTTATTTGGACTTGGCCGGTGTCGAGAAACCGGACGAGATGGTCGGCACCTCGCTCGTGCCCCTTTTCTCCGGGACGACGCCCAGCGATTGGCGGAAGTACCTTTATTATCATTTCTATGACTATCCCGCTTACCACTTGGTCCGTCGTCACGATGGCGTGCGGGATGAGCGTTATAAGCTGATCCATTTCTACGGCGATAAGGATGAGTACAACGAGGCGATCAATTGCAATGAACTTTATGATCTCCAGAATGATCCCAATGAGCTGAACAACCTTTATGGCCAGCCGGGCTATGAGGAGGTGACCGAACGCTTGAGCCAGCGCCTCGATCAATTCCGTGCGGACTTGAAGGTCGACGAGTATTAATTCCGTCCACGGGTTCAATGGAAGGTGTTTTTTCGTAATTTTGCCGTCGGGACAAGCTGTTTTGTCCCATTAAAATTATAAGGTTATGGAATTTTTAACGAACGAGAAATTGACGATCGTTGGAGCCGCCGGAATGATCGGTTCCAACATGGCTCAGTGTGCCGCGATGATGCGCTTAACGCCTAATATTTGTTTATACGACGTTTACGCGCCAGGTCTGGAAGGGGTCGCTGAAGAGATCCGTCACTGTGGTTTCGAAGGCGTAAACGTGACCTTCACGACCGACGTGAAGGAGGCATTCACCGACGCGAAATACATTATTTCCTCCGGTGGCGCTCCCCGCAAGCAAGGGATGACGCGCGAGGATCTGTTGAAAGGCAACGCGGGCGTCGCCGAGCAATTGGGTAAGGATATCAAGTCGTATTGCCCCGACGTGAAGCACGTGGTCATTATCTTTAACCCGGCGGATATCACCGGTTTGGTTACGCTCTTGTGGTCGGGCTTGAAGCCTTCTCAGGTGACGACTTTGGCTGCTTTGGACAGTATTCGTCTGCAAAGCGAGTTGGCTAAGCACTTTGGTGTCGCGCAGAGCGAGGTGACGGGTTGCCGTACCTACGGTGGTCATGGCGAGCAAATGGCCGTCTTCGCTTCGACCGCGAAAGTACAGGGTACGCCGCTGACCGACTTGATCGGCACGGATAAGCTCTCCGCCGAGCAATGGGCGACAATCCAGCAGAAGGTCGTTAAGGGTGGCGCGAACATCATCAACCTCCGCGGCCGCTCTTCGTTCCAAAGCCCCTCTTACGTGTCTGTCGAGATGATCCGGGCGGCGATGGGTGGCGCCGAGTTCCAATGGCCCGCTGGCCGCTACGTTTCCTTCAGTGGCATGGATCACATCATGATGGCGATGGAGGTGACGATCACGAAGAACGGCGCCGCTTACGAGGAAGTAACGGGGACCGCCGAAGAGATGGCCGCCTTGAAGAAGAGCTACGAGCACCTTTGCGCGATGCGCGACGAGGTGATCGCGATGGGCGTCCTTCCGCCGATCGACCAATGGAATTCGATCAATCCGAACATCGCTTAAGCGAGCGAGCTTGAAATAAGATGAAGAGGCATGCGGAGTGTTCCGTGTGCCTTTTCTTTCGCTCGTACCTTAAACGCCTTATTCCCACAATCTTGATATGTCACTTTAATAATGCCTATTGTAAGGTGGTCATAACCCAATAGTGACGTGCTTACAATGGGCATTGTAAAGACCTCATGATGCCTATTGTAATAATGCTATGGGAGCGGGGTGGAAAAACCTTATTTCGGAAATAAGGCTCGTTTAGGAGCTTATGATGACTTTGACTTATCTTATTGAAAATAAAAGGAATGGGGCACTTCCTGTGGAGAGCGTAGACGAAATTAAGGTACGAATATATGAAAAAGTTGTTGCTTGTTATTTTGTGCGTATGTATGGCGGGCCCGGCGCTTGTTCGGGCGCAATCACGAGTCGGCGAAGGAGGAAAGTCGCCGGTCGTGGCCTTGAAGACGAACGGGCTTTATTGGGCGACCACGACGCCCAACGTAGGCATCGAGGTTCGGCTGGCTCCGAAATGGACGCTGGAGGCCGAGGTAGGTTTGAATCCCTTCGACGGGAAGAACGACGATGGAAGTTTCGACCAGTCCATCAAGCATT
>CASFXH010000022.1 GCA_949298575.1 uncultured Parabacteroides sp.
GTGGAATGATAATGGCAGATTGCTATAAAGCGGTAAATCCCTTGCCCACGTCAAAAAATCGTCCAATCCGCCCCGACAACCGCCGTCCCCAGCGGGGACGATGCCAATAGGCGTGGATAAGCACTTTCCCCGCTGGGGAAAGCCAAAATTGAGACGGAGAAGGGCTGCTGATTCAGTCGACAGCACCAATCCTACAAGAGAAGCGTTGTCGACTCAGTCGATAGCCTCAATCCATCAGGATTAGCATTGTTCCCACCCATATCGGTAAGCGTGTTGATGATTAATGCGCAGGGCAGGGATGGGTCGAACGCCGTCGAATGCCTGGGATGTAGATCTCGAAATCGAGAGCCTCAAGCATCCCGAACGCTATTCGCATCATTCAATCGGTCATTAATACTTCCTTTGGAGTCATAGTCTTGTCAAATTACGTTTGTCTATCTGTTGCAAAATGTTTCAAAATTAAGGAATTGCGTAAAATCAGCAAGGTTTTTTTGTTTCAACCCCGCACCCTCTGGCAATACTCAGAAGGCGTAACGCCCTCCTGTTTCTTGAACATCCGGCTGAGGTGGTGCGGATAGTTAAACCCGAGTTCGTAAGCTATTTCACTGATGGACATGTCCGTTTCGGCGAGCAATTCTTTTACTTTCGCCATCGTAGCCAGCTGGATGTGCTCTTGTGCGGATTTGCCCGTCTCTTTCTTTATCAGGTCGCCGAAGTAGTTGGCGGACAGGCATGCTTTGTCGGCGCAATACTGCACGGTGAGTAGCCCGATGGTCTTGGGCTTGTCGGAGTTGAAATATTCATGCAGCAGATGCTCGAACTTGTCCAGCACATTGCGGTTGCTCATTTCCCGGGTAACGAACTGGCGTTCATAGAAACGCACGCAATGGTTGAGCAGCGTCTCTATGCAGGATGCCACAATCTGTTTGGTGTGCTTGTCGATGACGTGTTCCAGTTCTTCTCGGATTTCACGGAAACAGTTGAGGACTATCGCTTTTTCCCGCTCCGACATGTGTAACGCCTCGTCGCAGGTGTACGAGAAGAACGAATAGTCTTTCATCCTCCGGGCAAGCGACGTACCGTAAAGGAGGTCGGGGTGGAACATCAGCACCATCCCTTTCGGGTTCAATGTCTCGCCTCCGTCGTCCATTCCGGCAATCTGTCCGGGAGCGATGAAAACCAACGTTCCCTCCTGATAATCATACTTGCTGCGCCCGTAAAGTATCGTGCCGCACTCCAGCTCCTTGAAGAAGACGCAGTAGAAGCCGAAGTTCTTCCGGCAATGCTTGATGGACGTCAGTTCCGAGAAATCGACGACATTCACCAACGGGTGCAGCGTCTTCGCCCCCAGCAGCCGGGTATAGTCGTTGACAGTTTCCAATCGTATGATATTATCCATTGTATCCCAGTTTTTTTGCTTGCAAATATACGCATAAAACCGATAGAAGGACTTTGTGGGAAAGACAATCAGTGATTAAGGTTTGAGCATCCGTAATTTGTGTTCCCAGTCTTCCGGCGCATCCCTGTAACTTTGCGACCAGAGAATCAACATAGGGAAAACGTAATAAAAGAATAAATTATGAAGTACAGGAATTTAGGCAACCGTGGTCTCCGCGTTTCCGCGGTAGGCTTAGGTTGTATGGGAATGAGCCATGCGTACGGCGCGTCCGCCGACCATCGGGAAATGGTGGAATTGTTAGCGAAAGCCGTGGATATGGGTTATAGTTTCTTCGACACCGCCGAAGTATATGGCACGCCGGACAATCCGTACGATAATGAGGAACTGCTTGGGAATGCCTTGAGGCCTTATCGCGACAAAGTAGTCATCGCCACGAAGTTCGGCCTGCGCTTCGATCGAGAAAGCGGGCAAGTGCCTTATCCGCTTCTGCCGGACTCGCGCCCAGAAACTATACGGAAGTCGGTGGAAGGGTCGCTCCGCCGGTTGCGGACAGACCATATCGACCTCTATTACCAGCACCGTCCCGACCCACGGACGCCCATCGAAGACGTGGCGGAAACTGTTCTTGAGTTGATAGACGAAGGCAAGGTGCTCCATTGGGGCTTGTCGGAAGCGTCAGAGAGGGACATCCGCCGCGCCCATGCCGTTTGCCCGCTCACCGCCGTGCAAGACCGTTATTCGATGATGGCCCGGTGGCATGAAGCCTTGTTTCCCATGCTGGAAGAGATGGGTATCGGTCTGGTGGCATTCTCGCCGCTCGCCAACGGGTTGTTATCCGACCGTTACGATGCCACTTCGCGTTTCGACCCCGGCACGGACTACCGGGCAGGAATGCCGCAATTCCAGCCGGACAGCTACGACAAGAACCGTGAATTGTTGCGACTCATCCGCTGCGTCGCAGACGAAAAGGACGCGACACCCGCGCAAATCTCCCTCGCGTGGATGCTCCGCAAGAAGCCTTGGATCGTCCCCATCCCCGGTACGCGCAAACTTGAGAGGTTGCGGGAGAACGCGGGAGCGGCAGACATTACATTATCGGAAGAAGAAGTGAAACAGATAGACCAAGCGTTAGACGCCATGCCGATGTCGGGCGTATTTGGCGGAACAAAATAAAAGTCTGTATTTCTAGATTG
The DNA here is from genome assembly GCA_949298575.1 of uncultured Parabacteroides sp. GTDB lineage: Bacteria > Bacteroidota > Bacteroidia > Bacteroidales > Tannerellaceae > Parabacteroides. The sequence continues at coordinate 2,593 of CASFXH010000022.1, forward strand.
TGGTTGATTTGCTTATCAACTTCAACGGGTGCAACGATAATATGCGGATTGCCCAGCATGACAACAAACTTTTAGCCATTTTTGAAAGCATGTGTAAGTCTATTGCGGTTCTTTGAAAAGCTATATAGGGTTTTCGCCCCCTGCGGTGAGCGGTGTGAAAGAAAATGACTACTTTTGTGCCCTTGAAATGAAACCGTTAGATACAGCATACAGATATGGAGTATAATTTCAGAGAGATCGAGAAGAAATGGCAGGCGCGTTGGGTAGCCGACCGCACGTATGAGGTTGGTGTAAACCCTGATAAGCCAAAGTACTATGTGTTGGATATGTTCCCTTATCCGTCGGGGGCCGGGTTGCACGTCGGGCATCCACTCGGCTATATCGCCTCCGATATTTTCTCACGCTATAAACGCTCATGCGGCTATAACGTCTTGCACCCGATGGGTTATGACGCTTATGGTCTTCCGGCCGAACAATATGCCATCCAGACGGGGCAGCACCCGGAAGTGACGACCCGGCAGAACATCGCCCGTTATCGTGAGCAACTCGACAAGATCGGCTTCTGCTACGACTGGAGCCGTGAACTGCGCACGTGTGATCCGGAATACTATCAATGGACACAGTGGGCCTTCATCCAGATGTTCAAGAGCTACTACGACAACGACCAGAAGAAGGCGCTTCCCATTAGCCACTTGGTGAAACATTTCGCTGAGCGAGGTACCGAAGGCGTCAACGCCGCTTGTGGCGAGGAGTTGAGCTTCAAGGCCGATGAGTGGAACGCCATGAACAAGAAGAAGCAAGAAGAGATACTGATGAATTACCGCATAGCTTACCTGGGCGACACGATGGTCAACTGGTGTCCGCAGCTGGGAACGGTATTGGCTAACGACGAGGTAGTCAATGGCGTCTCCGTCCGCGGGGGATATCCTGTCGAGCAGAAGGTCATGCGGCAATGGTGTCTTCGCGTCTCCGCTTACGCCCAACGCCTCCTCGATGGATTGGAAACAATTGACTGGACTGACTCGTTGAAGGAAACCCAACGTAATTGGATCGGCCGGAGCGAAGGCGCCGAGGTGCGCTTTAAGGTAAAGGATAGCGATATGGAGTTCACCATCTTCACCACTCGAGCCGATACGATGTTCGGTGTCACTTTCATGGTCCTGGCTCCAGAGAGCGAATTAGTCGGTCCGCTCACTACCGATGCTCAGCGCGCAGAGGTCGAAGTCTATTTGGAACGTACACGTAAACGTACGGAGCGCGAACGAATTGCCGATCGTTCGGTAACAGGCGTCTTTAGCGGTTCTTACGCCATCAATCCCTTTACGGGCGAAGCGGTTCCGATTTGGATTAGTGATTATGTCCTCGCCGGCTACGGTACCGGAGCCATCATGGCGGTGCCGGCGCACGACAGTCGCGACTACGCTTTCGCTAAACATTTTGGTTTGGAGATCCGTCCGCTGGTGGAAGGTTGTGATGTAAGCGAGGAGAGTTTTGACGCGAAGGAAGGCATCGTCTGCAACTCGCCGGCACCTGGCGTGGAGCCTTACGCGGGCTTTTCACTCAATGGACTGACCATTAAGGAAGCGATCGCCGCGACAAAAAAATACGTTAAGGAGCATAACTTAGGAAGGGTGAAGGTGAATTACCGATTACGAGATGCCATCTTCAGCCGTCAACGCTATTGGGGCGAGCCATTCCCCATCTACTACGACGCTGATGGGATGCCCCAGCCATTGCCAGAGGAATGCCTGCCGCTCCAACTGCCGGAAGTCGACAAGTTCTTGCCTACGGAGACGGGCGAGCCACCATTAGGCCACGCGACGAAGTGGGCTTGGGACGTGGTAGACAAGCAAGTAGTCGAAATCTCGAAGATCGACCGTAAGCGCGTCTTTCCTTTGGAGCTTTGTACGATGCCGGGCTTCGCGGGCTCGTCGGCCTATTATCTTAGATATATGGATCCACGCAACCACGAGGCGTTGGTCGACAAGCGGGTGGATGAATACTGGCGCGACGTCGATCTTTACATCGGCGGGACAGAGCATGCGACGGGCCACTTGATATACAGTCGCTTCTGGAACAAATTCCTCTATGACCTTGGTTTGGTTTGCGAGGAAGAGCCGTTCAAGAAGCTCATCAACCAAGGCATGATCCAAGGGCGTTCCAATTTTGTCTACCGGATAAAAGACACCAATACGTTCGTCTCCTACAATCTCCGTGAGCAATATGAAGTCACCCCAATTCACGTGGATGTGAACATTGTTTCGAATGATCTTCTCGATCTCGAAGCATTCAAGCGGTGGCGGCCAGAATACCACGACGCGCAGTTTATCCTGGAAAATGGAAAATACGTCTGTGGCTGGGCGATCGAGAAGATGTCGAAGTCGATGTACAACGTCGTTAATCCGGATATGATTGTCGAGCGTTATGGGGCGGATACGCTTCGTCTCTATGAGATGTTCCTCGGCCCCTTGGAGCAATCGAAGCCATGGGATACGAATGGTATCGACGGTGTCCATCGTTTCCTGAAGAAACTTTGGAACCTTTACTTTGGCAATGGTACGGATCTTCGTGTCAATGACGCCATCCCACCGACGCCCGCTGAGTTGAAGTCCCTGCATAAGCTGATCAAGAAAGTGACTTACGACATCGAGCACTTCTCATACAATACGTCCATCAGTGCCTTCATGATCTGCGTCAACGAGCTGAGCGCCTTGAAGACAGACAAGCGAGCGATCTTGGAACCCCTTATCATCCTTCTGGCTCCCTTCGCTCCGCACATCAGTGAGGAATTGTGGCATCAGTTGGGTCATGAGACCACCGTCTGCGACGCGCCTTGGCCCGCCTACGACGAGGCTTACTTGCGAGAAGATACGGTCAACTACGCCATCTCCTTCAACGGAAAGACTCGCTATAACTTGGAATTACCAGCTGATATTTCGAAGGAAGACGCCGAGCAAGCGGCCCTTACGCACGAGAATTCCGCGAAGTGGCTGGCAGGTAAGACGGTCCGGAAGGTCATCGTCGTCCCGAAGAAAATTATCAATATCGTAGTGGGATGAAAAAAGAACTGAGCAAAATCTATTTCACCGTGCAGGATTATGTCATGATCCTGCTCGGTACTTTATTGTACGGTTTCAGCTTCAACGCGTTTATCCTGTCGAACGAGATTGTCACGGGCGGGTTGAGTGGTGTGTGTGCCCTCATCTTTTTCGCTACGGGCGAGCTGGTTCCCGTGTCGGTCTCCTACTTCGTGATCAACGTGGCGTTGTTGGCCGTTGCCTTGAAGGTATTGGGGTTGAAATTCTTGTTGAAAACCATCTTCGGCGTTTTCAGCCTTTCGTTCTCCTTCACGTTGTTCGAGCGTGTCCTTGGAGGAGTGCCCCTCTTGCCTGACGAGCCGTTCATGTCTATTTTGATCGGCGGTTGCCTTTGCGGCGCGGGCTTGGGAATGGTCTTCTCCGTGAATGGAAGCACGGGCGGGACAGATATCATTGGTGCCGTTGTCCATAAATACAAGAATATCTCGATCGGGAGAATCTTGTTATTTTGCGACTTCGTGATCATCAGCTCCTCGTTTGTCTTGTTCCATGACGTGGAGAAGATTGTCTTCGGTTTCGTGGAGATGGTCGTCTGCAATTATGTCCTGGATATGGTGCTCAACGCGAACCGGCAGTCGGTCCAGTTCCTTATTTTTTCTCTAAAATATGACGAGATCGCGGACGCTATCATCCAGGATTTGGGACGTGGCTGTACGGTGCTCGATGGCGTGGGAGGTTATTCCAAGAAACCTGTCAAGGTCGTCGTCCTTCTGGCCCGCCGCTCCGAGTCCGGAAATATCTTCCGCTTGGTCAAGCATATCGACCGGGACGCTTTCATCTCACAGAGTGTCGTTCTTGGTGTCTATGGAGAAGGATTTGACCAGATCAAGACATAACAGAACGAACCCATTAAATGAAATGACTTATTCCGGAACGGGGGTTTCTTTATATAATAAATGAAGCTCCCGTTCCGTTATTTCTCAATAAACAATTATTACCCAACAAGAAAATGAAAACACTCGTATTCGCCACCAACAATGCCCATAAGCTGGAAGAGGTGCGACACATTGTTCAAGGAAAAGTACATATCGTAAGTCTCGCCGATATCGGATGTCACGAGGAAATCCCTGAGGAACAACCTACGCTTGAGGGAAACGCGCTCCAAAAGGCTCGCTTCATCCATTCGCGCTACCACGTTGATTGTTTCGCCGACGATACCGGTCTTGAGGTCCAAGCCCTTCATGGCGCTCCGGGTGTCCGTTCCGCGCGTTATGCCGGACCAGGACATGACTCCGTGGCCAATATGCGTAAATTGCTTGAGGAAATGCGAGGGCAGACAGATCGCCGGGCCCGTTTCCGCACGGTAATCGCCTTGATTATCGATGGCGAGGAAAAACTGTTTGAAGGCATCGTCAACGGCTCGATCATCGAGGAAGAGCGGGGAACGGGTGGCTTTGGCTATGACCCCTTGTTTATTCCTGAAGGCTATGACCGTACTTTCGCCGAACTGGGCGACGACATCAAGAACCGCGTTAGCCACCGGGCCATCGCTACGGGCTCTCTGGCCGATTACTTAAGAACCCTTTACCCCACGAAGCCATGAGACGCCTTTTCCTTACCCTCACCTGCCATTTCCTTGTGCTGACGGCGATCCTGGCCCAAAGTGTCGGGACTTGGACCACTTACCTTTCTTATTATACGACCACGAAAGTCGCCGAAGGACGGGACGAAGTCTATGCCCTGGCCAATGGCGCGCTCTACAGCTATGGCAAGGAAGATGGCCGCGTCCGCTTCCTTTCTCGCCAGACAGGATTGAGCGACACGGGCATCTCCCATATCGCCTATAACGATGAGGTCGACGCGTTGCTTATCGTTTACGAAAACGGCAACCTCGATTTATCGCGGTCATCAGGAATCTACAACTTGCCTTTCCTCTCCACCGCGACGAACATCCAGGACAAGGGAATCAACAGCATCAATTTTGAAGGCGAACGAGCCTACCTTTCCGGTCAATTCGGCGTGATGGTGGTGGATATGCGGCGCAATGAGATCGCGGAAACCTATCGCCTCAATCAATCCGTCTACTCCACTTGTATTCACGAGGGAATGATCTACGCCGCCACGGATAACGGGTTGTTGAGGGCTTCTCTCGAAAATAACTTGCTTGACCCGGGAAGCTGGAGCGCTTTTCCCTTGAATACGGATCTTTTTGAGGACACGCTCGTCCGGCAAATCCGCTCGTTCGACGGGTGTCTTTGTTTGTTGGTGCAGGGACAAGGGGTTTATACACGCGACGCCTCCGGAAACATCACTCCCCTTTGCCTCGAACGCTACATGATCGACATGAAGACAGAAGGCGGGCAGCTCTATGCTTTCACTTCCGTCAATAGCTATATTTACAGCGCCCTCGACCATCGAATACATGTGGGGACAGGCACGACCAACGACATCTCGAACCGTTCGGGAGGCGAGACGTATTGGGTCGCCGCGGGAGAAATGGGTCTCCGGGGCTTGCGCGTCGACCACGCGACCTCCCAAGTGACCATCGAAATCGCTGACTTGATCTTGCCTACCGACTCGCCCAAACGGAATTATTGTGATTTCATGGTATCCGACCGGGGAAGGCTGCTCGTCTGCGGTGGTGGCCGCTGGGCCGATCGTTTCAACCGGCCGGGCACGTTCATGACTTATCACGACGGGCTATGGACCAATTACGATGAGAGCGAGATCGCCGAACAGAGCGGACTGCGTTTCTCCGACGTCACCTCGGCCGCCATCGACCCGAACGACACCACGCGTTATTTCGTCTCGACTTGGGGCGAAGGCGTCTTCGAGTTTAAAAACGACCAATTCGTGAAACTCCACAACACGACCAACAGCACCCTGGCCACCCTCTCCGCCGTCAACCCGTCCTCCCTCAATTATACCCGTGTGGACGGCCTTATCTTCGACAAGGAAGGCAACCTGTGGATGAACAACACGGCCGTGGGAAGCTGCATCAAGATCCTCAAGGCCGACGGCACCTGGGGCGAGCTTGGGGGAAACGCCTATTCCATGCTCTACAACCAAGGCGTGGTGGATAAATTGTTGATCACTTCCCGCGGACACAAATGGGTCAACACCGTTCGCGGAAGCAACACGGGCATCACGGTCTTCGACGACAAGGGGACCATCGACGATACGTCCGACGACGTCGTCAACCATTTCACCCTTTTCCCCGACAACAACGGGGCGGCCATCTCCGTCAGCGGTTATTTCAGCATGGCCGAGGACCAGGACGGCAACATCTGGCTCGGGACGAACCGCGGCCCCATCATTTGCCCCGTCCCCGACCGCGCCATCAACGACCCCGACCACGTCTATTGCACCCGCCTCATCCGCGAGCTGAACGGGGCGAACACGTATTTCCTGGATAACGTCCAAGTGAACGTCATCGCCATCGACGGGGGCAACCGCAAGTGGCTCGGGACGGAAGGCGCCGGCGTCTTCGTCGTCAGCCCCGACGGCTCGGAGACGATCGAGAATTTCACGACCGACAATTCGCCGCTTCTTTCCAACGTCGTCAACAGTCTCGCCATCGACCAGGCCACCGGCGAGGTCTTCATCGGCACCGACAACGGCATCATCTCCTACATGGGCGAGGCCACGGAAGGCGCCGAGAGCTATTCCGACGTCTACGCCTACCCGAACCCCGTCCGCCCACAATACGGCGACAAGGTCACCATCACCGGACTCATGGCCGATTCCAACGTCAAGATCACCGACATCGCCGGCCATCTCATCTACCAAAGCCGCTCCCTCGGTGGGCAGCTGACGTGGAATTGCCGCGGCTCAAACGGCCGGCGCGTCGCCTCGGGCGTCTACCTCGTTTTGGCCGCCACGCCGGATGGGGATGAAAGCGTGGTGACGAAAATTGTGGTGGTGAATTGATGGCGATAGGAATAAGTATAAAAATTGGATATAGAACGGAAGCATGGGACGTCCCGAAAAAATTTCATTTAACACCGCTTTGAAAAATTATGATTTGGAAATATTTCATCGTGATGTTCCTTGAAAAATCCTGATTTGAAAATATTTCATCGTGATGTTCCTTGAAAAATCCTGATTTGAAAATATTTCGTCCTGATGTTCCTTGAAAAATTTTGATTTCAAAATATTTCATCGTGATGTTCTTTGAAAAATTCTGATTTGAAAATATTTCGTCCTGATGTTCCTTGAAAAATTTTGAACGCGAAAGGATTTGTCGAGATGTTCCCTGAGGGATTTTGAATGCGAAAAAGTTTGGCGAGACTAGGCTTGGAAAAACCGGGTCTCGCCAAATTTTTTTGGAATGAAGTGGAAAGGAATGCTTCGCGCCAAAACCTGGTTGATATTATTTTCTATCAGGATCCAATTCTTTTTCGATTTCTTCAATGGTTGGCAAGCTGCCACGGAAGTCTTTCGGCAAGGCTTGTCCTAATTCATAGTCGGAGATTCCGATAGGCTTCTGGATATCACGCAAGGCATATTCAGCCTTGATGCGGTCTTTATTCTTGCAAAGCAGCAATCCAATTGTTCGGTTATCTCCCTCCCGGCAAAGAATATCGTCCACCGCGGAACAGTAAAAATTCAGTTTGCCGATATATTCCGGCATGAACTCCGTATCTTTCAATTCTATTACCAAGTAGCGGTGCAGGAAGGTATTGTACATCAATATGTCAATATAGTAATCATCACCAGATACCTCTATATGATATTGCCTTCCCATAAAAGCGAAACCAGCTCCCATTTCCACAAGAAATTTCTCCACATGCTTTACCAAACCAATTTCCACATCCCGCTCGTTATATTGGTCGGTAAAGGTTAGCATATCGAATATATATGGATCCTTAAGCATGGATTTTACATCGTTCGCTTCCGGGACAGGCAGGGTTTCCGTGAAATTGTTTGCCAGCGCCCCATGCTTGCCGTAATCGTCAAGTTTGATGGCCTCTTGCAGATAGCGTTTTGACCAATGGGAGGTGATACTCTGTATCATATACCAGTAACGCGCTCGGATGTCCTTGACTTGCTGCAAAAGTATGAGATTATGCGCCCATCCCAAATGTTTTATGGGAAGGATAAAATTGTACTTTTCAAATTGCGCGACCACTGGTCGCGCAATTTGGGGAATTTCCCTCTTCACCATTGTAAGTTCCTGATTATATTCATTGAAGAATTGTATCATGCATTGCATATTGCGTACTGAGAATCCTTTTATTTCAGAATAATCGTTCTTCAAATCCACCGACAAGCGTTGTAAGGTTTTCTTGCCCCAGCCGTCCGCGTCTTGGCTTTGTTGTAACATACCGCCAATATCCCAATACATCCGGAGCATTTCTTCGTTAGCGGCATAAATTGTCCGTTGCTGGGCAATCAGTACCCGTTGCTTGATTTTACGAAGCAGCGACACATAGCCATGAAAGTTATCCGCCCTGTTTTCAAAAGTTTGCTTGTCTTTAATTTTAGTCATAATTTCTTTTGGTTTGTTCGCGAAGTTATGTTTTTATTCGGTTTTCATTATAAAGGGTGGCCCGGCGGGTCACCCTTTTGTTTGCTTGTCGTCAATCAATTCCCAATTTCGCCTTCAGGTCGGCGGGGATGGCGTCCTTGTGGACCATGATGTAGATGGTCTTCGCGCGGACGTAGCTCTCGGACATGTTGAGGTAGCCGCCGAAAGTGTTGCGCTCGGTGCCCCAAGAGTTTTTGGTGATGTAATATTTCGTCCCGTTCTGATCCTTGGCGATGCCGGTGAGGTGCATCAGGTGGTCGTCGGTCGTCACGAAGCTCTCATAACCCGCCTGGCGGATCTCCGGCGTGACCTTCACCTCGGGGAAGGGGCGCTCGAACTTGTAGACTTCCTCGAGCCGCTCTTGCTCGTTCATGGGCTCGAAGCGGGCGCGGTCGGTGGTGGAATAATCGTCGACCGATTTCACCTCGGGATTGATCGCCACGCCGTTCTTGAAGGAGAAGCCCTTCTCGCTGACGTCGCCGTCCCAGCAGACCGTGAAGCCGTTCTGGAGGGCATAGTCGGTGACGGCCATCATCTCGTCGAGCGGGAGGTTATACATCTTCGCGTGCTCCCAGTTGTCGGGCACCTCGACCTCGAACGGCTGGTAGTAAGGATGATGGGTAAAGCTGGTGATCTCCACGTAGTCGTCCATGTTCAAGCCCAGCGACTCGGCGAACGACTTGGGCGTGTATTCCTTGCCTTGGTAGGTGAATTTCTCGGGGAGTTTTCCCAAGTAAGTGTCGAACAAGTTTTGGATCAACTCGTCGTATTCGGGGCTGCGTTTCTTCTGCTGGATGGCCACGTCGGCGATGGCTTTCATGTATCGCGTCATCTCGCCGTGGTTGTGGCGGTCAGAGTCGTAATTGATGCCCGTGTAGACTTCCTCGGGGACGATGCCCACCTGCCTGTAGGCGTTCATGAAGGTATGCGAGAGGCTGCCTTGGCCGATGTTGCCCCTCCCCTTCCGGACGTAATTATCCTGCAACTGGTTCATGTATTTCTGCCGGACGATGAACATCTCGGACAGGTCGTAAGTCCCCTTCCCCATGCGGAGCAACTCCGATTCCATGAACGAGGTGGTGGCGAAACACCAGCACGTCCCTGTCGAAGCTTGATTCTTGACCGGCGTCGCGGGAACCTTGACGACGTCCGTGAACTGATAGCCCTGCCCAAAAGCGGCGAGGCCCGAAAGCGCGAAGGCGCAAGATAAAAGTAATGATCTCATTGTTTATCGTTTTATGATTTATATTCTTGAAAACGGAGGTTCCAATCCCTAGAAGCCGCGGGCGAACATCTTCCAGAAGCCGTCGCCCATCTCTCGCCAGCGCCACATGGCCGCCCCGGCGAAGTCGTTCGTATAGCCCGTCAGGAAAGCGTTGGCGGCCTCTTCGCCCTCGGAGGAGAGCAGTTCCTGGTAATGTTTCTCCACGAAGGGGAGCTCGGTGAAACCTTTCCGCTCGAAATGTTCGATCGCTTCCTCGATCGTCTCGCGGGTCAACCCCCAGCGGACGGTCGCCAGCTTATTGGCCCGTCGGAAGGCCCAGACGGCGGCGTCCTCGCGATAGTGGTGTTGTCCGCAGATCCCGAAGGCCGCGGGCAGCTGGCTCGTCCCGGCGAAGATAGGCACGCGAGGACTCTGTCCCGGATTGTCATAAGCCACCCAAGCGACGCCCCCCACCGCGTCGGGCAACCAGTCGCGAAGCTGGATCACCGTCGAGTAGGAGCATTGCGGCACGGCGACCAGGCGGTAGCGCTTCACCACGTCCGGTTTGATGCCATTGAGCATCGCCACCATGTCGGTTGTCATCCAAGGGTTCGCCGAGGGGCTGACGATGGTGTCGGTCTTGCCGGTCTCCCGGTCCTTGCGTTCGACCTTGAGGTTTTGGGTCATGTCCCACTCCGTCCCCTCGTAAGTCTGGCGGAGCAATGCCATGACGTCGGCCGCGCCGACCGCCTTCTCCGGCTTGACAGAGAAGGGCAATTCCTCGGCATCATACGAGAGGTTCAGCGAGGGCGCCAGGGTAGAGAGGATGAAGAACTCCCGGATGTTGAAGGCCTTTTTGCCGCCCCCATAGGCTTTCCAGAAGCGGAATGGTTCCTTGCCGTCCCAATAACCCAACCGTTTGGCCACTTCGAAAACGTTCTTCGAGGCCATATAATTCATCGTGTCCGCCAAGTTCAAGGTAGAGATGCGTGGGATATTGGCGGAGACCCCGACATGATCGTCCGGTATGCGGACGGCTGCCCATACGCCCCCTATCTTGTCTTTTCCCTCGCCAAAGACCTCGAAATGCCAGACCTCCCGCGGGTCGGCGATGGTGAGGCACTCGCCCCAATCCCCGTATCCGTACCGCTCGATCAGTTCGCCCATCAGGTGGATGGCGTCTCGGGCGTTGTCGCAACGTTGGAGAACGATTTTCTCCAATTCCTCGATCATGAACATCCCTTCCTTATTCACCAAATCCCGTCGCCCGGTAATGGTGGTTTCACCAATGCCCAGCTGCCGCTCGTTGAGGCAGGGATAGGCGGTGTTCAGGAATTGATAGGTCGAGCGGGCTTGGGGAATCGTGCCCTTCAGGGTCATCTTCGTCTGGTCGCTCGCGTATTCGGTATGCATCCGGCCGGAGTAGACTTCCAGGGTCGTATCCCGTTCGTAGGTGGCCGCCGGGACGATGTCCATCCACGTCCGGTAATTGCCATCACAAGTATGGCTGGTGATTACCGAGCCGTCGGTCGAAGCCTTCTTGCCCACCATGATGCTCGTGCAACTCTCCGGATGGTTCACCGGTTCTGAAAACTCTATCTCCTGTGCCTTCGCCAAATAGCCGGCGCAGAAGAGAAACACGCCAATAAAAAACTTTTTCATCATTATTTATATTGTATTATTTAATCTGTGCTTCACTGTAATTGACCCGTACACCGTTGAAGGTAACGATCAAGTTGAGATCTTGCCTGCTGGGATTCGCTTCGCCTTTGACCTTCCCGGAGAGGACGTCATGGCTCAATGTCTCCAAATCCTTCACCCGTTGGAGTGTTTCCGCGTTCTTCCCATAATAATGTCCCGGATAGAGTTGCTTTAAGCCATAACGCTCCATTTTCTGGGCCGTGCGTTGGCAGGTCTGAATTAAAGTAGAGTAATCCGTGAAAAGCAGGAGATTGCCCGATCCGAACGCGTCGCCGCTGAAACCATAGCCAGCTGCCTTGTCGATAAAGGTCGTCGAACCCGGCGTATGTCCCGGCGTGAAAAGCACCTCGATGGCGCGGCCACCCAGGTCCCATACCTCGCCATCCCGCAAGTAGTTGATTTTTCCCTTATAATTCGGCATGAATTTGGGAATGTTGACCGTATCGGCCGCGTTGAGGTAGATTTCCGGAAATTCATCGATGGCCGAGCCCGTGTGATCGGGATGGACATGGGTGGCGATGAGGGTGACAGGTTTTTGGGTGATCGAGGAGACGATTTTCCGGAGGCCGGGGATCGTCGTTCCCGCGTCTAGCAGGATAGCTCGCTGGTCTCCTTCGATCAAATAGAGGCTCTCGTTGAACATGACGTTTCCGGTGCCGACCCAGGTATGATCGTCTATTTGGTGGAAGACTACATTATCGTCTTGATAGACGATTTTACCACCGATTTGATCGTTTTGCGCCCATAGGAACGCTGGCAAAAAGATCCACAGGAGGATCAAGAGAAAATGTGTTTTCATATTTACTCAGATAATAGGATTATACGTATTCGCGAAGCCCTTTTTGACTTCTTTCGAGCGATAAAAGTAGTGGTTAAGTTTATTTTTTCAAATACTTCGAGAAAAAAAATAAGGAAACATTAATTTCGCGTCATTAATTGGATCTATCAAATGTACTTATTAAAAATTTAATACCATGAATTCAATCCAACTCGCGTCGATAATTTGCCTCGGAGTTTGTACCGCTTCGCATGCTGACGCGGCTTTTCCGACTGGGCATGATGAGTTGCCGCGCGTAGTCGCGGCTCCGGACTATCCTATTCCTTCGTCTCCCTTGCGGGAGGTGGTTTATTTCCCTGAGAAAACGGACTTCGCGTTGTGGGCGCCCTCCGCCGAGCGGGTGGAGTTGAGGCTGTACGACTCCGCGGTCTCTTCGATCCCCTCTAAAACGGTCGAGCTGAGCCGGGGGGGCGATGGACTGTGGCAGGCGACGGTAAGCGGGGATTGGAAGGGTAAATTCTATACGTTCCGCACCCGGATCGACGGCGCGTGGCGGGAAGAGACGGCCGGAATCTTCGCCACGGCCGTGGGCGTCAACGGCGACCGGGGCGCGATCATCGACTGGCAAGAGACGAACCCCGTCGGCTGGGAAAATGACGTCAGGCCCGACCGCGGAAACCCCGCGGACATGGTCGTCTACGAGATGCACCATCGCGATTTCTCCATCCATCCCTCCTCGGGCATCAAGCGCAAGGGCAAATTCCTCGCGTTAACGGAAAAAGGGGCCGTGACGGTTGACGGAATGCCTTCCGGCGTGGACCACCTGGTCGAGCTGGGCGTCACGCACGTACACCTCCTCCCCTCTTTCGATTTCGCCACGATCGACGAGGCTTCGACCAATCCGGACCAGTATAACTGGGGATACGACCCCAAGAACTACAACGTCCCCGAAGGCTCGTACGCGACCGACGCCTTCGACCCCTTGGTCCGCGTAAAAGAATTCAAGAGCATGGTCCAGGCGTTGCACCAGGCGGGAATACGCGTCATTTTGGACGTCGTTTACAACCATACGTTCTCGGCCGGCGAGAGCGCGTTTGAGCGGACGGTCCCGGGCTATTTCTACCGTATGCGCGCGGATGGCAGTTTTTGTAATGGCTCGGCCTGCGGCAACGAGACGGCGAGCGATCGTCCGATGATGCGGAAATACATGATCGAGTCGCTCTGCTTTTGGGCGAGGGAATACCATATCGACGGCTTTCGTTTCGACTTAATGGCGATCCACGACATAGAGACGATGACGCGGATCCGCGCCGAGCTGGATAAAATCGATCCCACGATCGTGACTTACGGCGAAGGTTGGGCCGTCGGCGAGCTGGGCTACGACGAGACCCAATTGGCCTATAAAAAATACGCCTATCGCATGCCCGGAATAGCGGCCTTCAGCGACGATCTGCGCGACGCCTTGCGCGGACCTTTTTCGGACCATTACAAAGGGGCTTTCCTCGCCGGCCTGCCCGGACATGAGGAGGCGATCAAGTTTGGCGTCGCCGGCGGTGTCTTCCACGATCAGGTGAAAGGCATCCCGTTTTGGGCCGGACAGCCGACGCAACACATCAGTTACGTCAGCTGCCACGACGACCACTGCCTGCGCGACCGTTTGCGGAACACCCTCGGCGCGGATACCCCGGAACCGGAGCTGATCCGCCTCGACAAGCTCGCGCAGACCGTCGTCCTGACCTCGCAAGGCGTCCCCTTCATTTATTGCGGCGAGGAACTTTTCCGGACGAAGCGCGGCGTGGGGAATAGCTACAACAGCCCGGACAGCATCAACGCGATCGACTGGAGCCACAAGAAAACCTACCACGATCTCTTCGCGTACTACCGCGAGATGATCGCCATCCGGCGCGCGCACCCGGCCTTCTATTTGGGAGACGCGGCACGTGTCCGACGCCATCTCGAGTTCCTGGACACCGGCGAATCCAACGTCGTCGCCTTCCAGCTGAAAGACGTGCGGACGTATGACTCGGTCGACCGGATCGTGGTCGTCTTCAACAGCAAGGCCACCGAGGCGAATGTGGCTATCCCGAGCGGCGCTTATCGTGTCTACGTGAAAGACGGCGTGGCGAACCACGACGGTTTGGAGAATTTTACGGGCGACAAGGTCACGGTGGCCCCCCGTTCCGCCTTGATCCTGATGGCGGAGCCCTCGTTTTGATACATATATAAATATAGATACGCATGAAAACTATACCAAATCAGAGTTTCTGGAAACTTTGGAACATCAGCTTCGGGTTTTTTGGCGTACAGATCGCCTATGCCCTCCAAAGCGCCAACATCAGCCGCATATTCGCGACCCTTGGCGCCGATCCCCATTCGTTGAGTTACTTTTGGCTTTTGCCCCCCTTGGCGGGGATCATCGTCCAGCCCATCATCGGCGCGGCCAGCGATAAGACGTGGTGCCGCTTTGGGCGACGGATTCCCTATTTGTTTTTGGGCGCCACGCTGGCGGTGATCGTCATGTGCCTGTTGCCGAACGCCGGGAGCTTCGGCATGACCGTCGCGCAGGCGATGATTTTCGGCCTGTTCGCGCTCATGCTCCTGGACACCTCCATCAACATCGCCATGCAGCCGTTCAAGATGATGGTCGGCGACATGGTCAACGAGCGGCAGAAGGGCCTGGCCTATTCCATCCAGAGCTTCCTGTGTAACGCCGGGAGCCTGATGGGATACATCTTCCCCTTCCTCTTCACGTGGATCGGCATAAGCAATGTCGCCCCCAAGGGCGTGATCCCGGATTCGGTCATTTATTCTTTTTATATCGGGGCCTTGATCCTGGTCGTTTGCGTGCTTTATACGACCTTTACCGTAAAGGAAATCCCCCCGCGCGAATACGCCGAGTACCACCAGATCGACGAGACGCGCGAGCGCGAGAAGACGAATATTTTCACCCTCCTGAAACGCGCCCCCTCGGTTTTCTGGTCGGTCGGGTTGGTGCAATTCTTCTGCTGGGCGGCGTTCATGTTCATGTGGACCTACACGAACGGCACGGTCGCGGCGCAAGCTTTCGACGCGCCGACGGTCGAGCGGGTCACGCGGGGCGTCGCCGGCCTGGTCCTCGACACCCAATCGGGCGCGTATCAAGACGCCGGCGACTGGGTCGGGATCCTGTTCGCCGTCCAGGCCATTGGATCCGTCATCTGGGCCGTCGTGCTCCCGCGCTTCAAGCGGTTGAAGGTGGCCTATGTGGTTAGCCTCGCGATCGGCGCCCTGGGATTCATCTCCATTTACTTTATCCACGATCGCTACGTCCTTTTTCTCTCGTTTTTGTTGATAGGCTGCGCTTGGGCGGCCATATTGGCCCTGCCGTTCACGCTCCTCACGAACGCGCTTACCGGTGGGCACATGGGAATCTACCTGGGCCTTTTTAACGGGACCATTTGCCTGCCGCAAATCATCGCCGCGGCGCTGGGTGGCTCCATCCTCCGCGCCTTGACGCCCGCCGGGGGCCTGCCGCCCGAGGTCTGCATGCTGGTCTTGGCCGGCGTATTCTTGCTGATCGGCGCCGGATGCGTCTTTTTTATTCATGAACATACGTCTATCGTAAAAAAATAAATCATCGTCTATGCAAATCATATTCCAAGTCAATTACCACACCGTTTGGGGCGAGGAAGTCGTGGCGCTCTTCCCCGACGGGACTGTTTTCCCCTTGCGCACGCCCGACGGCGCGCATTGGCAAGGCGTTTACGAACCGCCCGCCGACGCGACGGAGCTGGCCTACCGCTACGCCATCCGGCAAGGCGACGAGATCACGCGCAAAGAGTGGAACGGCGTCGCGCGGCGCCTCGCCCTCAATCCGGGCTATCACCGCTATATCCTCAGCGACGCGTGGCGCGACCGCCCCGACGACGCCTATTTCTACACCGACGCGTTCCATTCCTCCCTGCCCTCCTACCCGACGGGCACGGAGACGACGCTCAGCCGGGCGGTGCTTTTGAAGGTACGCTGCCCCCGCTTGCGGCATGAGTCGTGGCAAATGGCCGTCAGCGGCAACCAGGATTGCTTTGGCCATTGGGACATGAGCCGCCCCTCCGTGATGACCCCCTGCGGCCCCAACGAATGGGCGCTGACGCTCGACGCTTCCCAGCTGACCGATCCTTTCGAGTACAAGTTCCTCGCGTGGGACACCCAGAGCGGGCACGAGGGGGAATGGATCGTCGGCGATAACCGTCGGCGCTGTCAAATGCCCGTCCGCGAGGGCGAGTTGCTCGTCTTGTCCGACGACGAGGTCCACTTCCCCCTGCCGACCTGGAAAGGGGCGGGCGTCGCCATCCCGGTTTTCTCCCTACGCTCGGCCACCGGGTGGGGCGTGGGCGACTTCGGCGACCTGATCCAAATGATCGACTGGGCCGCCAATACGGGCCAACGCGTCGTCCAGATCCTCCCGATCTACGACACCACGATCACCGGCACTTGGACGGATTCCTACCCCTACAGCAGTATTTCCATTTACGCCTTCCATCCGATGTTCGTGGATGTCAGGCAGCTTCCGCCCCTGAAGGATACGGCCGCCGCCGAAGCCTTCGAGCGCGAGCGAGCGCGCCTGAACGACCTGCCGCAGGTGGACTACGAGGCCGTGAATAAGCTCAAGCGCGACTACCTCCGGGCCGTCTTCGCGCAGGAAGGCGCCGCGACCGAGAAAACCGAAGCCTACCGGCGCTTCGTGGCGGAGAACGAGGATTGGCTCTTCCCCTACGCCGTCTTCTGCCATCTGCGCGATTTTTACGGGACGGCCGACTATACGCGCTGGCCTTCCTTCCAGCGCTACGACGCCGCGCTGGCGCGCGACCTCGTCGACCGCGACCAGGCCTGCGCCGACGACACGCGTTTCTATCGCTACGTCCAGTTCCAGCTGCACGTCCAGCTCCGCGCCGCCAGCGACCACGCCCACGCCCGGGGCGTCCGCTTGAAAGGCGACATTCCCATCGGTGTCGACCCCCACAGCGTCGAGACTTGGACCGAGCCCCACTACTTTAACCTCGACGGCCAGGCGGGCGCCCCGCCCGACCCCTTCTCCGCGACCGGACAGAACTGGGGCCTCCCGACCTACAACTGGGAGACGATGCGCGCCGACGGCTACCGCTGGTGGAAACGCCGCCTGGGGAAAATGGCCGAGTATTTCGACGCCTACCGCATCGATCATATCCTCGGCTTCTTCCGCATCTGGGAAATCCCGTCGCATTCCGTCCAGGGCTTGCTCGGACAGTTCGTCCCCGCCATCCCCATGAGTCCGCGCGAGATCGAGGGCTTCGGCGTCACGTCCTTGTGGAGCCGCCCTTATATTAAAAAGGATTTACTGGAAAAGCTGTTTGGCGAAATGGCGCGCGAGGTCGAGGAAAACTACCTTTGCCGCCTCCCGAACGAGCAGTTCGCCCTGCGCCCCGACTACGACACGCAGCGCAAGATCGAGGCCCATTTCGACGGGCAGACCGACGAGCGCGCCACCCGCCTCCGCGAGGGACTTTACCGGCTGTGTAACCAAGTCTTGTTCGTCGCCGACCGCCGCGACCCCGGCCTCTTCCACCCCCGCATCGGCGTGTTGGACGATTACGTCTACGAATGCTTGCCCGATGGGGAGAAAAACGCGTTCCGCGAGCTCTACGTCCATTATTTTTACCATCGCCACAACGACTTTTGGGCCGGCGAGGCGATGCGCAAGCTCCCCGAGCTGATCGACTCGACCCGGATGCTGGTCTGCGGCGAGGATTTGGGGATGATCCCGGCCTGCGTGCCCGGCGTGATGGACGCGCTGCGCATCCTGAGTCTCGAGGTCCAGCGGATGCCCAAAAACCCGGGCGAGCTGTTTGGCAGCCCCATGCGCTACCCCTACCGCTCGGTCTGCACCATCTCGACGCACGACATGTCGACGCTGCGCGGGTGGTGGCACGAGGAGCCCGAGCGTACCCGCGACTACTACTACTATTTGCTCGGCGCGTGGGGGCAGTATCCCGACGAGGCGCCCGGATGGCTTTGCGAGACGATCGTCATGCGCCACCTCCTGGGCAATTCCATGCTGTGCGTCCTCGCCCTCCAGGATTGGTTGTCGATCGACGAGCGCATCCGCCAGGAAGACCCCGAGGCCGAGCGGATCAACGTACCCGCCCATCGGCACCACTATTGGCGCTACCGCATGCCCTTCACGCTCGAGCGGCTCCTGTCCGAAAAAGATTTCAACAAAAAGCTGAAGCGCATGATCCAGGACGCCGGTCGGTAGGAAATGTCCGCTTGTTAATAAATTCAAAAGATGCCCCGGAGCGATGACGCGTTTCGGGGCATTTTTTTTATATTTGGTTAACAAGACGACAAGGCCCTTTCTTTCCAAAAAAATTTGGTCGAAACCGTCACGCGTCGGCGCGTAGCCCTTTCGACCAGGTCGAAATCGTCTCGCGTCGGCGCGTAAACCCGTCGACCAGGTCGAAACCGTCTCGCGCCGACGCGTAAACCCGTCGACCAGGTCGGCCATTATCCACCCCGGCGCGCTTTTTTATGGGCTAAAAAGTTAAGGGAATCCCCGTTTTTTAAGCCTTGTTCGCGCGTCCGCAAAAGCCGTAAAAGTTAAAAAATAAATATTTTTCATGATTTATTTGGCTGTTCCAAAAAACGTCGCTAAATTGCGAACGCAAATAAAAATATTGTCTAATTCATAAAAACAACAAGAAAAATGGCAGTAATAGTACCTTACTTTGGAGAAAAACTTCCGGGTGGCACGCATAACGCGTACCATCGGGAAATCATTACGTTAATTGACCAGTATACCGCCGCCGCGCTTCACATCGAGGCGCTCTTCCAATTGTATAAGGAAGCGGTGGAGCTGCAACGGTCCCTCACCCGGAAGGTATCCGCGTCGTCGTACACGACCGATATCGTGAAGGGGAATGAATTGTGTGATCTCTGGATACGGACTTTCATCGCGGTGCAAAAAGCCTACATCATCGCGCCCGTCGGGAGCGATACGCGGAAGCACGCCGAAGCGTTGAAACCGATCGCCCAGGCCTACGATGGCATCCATCGGCAGGAGCAGTCGAAGCAAACGACAGAGACACAAAGTATGCTTGAGAAAATCCGTTCGAACGATACCATACAGGCGGCCATCACCGCGCTGGGCTTGGATATCGTCATCTCAAGCCTCGAGGAAGAGAATGAGCGCTTGGAAGAGAACATTCGCCTGCGCAACCGCGAGGAAGCCGAGCGAAAAATACTCTTTGGGGATAACACGGCCACGAAGCAACGCGCCGTCGTGAACGATCTGTATAAGCAGATCGTCGAGCGCGTGAACGCCTACGCGATCGTGGAACCCACGGAAGCGATAGAGAATTTCATCGTGCACGTGACCGCCACGGCCGAGTATTACGCCAACATCGCCGCCCGCGACAATAAGGCGAACAAGCCTAACCTCAGCCCCGAGACCAAACCGAATCCGGACGAGTCGAAGGAGGAGGACAAGACGGACGAAGAGGAGCCGAATGACGGCGGTTCCCCAGGCGTAGTTTGATGTTCGGATACTTTTGTACTTTTACAACATATATTGCCATCTAACGCCTGTCGTTGTGAAACGACGGGCGTTTTTCTTACGCGGAAGGGAGACGCGCCCGCTCATCTCCTGAGCGACGCCTCCCACGGGGGAAGCGTATGGATGAGCTCCACCGCCCGCTCCGGCGTCGAGGCCACCGCCCAGAGGCGCATATGCCGCTCGCGCATGAAACACTCGCCGACGGCCCGCGTGAAGAATTCGAGCAAGGGGTCGAAATATCTTTTCGTGTTCAGGATCACGATCGGGTTGGGGAAAAGGCCCAGCTGCTTCCACGTGATGGCTTCGAGCAATTCCTCGAGGGTGCCGCAGCCCCCCGGCAGGGCGATGACGGCGTCGGCCATCTCCAGCATCCGGCGCTTGCGCTCGTGCATCGTCTCCGTGACGATCGTCTCCGTGAGGCCCCCGTGGCACCAACCATTTTCGACCATGAAGCGGGGGATGACGCCGGTCACCGTCCCGCCGGCCTCCAGCGTCGCGTCGGTGAGGGCGCGCATCAGGCCGACGTTTCCCGCGCCATTGACGACTCGCAGCCCCCTTTCGCCCAATAATCGGCCCAACTCCGCCGCCGCCTCGAAATAGACCACGGGGATCTTCATGCTCGAGGCGCAATAAACGCAGACTGTTCGGATGGTGTTCATGGCCGCGGTACAGGGGTGATGGGACGGTCGCCCTCCAGGAATCCGATCACATTATCGCTGACCGCCTTCGCCATGGCTACGCGGACGTCCAGCGTCTGGGTCCCGATGTGGGGTGTCATGACGACGTTGTCCAGCTTCGTCAATTCCGGCAGCGGATGGTCTCCGAACTCGAACATATCCAGACCGGCGCCCAATATTTGGCCCTCGCGCAAGGCCGCGACCAGCGCGCGCTCGTCGATCAGGGGTCCGCGCGCAGTGTTGATCAAGATCGCGGAAGGTTTCATGAGGGCGAGCTCGCGCGCGCCGATGATGTGGCGAGTCTCCGGCGTCAGGGGCGCGTTCAGCGAGACGAAATCAGCGGTGGCCAGGAGCTCGTCCTTGTCCGCGACGAAGGTCGCCGGGATCGAACGCTCTACGCTTTCGTCCAGCCTGTGCCTGTTCGTGTACAAAACCGTCATGCCGCAAGCCACGGCCCTTTTCGCCAAAGCCCTTCCGATGCGCCCCATGCCGATAATGCCGAGCGTTTTTCCTTCGACATTCACGCCCAGATTCTCGAGCACGCCGACCTTCATCGATCGGCCCAGGTAGCGGAGCTTACGGTCGCACTCCGAGACGCGCCGGGCCACGTCGAGCAGCAGGGCCAGCGCCAGATTGGCCGTCGGGACCGTGACTTGATCCGGCGTATTCGTCACCATAATATTTTTGGATAAGCAATAAGCCACGTCGATATTGTTGTAGCCCACGGCGTAATTCGCGACGAGGCGAAGCCTTTTGGCATGGTCGATGAGCTCCCGCTGGACCGGGAAATCGAACATGGAGCAAAGGACGTCATACTCCGGAATCATTTCATAGACTTCCTCGTAGGAAAAGTCTCTCGCGTCGGGGAACGTCACGTCGTACCGCTCTTGCAGCTCCGTGAACCCTTCCCGAAACATATCATACGTCACCAAAATTTTCATGCCTCAATACGTTTTATAATTTGCAGGACAAAAATACAAATGAATTGGCGATTAATGCTTATTTTTGCCCAAACATAAAAGGGAAATCGCGCATGGAGGAAAAAGACGATCGGTGGCGGCAACGTTTCCGGAATTATGAGAAGGCTTACCAGCAATTGGAAAAAGCGATACCGGTCTTTCGAAAAGACCCGGAGAACTTTGTCTTGCAAGCGGGCTTAATCCAAATTTACGAATTTACTTTCGAGCTGGCTTGGAAAACTTTGAAAGATTTCCTGGAATCGGAAGGTTTCATGGTAGCCTCGCCCAAATCGACCATCCGTCAAGCCTACGCGAGCGGCTATATCCACGAGGGCGACCTTTGGATAAAAGCGCTAAACGACCGGAACCTGACGACCCATACTTACGAGGAACACATCGTCGCGGAGGTCTTGGAAGCGATTCAGGAGAAATATTTTTTCTTGCTTAAAGATTTATACGAATGGTTGAAGGCACGACAATAGAGGAGATGGAATATGGCCTTTCCGAAGCGCACGCGCGAATCATCCGGGATATTTTTGAAAAATCCGGAAAGGTACGCGAAGGCATCCTTTTCGGTTCCCGCGCGAAAGGGAATTATAAGCCCGGGTCGGATATCGACCTCGCGGTGAAAGGAGAAGAAATCGGGCGCGAGGACTTGGCGGCGCTGTGGTCGGCGTTCGAGGATTCCCCCCTGCCCTTTTTCGTGGATATCATTGATTACGATTCGATCCGTAATCCAGAATTGAAAGCGCATATTGATCGTGTAGGCGTGTGTATTTACGCGTCTCCACGCGAGGATAAAAGATAAATAAGGATGGTATTGAATTATATTTGGATCGCGTTCTTCTTGATCGCGTTTGTCGTAGCCGCGGGGCGGTTGGTGATCGGCGGGGACACGCAGGTCTTTACGGATATTATAAACGCGTCGTTCGCTTCCGCGAAAAGTGGTTTCGAGATTTCTTTGGGGCTTACGGGCGTGCTTGCCCTCTGGCTCGGCATCCTGAAGATAGGCGAGCGCGGGGGGATCGTCCAAGCTTTCGCCCGGATGGCGTCGCCCGTGTTCAGCAAGCTATTCCCCGGCATCCCGAAGGACCATCCGGCGACCGGCTCCATTTTCATGAACTTCTCCGCCAATCTGCTCGGCCTCGACAACGCCGCCACCCCTATGGGCCTGAAAGCGATGCAACAGCTACAGGAATTGAACCAGAAAAAAGGGAGCGCGAGCGACGCCATGATCATGTTCCTATGCGTGAACGCCTCCGGTCTGACGCTCATACCCGTGACGATCATGATGTACAGAGCCCAGCTTGGGGCCGCGAACCCGTCGGATGTCTTTTTGCCGATCCTCTTGGCGACGTTTACCTCGACGCTTGTCGCCATTATAGCCGTCTGCGTGCGTCAGCGGATCAGTTTATTTCAACGGACACTCGCGTTTTTTCTTGGGGGCGCTATCCTGTTTGTCGTGGGTCTCGCGTGGCTGTTTTACGCCTTGCCCCAAGACAAAGTTTCGCTGTATTCAACCCTTTTCGCGAATACGCTCCTCTTCACTATTATCTGCGGATTCATAATTAGTGGGCTGCGAAAAAAAATAAACGTCTATGACGCGTTTATCGAAGGCGCGAAGGAAGGCTTTCATACGGCCGTGACGATCATTCCCTACCTGGTGGCGATTCTCGTGGGCGTGGGCATATTCCGGGCCTCCGGGGCGATGGATTTCCTGATCGATGGCGTACGGGCCGGTGTCGCGGCGGTCGGGCTTAATACCGACTTCGTGGAGGCTTTACCGACAATTTTGATGAAGCCGCTTAGCGGCAGCGGAGCGCGGGGGATGATGCTCGACGCTATGAATACGTACGGGGCCGATTCCTTCGTGGGGCGTCTGGCCTCGATCGTGCAAGGCTCTTGTGACACCACTTTCTATGTGGTCGCGCTTTATTACGGGAGCGTGGGCATCCGGAACACACGCTATACGGTCACGTGCGCGCTTCTGGCCGATTTGGCCGGGGCGATCGCCGCGATTACGATGGCCTATCTTTTCTTTACTTAATGAAACGTATTTATGTCTATCTTCAAAAATAAGAATTATGGCAATCGCATTCTACGCGGAGGACGTTGACCTCCCCCCAATCAATCAGGAAAACATACGGAATTGGATCCACCAAGTGGCGCGAGGTTATGGCAAAAAGACGGGTGAGATCAGCTACATCTTTTGTTCAGACGCGAAAATACTGGATGTCAACCGGCAGTATCTCCAACATGATTATTACACCGACATCATTACGTTCGACTACACCGCGGGCACGAAAATTTCCGGAGATATTTTTATCAGCCTCGATACGGTCCGAAGCAATTCCGAAGCCTTTCATACCACTTACAAAGAGGAACTGCACCGAACCATTATCCATGGCATCCTGCATTTATGTGGCATCAACGATAAGGGACCAGGCGAACGAGAGATTATGGAAGCTTGCGAGAATAAGGCTTTAGCGATCCTCCCCCACATCGATTAAGCATCTTTGCTTTTTCGTATCTTCGCGAAAAATATTAGCGAACAGAAATCATGACTTTTAATTACGACGTCATTGTGGTCGGCGCCGGCCACGCGGGCTGTGAAGCGGCGGCGGCGGCGGCTAACCTTGGGTCCAAGACCCTTCTCATTACGATGGACATGAATAAGGTTGCCCAGATGAGCTGTAATCCAGCGGTCGGAGGCATCGCGAAAGGACAAATTGTCCGGGAAATCGACGCTTTAGGAGGACAGATGGGCCTCGTGACCGATAAAACAGCCATCCAATTCCGTATGCTTAATCGCAGCAAGGGACCGGCGATGTGGAGCCCGCGCGCCCAGAGTGATAGAGCTCGTTTCATTGAAAGTTGGCGTCATGTGCTTGAGAATACGCCCAATCTTTATATGTGGCAGGATATGGTGCGAGAGTTGCTTATTGAAAATGGTCGAGTTTGTGGTGTGCATACAAGTTTAGGCGTCGATTTTCGAGCGGGAGCGGTTGTCCTGACGAACGGAACCTTTTTGAATGGATTAATGCATGTAGGGCGGACACAAATTCGAGGCGGCCGCGTTTCGGAACCAGCCGCGACTGGGCTTACTGAGCAATTGATCAGTATCGGTTTCTGTGCGGATCGAATGAAGACGGGAACCCCTGTCCGTATTGATGCTCGGAGTGTCCATTTTGAGGAAATGACAGAACAACCGGGGGAAGACGATTTCCACAAGTTTTCATACTTGGATACGTCTAAGCGTGTCTTAAAACAGCTTAGCTGTTGGACAACTTTTACGAATGAGGCTTGCCATGAGATTTTGAGAGAAGGTTTGCCGGATTCCCCGCTTTATAATGGACAGATAAAAAGTATAGGACCTCGTTATTGTCCGAGCATCGAAACGAAGATTGTCACTTTCGCGGATAAGGCGCAACATCAACTTTTCTTGGAGCCGGAAGGTGAATCGACGCAGGAATACTATTTAAATGGTTTCTCTTCTTCCCTTCCCCTCCAAATCCAGTTGAGGGCGCTTCAGGCGATTCCGGCTTTCCGGGACGTGCAAATTTATCGTCCAGGTTATGCGATCGAATATGATTTCTTCGACCCCACCCAACTTTATCATACTTTAGAGACCAAGCGAATCAAAAACCTCTTTTTCGCCGGGCAAATTAATGGAACGACCGGCTATGAAGAGGCTGCTGGACAAGGATTGGTGGCAGGTGTAAATGCGCATATCAATTGTCATGGAGGTAATCCTTTCGTTCTTGGAAGAGATGAAGCTTATATTGGTGTGCTGATCGATGATCTCGTGACAAAGGGTGTCGATGAACCTTATCGGATGTTTACTTCTCGGGCGGAATATCGGATATTGCTTCGTCAGGACGATGCGGATATGCGGCTTACGGAAAAAGCTTATCAATTGGGGCTCGCGAAGGCGGACCGTTACCGCCTTTTGCGGGAAAAACAGGTGAGTCGAAATGCGATCATCCATTTCGTGGAGAATTATTCCATCAAACCACAATACATTAACGATGGACTGGAGAAGATGGGTACCTCGCCTTTGTCTCGTGGTTGTAAGTTGATCGATTTGGTTTCCAGGCCACAGTTGACCTTGGAGAATCTTTCGAAACTGGTTATACCTTTAAGACAGGAGTTGGACAAGGTTCCCGCCGGGAGGAAAGAGGAGATTATTGAAGCGGCTGAAATCTTAATTAAATATAGCGGTTATATTAAGCGGGAGCGGATTATCGCGGATAAGATCAATCGATTGGAGAATATTCGGATTAAGGGAAAGTTTGATTATAATTCGCTACAATCCCTTTCGACGGAGGCTCGCCAAAAATTGACCCGAATTGATCCAGAAACGATCGCCCAAGCGAGCCGGATTCCCGGGGTATCGCCGAGCGATATTAATATATTGCTGGTGTTGCTAGGCCGTTGAGAAGCCTGTTCCACGTGAAACATTTGCTTTAATTCAATAAGCCTAAACGATTGTTTTAGGGGAATAAAGAGAATAGAAAATGAATGAAAATCTGAAGGAACACTTAAAGGCTATTTTGTCCACGATCCCTGAGAAGCCGGGTTCATATCAATACTATGATGAGAAGGGGACTGTTATTTATGTAGGCAAAGCAAAGAATTTGAAGAGACGTGTTTCCTCTTATTTTAACAAAGAACATTATGACAGCCCGAAAACCCGTGTCTTGGTGAAACAGATTCGAGATATTAAATATATCGTCGTGGATACGGAAGAGGATGCTCTTTTATTGGAGAATAATTTGATCAAGCAATATCGCCCGCGCTACAATGTGCTGTTGAAAGATGACAAGACTTACCCTTCAATTGTCGTCAAAAACGAGTATTTTCCAAGGGTGTTCCAGACGAGGCATATCGTGCGGGACGGATCACAATATTACGGGCCTTATCCTTCCGCTTATACCGCGAAGGTGATGCTGCAGATGCTGAAGGAGCTCTATCCGATCCGGACATGTAAATACCCTTTAACGCCAGAGGCGATCGCGCAAGGACGCTATAAGGTATGCTTGGAATATCATATCAAGCGGTGTAAGGGTCCCTGTGAGGGATTGCAGGAATCGGAAGAATACATGCGAAATATTGCTGAAGTAAAAGAAATCTTGAAGGGAAATATTTCGCAAGTGAGCAAGCATCTTTTTGAGGAAATGCAACGACTCGCTTCCGAATTGCGTTTCGAGGAGGCGCAAGTCCTGAAGGAGAAATATGAGGTGATTGAAAATTATCGTTCGAAATCGACGGTGGTGACACCTACATTACATAACATCGACGTCTTCTCGATTATCGAGGATGGCAACTCCGCATATATTAATTTTATGCATATAGGGAATGGCGCCATTGTCCAAGCTTATACTTTTGAATACAAAAAGCGGTTGGAGGAGACGAAAGAAGAGTTGCTCACGCTTGGAATTGTCGAGATGCGCGCGAGGTTCCGGAGTTCGGCCCGGGAAATCATTGTCCCCTTCCCTATGGACGTGGATTTAGGCAATGTTAGCTTCATCGTGCCTCAGCGTGGTGATAAACGGAAGTTGTTGGAACTTTCAGAGATGAACGTGAAACAATTCAAGGTTGATCGCTTGAAGCAGGCAGAAAAGTTAAATCCAGAACAGCGGAACACGCGTCTTTTGAAGGAAATTCAAGAAGCTTTGCGTTTGGAAAAATTGCCCGCCCATATCGAATGCTTCGACAATTCCAATATCCAAGGTAGCGATGCCGTGGCCGCGTGTGTCGTCTTTAAGATGGGTAAACCCTCGAAGCAGGATTATCGGAAATACAACATCAAGACAGTCGTCGGGCCAGATGACTATGCCTCGATGCGCGAGGTCGTCTTTCGCCGGTATAAGCGGGCCATCGACGAGGGTTCTCCCCTCCCCGACTTGATCATCACGGATGGCGGTAAAGGACAGATGGAGGTGGTTCGTGAGGTGATTGAAGACGAACTCCATCTTGCGATTCCAATCGCTGGATTGGCGAAAGATAACCGGCATCGGACCTCAGAACTGCTTTTTGGCTTTCCTCCTGTGGCCGTCGGGATGCGTCTTGACAGCCCTTTATTTCATCTCCTCGTGCGAATGCAAGACGAGGTGCACCGTTTCGCGATAAGTTTCCATAAAGAAAAGCGGAGCAAGAGCCAGGTGAAATCTGAATTGGATTCGATTCGGGGGATTGGCGAGAAGACAAAAACGCTTTTGCTGCGTCATTTCAAAAGTGTCAAGCGGATCAAGGAGAGCGACCCGGAGGAAATCCGGAAGATCATCGGTGAGGCTAAAACGCGGGCTTTGCTCGAGGGCCTCAAGAAAGAGGAGAATAGTAATTAATCGAAAAGAATAAAAGAAATGCGAACATTGATTCAAAGAGTAAGTCATGCCTCAGTCACGATTGATGGGGCGCTGAAGGCTGAAATCAGAACGGGTCTCCTGGTTTTCGTTGGCATTGAAGACCGCGACACGGCCAACGATATCGAATGGCTCACGAAAAAGATCGTCAATCTCCGGATTTTCGACGACGAGCAGGGCGTCATGAACCGCTCTATCCTTGAAATGGGTGGAGACATCTTGGTCGTTAGCCAATTCACCTTGCACGCTTCGACCAAGAAGGGGAACAGGCCTTCTTACATCCGGGCCTCAAAGCCCGATTTCGCCATCCCAATGTACGAGAAATTTTGTGCCGAGATGGCCCTTCAGTTGGGGAAAGACGTAAAAACCGGTACCTTTGGGGCCGACATGAAGGTGGAATTGCTCAACGACGGCCCCGTTACGATCTGGATCGATTCCCAAAACAAGGAATGAGACTTATGGAAGAGATTACGATACGGGAAGCGCAAGCTCGAGTCGATGAGTGGATCCATACCTATGGTGTCCGCTATTTTAACGAACTGACGAACATGGCTGTCTTGATGGAAGAAGTTGGCGAGGTGGCTCGACTCATGGCGAGGACCTATGGCGAGCAGTCGTTCAAGCCCTCTGACCGCGCGCGTAACCTGGCCGACGAAATGGCCGACGTCCTTTGGGTCCTCATTTGCCTCGCCAACCAGACGGGGGTCGATCTCACGGAGGCTTTTCATCGCAACATCGAGAAGAAGACCCAACGCGATAAGAATAGACATATCAATAACAATAAATTAAATACGATGAACAATGGATGAACGTAGTCAAGAATTCGCGGCTGTCAATGAAGACCGCTACCAGGAGGCTTTCAAAAAATTCGAGCCCGCCCCAGAGCATGATAAGGCCATGCGCCTAGCTTTGGATATCGTGGAAAAGCACGCCAAGGAGAATTTCACGCCGGAGACGCTGAAAAAGATCTACGGCATGATCGACCTTGCCCAACTCGACCCTCTCACGACCACGGACGGGATTTGGTGCCTCGCCGACCGCCTCGCCAACGCCGAGGGCCAGATTCCCGACCTCCCCACGGTGGCGGCTGTTTGTGTTTACCCCAATCATGTCCGGACACTCCGTCAAGCGCTCACGACGGAAGGGATCAGGATCGCCGCCGTAACGGGGGCCTTCCCTACGGGACAAACTTTCACGGAGGTGAAGATCGCCGAGACGGCTTTGGCTCGCGAGGATGGCGCCGAAGAGATCGACACCGTGATGAATCTTGGTTGCCTTCTCGAGGAGGATTATGAGGCGATCGCCGATGAATTGGCCGAGATCAAGTCGGCTTGTGGCGACGCGTCCCTGAAAGTGATCATCGAGAGTGGCGCCCTTCACGAGCCGCGGCTCATCCAACGGGCGGCTATCCTCGCGATGTATTCCGGGGCCGAATTTATCAAGACCTCGACAGGCACGACTAAAATCGGCGCCTCGCCCGACGCGGTCTACGTCCTTTGCCAAACGATCAAGCGTTATTACGAGCTGACGGACTATAGGGTCGGTTTGAAAATCTCCGGTGGCGTCCGTGCCGCTGAGGAGGCCGTCGCTTTCTATACGATCGTGAAGGAGGTGCTCGGCGAGCGCTGGCTCGACAAGACGCATTTGCGCTTCGGGGCAAGTCGGTTGAACGAGGATCTGCTTCGAAAGTTGGAGTAAGGGCTTTCAAGAAATCTCACCGCGGCCGCGTGCTTTTCAAAATGAACCTAAAAAACGATGCCCGCGTCCGCGTTCTTTTCAACCGACAAGCCGGAAACTAAGAATAGAGCTCTATTCTAGTCAGCGGGAACATCCGCGGCTAAGAATAGAGCTCTATTCTAGTCAGCGGGAAAGCCGGAAGCTAAGAATAGAGCTCTATTCTAGTCAGCGGGAATGCCGGAAGCTAAGAAAATAGCTCTATTCTAGTCGGTGGGAACATCTGCGGCTAAGAAAATAGCTCTTTTCTATTTAAAAGAGACTTTTTGACTAAAAAGCGTGTCCGTGTTCCGGTCCGCGTGGAGGCCCGGGGCGGTCGGATCGCGTGCGGGGCGATCGATTGGCCCCGCGGCGGGAGAGACGGGATAAGGATAATATTTGCGCGTCTCGTTTTTTTGTGAGAACTTAGCGTCCATATTTCAAAAAGTATCGTTTTATGAGGAAAGTATTTATAGCGTGCGCGTTTTCCTCGGCATGGGCTGAGGAATTCTTAAATTTGGCGAACCAGATTCTTAAGGCGGCGGAGGAAATGTTGAAATCTCCGGAGGCGGTAGGATTGATACCTCCTTTGCGAGAAGCGGTCGTGGCTTTTGGCACGGCGATGCGGCAGGAGAAGGAGAATCGACATACCGCCGTGGTGCGGCAAGCGGACGAGGCAGCCGATGGGTTATGGCGGGGACTTTGGGGGATGACCAGGGTCATGACCGTCCATCCCAACGCCGTGCGCCGGGCCGTCGCCACGTCGATCTATGGCATCCTGCAAAAATATGGGAATGCCACGGAGCTCTTCAAAAAGGATCAATATGGCTATCTGTACAATTTGATCCGCGACCTTGAGGCGTTGGGTAGCGAGAGGCTCGCTTTGGCTTACGTGGATGAGTGGTTCGTGGCGTTGAAGAAACGGATCGTGGTGTATAAGGACATCGAGAACGCCCAGAATATGGAGAGCGGTACTCGTCGTGTGGCGGGTATCGTCCTGAACCGGCGTGTCGCCGCGGAGGTCGCGTTGCGAAACTTCCTCCAGCGGATTGAAGCGTGGGTTGAGCTCAATGGGAAGACCAATTACTCCGCGTTCATCAACTATGCGAATGCCCAGCTCGACCATTTGCAGCAGACGATCAAGTCGCGCCAAACGCTTTTGGATGATCAGGAAGGGTGAAGAGAAGGAAGGGTAAGCTTATTTATTTCTTTCCACGATATAATCGGCCAGCGAGATGAGTGATCGTTGGGCTTCCGATTCGGGCAAGCGCTTTATTGTCTCGATCGCCCGATCGCGAAACGAGCGCATCTTGGCTTCCGCGTATTCGATGCCTCCCATGCGTTTGGCGAAATCAATGAGGGCTTCGACGTGGGCGTCCGTGAAATCTTTGCGGAGGATGATGTCGCGGAAGGTCTCCCTCTCCCCTCCCCTATCCTCGCGGAGGGCATATAATAAAGGTAGCGTCACCTTGCCTTCGCGGATGTCGTTGCCGGTAGGCTTGCCGATGTTCGCGTTCTTGAAATAATCGAAGATGTCATCTTTGATTTGGAAAGCGTAACCCAAGTCGCGGCCGAAATCGCGGCAGATGGCGATGGTCTCGTCGTCGGCTCGGGCCGAGAGGGCCCCGATCTCGGCGCAGGCGGAAATGAGCGTGGCCGTTTTCTTGCTGATCACTTGCATATAGCGCGCCTCGTCGATGATGCTCTCATCGGCCGTCTCCAATTGTTTGATTTCTCCTTCCGAAAGGTCTCGCCCTAAGTTGGAGATGATCCCGACGATACGTAAATCGCCTGTTTGGATGGAGCGCCCGAGGGCGGTCGAAAGCAAGTAATCTCCGACTAAGACGGAGACGCGGTTGTCGAAAATGGCATTGAGCGATGGCAGGCCGCGGCGTTGTTTCGTCTCGTCGATCACGTCGTCGTGCACCAAAGTCGCGGTATGAAGAAGCTCGAGGAGGACGGCGGAGTTGATCGATTGGTCGGTCACTTGCCCGCAAGCTTTAGCGGTGAGTAAAACAAGGAGGGGGCGGATATGCTTTCCGCTCGACCGCAAGATCATGTCGATGGCCGCCTGCAGTCGGTTCGTCTCGCTCCGTAAAGAACTGGCAAAATCGTCGTTGAATTGTCTAAACTCAACGGCGACAGGTTCTTCTATTTTACTTCTGTCTATCATTTTTCTTCAAAGCTTCGCAAAAGTAGCAAAAACTATCGACACAAGACATTTTTTCGTACATTTACCCGAAAAAAATGTTTCACTCAAACACACCAAAGACATGAAATTGTTTTTAATAGACGCTTACGCGCTGATCTATCGTTCTTATTACGCTTTCATCAAGAATCCTCGGATCAATTCGAAGGGCATGAATACCTCGGCCATCTTTGGCTTTGTCAATAGTCTGGAGGAAGTCTTGCGGAAAGAGAATCCTTCGCACGTAGCCGTTGCTTTCGATCCATCGGGTCCCACTTTCCGTCACGAGGCATTCGAGGCTTACAAGGCGCAACGTGAGGAGACGCCCGAAGCGATCCGCCAATCGGTCCCGATCATCAAGTCGATTATCGAGGCCTATCGGATTCCCATTCTGGAGGTGCCCTGTTTCGAGGCTGATGACGTGATCGGCACCGTGGCCAAGCAAGCCGAGCGGGAGGGCTTCGAGGTCTATATGATGACACCGGATAAGGACTACGGACAGCTTGTCTCTTCACATATATATATGTATCGCCCAAAATTCGGAGGCGATTATGAGATAATGGGAATCCCGGAGATTCTCGAGAAATACCATCTTGAACGGGTCGAACAAATGATTGACCTGTTGGGCTTGATGGGCGATGCTTCTGACAACATCCCCGGTTGTCCGGGTGTTGGCGAGAAGACGGCCCAAAAACTCCTCGGCCAGTTTGGAGATATTGAAACCCTCCTTGCCCACACCGACCAGCTGAAAGGTGCCCAGCGGAAGAAGATCGAGGAAAACGCCGAGCAAATCCGCTTCTCTCGTTTTCTCGCCACGATCCGTGTCGACGCCCCGATCCAATTCAATGCCGAGGCCTGTGTTCGCCAAAAGCCGGATCAAGCGAAGTTGATAGAGTTGTACACCGATCTCGAGTTTCGCGCTTTCATTAATAGGCTGACTGGCGAGACGGAGAAGAAAGAAGGGAAAAAAGAGCCCGTACAAGCCTCGCTCTTTGACGTATTTGCGGATGAAGGGACGAGTGAAGCGAAATACGCCACTCTCGCGGACTTAAAATCGACCCCACATGCCTATCATCTTGTTGATACAGAAGAAAAAATAAAGTCTTTAGTCCATCTCTTGGAATCACATGACTTTTTTGCTTTCGACACGGAGACCGACGGGCTTGATCCGCTAGAAGCGGGATTGGTGGGGATGTCGTTTGCTGTCGAGGCGTTCGAGGCTTGGTACGTGCCGGTGCCAGCCGATCGGGAGGAAGCTTCGCGAGTGATCGCGCCTTTCGCCCCCTTATTGGAGGATAAGCGGCTGATGAAGGTAGGACAGAATATCAAGTTCGATATTTTGGCGTTGCGTAAGTACGGCGTGCGGATATCTGGCCCGTTGT
The DNA here is from genome assembly GCA_949298575.1 of uncultured Parabacteroides sp. Lineage (GTDB taxonomy): Bacteria > Bacteroidota > Bacteroidia > Bacteroidales > Tannerellaceae > Parabacteroides. The sequence goes on from CASFXH010000022.1 coordinate 35,695, forward strand.
TCGACACGATGATCGCGCATTATTTGCTTAACCCGGAATTGCGCCATAACATGGACTACTTGGCGGAAACTTATTTGAAATACCAGACGGTGCATATTGAGGAGTTGATCGGTCCGAAGGGGAAGCGCCAACTTTCGATGCGAGACGTTTCTGTTGAGCGAGTGGCCGAGTATGCCGCTGAGGATGCGGATGTCACCTTCCGCCTCTATGAATATTTTGTCCCTCTTTTGTCTCAAGCGGGTGTCGAACGATTGTTCGTGGAGGTTGAGATGCCGTTGGTTTATGTCCTTGCGGATATGGAAGAGGCGGGTGTGACAATCGATACCTCTGCCCTGCGTCAATCTTCCGTCGAATTGACCGCTATAATGAATAACCTTGAACGGGAGATCGTCGAGATGGCGGGGCAACCTATCAACGTGAACTCAACCCGACAAGTGGGTGAAATCCTTTTTGACAAGTTAAAGCTCGACGAAAAAGCGAAGAAAACAAAAACGGGTATTTACAGCACCACCGAAGAAATCCTCGAAAAGCTTCGGCCAAAACACCCGATCGTTGGGAAACTCCTTGAGTATCGTGGCTTGAAGAAATTGCTCAGCACTTATATCGACGCCCTCCCGCAACTGATTAATCCACGGACGGGCAAGATTCATACTTCGTTCAACCAAGCTGTCACTTCTACGGGACGTCTTAGCTCGACCAATCCCAATCTTCAGAATATTCCTGTTCGTGACGAGTTGGGTCGTGAGATTCGCCGAGCTTTTATTCCCGACAATAGCGATTGTCTTTTCTTCTCGGCCGATTATTCGCAAATCGAGTTGCGTGTCATGGCTCATCTCAGCGAGGATGAGCACATGATCGAGGCTTTCCGCCAAGGCTTGGATATCCATGCCGCTACAGCAGCCAAGATCTATGGAGTCGCGCTTGATGAGGTTACTAAAGACATGAGGCGCAAGGCGAAGACCGCCAACTTCGGGATCATTTACGGTATTTCCGCTTTTGGCTTAGCCGAGCGTCTTTCCATTTCTCGCACGGAGGCAAAGGAATTGATCGAGGGTTATTTTCAAACTTTTCCTCGAGTCCGTGCCTACATGGACGAGAGTATCGAGCGGGCCCGGAAACAGGGTTATGTGGAGACGATCTTTCACCGTCGTCGTTTCCTGCCTGATATCCTCTCACGTAATGCTGTTGTCCGGGGATATGCGGAACGCAATGCGATCAATGCTCCTATTCAAGGTACAGCGGCCGATATCATCAAGATTGCCATGACCCGTGTTCATCGCCGCTTCGAGGAGGAACATTTGCGTAGTCGTATGATTCTTCAGGTACATGATGAACTGAATTTTAATGTATATCGGGAAGAAGTCGAAACAGTTCGCCGTTTGGTCCTCGAAGAGATGGAACATGCGGTCGAACTCCGTGTTCCTCTTGTGGCCGATTGCGGGGAAGGTCAGAGTTGGTTGGAAGCGCATTGATTAATTGATTATTTGATTATTCATAATTAAAATAAGAAAAACATGAACAGAAAACTGATCGCAATCCTTATGGCGTGTTTTCTTCCCGCTTTCCTTTGGGCGGCCCGAGTTGATACGCTGTCTATTTCCAGTCCGGCGATGAAGCGAAGTGTACGCGTCGTGGTTATTGTTCCGGATCAAGCGGCCCAAACGTCTTGGCCGACGCTTTATTTGCTTCATGGGCATGGTGGCAACGAACGCTCTTGGCTTCATATTAAACCAGACCTTCCCGAGAAGGCCGATCGTGTGGGAATGATCATTGTTTGTCCGGATGGGCGTAACTCTTGGTATTGGGATAGCCCTTTACGCCCCTCCTCGCGTTATGAGACTTTTATCTCGCGTGAGCTTCCGGCGGCGATTGATAGCCTCTATCCTACTCTCGCCCGTCGGGAGGCTCGCGCTATCACGGGTTATAGCATGGGTGGACATGGTGCGATGTGGAATGGTATTCGCCATAGTGATGTTTTTTCGGCAGTTGGCAGCATCAGCGGAGGATTGGATATTCGTCCTTTTCCAAAAAATTGGAATATGAGTGACGAATTGGGTGAGCAGGCTACGCATCGAGAGAATTGGGAAACCCATACCTCGATTAATCTCGTGCCCTTTTTGGAACGGGGTCGCATCGCGATCGCGATAGACTGCGGGGAAAATGATTTTTTCTTGCGAGTCAATCAGGATTTCCATGTGGCCCTTCTCCAGCGTGGTATCGACCATGATTTCACGACCCGGCCTGGCGCCCATAATGAGGCTTATTGGAATAACGCGATCGATTACCAATTGCTCTTTTTCCAAAAGCATTTTGAGCGCTATGCCGCCGAGCGATAACTCGGATTTATTCTTTAATTTCGCGCCGATAAATGAATAGCGAATGAACAATTTACTGAAAGCGCCTGTAGGTCCGTGGCGAGCGACGGTCAAGTTGCCCGCGTCGAAAAGCATAAGCAATCGGGCATTAATTTTGAACGCGTTGAGCTATAGTTCTTACGAAATTGAAAACCTCTCGGATTGTGATGATACGACGGCTTTGGTTCGTGTGTTGAATTCCAACGCACGTGATTTTAATGTTGGAGCGGCGGGGACGACGATGCGTTTCCTCACGGCGTTCCTTTCGAAAATCGTGGGCGAATGGACTTTGACCGGTTCTGAACGGATGAAGCGACGGCCTATCGGTGTGTTGGTCGATGCGCTCAATCGCGTTGGTGCCGAGATCACTTATTTGGAGAATGAGGGCTTTCCTCCTTTGCGGATTAAAGGACATGCTCTTCGGGGTGGTGAGATCGCGTTGGCGGGAAATGTGAGTTCCCAATACATTTCTGCCCTCTTGATGATCGCTCCTTATACAGAGCAAGGGCTTATCCTTCGTTTGACAGGATCGATTATCTCGCGTCCTTATATTAATTTGACGCTTGATCTGATGGCGCAATATGGTGTCCATGGAACGTGGGTAGATGAGCGGACGATTCATGTAGGCCCCGGCGAATACCATCCTATCCCTTTTACGGTGGAATCGGATTGGAGCGCCGCTTCTTATTGGTATGCCTTGATGGCGCTCTCGCCTTTAGCCGAGATTGAGTTGCTTGGACTTTTCAAGCGAAGTGCCCAGGGCGATTCGAAAGGCGCCAAGCTTTTTGCGCGATTGGGGGTCGCGACGGACTATACGAAGCGAGGTGTTCGTTTACGGCATACGGGCGAACGACCCCGGAAGATGGTTTATGATTTCGTGGATCAACCGGATTTGGCGCAGACTTTTGCCGTGGTGTGCGCACTGATGGGGATTCCATTTCGTTTTTCGGGGCTTCATTCGTTGCGAATTAAGGAAACGGATCGTATCGCCGCGTTGCAGACGGAATTGGCGAAGCTGGGCTATGTCCTTCATGATTACGAGGACAGTGTGCTCGAATGGGAAGGCGAGCGTCGCACCGTGGATCCCTCTCCCCTCATCGCGACTTACGAGGATCATCGGATGGCGATGTCGTTCGCGTTGGCGGCTCTGACGCGTGACGATGGGATACGGATTGCCGATCCGGCGGTGGTAAGCAAGAGCTATCCTCACTTCTGGGACGATTTGCGGGCGGCAGGTTTTACGATCGAAGAAGAACTTTAAGGCATAAGATATGTGGTATATCATTATAGCGATTATCGCTCTTGGCGTGGTAGCTGCCGTGGCGGGTTATTTCCGTGAGCGGAAACTCAAGAAGATGCTGGAGCGTGGTGAGATCACCGAGATTCCTGACCCGGCTGAGATCCCGGAGGTCTGTTGCGGCCAGCACGAGACTTGCGAACGAGACAGTCTTTTGGCCGCGGTCAGCAAGCAAATCGAGTATTACGACGATGAGGAATTGGATCGTTTCCGGGGAACCGAGTCTGACGCTTATGATGAGGCAGCGGTCGAGGAGTTTCGCGACATCCTTTATTCCTTGCGGGAAGTGGAAGTCGCCGGGTGGCTACGCAGTCTCCAGTTGCGTCAAGTCAATTTACCCGACGCTTTGAAAGATGAAGCCTTCTTGATTGTTGGCGAACGGAGAACACATTAAGCGACGATGGATTTACTCAGTTATTCTTTTTTTCAAAACGCTCTGGTCGGCAGTTTCCTGGCGTCGATCGCCTGCGGGATAGTGGGCGCTTACATTGTTGCCCGGCGGTTGGTTTTCATCAGTGGCGGAATTACGCACGCTTCTTTTGGCGGACTCGGATTGGGTTTCTATTTAGGGATGAATCCGATCGTGATGGCTTTGCTCTTTTCGATCGCTTCCGCTTTTGGGATTGAGTGGGTCAGTCGAGACGGAATGGTTCGCGAGGATTCGGCGATCGCTGGCGTATGGTCGTTGGGGATGGCTTTAGGCGTGATCTTCATTTTCCTGACACCGGGATACGCGCCCAACCTATCGGCCTATCTTTTTGGCAATATCCTGACCATTACGGTTTGGGATTTGGTGTATATGGCGGCGCTGTCGATGGCTCTTATTGTGGTCTTCACGTATTTTTATTGGGAAATCTTATTTATCGCTTTCGATCGGGATTTCGCCCAGACACAAGGTTTGCCTGTCCGCCTCGTGGAATACGCGATGATGCTGTTCGTGGCGATCACCATTGTCTTGACTATCCGCTTGGTGGGCATTATGTTGTTGATGAGTCTTTTGACGATCCCGCAAATGACGGTGAACTTGTTTACCGACAGTTTTAAACGGATTATTTTCGGGAGTGTGGCGATTGGCTTTGTGGCTTGCGTGGTGGGTTTGTGGTTGTCTTACCTGATCGACGTGCCTTCCGGAGCGTTTATTATCTTGATTTTGGTGGTTGTCTTTTTGGCGGCCAAGGCAATAAAAGCGCACAGAGCTCGTTAGTAGATTGCAATGAGGAAATGGGCCTGTTACATCTTAATCTTGTGTGGAGTATGCTCGCTTTGGTCGTGTGGCACGAAGAAAAATACCAAGGTGAGCCGCTTTTATCATGCCATGACTACCCGTTTCAATATTTATTTCAATGGAAAGGTCTCGTTTGATGAAGCCCTCAAGAGCATGGAGGACGGCTATCAGGAGAACTACTCCGATTTGATTTACCTCCACGCCATTAGTGCCCAGCCCAAGGAAAAAGCGGAGACCGGCGGCCCGTTCGACCGCACGATCGAGAAGAGCAACAAGGCCATCAAGCTCCACTCTATCCGCGTGAAACCCGCCAAGAAGCCCGGTTGGCGCAACGATCCGAAGCAAGTGGCTTTCCAAGAACAAGAAGAATACAACCCTTACCTGAAGAACAGTTGGCTCATCATGGGCCAGGCCCAATTCTACAACGCCGATTTCCTCCAGGCGTCCGCGACTTTTTCTTACATCGCACGGCATTATACGCACGATCCGGAAGTCGTCGCCGAGGCCACGCTTTGGCAAGCCCGTTGCTATTCCGAGCTGGATTGGCTTTATGAGGCGGAGATGATCCTCGACCGCATGAACAAGAACGGTTTCCCGAAAAGTTGCAAGGAGCTTTATGATTACGTCTACGCGGACTATCTGATCAAAAGCGAGAAGTATCAGGAGGCGATTCCCTATTTGGGCGCTTCCATCCAGGCGGAGACGAACCGTCGGCAAAGGGCCCGGATGCGCTATTTGTTGGGACAGATCTACGCGATGGAGGGCCAGAACGCCTTGGCGTATGAGACTTTCGGCAAAGTGGCCCGCTCGAATCCTCCTTATGAGCTGGAGTTCGCCGCTCGGATCCGCCAGACGGAGGTTTTCCCCGGTGGAAATTTCGACAAGGTGCGCAAGATGCTCGAACGCATGTCGCGCAGCTCGAAGAACAAGGATTATCTGGACCAGGTCTATTACGCTTTGGGCAACCTTTACATGACCCGGCAGGACACGACGGAAGCCGTCTCCCAATACCATCTGGGCGTGGAGAAGAGTACCCGCAACGGCCTCGACAAGGCGATCTGCGCCCTGCGCCTCGGCGATATTTATTTCATCCAACGGGACTACGTCAACGCCCAGCCGTGCTTCGCCGACGCGCTGGCCAGCATGCCGCAGGAGTATCGCGAGTATCCCCGGGTGTCGAAGCTCTCGGCCGTGCTCGACGAGCTGGTGGTCCATGTCCAATCCGTCCATTTGCAAGACAGCCTTCAGGCGCTCGCCAAGATGCCCGAGGCCGAGCGGCTGGCGGTGATCGATAAGATTATCGAAGACTTGATCAAGGAAGAGGAAGAGGCGAAGGCGCAGGCCGAGCGGGAAGCCTTCCTGGCCGAGCAGGAAGCGCTCGGGACGGGCATCGACCGCCCGGGGACGGAAGTCTCGGCCGTCACGATCCCTGTCGGGGGCGGATCGACGTCTTTCTATTTTTACAATACGCAAGCCGTGGCCCAAGGTAAGACCCAATTCCAACGCCGCTGGGGACGCCGGCCTTTGGAAGACGACTGGCGCCGACGCAAGAAAGAGCTCTCGACCTTCGACGAGCCCATGGACGACGAGATGATGGATGAGGAAGCCCTCGCCGACGGCGCTGGCGACTTGCCCGCCGATTCCGCGGCGGTCGACGCCGGGCTGGAGCCTGTCGCGGCCGACGATCCGCACAACCGGGAATATTATCTCCAGCAAATCCCCTTCACGCCGGAAGACGTCGAAGCCTCGAACGTGATCATCGTCGACGGCCTTTACAACATGGCCATGATTTATAAGGATAAATTGGAAGACATGCCGCTGGCGATCGAGGCGTTCGAGAACCTGGACAACCGTTTCCCCGACAACAAGTATCGCCTCGAGGCTTATTTCCAAATCTACCTCATGGCTTTGCGGACGAACGACACGGCGCTGGCCGAGGAATACAAGGCGAAAATCATCCAGGCTTTCCCCGAAAGCGATTACGCGACCGCCGTGGCCGATCCGCTCTATCTTGAGAAGGTGCGGACGATGGACGCCGTGCAAGACTCCGTCTACCAAAAGACTTACGACGGCTACCTGGCGGGCGACACCTCCATCGTGCGCCGCAACTACCGTTGGATCGCGGAGACCTATCCGCTCGCGACGCTCATGCCGAAGTTCATGTTCCTCGAGGCCCTTTCTTACGTCCAGTCGGGCGAGCCGGAGCGCTTTAAGACGGCCTTGAGGGCGTTGATCGAGAAATATCCCGACGCCGACGTCACCGAGCTGGCCGGCGAGATGCTGAAAGGCGTCCTCCGCGGGCGGGCGATGGTCCAGGGCGATGTCCGGGGCATGACGTGGAACTTGCGCTTCGGCGTGGGGGCCGACGGGACGCTCTCCGCCGCCGACTCGGCCCGCGTCTTCTCCGCCGAGCCCAACGTGCCTTACCTTACGCTCATGATCTACCCCGCCGGGGCCGTCGACGAGAACCGCTTGCTCTACGCCGTGGCCGCGTACAACTTCACGAGCTTCATGGTCAAGGAGCTGGATCTTACGTTTGAAGACCTTACCCCGGCCCGCGCCTTGGCCGTGAGGGGGTTTGTCAATGTCGACGAGGCGGTTCAATATTATAAGCTGATCAACGGGCCGGAAGGCTACGCCCGCTCGCTCGACCGCGTCGTGGCCATCCTCCCCATCTCCGAGGAAAACTACGAGACGCTGACGCACGGCAAGACCATCGACGAGTACATCCAATTCTTCGCCGCCAACTTCGGCGACCGCCTGCCCGAGCTCGCCGCCCGCTGGAACGCCCGCCTGGAGGCCACCGAGGCCGCGACCGAGGAGGCTTCGCGCACGGAAGAGACCCTCCGCGAGACGGGCTTCGAGGAAGCGCCCATGCTGCCCGAGCCGACGGACGACGCCGAGATCATGTTGCCCGAAAACACCCTCGTCATCCCCGTCGAGCCCGCCGCCGACAGTGTCGCCACCCCTCTCCCACCCGAGCACGCGCCCGCCATGACGCTCGACGAGGTCCGTGCCCGCGAGGCCGCCGAGCAAAAGGCCGAGGAAGAGGCCCGCGAAGCCGCCCGCGAGGCATACGAGGCCCAGAAAGAGGAAGAAGAACGCCTCCGCGAGGAACGGCAGGAAGCGCGCGAGGCCCTCCTCAAGCAGCGCGAGGAAGAGCAGAAAGCTTTGCTCAAGGCCAAACGCGAGCGCGAGAAGCAATTGGAACGCGAGCGCAAGGAGAAACTGAAGCAGGCCGAAGCCGAGCGCAAGGCGAAGCTCAAGGCACGCAAAGCCGAGCTGAAAGCCAAGGAGAAAGCCCGCAAAGAGCGCCTGCGCCAGCAAGAACGCGAGCGCAAGGCGAAACTCAAGGCCCGTCAGGCCGAATTGAAGGAAAAGGAACGTGCCCGCAAGGCCGAGCTGAAGGCGAAAGAAGCCGCCGCCAAGGCTCGCCGGGCCGCCCGCGAGGATTAGGCTTGGGAGGGAGCGCCCTCGTCTTCCCCCTTCGCCTTGTGCCCGATCCCCCGGTCGGCCAGCGTCCGCGAGAACTTGTGGATCACGGCGTTGACCAGCTTGGCCAGGGCCTCGATCTCGGCGGCGCCTTCGGGGTTGGGCTCGATGATGGTGGCTACGATATAGGCCGCGTCGATGCCATCGGCCAGGTCCTCGTAAGCCTTTTCCATCAACGGGCGGATGAGCTCCATCTTATCGCCCTTCGCCCGCCTGTATTCCTCGGGGACGCGCGCCATGTAGAGGGCCTCGAACGCCTCGTTCAACGTTTTCAAGGTCGCGACCTTCTCGGTCAATCCCAATTTCGCGATGTCCGCCGCGTACTCGTCCGACAGGAATCGCTCGACGATCGCCCGGACGGCCGACGTGTTCACGTCATAACTTTTCTTGGCGGCCTTCGGGTAGGCGGCGATCACGATCCCGCAACGTCTGGCCGCCTCCACCACGTCGGGGTCCGTGTCCAAAAGCCCCATCTCGATGCCCAGGTCGACTTGGCGGAGGCCCCGGTCGCGCGTCTTGTCCGCCTCCGCGATTTCCGCGGTCTTGGCGAATTTCCGGACCATCGAATAGGCCTCGCGCTCGCGGGCGAAGGTGTCGGCGAAGGGCTCATAGAGGGGCATCAGCTTGTATTTCAGCGCGAAATCGGGCGTGATGACCGAGAACAGCCGGTCGAAAAGATTCCAATGCTCCGCGTTCAGGGCGCGGCTCGCGTTGCGGAGGGGATTCAGTATTCTCATGTCGCTTTTCGTTTTTGTTTGAAAATTCGAGCTAAAGATAAGTTTTTTGAAGGAAAAATAAGTCCGCGACCTTTAAAAAAATATTTTTTCATTCCACCGCGAGTCGCGGTGGAGCGAATCCGGGTTTCGAGGGCTCACCGCGAGTCGCGGTGGAGCGAATCCGGCTGTCGTGGCTTCACCGCGAGTCGCGGTGGAGCGAATCCGGGTTTCGAGGGCTCACCGCGAGTCGCGGT
>CASFXH010000023.1 GCA_949298575.1 uncultured Parabacteroides sp.
CTTGCTTGCTTGCTAAGAAATTACCGTCTTCTGCCAAAGGATTTAGCATAAAAGACGTTAACATGTTATTGATTTTATAATTCATCCTGTTTTTCTTTTGATCCGACGCCAAAGGTACGGATTTATCTGGAAAGGGAAAGAGGGATGAGGGGAAAATCAGCGAAAATTCATGTTTCTATCACCGATTGGATGTCAAAATACATCGCTTGGGTGTCCCCTTGCTCCCTCGTCGGCGTCAATTTCCGGAAGCCGTTCCGCTCATAAAAGGGCACGGCGTCCAGATAGGCGTCGACCGTCAGGAAGCGGAACTGGGAATCGCCAATGTCTCGCTTCAAACGTCGTTTAATGATGTCCAACAATTTACTGCCTATTCCACGACCGCGGTATTGCAGAGATACCGCGAAACGGCCATCACATAAGAGATAAGTTTTAGCCAACCTATATTCTGAAAATGGTTTGGCTGAATCACATAAAAAGCCATTCAACGCAGCATCCCCGCAATCGAATGGCTTCATTTCATAGTCGGAGGTCAGTTGAATCAGTTCCATCGCGTTCAGATCTTAATGGTTAAGTTCAAAGCCTTGCAAGCTTCTTGATACCGTTTTTCCAACGCTTCCGCGTTCGCCCGACGCTCCTCCTTGCTCATATTGTCCACACGTTCCATCTCCTTCTCGAAGCGGATCGCGTCTTCCCCATAAAGGATGGGGGTCTCTTTCCATGGAAATTTATATCTCATTGCACATAAAATTTTTTCATCGTCGCCAAAGGTACGGATTTGTAGGAGAAGAAAAAAGGAAATAAGGAGAAAAATCAAAAGGAGCCGACAGCCCCTCGGCCATCGGCTCCTCCTAAAAATTTATCTTCACCCGACGATTATTCGCCCAGCAAGATCTCCATGATCTGGCAAGCGGCCTTCGTCACGGAAGTACCCGGTCCGAAGATCGCGGCGACACCCGCCTTGTACAAGAAATCATAGTCTTGCGCCGGGATGACACCACCCGCGATCACGACGATATCGGGACGGCCCAGCTTCTTCAACTCCTCGATCACTTGCGGGATCAGCGTCTTGTGGCCCGCGGCCAACGAGGAGACACCCATTACATGCACGTCGTTCTCGACAGCCTGACGAGCGGCCTCGGCCGGCGTCTGGAACAACGGACCCATATCGACATCGAAGCCGCAGTCGGCATAGCCGGTAGCGACCACCTTCGCGCCACGGTCGTGCCCGTCCTGACCCATCTTGGCGATCATGATACGCGGCTGACGACCCTCTTTCTTCGCGAACTCGGCCGTGAGTTGACAAGCCTTCTCGAAGTCCGCGTCTTTCTTGGTTTCTGATGAGTACACGCCTGAAATAGTTCTAATGATTGCTTTATAACGGCCGACCACTTTCTCGCAAGCGTCGGAAATTTCACCCAAAGAAGCCCGTACGGCAGCGGCCTTGACGGCGAGGTCGAGCAAGTTGCCCTTCTTCGTGCGGACGCATTCGGTGATGTCGTCCAACGCTTTCTGGACAGCGGCCTCGTCGCGGTTGGCGCGGAGCTGCTTCAACAATTCGATTTGCTCGTTGCGAACGGCGGTGTTGTCGATCTCCAGGATGTCGATCGGCGCCTCCTTCGGCAAACGGTACTTGTTGACACCGACGATCGTCTGCTGACCCGAGTCGATGCGAGCCTGCGTGCGCGCCGCGGCCTCCTCGATACGCATCTTGGGCAGACCCGTCTCGATCGCCTTGGCCATACCGCCCATGCTCTCGATCTCTTGGATCAAGGCCCAGCCTTTATGAACCAACTCGTTGGTCAACGACTCCACATAGTAAGAACCGCCCCACGGGTCGATCTGCTTGCAGACCTTCGTTTCCTCTTGGATGTAGATCTGGGTGTTACGCGCGATACGTGCGGAGAAGTCGGTCGGCAACGCGATCGCCTCGTCCAACGCGTTCGTATGCAAGGATTGCGTATGACCCAGCGCGGCCGCCATCGCCTCGATACAAGTACGGCCGACGTTGTTGAACGGATCTTGCTCCGTCAACGACCAACCGGACGTCTGGCAGTGCGTACGCAACGCCAACGATTTCGGGTTCTTGGCGCCGAAGCTCTTCACGATCTTCGCCCAGAGCATACGCGCGGCACGCATCTTGGCGATCTCCATAAAGTGATTCATACCGATCGCCCAGAAGAAAGACAAGCGCGGCGCGAAAGCGTCGATATCGATGCCCGCGTTGACACCGGCACGGAGGTACTCCAAGCCGTCGCACAACGTGTAAGCCATCTCGATGTCGGCCGTAGCGCCCGCCTCCTGCATGTGGTAACCGGAGATGGAGATGGAGTTGAATTTCGGCATCTTTTGCGAGGTGAACTCGAAGATGTCGGCGATAATCCGCATGGAGAATTCAGGCGGGTAAATATAGGTATTACGCACCATGAACTCTTTCAAGATATCGTTCTGGATCGTACCGGCCATCTCTTCCAACTTCGCGCCTTGCTCCAAGCCGGCGTTGATGTAGAAGGCCATGACAGGCAGGACGGCGCCGTTCATCGTCATGGAGACCGACATCTTGTTCAAGGGAATTCCCTCGAAGAGGACCTTCATGTTCTCCAACGAGCAAATGGACACGCCCGCTTTACCCACGTCACCGACGACACGCTCGTTGTCGGCGTCATAACCACGGTGCGTCGGCAGGTCGAACGCCACGGACAAACCTTTCTGGCCGGAAGCCAAGTTGCGGCGATAGAACGCGTTCGATTCCTCGGCCGTCGAGAAACCGGCGTATTGACGGATCGTCCAGGGGCGCATCGGATACATGGCGCTGTACGGGCCGCGGAGATAAGGAGGAATACCCGAGACATAGTTCAGGTGCTCCATCCCTTCCAAGTCTTCTTTCGTATAAACCGGTTTCACGTTGATGTGTTCCGGTGTTTTCCAATCGGCCTCGATGCCGTTGGCTTTCGCCCATTCGGCCGCGTTGGTCGCGGCGAAACCGGCGTTCTTGATATCTATATCTTTAAAATTTGGTCTCATTGTCTTCTGGATTTTTAAATACCTAACTTAGAATTGAAAGCCTGCAATGTCTCCAATACGTTGCTCTTGACGTTAATAAATTGATCGATGCCTTGCGCTTTCAGGTCGTCCATGCAAGCCGGAGCGCCCGCTACGACAAATTGCGCGCGACCCGCCAACGCCTTGTAAGCGGCCGGCGCGAAGTCCGCGTACTCGTCGTCGCTCGAGCAGAGCACCACGATGTCGGCGCCCGCCTCGACCGCGGCCTCGACACCTGCCTCAACGGTATCAAATCCTAAATTGTCGATCGTCTTGTAGCCCGCGCAAGCGAAGAAGTTGCAAGAGAACTGCGAACGCGCCAAACGCATCGCCAAGTTGCCGATGGTCAGCATGAACGCCTTCGGAGCCTTGCCGCTCTTCTCGGTCGCCAGACGCAATGCCTCGAACTCGGAAGCGCCACGGGCGAAGTTCAGCTTCGTCACGCCCTCGTTCTCGCAATGGTTCTGGTGCTGGCCCTTGCAGCAGCAAGCGCTTTCCTCTTTCTTGATCTTCTCAGCGGCGACTTCAGTGAAGTTCGGGAACTGGTTCGTACCCAGCAACGACTCGCGACGGGTAGCGACCGCCTTGTGACGGGCCTCGTTGGAGGCGTTGACCGCGGCTTGGATCTCGCCGGCATTAGCCAAAGCGCCGAAACCACCCTTCTCCTCCGTCTCGAGGAAAAGCTTCCAAGCGACGTCGGCGATGGAGTTCGTGAAGACCTCGATCGTATAAGAACCGGCACCCGGATCCACGATCTTATCGAAGTGAGACTCCTCTTTCAACAGAAGCTGTTGGTTGCGAGCGATGCGCTCGGAGAACTCGTCGGGCGTCTCGAAGGTCTCGTCGAAAGGTACGACCGTAATCGAGTCTACCCCCGCGATAGCCGCCGACATCGCTTCCGTCTGCGAACGCAACAAGTTCACGTGAGCGTCGTAAACCGTCATGTTCCATTGAGAGGTGCGGGCTTGGACGGCCATCTTGCATGCGCAGTCGCAAGCGGGCTTGTAAGCTTTCACGATCTCCGCCCAGAGCCAACGGGCCGCACGGAATTTCGCGATCTCCATGAAGTAGTTGGAGCTGATACCGAAATTGAACTTGATTTTCTTGGCCACCTCGTCGACCGACAGACCCGCGTCCGTCAGCTTCGCGATCAGGTCGTTACCCCAAGCCAGCGCATAACCCAACTCTTGCGCGATGTACGCGCCAGCGTTGTTGAGCCAGTAAGCGTTCACGCAAAGCACACGGTAGTTAGGCAGCGCCTCGCCCGCCTTCAGGACGGCGATCGCCTTCTCAGTCCAATCCTCGTTCTTATGTCCCTTGATGAGCGGTTTCTTGAAGGGATCATAGTTGACGGAACCGACACATTTCTCCAAATCAACACCCCGATTCTTGTAATTCTCGACCAAGATCGCGAGCAACGCCTCGGCCTTGCACAAGCAGGTGCTGAAGTTCAACTCCACGCATGCGGGGCAAATCCCGTCGAGGAGCGTGGCGATGTTCTCGGCTGTCACGTCATCGCCCTTGATCGTGAACCCAAGCGACGTTACGCCCTTGTTGAGCACATCGAGCGCTTTCGCGTTGGCCGCCTTGCAGTCGTCGACCACGATATCCTGGCGGACATACCAGTTGTTGTTCGTCTTCGTGCCCCGGACATAGGGAAACTCACCCGGAAGGGATGTCGTGGTTTTCAAGCCTTCCAAATCCTCCAAACGATAGAAGGGGTTCGCGTTGAATCCCTCGCCTGTCTTCCAGACCAATTTCTTCTCGAAGGGAACGCCTTTCAAGTCGGTCGTGATCTTCGCGATCCACGCCTCGGTTGAAACGGGTTCAAACTCCGAGAAAAGTTTTTCTTTCTGTTCTGCCATAATATTAGTTGTTTATATAACTTGTGTTAGTTGATTGCCTGTTTTTTCATGGTTATCCTAACCTGCTTCCGGAGGGCAAAGGTAGGATAATTTCAATGGATAGAGAAAGTTTTTCGCCCCAAACCACCTATTTTTTTACACCATGCTTAAATTACGCATGATTCTTCTCTGTCTGGACGACCCGGCTGAACACGGGAAGGAAAAAGAAAATGCCTATGATCGACATCGTAAGCCCTCCAATCGTTCCCGCGGCTAAAGGAAACCAGAACGCCGCACGTTCCGCCCCGATCAAGAAGGGGACGAAACCCAGGATCGTCGAGACCACGGTCAAGAATATCGGCAATACTTTCGCGTTCCATGCCTTCAAATAGGCTTGGAGGGGTGGCATGAGTGGCTTGCGCTCGCGAAGACGATTGTACTCGTTAAGGATATAAATGCTGGCGTTGACCGTGATGCCGCACAGCAGGACGAAGGCCGCGAATCCTCCCTGATCGAAATTCAAATGGAAAAGGTAAAAAGTGAGAAAAACACCGATATAGGAGATCGGGATCACGAAAATCACGGCCAACGGTTGCCACAAGGAATTGAACAAGATCCCGGTAGTAAAGAAAATGATCACGATAATGAGCGCCAAGAGTCCGTATTGCGCGTTATCCTCGTCAGTCCAAGCAAGGAAGTCCTCATCCGGCTCCGCGGAATAGCCCAACGGAAGGCGGCGGTTGAAATCACGCAAGAGACGATCGAGGACACGCTTGCCTTGCGAGCCGGAACCGACATACTCGTATTGAAGGCATAAGCGATATTGCTGATCGACTTTCATGACCTCGGGCGGCGTCTGCGTCTTACCCAAACGGCCCAAGTCGGACAGCTTAACCGGACGTCCATCGAGCTCGATCGGATAATTATAAAGGTTCCAAATATCGAACTCGTTGGCTTGCCGGGAAGTCAGACGCAATTCCTCGCGCTCCCCGTCAACCATCACCGAACCCGCGTAACGATCCTTCCCCATCCAGGCGTCGGTCGAGGCGAACAAGCGAGTAGGCGCCACTCCGGCACGGATCAGCGCTCCAGGATCGAGCTCGTAAACAAACTCCTGATAGTCGGTTTTCCACCACGAGAACTGGGCGGTGATCTGCACTTCCTTGATGCGGCGATAAGTCAGCAATTCTTCCTTTAATTGCTCGGCCCACTCCCACAGCTCATCGTAATTGTATCCTAGCATCTCGACCCGATAGGAACCGGCGTACTCGCGAACATCGTTGCTGAAACTCTGATCCATGAGACCCCAGACATTCCAACTGCCACCTCCCAACTCGAGCGCTTTCGAGATCACTTGATTTTTCAAAATGTAGGGGAAACCGCTCAAGTCGGCCTCACGAGTGAAGTAAACATCAATTTGCGCTTGCTGGGCGTTGTAAATGGATGTCTGGAATTGGCGTACTTCCGTAAAGCCACTGAGGAAAGACTCCATGCGGGCGACGAGGTGATTGGTCTGTTCAAGTGTCGTCCCGCTAGGCATTGAGGCGCTAATGGAAAGTACCGTTTCCTCGTTTCGGGTAAAATAGCTTCCTTCGTAGACCTTCTCCACGAATAACCGGAGCGTTCCGCCAAGGGCTTTATCGACGATAGGCTTGATCGTCTCCTTCCACAATGGGCGGCTGGCCCAATCGTTGTAGGTCTCAATGAAAACGGAATCCCTATGCGTGATCACTTTCTTTTCCTTAGGACTCGGATATTCCCATTTCTCAGGCAAAAGAAAGACTGGCAAGCCAAACAGAAGGATCAGCGCGACACACACCGTCTTCCGCCACCGGCACAGGAAAAGGATCTGGCGCTCGTAATATCGCGTGAACCAAACCGGCGCACGCCTCAGTAGGCGGGGCAAAGACTGCCCATCGCGCCGCTCACCCAACCCCAAACGCTCGATCAACGCGGGGACAAGCAGCAAGGCGATCGCAAGCGAGACCGCCAAGTTGATGATGATCACCGCCGCGAAATCCTGCAAATTGAGTCGGATACGCTCGTCGAGGAAGAAAATGATCACCAAGGAGCCAATCGTGGTGAGCGTGGCCGCGAGAATGGCAAGGAAAGCTTTACGGTCATGCCGGTTACGGATGTGATCGGTCATCACGATGGTATTGTCGATCACCAAGCTCAACGAGATCGTAATACCCGCGAGTGAATACAACTGGATCTCGAGCTTTAAGAGATAATAAAAGATCACGGCGACGCAAAGATTCACGCTAAGACTGATGACGATTAAAAGCAAATAGCGCGGCTCGCGGGTCACCAGCAAAACAAATAAGAGAAGGATCAGAATGGTAAATCCCGTCCGCAGATAAATCGTATCCAATTCCTTCTGGATATATTCCGTCGCGTCGTAGCTGACATGCATCCCATAGCCCGGCGGAAGAGTCGCCTCGATCGCGGCCATCTCCTCCTTGACTTGTTTGGCCAACGTGAGCTGGTTGGCAGTTTTCTCGGCCCGAATCGAAAGGTAGACCGAATTTAACCCATTGATACGGAAATAGCGATTGGGCTCGCGCTCTTGATGGACGACCCGGATGAACTGATCAAGACGGATCAATTTGCCCTCTCGATTGGCGACGGAGATACGTCGAGGCTCGAAGCCCTTCGCTTCCTCATCAGGTACCAATGCCAAGCGAATCCATTGCTCACCGGAACTCCCTCGCCCCACATTCACGATCCCCAAGAAAGCTTCCCGATAATAATGGTCAATCGCCTCAATCACTTGATCGAGATCGACGCCCAACTCATCCATCAACCGGGTATCGTAAATCAATTGCCACTCCAAAGGGGTCGCTCCCTCCACGTCGATCCGGTAAATCCCCTCCACGCCACTCAAGCGGGGCTTGATTCGCTCCTCGGCATAGCGTTGGATAAAAATGGGCGAGGCCGACGCGTTCAAGGTATAACTCAAGAACGGACGATCCTCTTGCTCATCAGGCCGACTGGTCTCGACCACCGGATAGGACACATTCTCCGGCAAGCTCGGCCATGTCTGGCGGACAATCGACGAAGCCTCAAAACGGGTCACATCGATATCCGCATGCCGATCAAGCGACATCGTGATCACCCCATATCCATTACCCGAAGTCGACGTCATCTCCCGTATGCCCGAGATTCGTGCGAGCATCGCCTCCAATTTCGAGGTCACCGCCATCTCTATCGAGCGGGCGGAATGCCCCGGCATCTGGAAGCTGACCGACAACTCGGGCAGTTCCCTCGAAGGTGAAAGTCGGATCGGCAACAGTGGCACCAGCGCCATCCCCACTAACGCGAGGCAGAAGAAGGCGACGATGATCGTAAACGGCGATATGTTGGGCTTATAATCCATTACTTACAGACCATGCTCATAATCAAACTCGTCGGCTAGCGACAACCCCGTCTCAAAATCATGGAGCGTCAGCTTCCGGATCTTATAATAACTCAGCCAATAGTTCTGCAAGGCGGTAACGTAATTGCGTTGCGCCTCCTGCTGACGATTCCAAGCGAGGGTAAGGCTATTGATATCACTTCGTCCAATAACGAAACGCTGCTTTGTCTCCTCGTAAGCCATCTCCGCGATGTCCAAAGCCTCCTCCGCGCTCCCGATCAGGTTCTGTTGCACCTGGAAATCGCTGACCGTCATAACGACATCTTCCTCCAAGGCCACTTCCTTCTGCTCGGAAGAGATCCTCGCGACGTTCAGGTTGCTCTTAGCTATATTGTGTTCCCCTTTCCGAACGCCCCAGTCCAATAACGGAATGGAAACAGAGATCGAAACCAACTCTTGGCGTGTCGGATCCCGGTAAGCGTCGCGAAACGTCGAGGCGGCCTGGTTGAAACCTACACTGGCATTAACGGAAGCGTTGAACCACTTGGCTTTTCGTGTACGATCGACCTCTTGCTCCGCCTCCAGCACTTCTTGACGCATTCCCAAATATTCGGGATTATTTTCACGAGCCAGGGAAAGCGCCAAATCGGTGGGGATCTCCATCGCCCGGGGCCTCGAAGGAAGACGCAAACGGATGGTCGCGTTCTCTTTCAAGTTCAGGAAAGAAGCGAGGCTTGACATCGCACGTTTCAAGGCAATATCGGCATTCTGCAAGCTGTTGCGGGCGTTGGTCGCGTCGAGACGCAAGGTCAGCAAATCCGCCCGGCTGATGGCCGCGATCTTGTGTCGCTCTTGCCCAATGCGATAGAGCGTATCACTGTTCGCGACATTCTCGCGAGCCATGTCGTACTCGACCTGCGCCATAGCCAAATTGAAGAAATAGGTCGTCGCCTGCTCGCTGATGGCTTCAATATTGTAAAGTAACTCCTTTTTGACTTTCTCATATTTCAACGGCTCGATTTTCTTCTCCCAGCGAAAAGCGTTATAGCCGATCAAATCCTGTGAATAACCGATCCGGATCGGCACCGAGGTGAATTGCGTATAAGTTTGATCTCCGAAATAACGCATATAACCCAAATCAGTATCCAAATAGAAGCTACCGCCCAAGAGGTCGAAGTTTTGCTTGACTTGAAGGTTGCCGCCAGCGTAGAAATATTGTTGTTTCCGATAAACATCAATGTCAGCTTCCGAGTCATAGCGCTTCGTGATGTCGCTGTAGTATTCAGCAGGCGTCAAGTTGAGCGTCAAACTCGGCAGACGTTCAGCCCGGTAATTGCGATACTCCCAATATCCACTCAAATACAGGTTTTTCGTCCGGAACGCCTCCAGCGAACTGTCGGCCGCCAGCTCGATCGTCTCCCGCAACGAGAGGACGATTGATTGCGCCTCTCCCCTGCCCAGGTTTCCCGTCAGTCCAATCCACACCACCAGGCACGCGTATAAAATTCGTTTCCTCATACCTCTTCCCTCCTATAAATAAACCAATAAACCAATGGGATTATAAACAAACTGACCGCCGTACCGACCACCATGGCCGCAATCATCGCGATCGATAAAGGTTTCTGCAACTCACTTCCGATATCGAACGAGAAAAGCAACGGCACCATTCCGAAAATAGTCGTCAACGAAGTCATGATGATTGGCCGCAAACGCCGGCGCCCCGCCTCATGGATCGCTTCCAAGAGGGGCATGCCCGCCTTCCGGTATTCGTTGATGGCATCCAATTTCAAGATGGAGTCGTTGATGATGATACCGCAAGTGACCACGATACCGATGGCGCTCATCAGGTTCAACGTATGCCCCGTCACCCACAAGAGGATCAACGAGGCGGCCACGTCGATCGGGATCTCCAGCAAGACAATGAGCGGTTGCCGGAAGTCTTCGAACTGGGCGGCCAGAATAAAATACATCAAGATAATCGAGACCAAAAGGATCACCACCAACTCGTTCAGCATTTGCTGGTTCGAGAAGAAGCTTCCCGAGAAGACAACCTCCCAGTCCGGCGCCTCGCTCACCACCGAACGGACCGCCAACATCAACCCGTCCGCGTCCGCCACGTCGTAGAAAGAGAACGGCACGTATTCCCCGTCCTTTCCCGCCGTCAGCGTTTTCAAGTCCTCAGCCGCCGAGAGCCGCACGAACGCTTGCAAAGGCAGCTCGTAGGCCTCACCTCCCTCTTCCCGGGGCGCGACGGGGATCAAGGTCGTTCGCAAGATCTCATCGATAGTCTTCGTCTCGCCGGCGATGGTGATCGGCAGATATTGTTGGAACGAGCGCAACGTCGCGATCTCGTTTTCTTGAAACGCGGTCTTCAACGCCCGTTCCACCTCCGCGTAATCGACCCGGTAAAGCAACAGCTTATCCCAATCGATCGTTAAATTCAATTGGTCCTCAAACGCGACACCGACCGGCATATGTCCGGAACGCTCGTCGATCCGCTCGGCCATCGCCCGCAAGGACGCGGCTTCGGCCGTCTGCTCCTTGTTGTTGAGCCGCAGCTCCGCGACCAGATCCGCCTCACCCGTCACGAACAGTTTCTCGAAGACCGTCGCCGGGGGCGAGAAGGTAAACACCGCGTCCGGATAATGGCTCCGCAACCATTCCTGGAGCGTCAGCCGCAAGGGATCGATCTCCTCCGAGGTGGCCGTCCGCAAATAAAGTTCCGTCTCCGAGACCGACAGGGCTTGTTCCTGGCTCAGCAAGAACTGTTGTTGACCGATATAAGCCGTATGCGAGGCACCCGCCTCATCCATCACCTCAAACAATTGCCGCACGCGAGCCTGGTTCTCGTCCAAATGGATGTTCTCGTTCCAATCCACGTGAACGATCAACTCCTGCTGGTCGATAGCCGGCATCCGAGTCTTGGGCATCTCATAAAACAACCAAGCGCAAAGCGGGACGGAAACCACGAGCGACAAGATACTCAACCGCTTGTGGCTAAAAGTCCAGTCGACACCCTTGTCGTAGAAACGATACAAGGCCTTGTCGTTGACGACCTCCCGCAAATTGATCCGCCCCCAGAAACCTTTGGGCGAAGGCAAGTCGTAAACCAACTTATACAATACCGGCAAAAGAAGGATACCCGTAAAATAGGAAACCAACAACCCCACCGTCACGGCGAACGCCTGATCGTAGAAGATCGCGCCGGCGATCCCGCTCATGAATACCAACGGGACGAACACCGCGATCGTCGTCAACGTCGAGCTGAGCATCGGCGTGATCACCTCCGTCGTTCCACTGGCGCACGCCTCCTCCAGGCTCTGCCCTTTCGCCCGGTATTGCGCGATATTCTCCGTCACGATAATCGAGCTATCGATCATCATACCCAACGCCAAGATCAAACCGGAAAGCGAGATGATGTTGAGTGACATGTGGAAAAGATAGAAGAACAAGAAGCTGGTGATGATACTCACCGTCATGCTTAAACCGATCACGATCGGGCTGCGCATATCACCCAGGAAAAGGATCGCCACGATGAAGATGAAGAGGAAACCCAACGTCAGGTTCTGCTGGAGGTTGGAGATGGTGTAATCAAGCAACTCGGTCTGGTCGCGAGTGATGGAGAACTCGATGTCGGGATAGGTCTCCGCGAAAGTGTCGGTCACTTCCGCCAACGCCTCTTTCATGGCCGCCATGTTCTCGTCGGCTTGCTTGATGATCGAGAGGGTGACGGCTCGCTTGCCGTTCGCGTAGGCGTAACCGTCGGGATGGCTGGAGACCTCTTCCACCCGGGCCAAGTCCTTGAATTGATAGAGGCGCCCGTGGCTTTTCAGGTAAATATTCCGCACGTCGTCGACCGTCCGGAGCAACGAGGAGATTTTTACATTGTATTCATAATAGCCTTCCTTGATGGAAAGGTTGCCCGGCTCGACGTTGTAGGCCGCCAACGCCGTCTCGAGGTCGCGCTGCGTCAGGTCGGCCATGCGCAACTTCGCCATGTCGGGCATGATGCGCAATTCGCGCTCCACCAAACCAGTCACGTCGACCATCGCCACCTCGGGCAATTGCTCGATCCGCCTTTTGATGACGGTCTCGGCGAATTGGCAAAGCGTCAGGAAAGCCTCGCCCTCGTCACCCGAGCGCAGCGTCAGGTTCAAATAGAAGACTGGCACGTCGGTCGCGCTCGCCTTGACGACCCGGGGCCGTTCCATCTCGCGGGGCAAGAGGTTCATCGCCGCGTCGATCTTCTCGTTTACCTCGATAAAGGCCAGATCCGTATTCGTCCCGAAATCGAAACTGAGGCGGATCAGGCCGGAGCCGTCGCGCGTCTCGCTATGGATATCGCGCAAACCCGCCACTTGAGCCAATTGCTGGCGGATCGGCTTGACAACCGTATTCTCCAGCTCGCGCGCCGAGGCCTGCCGATCGTCGACCTGGACGGTGATCTCCGGGATGGCGATATCGGGCAAGAGGGAAACGGGCAACGTGAAATAAGTCACCAGTCCCAACAAGAAACAGGCCGTAAACGCCATGAAGACGGCGATCGGGCGACGGAGCAAGAATTTGATCATGGCAATACCTGGACTGGAGCCTCGTGGGCCAAGTTAATATTTCCACTCGTAATCACTTGGTCGCCTACCTTCAGACCCTCGACGATCGTGTAGCATGAATCGTTCTCGAGACCTGTCGTGACATAATTCCAGCGGGCCTTGTCGCCGTCGAGCGTGAAGACGACCTGTTTGCCCGAGCGCATCACGACCGCCCCTTTCGGCACGACCAATTGCTTGCCCAGCGAACGGTTGACCCGCACCCGCACGTTCATGCCATCGAACAAGCGGGATGAGGAACGCACCAACGCTTTCACCCGGACCAACCCATCCTCGTCGACCACGGGGTTGATCTCGCTGATCGAGCCCCGCGCTTCCACCGCCGGATCCGCGAAAGGCGATACACCGACCTCGTCGCCCACGCGAATCAAGGTCAGCTCGTTCTCGAGGACGGAGAAATCAACTTCCATCGCCGAGGGGTCGATCACCAGGCAGAAAGGCTCATCGGCCGTGACCCAATTATTGGATTTGGAAAAGAGATTGGCCACGATCCCCGCGAAGGGCGCACGGATCACGGCGTGGCTGGCCTCGTAGCGCGCCAGGTCATACTCGGCCTGGGCTTGCTCGTAGCCGCTCTGGGTGCGGGCCAAGGCGGCGACCGACGCGGGGACCCGCGCCGTGTCGGACAACATATAACCTTGCCCGATCAGGGCGTCTTGCATATCGAGTTTCGCTTTTTGATAGGCTTCTTCCGCCTTGCGCAAGGCGTTTTGGAGGCGGAACGTATCCAAGCGGGCGATCTCCTGCCCGGCGGTTACCCGCTCCCCGTTGCGGACCAATACCCGCTCCAGCTCGCCGGCCGCCTCGAAGCGCAATTCCGCCCGGCGCTGGGCCGTCAGCTTGCCGTTGCTGATCAAGACCGCCTCAAAATCCTCTTCCGCGAGCGGCATCACCGTCACTTGGTTGCTTTCCTGCATTAAGACGGTCTCGACCGACGATTCGTCATCCTCGTTCGTCGCGCCGCCTCCACACGCGGCCGCGCCGATCATTCCTCCCAGCCCCAGGATGCCCCCGAGCGCTTGTCGTATCCAATTTCTCATAATCGTATTACTTTCGTTTCACAAAGTCATTCGCGAAGTAAATAAAAAAATAGAATTACGCAAAGTTCCGAATGTAGACAATCGCCCAAACGGCCTTTTCTTTCGGAATTTATTTATTCTCAATATTCTAATCACGATTTACTCTCCTTTTGCGGTAGACAGATATTCTTAAAAAATTCAAATCAAACCCTCCAGATCCAAATAGCCGAGCTGCGAATCGTCGTCGAAATTCATGATCAGGCGATCGCGCTCGCCGTCGTAGCACATCGAGAGGATGTCGTAGCCCACGTCGAGCGTCCGGAGGTAATTGCCGTCGAGGTCAAAGACCAGGAGTCTCGTCGTGCGGGCCGTCGCGTAGTCCTCGCCGGAATAGGAGACGATCAGCTTCCCGTCGGTGGTGAAGACGGCTTTCGAATAATAGGATTTCTCTTGGCGCGAGTTCCATTCAGGTCCGTAGATGTTGGCCTTGACGCGGCCCTCGAAGTCGCCGATCGAGAGGAGATCCACCCGGTTGTACATCTCGACGTATAGCCCGTATTCGCCGGAAGCGGCGCACGTGACGCGGATCTTCTCCAAGTCGTCGCGGACGGGAGAGATCGGGACGATCGCGCCCGTCGTCATGTTCCAACGGGCGACACGGGGCACGAAGTCGCTATTCCCCCGCGGATAGATCACACGGCCCACGCAGAGCGTATCATTGACGTAAGTGTAATCGGAAGGAAAGGCGTCAGCGTCAAGCGATAGCCACTCGGCGCCCGCGTAAGGCTCGTCGCGTAGGAGGCTGTCCAGCTCGTAGACGAAAATCTTCCGCTTCCCGAAATCCGGGAGGAAAAAGCGCCCGTGGGACTCGTCCGTCGCGATCGGCCCCCAAATCGTGATCTCCTCCGGACCCGGCCCGATGGGAATGACGCTCTTGAGGTAACGATAATCGTCGCGGGAAAAGAGGTGGACGCAGCATTCGTTCGTCGCGCACTCCCCCACCACGACCAGGCATTCGCCAAGGACATTGGGCACGCCCACATTCCCCAACAACACCTCGTCGGTCGGGATCTCGCGGATGGCCTCGCGGACGGAGACGACCCTGTCGCGCGACGACTGGTGGATTTCCGTCCCCCGCCGCCCCGGTTGGCAGGCGACGAGCGCCAAAAGGGCCCCCACGCAAAGGGGCAACAACTGTTTTCTCTTCATGCGTCTCATTTTTTCTCTTTATACCTTTAATATATATTTCGCAAGCAAAGCACGAAGTCTTCCTTTTCCAAGAAAGCCTGGACCGAATCGGGCAGGGCCGACGTGTCCATCCCCGGCTCGTAGTAGGCGATAGAGAGGGTGTCCGAATAGCCGATCAGCATCGGGTTGGCGTATTCCTCCTGCTCGGCGGCTTCGTAGAAGGTGTTCGAGCGGCGGTCGTAGACGAAGGGCACCGTCTTCCGCCCCTTGAGGAAAGCGCCCTGGATGTAACGCGGCGTCACCGCCACGTAGTCGCGCAAGGCGCACAGGCTCTCAAATTCGGGCAGGTTGCGCTCGACGTCCGTCTTGTACGCGTCGGGGACGTTCCGCGAGCCGAAGTCGAACTCGAGGCTGTCGCGCAACGTGCCCGACGAGTCGAAAAGGTAGACGCGGTTGTCGATGGGCTGGTTGTAAGAGATCCCGTCGGCCGTGCGGATGAAGATGTAGCCGGAGATCCAATAGGCGTTGTCGAAAAGGCCGTCGTAGGCGAGGCTCGTGTCGACGACGTTCAGCGCCGTGTCCGTCCGGATGACCTCCACCCCGGCGTAGTCCAGCTCGTTCCACGCGGTGAGGCCGAAGAGGAAGCCCCCGTCGACGGCCTGGATCGTGCTCGCGTCGTACGTGAAAGGCCGGTCGTCAATGTACGCGAGGTCGGCGTCGTAGCGGAAAAGCCGGTCGCGCTGCCCGTCGAGGAAATAGATGTCGCCCGAGGGCGTCACGTCGAAGTCCGTGACTTGCAAATACTCCCGCGGCCCCTGCCCCCGCCTGCCGACCTGCCCGATCCCCCGGCCGTCGCGCCCGAAGACGAACAAGTCTCGCTCCCTGCCACGCGTGGCCTGGAGGTAAATCCGGTCGCCGCGGACGATCGCCTTCTCGATTCGCGAGAAATCCGTCGCCCCGTCGTCGGAGCGCAAGAGGACATACTCCTCGCGGATGCCGCGGTCGGTCATCAGCTCCGCGAAATCCTTCACGCGGGCCTCGTCGTAGACGATCGTATGGGTGGGGTCCGCGCCGCCCGTCTCCCCGCCGCAAGCGGACAGAAAGAGGGCAAGGGAAAAGAATAAATACTTTAAATCTTTCATATTTACTTATTTAAATGAACAATCAAAAGTGGACAGTGGACAATTGAAAGTGGACAATGTGATTGAGAATGAGCAATAAAAAAATGGACAATCAAACGATTACCTAGAAAATAATTATCGTCAATTGTCCATTTTCAATTGCCAGTCCCTCAGACTACTTCCGGCGAACCGTCGCCATCACTGTCCACGCCGGGTTGCGGCTCCGTGGGCTCGGTCGGCGTCTCCTCGTCGGGGGTCTCGGGCTCGGTCGGGGTTTCCTCGCCGGGGTTCTCGGGCTTGGGATCCTCGGTGGGTTTCTCCTCCTTCTTGTCGTCGTCTTTTTTAGAAGATTGCCCCAAAGCCTCTTGCTTGTAGCGCTTGATCATCGAATTCATTTGCTCGATAAAATCCTTGTAGTCCGCGTCGCCTTCGATCAGGGCGTAAGCGTTCACCTTCTTGATCAGCGCCTCGTAGGCATCGTCCGTGTCCGCACGGGCGGCTTTCATGGCCCCGGCCTTGCGCCCCGCCGTCTCGTCGTCGCGTTGGTCGAGCAACTCGCGGACCTTGTCGTTCGCTTCCTTCATCTTATCGCGGAAAGTGGTCAGTCCCAAGGCCTCCACGCTCGCCGCGAGCTTCCCGAGCAGGTCGGACAGCATGTTGGCCATCAAACCCGTCTGGCGGTCGAGCTGCATGTGCGTGTCGAGCTTGTAGTCCACGGTGTTTTGCCACAATTTCTTCGCGTGCGTAAGCAACTCGCCTTCCGGCAATTTCAACAGACCTTTGACCGTAGCCCGGTACCCCCGATAATAGCTATCGCGGAAACCGTCCCATTTCGCGATATCGTCCGTCAAGAAACTCTTTTGCGAGATCTTCAAGCAATTGTCCTCCACCGCGAACGCCTGCTTCAAGATCACGAGCTCCGGACTGACCTTCGCCTTGACGATCTCGTTGGCCTCGATCCTCGTGATCGTCGCCTCCATATAACGGAAATGGGCTCCGTTGTTCAGGAGGGATGTGCTTAATGAATTTACTTCCATCGCCATATATTTTAGTTTAAATGTTATTACTAGAGGGAAATCCCCCGTTTTCGCTCTCCATTTCCAGCTCCCACAAAAATCGCGAGCGCTAGAAAAACTTTTTCTACCTTCAATACAACCCGTCAGGACCTAGAAAAACTTTTTCTACCTTCAATACAACCCGTCAGGACCTAGAAAAACTTTTTCTACCTTCAATACAACCCGTCGGAACCTAGAAAAACTTTTTCTACCTTCAATACAACCCGTCGGAACCTAGAAAAACTTTTTCTAGCCATTCTCATTTTTCGCGACCGCTAGAAAAACCTTTTCTAGCCGCTCCAATTTTTGGGAACCGCTAGAAAAACTTTTTCTAGCCCTTCCAATTTTTTGGAACCACTAGAAAATCGTTTTCTAGCCCCCGCGTTTTCCGCGAAATGAGCATCCGTAAGCGAAACCGCCCCGAACGGCTGTAAAATTATAGTGTTTTCGCGAAAACGCAAGCGGATTGTGGGAATTATTTTCGTTTTTAGTCGATTTTTTTCAAGGATCTCGCCAATCGCCATTCACCAGACGAGGGAACAACCGATTTCCAGATCCAACAAGCCTTTCCAACGATGAAATCACCCGGCACCAATCCCCAATAACGAGAATCCCGCGAGTCCTCCACGTTATCACCCGCCATAAAATAATAGTTCTTCCGGAAGCGATAGGTATCCAAACGGCGACTACCTACGTATAATAAGGTATCTCGTAGGGCCAGCCGCTCGCCCAATTCCCATTCGATCAAAAAACGATAGAGCGCGATATGCTTCCTCGTCAATGCGATCTCATCACCAGCCTTCGGGATATAGAGCGGCCCGAAATTTTTCACGTTCCAATCCACAATCGTATCAAAAGGGAAGCATCGATCATCTTCCTCTCCGAACGCCATTGGGATCTCACGCGAAAACCGTTTTTGCGCAGGCAAGTACCCAACCGTATCCGGCAACCCGGCTACCTGGTAATAACCATTCTGGATCGAAAGACTGTCGCCCGGCAATCCGACACAGCGTTTGACAAAATATTTCAACAAATGCATCTCCATCTTCTCTTCCATCCGAGGATAAGGCTCATGAAATACAACCACGTCGCCCCGCCGAACCAAACGCCATCCGGGCAAGCGAAAAACCTCCAGGCGTTCCCCCCGCATCGCAGCGGACAAGTCGAACAACCGCGGGCCGTAAACCAATTTGTTTACCAAGACATAATCCCCTTCCCACAAGGTAGGCGACATGGATCGTGTTGGTATCCGGAACGAAGCGATCACGAAGATTCTCAAAACTATCCAAACGACAAGCGCGACAAAAAGCGCAAGGAAGGTGTTCAGGATAGTATTTAGAAGCTTTCGTCGCATAATATTTCATGTCAATAGATATTCCTCAAACATAAGACAAAATCTTCTTTCTCCAAAAACGCCTGAACAGAATCCGGCAATGCGTTCGTATCCATCCCCGGTTCATAATAAGCGATCGAAAGCGTATCGGAATAACCGATCAACGCCGGACGAGCATATTCACCTTGCTCCTCGCACAAATAAGAAGTATTTGTCTGGCGGTCATAAACAAAAGGAACGATTTTCCGGGATTTCCATAATGCGCCAATAATATAATTGTCCGTTACGGCTACATAATTCGTCAACAAATCATATTCCTCATAATCATTTAACTTAGATTCAACTTTTTTCTTCGCCTCATCAGGGACATTTCTGGAACCAAAATCCATATTGACACAACTTTTATAGTTTCCTTCAAAATCAAATAAATAAATATGATTATCGATGGTTTGATTATAGGAGATGCCATCCTTCGTGCGAGTAAAAGCATAACCTGATATCCAAAAAGAAGGATCCGTATATTCGTCATACTCAAAGAAAGTTTCCTGAACGTTCAGATCCCAATCCGTCCGTACAATCTTAGCGCCCTCACATTCTCCCATATTCCAAGAAGACAGCCCGAAAAGAAAACCACTAGGTAGAATTTTAACGACATCCGCCTCAAACGGGAGTTTCTTGGAATAGACAAAAGAGAAATCTTCATTAAAACAAAAGAGTTTATCCAACCGACCATCTATGAAATAAATCTTTCCATCATCCGCCACATCAAAATCAGCGATATTTAAATATTCACGGGGACCCTGTCCATGCATCCCCACTTGAGCGAGTCCTTTTCCCTCTCTCGAGAAAACGACCAATTTCACAAATCGAGAACCGTCTAAGATGAATATTCTATCACTCTTAACAACTACCTTTTTGGGCAAAGAAAAATCCGTTACGGAGCTTTCCGATCTCAATAAAACATATTCCTCCCGAATTGATTTCTCACGCAAAAGATCTTCAAAAGACTTAACTTTAGCCTCTTGATAATGAATCGTTATTTCTTTGGAATCAACATGGGTATCTTTCTCCGTTTGGCATCCCAATAAAAATAAGGGAGACAATAACATATACTTCCAATTCATAAAGCCAAATTTTAATATAATCAAAAGAGAAGAGGCTCAAATACCCCTTCTCTCATTTTCAAATTAGGATTACTGACAACCTGATAAATCCTTACAATTAACCATATTTTGAGACAGGCAGTGACCACCATCTTTAGGACCACCACAAGGATCAGCATTAGGTCTCTTTTCCGCCAACGCCTCAAGATTCTCAGAAGCCAAGTCCGACAAAGTTACTTCTGAATCACTCTGTTGATAACTCCAACCCGCAGCAGCCGCTATCGCCACCACTGCCATTACCGCAAAAGCTTTCTTTAACATAAGAAATAAATTTAATATTGTAAATGTATATATGTTAGTTCGCGAGGTTCAAACGCCCTATAAAAGCATTTAGGTTCTCGCCACCCTTTTTTCATTCTACTCTTCCTATCAAATTCAATGTAATAGATTTCTCAGGAATATTCCCATAAACCGTTACGGTTCGCCAGAATTCACCCAGCTCCTCCGCATCGTAATAAACCGTAATTCGATCTTTTTCACCCGGCAAAATATCTCGCCAATTACACATTGCCTCCGTACATTCACATGAAGTCGTGATCCCTCGGATTCGGAATGGAACCGATCCCGTGTTCGATAAATAGACATCGATTCCCTTAACACTATTCTGATGGACAATGCCCATATCATATTCCGTTTGTTCTACCTCCAATGTCGTATTCGGAATGCTTTCCATTCCCTTTTCTCCTCCTATTTCTCGAAGATAAAGATCTTGAACCGAAAGATTCATCACCGGATTTCCGATCACACGAACCTTGTTATCCTTATCCAAAAGAAACGCATGAAATGAAGGATTTTTAGGAAAACGATTCAACTTCTCAATCGCACCATCCGTATCAATACAAACCGGCACATTAAAATTCTCTCGTCGCAAAATTGACAACATTTCTTTCCGATCTTTCATTTGCAAAAAGAATAAGACAGGAATATCAATATTCGTCATCGAATCTATTTGATGGATAAAATCAACCCACCGATTCAACTGAAACTTACAACTCGTGCAACCTAAAGAATCCACATAGAATACTATTTTATATTCCGATTCCGGTATTTCATAATCAAGCGTATCATTCAAAAAACGGGTAAAAACCGCATCTTTAGGGAAAAGAATTTCCTTTCCTTGCCATTCTCGTACCATTTGCGCTAAATCTTCCGTCTTTTGATTCTGACATGATTCAGCTAAAAAGAATACGAATAATAAAAGCAAAATATGTCTCCACATTAAATTCATAGCTTAATTAATACAAAAGGTTCCATACAACCAACCAAACTTATGAGTTAAGACCACTTGATATTCACCTTTACCCTCATTCTCCAAAGAAATTGGATAAGTCTCACCCGCTATTCCTGAAATAACATCCTCATACACCGGAACGCCTTTCACGTCAAAGATCTGCACTGTTAAATCCTCCAATGGATCCACAAATGTCACGATTAAGTTTTTCTCTTCTATATTTAATATAGGAGGAGAAGTAACTATTGATCTATGATCACGTCCATCCCAGTGCCCATTCCCCTCATTTACTTGATCAGCTAAAGTAAATTGAATTGATAAAAGGAACGACAAACCTAATAATACAATTGTTCTTTTCATTTGTTCCGCATTTAATTTCCACTCGCGAAAGTATCCCCAAAAGGCCTGACGGGAGTGCACAAAATTGCACAAAATAAAAATCCCCCGGGGAATCCCGGAGGAAGCCTGTGCAATTTTGTGCAGTTTCGAGTAGAAACGATTATAAACTAAGGATATACCGATCAAAATCCTTGGCGCCCCCTTCTTTTCCGGAGGCTCTTTTGTAGAGGCGCTTGCGCCACATCGAGACGTTGTTGTCGCCCACCCCAAGGAGCTGGGCGATGCGGCGGGGCTTGATTTTGATCTTGACCAGGTAGCAAAGGCGGCGCTCGTGGAGCGCCAAATCGGGCAGATCACGCTGGAGGGCGGGCGCGAAAGTGGGGTGCATCTCATCGACCGCACGGAAAAGCTCGGCCCAATCGTCAGAGGAAGGTGTCCATGAAATATCGTCCAGGAAACGTGCGTACAGCGACGAGTTGGCGAACGCGATCCTCGCCGCCTGGGCCTCGTGTTGGGAAACTTTTTCCCGCAAGCCCTCGATCTCCTCCTCCAAACGCGCCCGGACCTCGTTTTGGGGGTCTTGCCCATCGTCCAGCCCGCTCCGCAGCCGCTCGAAGGAGGCGATCCGCTCCTCATATTCCCGGATTTTATCCGCGTGCGCCTGGAGCTGGCGGTCTTTCTCCTCTTGTTCGCGCTTTTCCTTTTTATGAATCCTATAAAAGACCAAGACAATCGCCAAAATGATAAGGATACAGCTTGAGATCGTGAGCGTAAGATCCGATTCATATTCCGCGTTTTTCGCCCGCTCATTGGCCAGTTCCAATTCTTTTTCTTGATAATCATAGAGCGCCTGATTCTTTCGAATGGACTCTGTTTGTTCTTGAATTAAAAACGAATCTCGTAGAACAAGATAAGCGGAATCCAATTGAACATATCGCTTCCAATTTTTTCTTTTCTTCTCTATATCTTTCAAAACAGAATAAGCAAGCATACGAATATCTATACGTATCGTTTTATCCATACATAAATCCAAATAAAGCTGAGCGGAATCAAGCTGATTTATTTTGTTATAATATTCTCCTAATATAGCACAAAAAGAATAACCATCCACTTTGGGCAACAAACTATCCACATGATTTTTCAAAGGCTCTAAATATTGCCAAGCCAAATCAAGATTTCCATTTTCCATATAAAGATTTCCTAACTCCGCATAGACAGACCAGACCATCTCGATTTTCGTCAAATCCACCGCCTTGCGATAAGCGTAGATCGCACTGTCTTCCTGTGCTGTCACGCTATAAATCCGGGCCATGTTACGCCATACATAAAGCTGCCCGACGGAATCACCATTGATCCGATAGTATTGAAGCGCCTTCTTTAGGTAAGGCAAGGCCTGCTCGTAGACGCTTTGGAAGGTGTAGAGCGTACCTATATAATTATTGATACGCGCGAAAAGGGCATCGTCGCGGACACGCTCCTCGTCGCGGAGGGCGTTGAGGTAATATTCCTGCGCCTCGAGGGGGCGGTCGAGCTCCTGGTTGACGCGCCCCATGTAGTACCAGGCCTTGGCGCGGAGGCGGAGGGAATCGGAGGAGTCATAATAGCGGGCGGCGATGGCGATGAGGGAGTCGGTGGTATGCTCGACGTAGGCCTTGTCCTCGGCCTCGGTGCGGAGGAGGTAGTAGCGCGCCCGCTCGTCGTCGCCGAGCTCCTCGGGGCAAGCGATTTCCCCGAGGAGGGCCAGCGCGCTATCCGGCCGCTCGGCGACGACGGCCTCCACCCGGCGGAAAAGCGCCTCATGCTCCCCCCGCTCCTGGGCACAGGAAGAGAGGAGAAAGAGAAGTGAAAGGAAATGAAAGAAAAAATAAACGCGCATATAAAAAACCATCATTTTCCGCCCCAAATATACGAAAACTTTCTCTCGCGCTCTTCAAGATCCTTTCACGGAAGAACTTTATTTGATGACACCCGAATCGTAGTCCCCGTTGTTCAGGCGGACGGCGCCGGCCGTGTGCTTCTTGCCGATGGAGAAGTTCCAGGCGAACGTGACGTAGAACGTGTTCTTCAAATCACTCGTATAGTTCCACGTCTCTTTCCGCAGGACTTCCGAATCCAGGACGGAGCCACTGACTTCCCCATCCTTGAAAAACGGATTCATCAAACCGATCCCCACGCGAAGGTTGTTCCGGAAACGATAGGACAGGTTGACGTCGGCCGATTCGGCATAATGCTCCTTCGTCTCCCCACCCAAGTTGGATGTCGACTTAATTCTATAAGACGCGTTCAGGGCAAATCCCTTGTACATCGCGTCGACAGAAGCACTCAAATATCCGCCCGTATAGGTGGACTCGTAATCATTTCCTTTATTGATATAGTGATTGACCCCCCCAATGGCCGAAAACTTCAAGACGTCCCGGATGGCCGCGTAGGTCACGTACAAAAGACCTTGGATATGGTTGAAACTTTTCTGGTTGGCGACCCGATACTCGAAATGGTAGGAATCCCCCGTATCGACCCGGCGGACCGCGTCGGACGAGATGCCGTTTTGGTTCCGCTGGTAGTAGCCGGACAAATAGATGTTGAAGGGGCCCACGTTGTAGCCCAGCGAGAGGTTGTTGACATACACCCGGAAAGGCTTCAGGTCCGGATTGCCGACGCGCACCTCGTAAGGATTCTGCCATTGGTCCACGTCGCTGATGTCCGCCAGTTGCGGGACTTGCGGACGGAGTTGGAACTGATAGGCGAGGTTCAACGAAGGGGTGAACGCGTAAGAGAGCGAGACGGTCGGGCGGAACGAATAATAATTGAACTCATGCTCGCCTTCCTTGAAATGCTGCCGGGAGAAGCCCACGCCCACATTGTAGCTGAACTTCCGGATCGAGCCTTCCAGCTCGGTGAAAAGATAGAGGTCGGAGTTGTCCATCGAGGGCGTGACGTCGCCCGTCGACCCCAGGTAATGATTCTCCAAATAAGAATAATTATAACGCAGCCCACTGTTCCAGCGCGTACTGTTCTTGAACCGCTTGGCGTAGATAAATTCCCCGATCACGGAATACTTGTCGCCATCGACGGTATAGTCCAGCGGGTCTCCGGCGAGGCTTTGGTCCGGAAGGTATTCGGCGTAATCTCGGGTATAGTCCGAGGAGATGTAAGTCCCGACCACGTTCGCTTGCAACGTCTGGTCCGCGGGCAATTGGTGCTCATAATAAATATCCAGCGTGGGCTTCAGCGTCATGTCGCGAATGCCCATATTAGCGGTCAGGTCGGGCTGGCCGGTCTCGCGGATCAGTTGGATCGTTTGGTAATAGGGCTTGCGTTGCCAACTGTTGCTGAGCTTGACGTTGAGGATCGACTTCTCGGGCTGGTTCAAGTTGTAGGAGAGCGACAGGTTGTGGGTCTGCTCCCGATAGGGCGACTCCAGCCCCAGCTTCTCCATCGAGCGGGTGCTCCCGTCGGCCAGCAGGAAGGTTTGCGAGACGTCCGTGCGCTTATCGTCATACTTGCGGTAGCTCAAATCGTAATTGAGCGTGAACTCGGAGGCTTTATTGTTGTATTTCAAATAAAAGTTATCGTTGCCATATCCCGTGGTGGCCGCGTTTTTCCACGTCGTGCCGCCCGAGAAGCCTTCCGTCGCCCGCCGGGTAACGAAATTCACCACGGCCACCACGCCCTCGCCATAGCGTGCGCCGGGCATGTCGATGTATTCCACTTTCACCACCCTTGAGGGCACGATGGCCAACGCGTCCTCGAGGGTCGACTCCACGCCGTTCACGCGGATCTGCACCTCGCCGTTGCGGATCGAACGGATGGAATTTTGGGTCGAGTTGACGTCCAGGCCCGGGAGCCGCATCTTCTCCAGCATCTCGAAGGCCGAGAAGGAAGACTCGCGCTCCAAGGACGAGGGGAAAACGATCAGCCGCCCCGCGTCGCGCGTGCTGCGTTGGGCTTCTACGACGACCTCGCCCAGGCTGGTGCTCATCTCCGCCATCCAGACGACATCCACGTCCGCGTCGCCGTGCAAGCCCTCAAGCCGGAGCGTGCTTTCCTCATATCCTACCATTGAGAAGATCAGCAACCAATCACCGGGGGCCACGCCTTCCAACTCAAACTCACCGCGGGTATCCGTGGCGCATCCTTGGACAAAGACGGAGTCCGCGGCCAGCAGCCGCACGTTGACACCCTCCATCCGCGCCCCGGTTACCTGTTCTTCCACTACACCTTTAATGGTCAACCGCTGGGCGGACACCGCCACCAGCATCCCGCAAAGCGCCCACATGATCATCGCGCTCCGTGCGATCTTTCGAAATCCTCTTTTCATAATCTTTCCGTATCGTTAAAATTTTCGATTCCAAAGCTACGGACAACCATTAGAGGAAGATTTCACGAGATTGCACAAAACGCGGACTCACCTCGGAAAAACCGTGCGTGAAGTTTCATGAAGTTCTGTGAAGTTCCAGGAAAATCTAGATATTAAGGATATAGCTATCAAAATCCTTGGAACCGCCTGCTTGTCCCGTTGCCTTCGTGAAGAGTCGTTTCCGCCACATCGAGACATTGTTGTCGGCCATATTAAGTAATTGCGCCACGCGGCTGGGCTTCACATTTATCTTGATCAGATAGCACAAACGGCGCTCCTGAATCGTCAGCCCGGGAAGATCCCGATCCAAGGTGGACGCGAATTGGGGATAGCCGCTGTCGACCGAATGGAACAGCTCGGCCCAATCGTCGGGTGAAGGTTCCCACGCGATCTTTTTCTGGAAGCGGTCGTAAAGAGGAGAATTGGCGAACGCGGTTCGCGCCTCATGGTTCTCGTGCTGGCAGACCTTTTCACGCGACGTCTCCACATCCTCTTCCAGTCGCTCCTGGAGCGTGTTTTCCGGATTCGGATTTTCTCGCGGGGGGCATTCCTCCCGCTTCCGTTTCTTTCGCTCATAGATCAACCATCCCACGAGCAGAAACATCAACAGGTTAATCAGACCAGACACGATAAGGAGCGGCGTTGTCCACTTCGGCTCCTCAACCATGGACTTTTCTTCCGACCAACTCCACCCTGGCCTCAACCCCTCCAAACGAGACAACGATTCGCTGCCCTGCCCGCTTTGCGCTGGACCGAAAATAGAATCCAATTGATTCAATCCCGAGAAATTGTTAAACAAAGAATCGTGATTCGAGTAATTCTTTACCGCGGAATTCCACCATGCCAAACCGTAGAGCTCATTATAACGGGCTCGCTCGTCCTCGGGTAAATTCCAAGGCATCCCCACAGTTCGCAACAAAGCCAGCGCGCTATCCGGCCGCTCGGCGACGACGGCCTCCACCTGGCGGAAAAGCGCCTCATGCTCTCCCCGCTCCTGGGCACAGGAAGAGAGGAGAAAGGAAAGGATGAGGAGAAAAGAGAAAAGATATTTCATAATTCATAACAATTTGCCGCGAATTTAATTCATTTCCTTGAATCCAGGACGCTCACAGCGCCCTTCCCGCTTGGAAGGAAGCGTATTGGTAGCTGGTGTTCTCGTAATACATGGAGCAATTGTAATCATCGATTTTGGGAATGATCCATGAATTATAGACCCGGATGAGGGCGCCGATCACGTCTCCGTCCGAATGATTTGCCACCTCCCACACGAGCCTATACATGACCTTCCCAATGTCCCAATGCGTGGGCACACGGTCTTTTCCAGCCGCCACGTTATCATACGTCCCCGGGGCGATGCGGTATTTATCCGCAATCTCGCTCGTCAACTTGTCCATGTTCTCGCAATGATAGACCTCGGCCAAGTCATAATAACGCGCCAATCCCTCGCGCCCCATGGCGTTCACGACCACTTTCCGCTCGTTTTTCGTCTTCCGCCCGACATATTCGATCAGGCTGCATAAGAAGAATAAATCATTCAGTTTGCTATCTTCTCTTCCGTTCATAGCTTAACCTCCTCGTAACCTTTATAAGTGATACAATTCAAAGCTCGGGGCGTGCAAAAATTGATCTGATGTGTCGGATATTTGAATTTCGCCAAAACCCAGAATTGCTCCCGCGTGAGCACGCCATTCATAAAATCCGCCACGTAGTTATATATCTGGTCATTCGCCATCGCCCCAACCACGATATCATAAGTATGTGGCATCCCGCCCCGACATGCCACAATAAAATCCAACCATTCATCCGTCATTTCCGCGAAGTGAAGCGTATTCAACGATTCATCTGGCTGGTATTCATAAATGTTGACAATCGGCGTATCATAACGCCTCGCCCATTTTTCCGCTTGACGTTTCAAACTCGTGCAATAAAAGCCATCCCCAAAATCTTTCGTAAAACGCCCTTTTAGGATATCGGGCGAAGGGATGGGCATATAGCTTCCATGATAAAGTTCCATAATCTTTCTCGCTTGAATAAAATATCGAATATTCGTTCCAAATGTACGAAAACTTTTCTTCGCACCTTATCATACCGACCTACGATAAGCCAAGAATTTTATCCCCATCCGAAAAAAAACGCCCATTCCTG
Source organism: uncultured Parabacteroides sp. (assembly GCA_949298575.1). Classification (GTDB taxonomy): domain Bacteria; phylum Bacteroidota; class Bacteroidia; order Bacteroidales; family Tannerellaceae; genus Parabacteroides. The sequence continues at coordinate 27,800 of CASFXH010000023.1, forward strand.
TATATTTATTCAAAACATTCCCCCTATATTCGCGGCCTATTTGCATAATTATTCAACAATGAGCAAAAGGAAAGAGCGCTTGGAGGCCATACGGGAGTTGATCCGGACAAAGAAGTTCGGCAACCAGGAGGAGCTGCAAAAGGAATTGGAAAACAGCGGCTTCTCCGCGACGCAAGCCACCCTCTCGCGCGACATCAAGGAGTTGAAGATCGCGAAAACGCACGACGCGGACGGGAATTACGTCTACCGCCTGCCTGAGGGACGCGAGGACGGGGGGCGAGAGCGACGCGCCAACATCGAGTTCTCGGGCAACCTCGCGGTGGTACGCACCCGGCCGGGCTACGCGATGGGCATCGCCTCGGACATCGACGCGCACGCCTCGAGAGAGATCCTGGCCACGATCGCGGGAGACGACACGATCCTCGTCATCCCCCGCGAGGGAATCAGCCGCGAGGAGGTGGCCGCGGTCTTGGCGCATTTCGTCTGAATATTTTATCAGGAAAACAAAAAACGAATGACATAAACAATGGAAAGAAAAGAAGAGGAAGAGATTGACGTGATGATCGCGGAGGCATCCCACGAGGTGTATGTCGACACGATCCTGAAAACGATCGAGGACGCGGCGAAAGTCCGAGGAACGGGCATCGCCAAGCGCACGCATGAGTACGTGGCCCAGAAGATGAAGGAAGGCAAGGCGGTGATCGCCCTGGCCGGAGATCGCTTCGCGGGGTTCAGCTACATCGAGTCGTGGGGAAACAAGCAATACGTCACCACGTCGGGACTGATCGTCCATCCCGACTACCGGGGGCTTGGCGTGGCGCGGAGGATCAAGGACATGACTTTCCAACTGGCCCGGATGCGCTGGCCGAAGGCGAAGATCTTCAGCCTCACCTCGGGGGCCGCGGTGATGAAGATGAACACGGACTTGGGGTATGTCCCCGTCACGTTCGCCGACCTGACCGATGACGAGGCCTTCTGGCGTGGCTGCAATGGATGCGTGAACCACGACATCCTGGAGCGCACCAACCGGAGGTATTGCATCTGCACGGCCATGATGTTCGACCCGGCCGATCCGCACCGGGCGGCCCGCGAGCGAGCCTTGCGGGAAGAGGAGCGGTTGGCGCACGTCGAGGCGCGTTAACAAGCGGGATCCGAGAATCAAGATTTTATTTAGCGTAATCATAAAACACACACATAACAAATGAAAAAGAAAGTAGTGGTCGCGTTTAGCGGCGGGCTGGACACGTCGTTCACGGTGATGTATCTGGCGAAAGAGAAAGGGTATGAAGTCTACGCGGCATGCGCCAACACGGGCGGATTCAGCGCGGAGCAATTGAAGCAAAACGAGGAGAACGCCTACAAGCTGGGCGCCACGAAGTACGTCACGATCGACGTCACGCGTGAATATTATGAGAAAAGTTTGAAATACATGGTCTTCGGCAATGTCTTGCGCAACGGGACCTATCCCATCTCCGTCAGCTCGGAGCGTATCTTCCAGGCCTTGGCCATCGCACGCTACGCCAACGAGATCGGGGCGGACGCCATCGCGCACGGCTCGACCGGGGCGGGCAACGACCAGGTACGTTTCGACATGACCTTCCTCGTCCTGGCGCCCAACGTGGAGATCATCACCCTCACCCGCGACATGGCGCTGAGCCGCGACTATGAGATCAATTACCTCAAGGAGCACGGGTTCGAGGCCGACTTCGTGAAGATGAAATATTCCTACAACGTGGGCCTTTGGGGCACGTCGATCTGCGGGGGCGAGATCCTGGATTCCGCCCAAGGCCTTCCCGAGAGCGCTTACCTGAAACAAGTGAAGAAAGAGGGAAGCGAGCAATTGCGCATCGAATTCAAGAAAGGCGAGATCCACGCGGTCAATGGCGAGGTCTTCGACGATCCCATCAAGGCCATCCAGAAAGTCGAGGAGATCGGCGCGGCCTATGGCATCGGGCGGGATATGCACGTGGGCGACACGATCATCGGCATCAAAGGCCGGGTCGGGTTCGAGGCCGCGGCGCCCATGCTCATCATCGGCGCGCACCGTTTCCTGGAGAAATACACCCTGAGCAAATGGCAACAATACTGGAAAGACCAGGTGGGCAATTGGTACGGCATGTTCCTCCACGAGAGCCAATACCTGGAGCCGGTCATGCGCGATATCGAGGCCATGTTGCAAGAGTCGCAACGCCACGTGAACGGTACGGTGATCCTCGAGTTGCGCCCCTTGTCGTTCTCGACCGTCGGCGTGGAGTCCGCGGACGATCTGGTCAAGACCAAGTTCGGCGAGTATGGCGAGATGCAAAAGGGATGGACGGCCGACGACGCGAAAGGCTTCATCAAGGTCCTCTCGACTCCCTTGCGTGTCTACTACACGAACCATAAAGACGAGAAGATATGATCAAGGCGGGTATCATAGGCGGAGCGGGATATACGGCGGGCGAGTTGATCCGCCTCCTGCTCAACCACCCGGAGGTGGAGATCACGTTCGTCAACAGCACGAGCAACGCCGGCAACCGGATCACGGACGTCCACGAGGGGCTTTATGGGGAGACCGATTTGTGCTTCACCAGCGCCCTCCCATTGGACAAGATCGATGTCCTTTTCTTCTGTACCGCCCATGGCGATACACGCAAGTTCATGGAGAGCCACGAGGTGCCCGCCAACGTGCGGATCATCGACCTCTCGATGGACTATCGCCTGAAGAGCACGGAGCATGATTTCGTCTACGGACTCCCCGAGCTGAACCGCGAGGAGATCATGGAGGCGCGCCACGTGGCCAACCCGGGCTGCTTCGCCACCTGCATCCAGCTGGCCGTCCTGCCCTTGGCGAAACATTTGATGCTCAACAACGACTTGCATGTCAACGCCATCACGGGATCCACGGGAGCGGGCGTCAAACCCTCGCCCACGTCCCATTTCAGCTGGCGCAACGACAACATCTCCATCTACAAGCCCTTCACGCACCAGCACCTGGCCGAGATCGAGCAAAGCCTTCGCCAATTGCAGAACAGCTTCCAGAGCCGGATCAACTTCATCCCCATGCGGGGCAACTTCTCGCGAGGGATCTTCGCCACGACTTACCTGGATTGCAAGATCGAGCTCTCGGAGATCCAAGGGCTTTACCAGTCGTATTATGAGGATCATCCGTTTACCTTCATCACGGACAAGAATCCGGATCTCAAGCAGGTGGTCAACACCAACAAGTGCTTGCTCTTCCTGCAAAAGGTAGACGACCGTTTGCTCATCGTTTCCATGATCGACAACTTGCTCAAGGGCGCGAGCGGACAGGCGGTCCACAACATGAACCTCATGTTCGGGCTGGAAGAAACGGTTGGCTTGCATTTGAAGCCGAGCGCTTTTTAATGAAGAATGAAGAATGAGGAATGAAGAATCGCAGACGAGAGGAATCCTTATTGCATGTCAAGAGCTATGCCTTCGCGCTTCGCGTGGTCAAACTCACGCGATTCTTGCGGGAAGAAAAGCGGGAATCCGTCTTAAGCAAACAAATCCTTCGTTCCGGTACGGCGGTCGGAGCCTTGATCAGGGAATCCGAATTCGCCCAAAGCCCTTCCGACTTCATTAATAAATTAAGCGTCGCCCTAAAAGAAGCGAACGAGACCGATTATTGGTTAAACCTATTGGCCGATTCGGGATACCTCCCGGAAAACGCCTACGAGAGTATGAAACAGGATTGCGGGGAGCTTATCGCGATCCTCGTATCCTCTATAAAGACCGTAAAATATAAACTAATGAAGAATGAAAATGGTCCAAACGCGAAATAATATCATCCTTCATTCTTCATTCTTAATTCTTAATTCTTAATTTAAAATGAAACTATTTGATGTATATCCCTTATTCGATATCGAGATCGTGAAAGGCTTGGGATGCCACGTCTGGGATAAGGCGGGCACCGAATACCTCGATCTCTACGGAGGGCACGCCGTGATTTCCGTCGGCCATAGCCATCCGACCTACGTGAAAGCCATCAGCGAGCAAGTAAGCCGCCTGGGCTTTTACTCCAACTCCGTGATCAATAGCCTCCAGCAGACCTTGGCCGATAAGCTCGGCGAGGCTTCGGGCTATGACGATTACGCGCTCTTCCTCATCAACTCGGGCGCCGAGGCCAACGAGAACGCGCTGAAGCTCGCCTCGTTCCACAACGGGAAGAAACGCGTCCTCACCTTCAAGCACGCCTTCCACGGACGGACCTCGGCCGCGGTACGCGTGACGGACAACCCGAAGATCATCGCGCCCGTCAACGAGGACCTCAACGTCACCTATCTCCCCCTGAACGACCCCTACGCCGTGGAGGTGGAACTGAAGCGGGGGGATGTCTCATCCGTCATCATCGAGGGCATCCAAGGCGTGGGAGGTATCCAGCTCCCGAGCGACGAGTTCATGCGGACCCTGCGCGAGCTTTGCACACGCTACGGCGCCGCGTTGATCCTCGACGAGATCCAATCGGGCTATGGCCGGAGCGGCAAGTTCTTCGCGCACCAATACGCCGGCATCCGTCCGGACCTGATCACCGTGGCCAAGGGCATCGCCAACGGCTTCCCGATGGGTGCCGTCCTGATCAGCCCCACTTTCAAGCCCGTCTACGGAATGCTGGGCACCACGTTCGGCGGAAACCACCTGGCATGTGCCGGAGCCATCGCCGTGCTCGATATTCTCAAGGCGGAACACCTCGTGGAGAACGCCGCCCACGTCGGCTCCTACCTCCTCCAAGAATTGAAGGGCTGGGGGCGGATCAAGGAAGTACGTGGCCGGGGCCTCATGATCGGTCTTGAGTTCGACGAGCCGATCAAGGAGATCCGCCAACGCCTCTTGTTCAAGGAGCACGTCTTCACGGGCGTGGCCGGGACGAACACCATCCGTCTCCTCCCCCCGCTCTGCCTCACGAAGGCCGAGGCCGACATGTTCCTCGAGCGTTTCGAGCGGGCCTTGAAGTGAAAACACACGTCTCCCATAAACAAAATTTAAGCGGATGGCCATCGACCTTTGGCCACCCGCTTATTTTTCTGCACCAACACGCTCCGTTTCAGGCGCTATTATAACGCCCATCGACTTTATGTATGCAGTCCATGACTTTGAAGTATGCCAAGAAGTTTGACACGCCGCTTGGCCGGTTTGAATATACGCATATCTCGAAGGCAGCATTCTCTGTAGGACTGACAAGCATCAAGAAAGACGGTTATGCTTTTGTAATGGCTACACCGGAAAAGGGAGACGCCACAATGTGACGTCTCTACCTGTGGAAATCAAACCACCTCAGGCGACCCGTCCCCATCGTTGTCCACGCCGGGTTGCGGGGTGTTGTCGTCGGGGTCGGGCGTGGTTTGCTCGCCGCCGGGTTGTTGGTCCTCGCCGGGTTGCTCGCCGTCGGGGTTGGTCGGCTGTTGGCCGTCGGGGTTTTCCGGGGTCTCCGTGTCGGTGCCGGGGATGGTCGGGTCTTTCTTCCCGTCTTCGTCCGATTCCTTGCCGGTGCGGAGATTGTAAAGCTTGTTGATTTCCTTGATGGTGGCGTTCATCATGCGGATGAACTCGGCCGTCGCTTCCGTCGGCTTGGCGATGCTCTCGGCCTCGGCGATGGCCGTCACGACGGCATACATCGGGGTGAGTTTTTCCCGCAATTCACCCACCGTCTCCATCTCCTGGAGGTCGAGCTCCGAGGTGCGTTGGACGGTCTTCGACGCGTACTCGTCGTTCAGGCGGACCATCTCCTCATACACGTCGAGCAGGCCCAGCGTCGTGAGATGCGCCTGCGCCGCTTCCTTGCCCAAGTCCCTTTCCAATCCCTTGATCGTGACCGTGATTTGCTGGTCAGGAAGCTTCCGGAGGTTCGCGTAAGGGCGGGTGAGCAACTCGAGCGCCTTCGCCGCCTCCAACTTGTCCTGGAGGGTCAACTTCGTGAACGCCTGGATGCTCGCGAAGAGGCTGGCGACGACGTTGAGGCGCTGCTCGTTGAGCAAATCGAGCGTCTCGGTCAAGCCGCTGGCCGACGAGACGTCGATCCGGTCTTGCAACTTGTCGACCAACGTTTTAAATTCCTCGAACTCCTCCGCGGTCAAGCCCAACGCCTCGGGCGTGGCCGTCTCGATCAGGCCGCGCAAGCGGCTCATCAGGTTTAAAAACTCCGCCGCGTTCAGTTTCGTCAGCGCGGCCGCGATTAAAAATGTCACTTGTCTCATCGTAAAATCTATATTTTAATTAAGTTATGAATATTTTCGATTCCTGAATCATCTCGTTTACCGCGGTAAATGGGAGTTGACCAACCGGAATAATAGCGCTTTATCCGGTAAACGCTATTACTCGCGCCGTGGAAATAGCGTTTTTCCCGGTAAACGCTATTAGGCGACCTTTATCTAATAGCGTCTTTCGCGGTAAACGCTATTTCCTCGATTGGAAAAGTAGCGTTTTTTCAGGTAAACGCTATTTCTCGCCTTCCGGAAAGGCCATTTACCGAAGCGGACGGCATTCGCACCCTCGTCCGAGGCCCATTTACCGCGTCGAATGGCGTTTCCCATCCCGTCCAAATCCCATTTACCGTGGTAAACGGCCTTTCCCGCTTCGTCCCAATCCCATTTATCGCGTCGAACGGCATTTCTCCACCTCTCCAAATCCCATTCACTGCGGTAAATGGGCCTTCTCGCCTTGCGCTACCCTCATTTACCGCGGTAAATGGGGCTATCCGTCTCGTGTTACCCTCATTTACCGCGGTAAATGGGATTTCTAGGCGGCTCGAATACGCGTCTACCCCAGCGCCCGCAGCGCCGCGGCCATCGGAAAGGGCGCTTCCCCCTCTTCCGGCGGGAAATGGAAGGCGCCGTCGAACAACGCCGCGATCTCCGGATCCCGGAACGTCGCGTCGTCCGCCTCCGCCTCGCGGAAACCATGGATCCAGCGCTGGCCCTCGGGCTTGTCCAGGTCGGCGTCCAGCTCCGCGTGGAGGGTGGGCAGGTGAAAGGCTACGGCATCGGCCTCGCGTGTATAGCGTCGGTCGCTCGTCGCCACCCATCCCTTGGGCACGGCGCTCGGATCCCAATTGGGGATGCCGCCCTCCGGCGTGTTGTAAATCAAGAGGAGCCGACGGCCCATTGCCCGCGCCCAGGCGACCGAGGCCACCCCGTCGCCGAGGCGCCAATCCGTGTAGCGCCGCCAGCTTCCCAAGGCCGACTCGTAGTAACGCCTGGTCCGCGCCACCGCCTCGGGGAGCATCCGGCCGGCCTCGCGCCCGAACCGCTCGAGGGGTTCCGTCGACATCGCGAGCGACGAGTCGCGGAGCCTCGGCAGCCAGTCGCAAGCCCAGGCGTAAAGCCGATAGGCGTTGGCCGTCCACCAGCTCCGGAGCGCGCCTTCCTCGCCCTCGTAGCGCATGCCGTCGGCGAGGCGGAAGAGGCCTTCGGCGACCCGCGAGAGGGACCGCAAGCGGCGACGCCCCCCGGTCGCGTGCATCACCGACCCGGCGTTTTGCCGGTAGCGGTAATAAGCCACGTTGGTCAGCGCCACCCGCCGCGCCCCGCGGAGCACGACCGGTGTCCAAAGCTCGTCCTCGTGCATGATCCCTTCCTCGAAACGCCACGCCAGGCGTTCCAGATAGGATCGACGATAAATGTATTTAACCGGTAACGGCAAATAACACCGCCGCCGCATCAATTCCATAAAAGCGTCCGGGCCGGTATGGATGCCCAAGTCCTGATCGGTTTGCGCCTCGAAAAGGCCCAACTTTTGCCCCGCCTCGTCGCAAAGCCAGACGTTGCCCATCACGACATCCGCCCCTTCATCCACCGCCCGCCCGTAAAGCCGGGGCAGCGAATGGGCTTCCACGAGATCATCGCTGTCGACGAAAGCGACGTATTCCCCTCTCGCGGCGGCCAACCCCGTGTTGCGGGCGGCGGAAGCCCCGCCATTCGCCCGCCGGAGCAAGCGGAAACGGGTGTCGTCCCGGACGTATGCCTCGGCGATCGCCGCCGAGCCGTCAGTCGATCCGTCGTCCACCAGGATGACCTCGATCGGCAGGTCGCCCTGCGCTTTCAACGAATCCAGGCAAGCCGCCAAATACCGCTCGGCGTTATAGACCGGCACGACGATTGAGAGTTTTATGTCGTTTTCCTTATTCATCTTGTCTTTCAACTCATGATTTCCTGATAAAACCGCCTCATGTTCCGCCCGAACACTTCCGACGTGTACAACCGTTCGTAGCGCGCGCGGCCACCGCGTCCCAACCGCCGGGCTTCCGCCGGGTCGCGTAGCAGGCCGACGATCGCCTCGGCCAGCCGGTCGGTGTCGATCGCTACGCGGTCCGCCGTTACCGTAAGGGGCACTTTCCGCCCGCACGTCTCATCCACGACCTCATTCAAGCCCGAAGTCGCCGTCGCCACGACAGGCAGCCCGTGCATCATCATCTCCACCGGGACATAACCGAAAGGCTCGAAAAGGGAGGGGACGACACCCACGTCGGCGAGGCGGTAGAGCTCGTAAAGCGCGTCCTTGTCCAAAAAGCCCGTAAAAACAATTTGGGTCGCGGTTGTTTTTCCTTCTCGTAAACACAAATCATAATCCCCATTCCCGGCGATAAGCAGGCGGACACGAGGATAAACCGTCAAAACCTTTTCGAACGCTTTCACCAAATAATCAATTCCTTTTATTTGATCTAACCGACCTACGAACAGGACGACCTTCTCCCGTGTAGGAAGATGCCATTTGTTTTTCAAGAAACGCTTGTTTTTCCCCTCCGTCGCCAGAGTTCCTTCTGCCAATCCATTGGGAATCACATAAACCTTTTGAGGATCTAAACCATACTCATCCACGAAAAAGTCTCGCATGTATTCCGACAGGCAAATGACATGATCCATCTTCCCGTAAAAAGTCCGTTCCCTTTCCGCCATTTCCCGAACCGTCTTTTCTTGTTCGCTTTCCGGCGCTTGTCGTAGGCAGCGGCGCAAATACGGCAAATGATCGAAAATGATAAAGCCCCAGTCCGAGAAATGGGAAATGGCGACCAGCTTACAATCGAAAGCTATCCGCAGCTCGTCCGCCCAATCCGTATCGTCATGGTAATTCAAATGAAAAACCAGATTCTCTTGATCCCGGATCATTAATCGCAACAAATAAACCAGGTTGCGTCCATATAACGCTCTCGCTTCCCTCTCGTCCAAGCCGTCCGGAACGCTAACGGGACGAGGGAAATACCAATGGCTGACCCCTTCCGTCTCTTCCTTCTCAATCCGCGACTTCTCGGAAAAAAGATGGAGCACATGGATCCGAATAGACGCGCCACTTAGAGCGGCCACCAACTCCCGCACGTAAGAGCCAACGCCATACAATCCACCTCGACGCGTTTCGCTAAACAGATATAAGTTTATCATTTTCTCCATTTCGCTTTAAAGAAGAGACAACCATGAAAAATCTTCCTTTTGAAGCAGGGACAAACGCCAAAGCCCTTCGCCGGCGCAACCAAGCCTCAACCCCATGTCCGTAGGCCAATCCTTGATCCGTGCGTCCAACAAGGTGGTCTCGTTGAACTCGACCTTTTCTGACGCGGCATGTTCTAAACAGACCTTTCGCGAATAAAGTTTGGAAAGTCGCTCGACGGATGACAAGCTTCGCGTCCCAAAGTCGTCCCGGCGCATCGGGCGGCAATCTGCCTCCAACCTGTCCGAGAACGCCGGGTTGACATTCACGATCCCTGCCTGACGAAGCTCACGCAAGAAACGGTAAACATCCATTCGTTCCTCAGCGGTCAACTCCTTCTCAGAAAGTTCGATTCGTTGCATAATGCTTTCCAAACATGTCTTGGCGGAACCGGAGGCTGATGGATCAACCGATCGGACAATCCAATATTTCCCATAACCGCACAATCCGTCGTAAAGCCCCCAGTCCAAGCAAGGTTCGTGCATAACCGCCCGATACATACGCTCATCGAAATCCTCAAAGATCTCACCGTCCGGATCCAGAAAATCCTGACGGATCATATAGTCGATACCCACACCGATCCCCGCGATCCCTCTCTCGTAGTCCGCCCGGCTCATCGCGTGAATCTGCTCCAAGGTTTTCCCAATCAGGTCCATCGCGTAATCCGCGAACAACATATTGCCTGAATAGCGAGCATAATGAAAGAAAAAGATCGCAATCCCAATCTTTCCATGGATCAATCCCGGGCAATTGGTCAATGTCCCGTTCAGAAGGAGCAAACCAACCAATTGCCGCAGTTCTTGTTCCAATTCAGTATATCGGTGTTCGGTCATAAAGCTTACTTTTTATATTTCGCGATTAGGATCACCGGGTTGTCCTCCTCGTGGAGGGTGGAGGCGATTTCCGCCAGGCGGCCGGAGAGCTTGCCGGCGGCGTGGGCGTCGATCAGGTCGATGGGATCTAAAGGAATATAGAATGCTATTTCTTGATCAAAATATTCTTTAGGCATGGAAACATCCCCATCCTCAAAATCGGCATTATAAAAGATACATTCGTAAACGCGCCCATCCTGTTGGTCATAAACCAGATCTTTGCTAGGCAATCCGGTTTTTTTTTCGAAATCCCAAATTTGCTCGACAGACTGCATAAAGCAATAACGATCGGTCTGCACACTTGGGAAAAGGAAAACCACTGGATCCATTCCTTGAACAGATGGTGTACGAACGAGGTACGGTTTCAGGCTAAAATCCTCTTGAAGCGCATAAACGGTATCAGCCGAGGGCTCCATCAAAAGCCAACCTTTCGAGTAAGGAACGATCCCGCTATTCGTGGGCGAGGCTCCATACGTGATGTCATCAACTTTCTTTTCCAAAAACGTCGACCTTCTTTCCGCATAGGGAATATGGATATCCCTGAAACTTCCATCATGCTTGGAAAGCAGGAAATAGGTATTCGTGGGATCATCTTCCACGGCGCTATCTCGCGTATAGGTATCCTCACATAACAGATATTCTTGATCATAATCATAAATGCGAGTCGTGGTCGCTTTATCCTTATTCTTGAAACTTCTGATGGGATTTCCTTCCATATCGTAAACTCGGATCGTAGCCTTACGACCATCATTGACAAACAGTTGGCGATTCTCCTCGTCGATGATCACGTTGTATGGGAAAAGATATTCATCCGGACCATCGCCCTTGTGGTTAAACTTAGTCAATCCCTTTCCTGTTTTCCGATCGAAAAGCAAAATGTCGCCGGAGGTATTGATGATCGTAAGAATAATATTCTCGCTGATATCCATAACCCAGCTTTTCGTGACGAACTCATCCGTTGTCTCCAACGGGACATATTCAATGTCGAAGAGATCTTGCAAAACGAATTCTTTTTTCGGATAACTCATTGTCACGTCGACTGTGATCAGTTCTTCACTCGTCGAGGAATTTCTGCCGCAATTGGAAAGAGCAAAAGCAAAGAAAATCAAAAGAAGAATATATATCATAATATCAATGATTTACACATGTTGCTTCTCGGTGCAAATATTACATAAATTAGGACGATTAAGCAGTATCTCATAATCAGAAGGAGAGGGACAAAGCCATTGATAAAGACACTTATTACAGGGATATTGATCTCGAATACGGAACCATGAACATCCTTCATCTACTTCCTTTTGCACAAGTTCATAAATGGTATCTTCAAAGATATTACCCAATTTTGGATGATGGATATTCGCATAAACATCGCCATTCTCAAAAATATTAATCTTTCCAAAATCATAAATATTTATTGCTTGATTGGCTATAATATCTTTAATCGATAAATCAGATGACAATATATCCTCTTTATCTAGGAAAACACATTTTTTAAAGAAATCCATGTTTTCTCCTGTATATTTAGGCCTAATTTGATATTTGTCAATATGATTTTCATAGAAGAAAGTTTCAAAATAATCGTATTCTTCTTCAGATCTGACATCAATAATATATTCTATATCACAATGCAAATTTTCAATAATTAGCTTAGACTCCATCCAAATAGATTTGTTAATAGGAAATTCCATCGTAATTTTTATGCGAATATTTGATATCTCATTAAAATTTATTTTTGGTATATTTATATAGCTAAATGAAAAATCTTTCATCGACTTATATCTATCTAAAAATTTCAAGAAATTATCAGATATATCGCCTTTTTCTTGAATAGAAAAGACTAAACATATGTTTTCAGGAATAGCCTCCAATATCGGTAAAAATTTTTCTGATTCTGATAAACTTTTCAAATGAAATTTTATCTCTAATAGTTTGTTTAATATGTCAGAATATGGGGAAAAATTTTGTTTTTTATAAATCCCTCTATCATAGTTTAAGTCACAGTAAGGTAATAATTGTATTGGTTTGCTATTCGAGAATTTAGCATCCATTATATCACCCATGTAATACTTCCTCAACAGCTCGATAAATTGCACAATAGATTTTTTTTGAAGCATTTCTTTTCCTAGATATGCTACCCCTCCATTGTTTCTGTCTATTGTCTTATTTAATAAGGAAATTACATCACGATCATTACTTTCGATAAGATTCTTATCCAAAGTATTATACAATAGAGCCTTATTGTCTATCATGCTGAGATAAACGTATGGCTCGATCCAAAACCAATAATTTTCTTTTTTCATAAAAATACTTCATCTTCTATTATTGCATGAAAATCTTCTGGATATTTTTCCAAAAACGAATACATTCTATTTAACTTATCTCTAAATGTATCTAATCCGCAAAAATACTCACAAGAAAAATTCTCATTATTATTCAAATTCCTTAAATGAAACATGCATTGACTACAGAAACGCTTTAAATAGCATTTGCTGCACTCTTTTTCCACATGTTTATAATAGAACTGATATTTCTTTGTTATAGCAGAGAAATCCAATTCAACTTCATCTTCTATTTTGCCTATCAAATATTTATAGTTTACTTTTTCACAGGGAAGCAATTTGTTATTTGTCGTTAATAAAATTTTTTTCTGCCCAGGAAGGCAAGTACTAGTTGGCAAAAATTTCACATCATAATAAACGAGCTCTATTATATTTGAAATATAATAATTTATGGAATGATATTTTAAAAAATTCACGACTTCTTTATACATTGATAATTCTCTATGTACAATAGGAAATAAATCTGATTTTGAATTTTGGAATTCATTTTCACTTTCTATTACGTCGTGAAACATTTCTTTTAATATAGCGCTTTTATCACGCTTTACATCATCTAAAGCTAATTGAGATATTCGGGGTACTTTCCCATATCTATTATAAATAAATTCATGTATTTCCTTGACCGAATTTCTATTTGTAAGGACAGAATTAAATCTCACATGGTCGAGAAAATATTCTGGATAATTATTCTTCAAATTATCAATATTTTTTACAGTTGTATCAAAAGCATTTTTATTTGAATCTCTGTATTTTCTATAAGAATTATTATTCCTATTTCCATCCAAACTTATCAATAAGTCAAAATTGTTTTTAACCAATTTGTCCATGTACTTATCCAGTAGGGTAGCATTTGTTGTCATCGAATATTCAACAATGATATTCTTTTTTCTTTTTATTTTATTAATATAATCAACTATTTTGAAAACAAGATTTGCATTACATAAAGGCTCACCTCCATAAAACCCTATTAATATTTTCTTTGACTTATTCCTTGGTTTATGATCAAAAACATAATCTATTATTTTAATTGCAGAATTCAAATCCAATTTTTTTTGATTACGTGCATCAAATCCTTCATACAATTCACCAAAAGAACAATATGTACAATTCAAATTACAAAAATCAGTTACCTCAAATGTAATTTGTGCTGTTTGCCTAAATGATTCTTTTATCATTGATTCAGTAATTTCCCCAAAATCCTCTGTTGGAATTTCTTTGAAAAAGGAATGACTTTTCAAATATTTATATTTAGACAAGTAATATGGATCTATATTTTGTTTTTCCTCTATGACTTCCTTCAATTTAGGATGCATTAGTATTGATAATCGATGCGTATAATCATATAGATACAAGTTATTGCTCTTTGTTTGATAAACTACTGTTGATATCATAATAATTTAAATGCATATTAGATTAATATAGGTTATAATTAGCAGTTGATACACATCAACTGCTAATTTCTCTTGCTAGTATGCGGTTACTCTGCCTTTGGTGCCCATAGATACACTATCATATCCACATCCACATGCAGTACCACATTCACATCCTCCTCGAATTGCTTTCATCTCTCTTTGAGTCAATTCTGCCTGACGAAGTTGAGTCAATTTTAATTTTTTAATTTGTTTCATGTTCGTAAATATAAAATTAAATAAATAGTGATTGATAATTACATTGATAAACAATGCCATGAGAAGAATCGCCAATATGCATCATTTTGCATAAAGCAATTAAGACCTATATATAATTAATTTAAATCATTTCTCGAACTCCCCATAAAGATAGTCCCCCCATTGGTTGGTCAATTCCAGCCCATAAGTTCCATCCTCCAATTGCTCCAAGGGAATCGCGATGAACGTATCCGGCGCGTAGAGCGTCGTTTCATAGACGACCGTCACGCCATCCAAGATCCGGATTTGGATGTCCGAGCGGGCCGAGGTCGTTTCTATATATAAGAAGGCCTCGTCGTAGGTTACTCTTATTGGACAGTCTTGAGAGAGAGATCTTCCACCCTCTTTCCATTTACCGTCTGTTTCCACGTCATCCGCCATTACATTTGGCGCCCACATAAAACTACATGCCAACAGGCAGATCATCCAAAGCCACAAATGGCTCTTTCTTTTTTTCTCGTGTTTTGTCATAGCACTTCTCATTTTTAATTTTTCGACAAGGCAAAGGTATTTTCAGGAAACAGACCTCGCAAATTTTTCCTTGGACACTTTCATTCCGCGAAAAATAGGGCTAATTTACCCTTTTATGGATTGAATATTAAATATTTATCTCATCAATCCTACGATAAGGCTTTGGACAAATGACCCCAAAAACGCTTTATAGACCCTGCAAAAAAAGGACTAATTCCTTATAGGAGTTCAAAATTTTTCCCAGCCGTTCCCGTCGTATCCGGTAAATCCGCTTATCTAACGCGGCTTTTGTATACTTTTCATTGCTGTACATATCGCCAGAGTTATCATCCTTGGGGTTCGGAAATAGAAGTAGCATTTTCTCCGTGTCCGTAAAACCTAAACGAATCAAGCAACAAACCAGCAGGTCGTCCTTCTGGAGATTCGCGCATTTTTGCAAATAGCTCCAACAATTCGGGTGATAACATTGTACGCATGACTGAATCATTAGAATCTCCCTATCAGTTAATGCCCGAGGCTTCAAATTTAGTTCTTCTAGCAATTGAGCGGTTTTGAGAGGAAGTTCCAATAGCTGATCCTCCATTTCTTCTCCATAAGCCTCCAGATCTCTTTGCATCTCATTTTCCTTCGCCTTATACTTCGTTTTCCATTGTTTGGTCTCTTTCTTGCTCGTGCCTAATGACTCTTTTAGGTTTTTATTCTCATGCAGAACATCTCTTAGTGTTTCTTCTCGTTGTTGATCCCGGATTTCCAGCTTTTCCTTTTCTTGTTCTTTTCGAATATTCCAAATCCAAAGAACATAGGATAGAATACTTAAAAATAAAAGTACAATTACGCCCCTTTCTGTTTTATTCTTCTCTTTTTCTTGGATTCTTTTTCCAAGTTCAAATTGCTCTTTTGCTTGCTGAATTTCCGAACTGGATCCCATCTCTTTTATTTCCCTTAAGCAAGCTTTGTATTTCTCATTAAAATGAATTGCTTCTTTCGCTTCTCCCTTTTGTAAGAACAAATAGTAAAGCGCATGATAAGCAGAACGTTTAGTGTAAATATTCTCAGATTTTATCGCTTGACTCAAATAGTTATAAGCGCTATCTGTTTCGTTCAGTTTTCGATAAATATCTCCAATAGCCAAATCCGTGCTAAGGTCATGAGGTATATTATATTCATTTTCAAACGCAACCGCTTTCTTTAGCAAGTCCAAAGCGGTATCCAAACTATCTTGATCCGTATAATAAGCGGCCAATTCTTGTGTTCCCAGCAAAAGAAGATCAATGTCGCCAATGGCTTTCGATATCGCTATCGAATGTTTATAGCTCGTGTTGCAATCCTTCCAATTCTTATCCAAGCCATAAATTCTTCCCAAATATGCATGGGCATAAGCGATATTTACGCTGTCATTGGCTTTTATTGCGATCTTCAGACCTTCTTCATAAGCCGTTAATGCTTGACGATCTGATCCTTGGCGTGCGTAGAGCGTCCCCATTTGCGTAAGGATCCGGAACGCCAGATCGGAATCGTCCGTTTCCTTTACATAATCGTATGCCGTCAAATAAGCCGTTGTCGCTTCTTCCAATTTTCCCAGGTCGTTATTAACCCTACCTTTATAATAATAGGCCAACGCCTTTTGGTGGTTGTCGCCATGCTTATCGTAGTAGGCGGCGACGCGGTTGATCAGCGTGTCGGAGGTGTGGAAAAGCTTGTCTCTCGCCTGCGTCCAGAGCAAGGCTCTCCAATTCCACTCCCTTTCCGGGAGCGTCTCCGGCCGCTCAATGGTTTCCAACAGGGCCAGCGCGCTATCCGGCCGTTCGTTAACGATAGTTTCCACTTCCTGAAACAACACCTCATGCGGCCCCCACTTGCCGCAGGCCGTGAGGAGGCAGGCGGCGAGGAGGATCGCGAAGGGGTAAAGAAGAATGTTTTTCTTATTCTCCATGTGCTCTTTCTTTCGGCGGTCAAAATTATAAAGAATTGGAATAAATCGGACAAAAGCTTCGCCTTTAACGATTCTCTTTTCCCGCGTTCAAGAAACTCCCCCGTAGCGCGCAGGAAAACGGTAGCCTTTTGTTCCAGCGCTTCCAAGTCGATATTCCCGGCTTCGCGCTTCACCTCGAATAATCGTCTTTACGCTCCCATAGTTCTCAATCTACAACATATAGCTGTACTTGTAGATGAAGCGGAACCAGAACGTGAAGAAATTATCCTCTAGCGTATAACGAATGTTCTTGGTGGAACTCTTCTCGAACAAAGGCCGTTTCTTCGCGATGACCTCGTATTCATTTTATACAACGGTTCCTTCTTATCCTTGGTTTCATCAAGAACTCGAACACGTCAACGAAACGTTCCGCCCGTCACGACCGTGAATTGAGCGCTATTTTTCGCCATCTCACGAATCCTTCGCAAGGAAGCGATCTCTTCTACCCTGCCAATCTCATGCCTTTTCCGTTTTTTGCCATTCCCGAAACAACCGTTTCCGAAATAGCCGTTTCACAACCGCGAATAAACACGTTTCTTCGGGAAAGCTGGCATAAGAAATGGTCGTGTCAGCGAATCATCAACCTACCATGGCTATTAGGGCTTTATTTTCCTCGCGAGGGAATTTTATTTTCCATGTGAGGGAATTTTCTTTCCCCCGCATGGGAATTTCAGCGGCTTATTATCAAAAAAAGAGCCTGGCAAATTCCAATTATGTTTAGGGGTATCGGTAAATAATCGCGGCGGATGAATTTCTTAATTTCATCGGGGATGCCTTTCATCTTCATTATTATAATTTAGGCGTAAGTTTCCAAAATTCGGTTTCTTCTATACTACCGTTGACTTCAACACTACTTGCGTACGGCAAGACAACAGTTTTCCAGTCTTCGGTAATAAGGATTGTTCCGTTTCCTTTTGTTTCTAAAATACCCCATTCATCAACAATGCGTGCATTTTTATAGACGGTGCCGATATTCTCGAGAGGAATGACAGCATTTGGATTAAAACTTATCTGTATATTCTTCAATGGTAATGTCTTTATGTCTTGGGTGAATAATGCTGTTAATTCTTTTTTCTTTATTGCTCGTACAGAATCACGCTGGTTTTCAAAGGCCAGAATATTATCATAGTCATAGTATGCCTTCCTTTGTTGTATATGGTTTTCTTTGTCTGCAGGAAGAACTATGTTATAAGCCTTCTGGAGTAATATTCCTAAATCAGAATTTCCATCCACTTGCTTGCGCCATTCATTCGTGCTTTTATCAAGAAGATACCCCAAGATGGGACCAGAAAGGTAGGCGTAACATCTGACAAGCTCGTCTTTCTTCATATAAGATTCAGCTTCCTTGTTGAGTTTATCAAGATATATGGCATCCGATGAAATGGATAGCTTCATTCCTGTATATTGAGGCAGTCCTTCATGAACTTCAAAAGCCGTTTCATCCGAGTAATACTTACTAAATTCTTCCTGTCTTTGCCTTCTGAATGTAAGGCCGTCACGAATCGCGATTTCTCGTGATAATGGATTTGTCGCTTTGCAGGCGGATAGTAATGCTTTCCATTCCAGTTTGAGAAGTATTCTGGCATCTTTGGTCTCCATGTGGACATTATTGTAAGGTGTTGGAACATGGCCGAGTGAATCTTGCCAGTAATGGAACATTTCATGGCAGAACAAAATATTTCTATCTGTGGTATCAGTGGGTATTGGAAGCATCATTGTCACCCACTTTTGTCCAAACGCATTCATAGTTGAATTGGCAATATTCTTATCATCAGGATATTTGCCAATAAAACACTTTCCGCAAATTTGAAGTTGACATTGCGGATCCTGCTGGTTACTCCATACATTACGGTTTTTATCTATACATAAAATGGGGGCATACAAATTGATTCTCCATAGTTTCCCATTATCTTTATCGCATATAGCTTTGATTTGGTTAAACATTTCAGAGAACGAGGCACAAGAAGCGCTCTCTTCGCTATGATTCATATCTTGAGCTATCGACATATGAGAAACAGTCAATATAAATAATAAAAACAAAAATATTTTTCGGTTCATATTTTCCTTAATTAAAAACTTATTTCAACAACTTCCTGTCACCATTGATATCGCTTTCCAGCACACTCATTTGATGAATGGCTATTTGGTTCAATTTAATAAGTCGCTCACCTTGTGATATGCCCTGTTCTATAAATACAGCATTTAGGTTTTCCATATTCGACAGACAGATTAACTCGTTGATAGTGGCATAATCCCGAATATTCCCTTTCAAATCGGGATTGGCTTCTCGCCATTGTTTTGCTGTCATGCCAAACATCGCCACATTCAGCACATCGGCTTCATTGGCATAAATGACGCTCGCCTGTTTTGGCGTTACTTCTACCGGAATAAGATTCTGTTTGATTGCATCGGTGTGTATGCGATAATTGATTTTCGACAGCTCCCGTTTGGCAGACCACCCCAACAGGTGTTGTTCTTCAGCCTTAAGCCGCTGAAATTCCTTGACTATGTAGATTTTGAATTCGGGGCTTATCCACATAGCAAACTCAAAGGCTATATCCTTGTGAGCGTATGTGCCTCCGTATCGTCCGGCTTTCGCCTGCACACTTATCGCATTTGTGCGAGCCACAAACTCCTTGACGCTTATTTTGAAGCTGTTTAGTCCGGATTGATTTCTAATTGCGGCGAATTCGCCATAATTAAAATCGGGATTATATACCTTTTCCCAAATACCGATATATTCAAGGGTATTACGATTACGCAGCCAGTCGGTTATGAAGAAATCTCCGTCTTTGGCACGCAACATATCGGTCAGACAGATATAATCTTCTCCATCTACCTTTATAACATTGACTTCGGTATTTTGAACTGTTATCTTTGCCATACGCATTTGAGTCTTTATTTCGTTTACAAAGTTACTGTTCTATTGTCAGATTCCTTTCCTTCAGATCAAAAAAAGAGCCTGGCAAACCAACTTGCCAAGCCCTTTCCTCTTGATTCGCGTTTATTCTGAACGATCGATTAACCGCCAAAGTTATCGTAGTGCAACATCTCCATCGGGACACCCAGGTCGTCCAGCATCTTCTCGACCGCCTTCGACATCGGGCCCGGACCGCACATGTAGTATTCGATGTCTTCCGGAGCCTCGTGATCCTTCAGGTAAGTATTGTAGATTACCTGATGGACGAATCCCGGCGTATACTTCACGCCCGCCGCGTCGGCCGCCGGATCCGGACGGTCGAGCGCCAAGTGGAACGAGAAGTTCGGGAACTCCTTCTCCAACTCCAAGAAGTCATTCAAGTAGAAGACCTCGTTGAGGGCGCGAGCGCCGTAGAAGTAAGACATCTTCCGATCGGTCGTGTGGAGCGTCTTCGTCATGTGCATGATTTGCGCACGCAACGGCGCCATACCCGCGCCACCGCCGACCCACATCATCTCACGCTTCGAGTCGAAGATCGGGTGGAAGTCGCCATAAGGACCACTCATGAGCACCTTGTCGCCCGGTTTCAACGTGAAGATATAAGAAGAAGCGATACCCGGCATCACATCCATGAAACCAACTTGGGGTTTCGGCTTGAACGGCGGCGTCGCGATACGGACCGTCAACATGAAGCGGTCGCCCTCGGCCGGATAGTTCGCCATGGAGTACGCACGGATCGTCGGCTCGTCGTTGTGGCACTTGAGGCCGAAGAGGCCGAACTTCTCCCATGCCGGGAGATATTGCTCGCCGATCATGCTCTTGTCGATATCCTTATCATAATCCATTGAATAGGTAGGGATCTTGATTTGCGCGTAAGAACCCGGGATGAAGTCCATGTGCGCGCCCTTAGGCAACTGTACGATAAACTCCTTGATGAATGTCGCGACATTCTTGTTGGAGATCACCTCGCACTCGTACTCCTTGACGCCCAAGACCGATTCCGGCACCTTTACCTGCATGTCCTCTTTCACCTTCGTTTGGCAAGCCAAGCGCCAATGCTCCTTCTGTTGCTTGCGAGAGAAGAAGACCTTCTCGGTCGGCAGGATCTCGCCACCGCCTTCCATCACTTGAGCCCGGCACTGGCCGCACTTGCCACCACCACCACAGGCCGACGACAAGAAAATGCCACCCGCTTGCAAAGAGCCTAACAACGTGCCCCCAATCGGCACATCGATCTCTTTTTCACCATTTACCGTCAGCTTGACATTTCCCGACGGCACCAATTTCGCTTTGGCGTACAGCAACGCGCCCACCAGGATCATCGTCACGATCAAGAAGACGACAGCACCCGCGATGATTGTCAGTCCGCCAGACATTAATAAAGTCATATTCTTAATAATCTTTTAATGCGTTAAACTTAAATCTTCATACCCGAGAAGCACATGAATGCCATACCCATCAAGCCCGTGATGATGAAAGAGATACCCAGACCTTTCAACGGCTTTGGAATATCCGAGTAAGCCAGTTTCTCGCGGATAGCGGCCATACCGACGATCGCCAGCATCCAGCCGATACCCGATCCCAAGCCGTAAATCGTCGCGACACCCACATTGGGGAATGCCTTTTGTTGCATGAACAACGAACCACCCAAGATCGCGCAGTTCACGGCGATCAACGGCAAGAAGATACCCAACGACGCGTACAACGACGGAGAGAACTTCTCGACAACCATCTCGACCAACTGCGTGAAAGCGGCGATAATGGCGATAAACAAGATGAACGCGAGGAAGCTCAGGTTGACGTCCGCGTACTCAGGGCCTAACCAAGTCAACGCGCCTTCTTTCAGCACGTAGTTCTCGAGCATATAGTTAATGGGCAGCGTGCAGACCAAGATAAACGTTACGGCGACACCTAAGCCCATCGCGGTCTTCACGTTCTTGGAAACGGCCAAGAACGAACACATACCCAAATAATAGGCGAAAATCATATTGTCCACGAAGATCGAGCGGACAAATGTACTTAATGCTAGTTCCATTCTTTTCGATTTTTAATGGTTAATTAGTTTTCCTGAAGCTCCTTATTGCGAGAACGATGGATCCACACGATCACGGCGATGACAAACAAGGCCATCGGCGGCAGGATAACCAGACCGTTATTGACATAACCCAAGTCATAGAACGCCTGCGGGATCACCTGTACGCCAAACAGCGTACCGGAACCAAACAACTCGCGGAAGAAACCCACAATAATAAGAATGATCGCGTAGCCCAAGCCATTGCCGATACCATCCAGGAACGACTCCCACGGCCCGTTACCCAAAGCGAACGCCTCCAAGCGTCCCATCAGGATACAGTTCGTGATAATCAAACCGACAAAGACGGACAACTGCTTGTTCACGTCATAAGCGTACGCTTTCAAGACCTCGCTAGCGATCGTCACCAAAGCGGCACATACGACCAACTGCACGATGATACGGATCCGGTTCGGAATCGTATTGCGCAAAAGCGAAATGATCACGTTCGCGAAAGCGACGACAGCCGTCACGGAGAGGCCCATCACCAACGCCGGTTCCAATTTGGAAGTGACACCCAAAGCGGAACAAATACCCAGCATCTGCACGACCACCGGGTTGTTGATGCTCAACGGGCCGACTAATACTTCTTTATTTTTCTTAGATAACAATCCCATTTTCTTCTTACTGATTTGAGGTTAAAAATTTCTCATAACTCTTCAAGCTGTCATGAAGCATATTGTTGACACCTTGGCTGGTGATCGTACCACCCGAAATGCCATCCACATAATCCTGACCTTCGGCTGTCTTACCCGGTTTCACGATCGCGATCGACTTAAAGGCACCATCGATAAAGATCTTCTTGCCTTGAAAGCGATGGCTAAACGCGGGCGTAGCGATCTCGGAGCCCAAACCTGGCGTCTCGCCTTGGTGGCTGAAGTCCGCGCCATAAACCGTATTCTTATCGTCGTTGACGGAAATGTAGCCCCACAGCGGACCCCACAAACCCGTACCATTCAACGCCAAGATGTATTTGGTTTGTCCGTCGATTGTCGCGACAAAGACAGGGAAACCTTCTTTTTCACCAGAGAAAGCCTCGGTCGCGTCACCAACTTTCTCTCCATTCTCGTTAATCAAGAACGCGTCCTTGATCAACTCGTCATATTTCGCTTTCGCCTCATTCGCTGTTACGGTCA
Organism: uncultured Parabacteroides sp.; assembly: GCA_949298575.1. Classification (GTDB taxonomy): domain Bacteria; phylum Bacteroidota; class Bacteroidia; order Bacteroidales; family Tannerellaceae; genus Parabacteroides. Next base: position 50,665 of record CASFXH010000023.1, read on the forward strand.
CGTTGATCGAACGAAGGATCTGCTGACGCTTGTCGTTATCCTCGTTCTCCTTTTGCTGGGGTCTCAGCGCTTGCGAAGTCGCGGCCAAGCCCACGGCGACCAAAATAACCATCACGGCCGAATAGATAATCGTATATACGTTGCTGTTCCGGTCGATACCCTTCTTCGCGGGAGCGGCGTTCTCGTCCTTGATCTCCTCAAACTCAGAAGCCGGAGCCTGACATACCGGGCATTTTTCCGGAGCCTTATCACCTTCGTGGACATAGCCACATACTTTGCATCTAAATTTCTTTGTAGCCATATTCCTCTCTTATTTATTCAATTTAACACGGTTCAAACGACGATTGATATTCGCCTCTACTACATAATAGTCGATCAGCGGGGCGAACACGTTCATCAACAAGATCGCCAACATCATACCTTCCGGATAACCGGGGTTGAGCACACGGATGATGATCGCCATCGCGCCGACCAACAAACCATAAATATACTTACCGGTCTCCGTCCGGGCTGAGGTCACCGGGTCGGTTGCCATAAAGACCGCGCCGAAAGCGAAGCCACCCAACGCCAAGTGCATGTACCAAGGCATCTGAGCGGTTGCCGTATCCGGACCTGCCAAGTTGAAGATAATCGCCATCACGGCGCCACCCACGAAGACAGAGAACATCGTCTTCCAGCTCGCGATGCCCGTGAACAGCAAGATCACCGCGCCAATCGCGATCGCGATTACGCTCGTCTCACCAATAGAACCGGGGATGAAACCCGTAACCATATCGCAGAAGCTCCACGGATACTCAGGCGTAGAGGTCGTAGCGACCTTCGCGATACCCAGCGGCGTCGCGGCCGAGAAGCCATCGACCACCTGCCCCGCGCCCAAACCGAACGTATCGGCCGTGCGAACCCAAACCTGGTCGCCCGACATCGCCGTCGGATAAGCGAAGAACAAGAAGGCGCGTGTCACCAGCGCTACATTAAATATATTGTAGCCCGTGCCACCGAACACTTCCTTCGCGAAGATTACCGCGAAAGCCGTCGCCACGGCGATCATCCACAGCGGCGTGTCGACCGGCACGATCATCGGGATCAAGATACCCGATACCAAGAAACCCTCTTGGATCTCCTCTTTCTTCCATTGAGCCACCGTAAACTCGATACCCAAACCGACCACGTAAGACACGATGATCTTAGGCAATACGGCCAAGAAGCCATAAATAAAGGTCATCCAGAAACCGGGATCGGAACCGATCGCCAAATTATGCTGATAACCCACATTATACATACCAAAAAGCAAAGCCGGCAACAAAGCGATGATCACCACGGTCATCGTCCGCTTTGAGTCAATGCCGTCATGAATGTGCACGCCTGTCTTGGAAGTCTCGTTCGGGACGAACATGAACGACTCGAAACCCTCGAACACGGAACGGAACATCGCCAGCTTCCCGCCTTCCTCAAAGTTAGGCTTAATCTTGTTGAGATAATTCCTTAACGCTTTCAATGTATTCTGATTTTAGATGTTATTAATTCATTTCCTTATACAGCTGGTTCAAGCCGTCGCGCACGATCTTCTGCAATTCCAGCTTCGACGTGTCGACAAACTCGCACAACGCGAAATCCTCCGGAGCGACCTCATAGATTCCCAAGTTCTCCATCTTGTCGATATCGAACGCCAAGATCGCCTTGATCAGGTATTCCGGCATGATGTCCATCGGGAAAACCTTGTCATACTCATTCGACATGATCATCGCCCGACGACCACCCTTGATTCGAGCGTCGAGTACATATTCCTTATTACGGCCAATCAACCACGTCAGGTAAGAATGGCTGGTGCTGTATTTGTTGAAACCCGGGACGGCCCATCCGAAGAACTCGTCATTGTCGTCGCCTTCCGGGATGACGGTGATCTGATTGTCGTAAGCGCGCAAGTAGTCTTCTTTCCCGACCTTGGTGCCGGTCAAGACATTGCCGCTGATAATGCGCAAGTGCTCATTGCCTTCCAAAAGTTTGCCAGCGACCAGGCTCTCGATCGTGCAACCGGCGATGGTCTTGATGTAACCACGCTCCGTCGTCTCGGAACCGGTCAGGACCACCAAACGCGTGAGATCGACAATTCCTTTGTTGAACAGGCGACCGATGACAATCACGTCGTCCGGATTCACCGTCCAAACGACCTCGCCCTTATTGATCGGCTTCACTCGGTTGATCTGTACACCCACATTAGCCGCCGGGTGCGGACCTTCCACTTCTACGATCTCCACGCCATTCACCTTCGCGGCGATCGAACCACGACGGACACCGACATAAACCTTTCCCGCCGTCAGCTTCGCCAACGCGTCGAGACCCGTTTGGAAATCGGCCTCCTGGCCTTTCAAGATGAAATCGAAATTGGGCGCCAACGGAGCCGAATAAAACGCCGAGACGAAAATGTCGCGCGGCTGACTTGCCGGATTGGCGACAATATCGTAAGGACGTTGTTTGATGAGCGGCCACAAGCCCGCGTCCAGGATGAACGCCTTGACTTCGTCCGCCTTCATCGAAGACACCGTCTTCTTACCGAACTCCTCATAAACCATCTGCGCGTCCGGTTTGACGACCACACTCAGCACTTTCCGTTTCGCGCCTCGATTCACGGCGGTTACCTCACCGCTCACCGGAGAAGCGAACTTGATCTCGGGACGGTTCTTGTCGATCATCAACGTCGAACCAGCTTTGACCTTGTCTCCTACTTTCGCGACGACCTTAGGCATGATCCCGTTGTAACTGTCTGGGACAAGCGCATATGTGGCGCTTGGCCGAGCGTTCAACATCACGTCCGAAGCCTTGCCTTTCAGATTAATGTCTAAACCCTTTTTAACCTTAATCACATTTGTCATGATACAACTAAAATTGTTTATACGTAATTTCCCGCGAAAGTAGAGATTTTTTCATGTTTTAGGACAGATTCTTGGAAATAATTAGTGAAATATTTCCATAATTTCGCGTGTCAAAAACAACGATCGACTCATGAATGTTTTAAAAGTCTTGTTCCTCCTGGCGATCGGCGCTTGGGGAACGGCATATGGACAAACGACCTATGCCACTCGAGTTTATAGCAAACTGATCAAATCTCTTCAAATCAGGCAAGAAGGAGAAATGTTCTCCGAGCCTTTCACGGCGCTGAACGGCGGAAGGCCCATCGAAATCAGTTTCGACGCCCTCGAGCCGGGTTATACGCGCTATGCCTACCGGGTGGTCTATTGCGATGCCGACTGGACGCCGTCGAACCTCTCGCCCGTCGAATACCTGGACGGGTTCCAGGACAATGTCGTCGAGGACTTCGCCACGTCGATGGCCACCACCATGCCTTACACCAACTACCGCGTCTTCTTCCCCAACGAGGATGTCCAGCTCAAGTTATCGGGCAACTACGTGGCGATTTTCTATCCCGAGGACGAGCCGGACAACGTCGCTTTCACCGCGTGCTTCTCTCTCGTCGAGCCGATGATCAACATCGCGGCCAAAGTGAGCGGCAACACCAACATCGACACCAACCAAAGCCACCAGCAAGTGAGCTTCGTCATCCAGCATCCCCACCTCGACATCCGTTTCCCGCAAACCGATCTCAAAATCCATGTCCTGCAAAACAACCGGCGCGACAACATGGTCAGCGACCTTAAGCCGATGGAGATCCTGCGAGGCTCTATCGTCTACGACAACCTCCGCGAACTGATCTTCCCCGCCGGCAACGAGTTCCGCCGCGTCGAGTTTCTCAGCAACCGCTACAATGGCATGGGCGTCGAACGGATCTCGTTCCACAATCCCTATTACCATATTGATCTTATGACCGACTACCCCGAGGCCGGCGAGAGCTACCAATACGACCAGGACCAAGACGGCCGCTTCTTCGTCCGTTGCTCCAACTGCCAAGATCCTGATACGGAGGCCGACTACTACATCGTCCATTTCTCGCTCGCGATGGATCCGATCCTCGACGGGCAGATCTACCTCAGCGGCGAGGCCTTCGCCAACACGTTCGACGACCACAGCCGCATGACCTACAATCCCGAGACAGGCCGCTACGAGACGGCGATCCTGCTCAAGCAAGGAAACTACAATTACCAATACCTCTTCGTCCCGAACGGCACGTCGAGAGGCGAGACGGCGCTCGTGGAAGGCGATCATTTCGAGGCGGAAAACCAGTATACCATCTACGTCTACTACCGCCCAATGGGCGCTCGCTACGACCGGCTGATCGGCATCCAAACCGTCCGCAACCAAATGGAGGTCTTGTGAGGAAAAGGCCTGTTGATCGTCTTTTTCACGAATCCGAGAGCCAGCTCTTAAAATCGGAAGCCTTGTTCTTCGCCACATAAATCGGTTCGGGAGCGGACAAGAACAGATTGACACGCAACCGGCTGTCAAACCAGACAGTCAGGCTCTCGACCGCTTCACGGGAAATAAGGAACTGACGATTCGCCCGATAAAACTGACCCGGATCAAGTTTCTTCATCAAGGCGTCCAGTGATTTGGCCAACGGATAAGTCGTTCCCTCAAGAGTTGTTAGCCGACTTTCCCCATTCGTATTATAAAAATAAGCAATGGATTCGGTCTTTATGGGTAAAATACGATCCTTGTATGGCACTAGAATTCGTTTGCTATATTCTGTAGTGCCTTGGAGCATGCGCTCAATATTATCCCTGTTTCGCTCCACTTGCTCCGGGTTATAACGCCGGTACTTGTCTAGCGCCTTGCGTACGTTCTCAAAAGTGATTGGCTTCAACAGATAGTCCACGCTATTCACTTGAAAAGCCCGGATGGCGTATTGATCATAAGCCGTCGTGAAAATAACCGGCACGTCAATATCCACGCAATCAAAAATATTGAATGACAAGCCATCCGCCAACTGGATGTCCATAAACAACAGGTCAGGCATCTTGTTCGCCTGAAACCAACAGACACTGTCCTCCACGCTATCCAGGTGAGCCAAGATATTGATCTTCGGATCGAGCTCCAACAAAATATGCCGAATATGATCATAAGCGGCAACCTCATCTTCTATAATAACCACATTCATATATTGATTTCTATTCCATTTATCATCTAGCTCCTTATCGCTTGTCCGCTTGAGACGCCAATGGCAAGCGAACCCAAAAACAATTCTCCTCGTCACCTATCGTTATTCCTTTCCCCAACAACAGCCGAAAACGATTATCCAGGTTCTTCAGCCCGATCCCGTTTCTCTCCACCTCATCCAACCGGAGCTGTTTGGGGTTGACAATCAATATTGACGATGAATCCGCGCCTTTTTCCGCCTTTATCGTAATCACCATAGGTTTTCTCGCGCTGATCGCGTTGTGTTTCGTCACGTTCTCGATCAAGGGCAAGAGCGAAAGCACCGGTAGCCGCTCCTCTAAAAGCGTCTCATCCACCTCGATCTCAAAGCGAAGTTTCTCATCATATTTCACCTGAAGCATAAACCGATATTTATCAAGAAAATCCAATTCCTCACGAAGCGAGACCAACCCTTTGCGTTCGCTCTGCAAGATGTAACGGAAGACTTGCGATAAGTTATCCAAATAACCCAACGATTTCTCTTTTTGATCCTCGGCGATCAATCCATAAAGCGAATTCAAGGAATTGAAAAAGAAATGGGGATTGATCTGGTTGCTCAAGGCGTCCAGCCGGCTTTGAAGAGATTCCCCTCTCAGCGACTCCATCTTGCGCTCATATTCCTTCTGCTTGATATTTAGGAGATAAATACGACTTAACGTATAGATCACGACCGCCAGGGTCACGATTCCATTATACCAAGCCTCGGCAGGCACATGAAAATACTTAGGGATATGACGTTTCCGCCTACCCGACCACTCATCAGAGAAGAGCTCGCGGATCTGATCATAGGCCAAATGGTTCACCGTATCTATCCAAGGGTAAAGGAAGAAATAGACAACCGCCAGAAACAACAACGCGCAAAGGATTGTCGCCGCGAGATGCTTGACATGCGATAGCCGGAGCGGTTGCCAAACAGTGTTTATGACCAACAAAAGCCACGCGTAAATAACGAAAAAGAGGCATTCGAACGCCAGCAACATGACGCTTTCTTTCCTGAGATCGAAGTCGAACCGATTGGAGAGATCCAAGCAATCCATCACCTCTTCCGACACGATAAATAGCCCCGTCAATAAGGCGATCACGGCAATGATCCACCATTTGTTGAATAATAAATTCTTCACGTTTTCCATAACTCATTCATTTTCCGCGAAAGTAAGGGATCGCCACGAATAACGCCCTATTCTCCCCCCGGTTTCCACACCCGATTTTTTCGCCCCCAGCCAACATCTTTTCGCACTCGACGCGTAAAGGACGAAAGCAAACGCTTGATGCCCCAATTTTGTGGTCATAAATCAAATCAGTAATCAACATGAAAACAGTAAAAACAATCTTATTGGCTTGCGCGCTCTGCGCGTCTCCTTCTTTCCTGTTCGCCCAAGACAAGGCTAATGAACAATACACGATTAGAGGGCAAATTGTCGATTCCTTAAGCAACGAGCCGGTCTCGTTCGCCACCATCAGGATCGAGTCCGCGCCGGAAAACTCCGAAAAGCCAATCGCGTTGCTGGCGTGTGACATCGACGGCTATTTTTCCGTGACGATGGATGAGCGGGGTCCCTACTATTTTAATATGAGTTCCATCGGGAAAAGGAACGCCTCGCGGAAAATAGAGATTCCCAAAGACTCCATGAATTGGGACATCGGACAACTTCACATGGCGGATGATATGGAAATGCTGAACGAGGTAACTGTCTCCGCGCAGAAGCCCCTTGTGAAAGCGGAGATCGACAAACTCACCTACAGCCTGGACGAGGATCCAGAAGCCCGGGTCAGCAACACGCTCGACATGTTGCGTAAGGTCCCGATGATCACGGTCGATGGCGATGATAATATCCAGCTTAAGGGCAGTGGCAATTTCAAGGTCTACCTGAACGGCCGGCCATCGGGCTTGCTGAGCAACAACCCTTCAGCCGTACTGAAAAGCATGCCGGCCTCGAATATCAAGGACATTGAAGTCATTACCGATCCCGGCGCCCGTTACGACGCGGAGGGCGTCAGCGGCATCATCAATATCATCACGGTCAAACGGACGATCGACGGCTATACGGCGACCGCCTCGCTCGAGGGAAGCGTGAAACAAACCTATAACGCGGGCCTTTTCCTCTCAATGAAAGCGGGAAAACTAGGTTTGACCGCCAACTACAATTATGAATACGAGAACGAGCCGACAGCCGACCTTTATTCTTTCCGCGAGAACCTGAACGACGCGACCAACCATTTCCTCACCCAAACCGGGACATTGAAAGAAAAAGAACAGATGCATCGGGGCTACCTGGAAGGATCGTTCGAGATCGACTCGCTCAACTTGATCACCATCGACGCGAACCTTTTCCGGAAGACGCAACGAGAATGCTCGGACATGAAAGTCGCCATGACCGACATCAATGGCCATCCAGTCTATGCCTACAACCTTTTCAATGAGAACAAACCGGTATTCGGCTCCTTCGAGATGAACGCCAATTACCAACACCTTACCCAACGAGCGGGCGAAGCGTTGACCCTCTCCTACCGTTTCACCAACGATCCGGGCGACGACGAGGCCTGGATCACGGTCGACGGACAGGACGGTTATCCCAATCGCCGCCAATGGGACACCAACCGGGCCAAGACGAACGAGCATACGGCGCAACTCGATTATACCCGCCCGATCGGCAACCATACGCTGGAGATGGGCGCCAAATACATCCTGCGGCAGACCGACAGCAAGGTCAATCATCGGCTATTCGACGAGACGGCCAACGCTTGGGATGAAATGGAGGAAAGTTTTCTCGATTTCACGCATACGCAAAACATCTATGCCCTTTATCTGGGCGACGCCATCCAATTGGGCCATTGGGGCATAAAAGCGGGCATCCGGGGCGAAGGCTCGGCGCTGAAGGTCGACTACAAGAACGACCCCGCCCAGAATTTCCGTTCCAATTTCATCGACCTCGTCCCCAGCTTAAGTTTTTCCTACGCCCTGACCGAGTCGCGACAACTCCGCCTCGGCTACAACATGCGCATCCGCCGGGCCGGCATCGATCACCTGAATCCTTATGTCGACGAACGCGACCCGTTGAATATCTCGTACGGCAATCCCGATCTCAAGTCTGAGAAAAGCAACAGCTTCAATCTCAATTACACGTTGTTCAACGCCAAATTCAACCTGAACGCGAGCCTCAGCCACTCGTTCGTCAACAACGCCATCGAACAATATGTCTTCATGAAACCGGACGAGCCGAACGTCTCGGTGACGACCTTCGGCAATATCGGGAAACGAAGCCAAACCGGGCTTTTCCTCTACGTCAACTGGATGCCCGTACCAAGCGTCCGTTTCTTCCTGAATGGGGGGATCGATTACGTCAAGCTGAGCGGCGAACAGGGCGGATATTCCAACGAGGGGCTCAGCGGGCGCGTCTTCGGAGGGCTTCAGTTCAACTTCCCGAAAGACTTCCGCCTCCACCTGAACGCCGGTTATTCCATGCCCGAAGTCCAGCCGCAAGGCAAGCGAGGCGCCTTCCTCACCAATGGGATCACGCTCAATAAGGATCTCTTCAACAAGCGGCTCACCATCGCGCTCTATGCCAAAAGCCCATTCATGAAGACCTGGAAGATCAGCGACGAGGTTGAAGACCAAAACTTCGTCCTCCTGGAAGAAGAGCGCAAATGGACGCGCGACTTCGGCATCACCATTTCCTATCGGTTTGGAAATTTGAAGACCGATCTCCCCAAAATAACCAAAGGAATCGTTAACGACGACATAAAATAGCTTTCCGATCATCCCAACAAATTGTCGTGAGCGCTTCGGGCGCCTGAGACATTCTCGACAAAATTTGGAGATAGTACTTTATCCTCAAAACGCTATGTCCTGATTTTGGACATAGCATTTTGAAGGATAGCCACTATGGGTCAAGATGAGAACATATCATTTTATAGGGAAAACGCTATATCCAAAATGAAAACATAGCGTTTTTGGAGTCAGACACTATCCCCAAAATCTCGGCAGCGTTTAAGCGCTTAAATACGGATCGCGAAAAACACGGGAAGCCTGGAAAAAGCGCGATCTTATTCCAAAAAAAATTCGTAAATTCGCAAAACCTAACAAACAACTCCAAAGAAATGAACCTGCAACAACTTGAATATATCTTGGCGGTCGACCGATTCCGCCATTTCGCGAAAGCGGCCGAGCATTGCCGCGTCACCCAGCCCACGCTGAGCATGATGATCCAAAAGCTGGAAGACGAGCTGGGGATGAAGATTTTCGACCGCTCCGGACAGCCCATCCGCCCCACGCGCTCAGGCGAGCGGGTCATCGAGCAGGCGAAAGCCGTCTTGCACGAGGCCGCGCGCGTCAAGGCCATCGCCAACGAGGAAGAAAGCGCGCTGGAAGGCACGTTCCACCTCGCCGTGTTGCCGACCATCGCCCCTTATCTCCTGCCCCGCTTCCTCCCGCGGCTCACGTCGGAGCGGCGCGGGCTCGACCTGCGGGTCGTCGAGATGAAAACCGCCCAAGCCCTGAAAGCCCTGGCCGACGACGAGGTCGACGCCGCCCTCATCGCCAACCTCCCGGAAGAAGACAGCTTGCGAGGCGAGGCGCTCCTCTACGAGCGATTCTTCGGCTACGTGGCCCGCGAGGATCCGCTTTTCGAGAAAACCCTTATCCGATCGGCCGACATCAGCGGGGAACGGCTTTGGCTGCTCGACGAGGGGCATTGCTTCCGCGACCAGCTGATCCGTTTCTGCCAAATGGAGAAAGTGAAACTGCGGCAAGCCGCCTATCGCCTGGGAAGCCTCGAGACGTTCATGCGGATGGTGGAAAGCGGGCGGGGCGTCACGTTCATCCCCGAGCTGGCCACGCTACAACTCAGTGAGAGCCAGCGAGCGTTGGTGCGTCCTTTCGCGCTCCCCGTGCCGGCCCGGGCCATCGTCTGGGTCACCCGGCGCGACTTCATCCGCCACCAGTTGGCCCAAGTCATCACCGACGCCATCCGCGCCAGCGTCCCCCAGGAGACACTGACCCCGCGCCCGGGGCTGAAGGTGATGTAGGAAAAAATACGCGATACACGAACTTTTAAAATATAAAGCATATGAAAACACGGATTCTATGGCTCATGGGGCTAGTGATCGCGCTCCTGGTCCCCGCCCTCCCCGCCGTCGCGCAAGAGGAGACGCCCACCGACGGCTACATCACGATCGCCGGCACGGTACGCGACAAACAGAGCCGGCGGACGCTGGAATACGTCAACGTCAGCGTCCCGGGCACCCACATCGGGACCGTCACGAACGCCGATGGGACCTTTTCCATCAAGGTCGCCAAGCCCTACGCCCACGAGGCCATCGAGCTTTCGCACGTCGGCTATCTCAACACCCGCCTTCCCCTCTCCGGCAAGGACGAGGAGGGCCGCGTCATCTATCTGGAGCCTAACACGAACCGTTTGGAGGAAATCATTGTCCGGGGCGACGCCCGCCAGATCGTCATGGAAGCCATGAGCAAGATCCCCGACAACTACCCGGCCACGTCGAGCCTCCTCACGGGCTTCTATCGCGAGACCGCCCAGAAGGGCCGGCGCTACATCACCATCTCGGAAGCCATCATCGACATCTACAAGACCAATTACAAGCGGGTAGACGCCAGCCGCGACCGGGTCCGCGTCCTGAAAGGGCGGAAACTGCTCAGCCCGAAAGCGAGCGATACGCTGATCGTCAAGTTGCTGGGCGGCCCGAACCTCTCGCTTTACGTCGACATCGTGAAGAACCCCTACCTGCTGCTCGACCCGGAGCTCCTGCCCTACTACGCGTTCACCCTGGAAGAGAGCACGACGCTCGACGACCGTCCGCACTACGTCGTCCGCTTCGAACCCCGCGCCGCCCTTCCCTACTCGCTCTATCAAGGTAAGCTCTATATCGACAAGGAACGCCTCGCCTTCACCCGCGCCGAATTCGAACTTGACCTGAGCGACCGCGAGAAGGCGACGGCGGCGATCCTGCGGCGCAAGCCTTTCGGCCTACGCTTCCGCCCCACGGGGGTCACTTATCTGGTGACATACGCCGAACGCGAGGGCGTCACGTGCCTCAACTATATCCGCAACGAGATCCGCTTCCGTTGCGATTGGCGCCGGAAACTCTTCGCGACCAACTACGCCATGATTTCCGAGATGGTCGTCACCGACGGGAAACTGGAAGAGACCGAACGCATCCCCTACCGGGAATCTTTCAAGCCCAGCCAATCCCTCTCCGACAAGGTCGCCGACTTCGCCGACGAGCGTTTCTGGGGAGCCTACAACATCATCGAACCGACAGAATCGTTGGAAAAAGCCGTCAACCGGCTGAAAAAGATGCATGATAAAAATCAATGAATCAATACAAAAAGGAAAATAAACATAAAGAGAGCCTTTTCACAAAGGCTCTCTTTAAAGGTTTTTAATAGGTATTAGTCTTTAAGGCAAAAAGATTGTTTAGGTTATCTGGCTGCAAAGATGATACATTTCTTTTGATCGCGCAAGCCTGTGAAATATATTCTACAACATGTTTTTCAAAAAAATTTCAAACCCACTCTTTTTACAGGCTCCAATAAGGCAATTCCCGGATCTTGTCGCGATAGATTCCCTTCACGTCCACCAAGACACCCTTATCGGAAAGAAGCGCCTTGAAATCGGCCTCATCCCACGTCAAGTAAGGATGGTGAGCCACAGCCACGATCACCGCGTCATACGGCCCTTTCGGGCTTTCCGACAATTCCACCCCATATTCCCGGGCCACTTCCTCCGGCGAGGCGTAAGGATCGACTACCTCCACCCGCACGCCGAAGTCTTTCAGCTCACGAATAATATCAGCCACTTTCGAATTGCGAATGTCCGAGACGTTTTCCTTGAACGTCATGCCCATGACAAGCGCTTTCGCCCCTAGGACATTCTGCCCCTGGGCGATCATCTTCTTCACGGCCTTCTTCGCGATATAGCCTCCCATCGAGTCGTTGACGAACCGGCCCGAGTTGATCATCTTCGTATGGTATTTCAACTCTTTCGCCTTATAAACCATATAATAAGGATCCACCCCGATGCAATGCCCACCGACGAGCCCAGGCGAGAAAGGCAGGAAATTCCATTTCGTCGCGGCAGCCTCCAAGACATCATAGGTATTGATTCCCATGCGATCGAATATGATGGAAAGCTCGTTCATCAAGGCGATATTAACGTCGCGTTGGGTATTCTCGATGATCTTGGCCGCTTCCGCCACCTTGATACTGGGCGCCCGATGGACACCCGCCTCGACCACCCAGCCATAGACCGTCGCGACCGTTTCCAAAGTTTCCCCGTCGCACCCGGAGACGATCTTGACCGTATTGGCCAACGTATGTTTCTGGTCACCAGGATTAATCCGTTCGGGCGAATAACCCACTTTAAAGTCCCGGCCCTCCTTCAATCCTGACAAGTCTTCCAAGATCGGCACGCAATCCTCTTCCGTACATCCCGGATAAACCGTCGACTCATAAACCACGTAATCACCCGGCTTCAAGACCCGCCCCACCGTTCGGGTAGCCGACAACAAGGGCCGCAAATCGGGCTGGTTGTGCCGATCGATCGGCGTGGGCACGGCGATCACGTAAAACGCGGCCTCCCGCAAACGTTCCAGATCAGACGTGAAACGGATCGACTTCCCCTCGAAAGCCGAAACGGGCAACTCACCACAAGGATCCACGCCTTCCCGTAAACGAGCCAAGCGCTCCTCGTCAATATCATAACCAACCACGTCCAACTTCCCGGCAAAAGCCATCGCCAACGGCAAACCCACGTATCCCAAGCCTACCACGGCCAAAGGAACCGCCCGCGAGCGCAAGCGTTCCGCCATTGTGTCCATATCCTCACGTTTATTCATTTCCATTTAATTAAAAGACCAACAACTCCAACGGATGTCCGCTTCCATTCGCGCTTCCTCCTTGTCCGGCGAGGCGGGGAAAAAATCAACGCGAGCCGCCTCTTCCACCTTGTCAATCGGCAAAGCGACCGTCTTGGGCGATTGGCCATTCGCGTAATCCCGATTCTCGAACAAAAAGCCGATGCCTTCCATCCGGCCGTCCACTTCCATGCAAACCACCTTATAAAAAGCGTCCGGAACGCCTATCCGATCCTTCCCCATCCGCCGCATGCCGGAAGTGATAATCGGCCCCGTCGCGATCCATACCCGGTCGTTCTCTTTCGCCCAAAGCCGGATTTGCTCTTCCAAATCTTTCCAGATCCCCCGATTCAGGCCGGGCTTTTGCGGACAAATATTACTAAGGTAAAAAGACTCGCGCATCGCTTTCATCGACCACTTCATATCCCCAGCGGGAGCCAAATGCCCCCGATCGTAACCCGTCCGGGTGTAATCCTCATTGTACGCGGTCGCGCCCTTCACGGCAGGATCGGGGACGAACTTATTCGAACGTTCCGCTCGCTGGCTCGTAGCCTCGGCCGCGGTCAATTCATAAGCGACCCAATTGGCGATCCGATAATCCGAATTATAAGACACGGTATATCCCTCGTGACGGATCACTTGCTCTTTCGCTCCATTCTCCAGGCGAGGAATCTCCAACTGATCCGGGACCGAAAGGGACTTATCCTCAGATTCCCGCTCCGCCGCCGGAACGGGAGATTGCCCTTTCTTCTCCAATCGCGCCTCTTTCGCGGAACGGATGACTCGAGCCGAATCAAAATAATCATAAACGAAAAAGATGCCGACCAAGCAAAGGACCGCCGCGAAAAAGATCAGGAAAATCCGCCGCGTGAAATTCAGCCAAGTCGGAGCTGGACGTCTCGCTGTGGCCTTTTTCGCTCGTTTGGACCGTGTCGTTGTCCGTGGACGTGTTTTCTTCCGTGTGATTTTCTTTTCCATAACAGACTATAATTCTATCCTTAAACCATCATACGCGTAATGGACGCCTTCGGGCATCTGTCGCTCAATCATCGCGTGAAGACCGACGCGATGGCTCATGTGCACGAAATAAGTCGCCTCGGGCGCGAGGCGGGCGGAGAGCGCCAAGGCTTCTCCCACGCTCTCATGCGAAAGATGGGGCTTGTCGCGCAAGGCGTCGAGCACCAAGACCTTCAACCCCTGGAGCTTGGCGTACTCCGTCTCTGGCAAGGTCTTAATGTCGGTCAAATATGCCATATCGCCAATACGGAAGCCGAGAATCGGCAAGCTCGCGTGCATCACCCGGATCGGAATCACCCGCACGCCCGCCGCCTCAAAAGGTCGGGTATCAATCTCCCGCATGATCAAGTTAGGCACGCCCGGATATTTATGTTCCCTGAACACGTAAGGCAAACGGGTCTTGATGGCCTCGATCACGTTACGCTCGGCATAAATCTCCATCCCCTTCTCCCGACAGAAAGGACGCAAGTCGTCAAGCCCACCGACATGGTCATAATGCTCATGAGTCAAAAGAATCCCATCCAAATGGTCCACGTGATTCTTGAGCATTTGCCAGCGGAAATCAGGGCCGCAATCGATCAAGAGCCGCCGCCCGCCCGTCTCCACCAAGGCGGATGTCCGTGTCCGCCAGTCGCGAGGGTCGCGGCTACGGCAGACCTCGCAATCGCAACCGATCTCCGGATTGCCGGTCGATGTTCCCGTACCTAGAAAAGTCAGCCGCATGCTCATCCCACGTATTTTACTTCCGGCGTCAGCTCCACGCCAAAACGATCAAACACCGCCGCACGGACGCTTTCCGCCAAGAGGGCGATCTCATCACCTTGAGCGCCCCCCAGATTGACCAGCACGAGCGCTTGCTTCTCATAAACGCCCACCGCACCGTATCGTTTCCCCTTGAAACCGCACGCCTCGATCAACCAACCGGCGGGGATCTTGATCCGTCCATCCGCCATCGGGTAAGAGGGTATCGTAGGATTGATCGCTTTCAACCGCTCGAACGTCGCCCGGTCGACAACCGGATTCTTGAAGAAACTGCCCGCGTTCCCCAACTGATCGGGATCAGGCAGTTTCTCGGCCCGCAAAGCGAGCACCGCTTCCCGGATCGCCTGGAGCGTAGGCTTTTGCCCCTCTAGACGTCCCCGAAGATCCCCGTAATCCAAACGAGGCACGGGACGCCTCGCCAAACGGATGACCACATGGGTCACGATATGCGGATCGTGATGCGGATTCTTAAAATAACTGTCGCGGTAATCATACTGGCATTCCGCCCGCGTGAAAACCCGCTTCTCGAACGTCAACTGATTATAGGTCTCCACCGAATCGACAACCTCCGCGATCTCCATGCCATAGGCTCCGATGTTCTGGACCGCCGCCGCGCCCGTCTCGCCGGGAATGCCCGAGAGGTTTTCAATGCCACCCCAGCCCCGCGAGACCGCGTAGGCCACCACGTCGTCCCAACGCTCGGCGGCGCCTACCCGGAGAAGAATCGCGTCGTCTGTCTCGCCGACCGTCTCCATCCCCTTGATCTGGGAATGCACAATGATTCCATTATAATCATTCACGAACAAAAGATTGCTCCCAGCCCCAATATGGGTGGACAAGCATTCCTGGAAATATTCATCACGCAAGATCCGCCCCAATTCTTCTTCCGTCCAGTACTCCATGAACCAACGCGTCTTGACCGGCAAATGGAACGTATTGTAATTCTCCAGCGAGAAATTCTGCTCGATTCTCATAAACTCTTCTTTTTTCTAAAAAAACAGCGACGCGAATATACGCGTAAATCCCTTATCTACTCGCTTCATCCGTTTATACATTTCCGAAGCGAGGCAGCCCTTTTTAATCTCGCCACTTGACATAAAGCATTCTTTCCAGGATTACACGAAGTTAATGATTATCCCCATTGAGCGCAAATGAATAAGGTTTTTCCATCGTCCGGTTCCTATATTCCGACGGCGGCATCCCCATCTGTTTTTGCACGTACCGGCTGAAATACGAAAGCGACGAAAAATTCATCCGGTCGGCAACGTCCTTCAGGGGGATT
>CASFXH010000024.1:0-44197 GCA_949298575.1 uncultured Parabacteroides sp.
GACATGACATCCCAGAGCTTGATAAAAACGTAATTTTTCCATAGTAAAGGTACTGGTTAAAAAACAAAAAGCCTGACTAGGAAGACCAGCCAAGCTACACAACTCCATAGCCAAGGTGTCGGTCTATTTAAACTATGTCTTGATTTATCCTTTTCCCTTTGTTTTGGGATTACAACGCAAAATAAGCTATAATTCTTGACATGAGAAAAGTTTTACATTATGTTTCACAACATGCTTTTAGAACACATTCGTGACAATGAAATCTGAGAGAGGGGAGAGAAAAGGGTAAAAGTGGAATTGTATATGAGCGGGTTTTGACTTTATATTTCCGACATAAATGGAGAGGGGGCGCCATAAAGACGTCCCCTCTGGTGTTTATATAGTTATATGTTAAGGTTTTGGGCACGTCATTATGACGTTCGGATCAGGACATTCTGAAAAACGCGATTTTTCATAGTAAAAGTACTGACTAAAAAACAAAAAAGCCTGACTAGGAAAACCAGCCAAGCTACAGCAACTTCCATAACTAAGGCATCGGTCTATTTAAGTATGAAAAAATATGTCTTTTATTGTCCTATTCGTTTCGTTTTGGAATTACGGTACAAAGTTAGATGCCTTTTTTGAGATGAGCAAGGTTTGACTTTGTGTTTCACAACATATTTTTTTGAAAAAGATCGTATTAATGATGTTTCGTTTTTTAAGGGAGAGCGAGAGAAATGGATTTTGCCAATAAAAGGATTCGTGTTATATTCGCCACTTGAGACTTCGCATCTCAAGTTTTAGGATTATTATTGGCAATTAATATTGGTTTTATGGCATCGTGGGCGAAAGAGGAGATTACATTGGAGAATGGGGATAAGGCGGTTGCGCAAGTCCCCGTGATTGTCTCGGCGAGCAGGAGTACGGATATTCCCGCTTTCTACGCGGATTGGTTCCTTTATCGGTTGAAAGAGAAAGGTTATTCCGTGTGGACCAATCCGTTCAATGGCGTGAGGAGCTACGTGTCATACGCCAATATGCGGTTTATCGTCTTTTGGTCGAAGGATCCTCGTCCCTTGTTGACTTCCGGATTGTTGGACTATTTGGAGGAAAGGGGAATAGGGTGCTATGTGCAATACAGCTTGAACGACTACGAGGCGGAGGGTCTGGAGAAAGGGGTGAAGCCCTTGGCCTACCGGATAGAGACGTTCCATCAACTCGTCGAGCGCTTGGGGAAGGGCCGGGTGATCTGGCGGTTTGATCCCCTGATCTTGACGGATGCGTTGGACGAGGAACGGTTGCTCGAGAAAGTACAGCGTGTGGGCGATCTGTTGCGAGGGCTAACGGAGAAGCTCGTTTTCAGTTTCGCGGATATCGAGGAATATGCCAAGGTCAAAAGTAATTTGAAACGAAATGGCGTCCCTTATCGGATATGGGAGGCGGGGCGGATGGAAACCTTCGCAGAGCGTCTTTCCCGGATGAACCAAGAAAGAGGTTGGGATTATCAGTTGGCGACCTGTTGCGAGAAGGTCGATATCGAGCGGTATGGAATCGTCCATAACCGGTGTATCGATGGCGATTTGATCACGAGGATCGCTTGGCGGGATAAGGCCTTGATGGCGTTCATGAAAGTGGAGATCCAAGAGCTTCAGCCCTCTCTATTCGATACGCCTCAATTGCCAACGGACGCGATCCGGCTGGATGATACCCATTATTTTTATAGTAAGCATAAGAAGGACGCGGGACAACGTTCCTTTTGCGGGTGCATGATGGCCAAGGATATCGGGGAGTACAACACTTGCGTGCACTTGTGTGAGTATTGTTACGCGAATACGAGCAAGGAGGCCGCACGGCGTAATTACGAGGCGCATCGCTTGAATAAGTACGCGGAAACGATTACCGGACGTTAAAAAGGAGGAGAGTGGAGTATGGCCTTGCGTGTGTTTAAGATATCGAAATATGATCATGCCGCGGAGCGGAAACAATTCGACGCGATCCGGGCGATGCTTGAGGCGAAGTATGCCGATCGTACGGATCTTTGCCTGTTGATCGGTAATTACAATATCGAAGGGGTCGAGTTGGATGCGTTTTTGGTGACCACGGGTGGATTCCGGATTTTAGAGTTTAAGAATTGGGGTGGCCAGATTGTCGCGCGAGAGAATGGCTCCTGGACTTCGGATGGCCTGATTATCGAAGGCGGAGCCGGAAAAAAGACCCCGTATGAGCAAATCCGGTTGAATCGGAGTCGGGTGGCGAAAGGGTTGACAGTGTTGTTAGGACAGAAGGTTCAGGCGTTGGGAGCGACCATTATCTTTGGGAAAAAGGCCCGTATCGATACGACCCAGTTGTCCGAAACGGTCAAGGCGTGGCTTTCCGTATGCGACCACACGCGGCTTTCGGTCCTTTTGGAAAGCCTGAATCGCCCTGTTTTCGAGGCGGAGTATATTGAGCGGATACCGGCTTTGTTGCGGATAGAGGAATTCGAGGTGACGAAAGAGCGGGGGCAAGAAGAGTCGGCAGCGCTTTCCGAGGCTTACGATCCGGAGTCGTCCACGAATTTGTTTGAGGACTTGGAGGCGGCTATCCGGCAAGTTCCGGACTATCCGGCCGTTTATCAGGCCTACAACAGGGTATTCCATAAATGTCTGGATTTGAATACGAGCACGACGAGACTTCATTTTGGTGGGCCTTTCGCCAAGACGGATTACCTGCTGAAGGAACACGGCGCGTCTCGCGAGATGGCGAGGCATACGAACGATACACGGGTCAGACTGAGGAAAAGTAGCAAGCTCCCCGTTCAGGATTTGGAAAAATATTATCGCCATGACTTGAGGAACCTGTGCGCGTTCATTGCGTTCGTTTATCCGAGAGCCCGGATTCCGGAGGCGCTCTCGGCGCTCTTCCCGAAAGAGGAGCTGCCCGTGTTCAAAGCGCCGCTTGTCGGAGAGCGGCTACGGGTGCTGGTGGAGCAATGGGACGATCAGTATGTCTATGGGCAATCGGAGGAGTTCGGGGAGGAATTGCTTAAGATAGACTATCTGACCAATCGTGCCTATGATTACGATTGGAGCTATTTGAAGAACCTTTTCTATCAAGGCGCCCAGTTGAACTTGGTTCGCCCTCGCAAGGAGGAGGGAATCCTCTATCCGGAATTGATCGTGTTCGAACCCGACTTTCTGGTGGATATTTCTTCTGTTGCCCGCTGTTTCACGAACTACGCGGAATCCCCGTTCGTGAACCTCTTGAACAAGATCGCGCCCGTTCAAGCGACAGGCCCGATCCTGTTGGGTAATTTTGCGGGGCAGTTATTGGACGAGGCGATCCATCAGTTGCCGGACGAGCAATCGTATGCCCGGAGCGTAAAGGATTTCTATCAAGGCAACGCGCTGAGCCTATTGACAGCGAAAGTCGACGAGCACTTTCATGACGATGCGCGAAAGCAGAAGCAAAACATCGCCTATGCGCTTTATACAGGATTGCCGAACCACATGAAGCATTTCGATTTGAAAGCGGCGATGGTCGAGCCTTCCTTCTTCTCTGAGTTGTTGGGTCTCCAAGGCCGTATGGACTATCTGCAACTGGACTTCCGGGTCTTGATCGAGCAAAAGTCCGGGAAGGGGGAGTTCCCTTATGATAACTATGTCAAGCCTATACAGAAGGAGGAGCATTACGTGCAGCTGTTGCTCTACATGGCGTTGATACGCTATAATTTCCGGGAGATTTACGAGCGGAACCAGGAGCTGCACGCTTTCCTTCTTTATTCAAAATACACGGACAGTTTGTTGGGATTGGGATTCGCCCCGAGGTTGATCTTCCGGGCGATGAAGATCCGGAACGAGATCGCTTGGACGGAGATCTTGTACGCCCGTCCGTCCGGTTTTCGGATCTTGGAGTCGATCACGCCGGAGAAGATGAACCAAAAGGAGGCTTCCGGTCGGCTTTGGGAGGATTACCAATCAAAGCAAATCAAGGGCCTGGTGGCCCCAATCCACCAAGCTTCCGAGTTGGAGAGAGCTTATTATTTCCGCTTCATGACCTTCATCGCCAACGAGCATTTGCTGTCTAAACTGGGCAACAAGACCAAGGAGAACTCCGGCTTCGCGGCGAAATGGTATGATTCCTTGGAGGAAAAGCTACGGGCGGGCAATATCTATTGTGGCTTGAAGCTTGCCTCGCCGAACGACCAGACGGAAGGGGAGATTAAGTCCGTAACGCTGCATTTCTCGGAGACGAAGGATAACGATATGTCCAATTTCCGCGTTGGGGATATCGTGATCCTTTACCCCTATAATCCGGGCGAGGAGCCTGACGTGCGGACGACCATGGTGTTCCGCTGCACGATCGAGGACTTGCGAATCGATACCATCCAATTGGCGTTGCGGGCCACGCAGTCCGATGGGCGGGTGTTCAAGCGGGAGGCGGGGAAATTGTGGGCGATCGAGCACGACTTCCTGGACTCCTCCTACAGCTCGCTCTATCGGGGGATGCACGCGTTCCTGTCGGCACCCCAGGAGCGTCGCGACTTGTTGCTCTTCCAGCGAGCACCCGAACGCGACCAGTCGCTCGCGTTGAAGGGGGATTATGGCGCTTTCAACGAGCTGGCCTCGCGGGTGAAAAGGGCGAGGGATCTTTTCCTGATCATTGGTCCTCCGGGAACGGGCAAGACCTCCTATGGCCTCTTGAACACGGTGAAGGAAGAGTTGCTGGAGCCGAAGAGCAACATCCTCCTGATGGCCTATACCAATCGGGCCATCGACGAGATTTGCGGCAAGCTGGTGGCGGAAGGGATCGACTTTATCCGGATCGGGACGACATTGGGGTGTTCGCCAGCCTATCGGGAACATATGCTCAGCGCCCAGGTCCGGGACTGCGCGAAGATGGAGGAGTTGCGGCAAAAGCTGCTCTCAACACGGGTCTTCGTGGGGACGACGACCGCGCTGAACGCCAACCTCTCTCTTTTCCAATTGAAGTCTTTTAGCTTGGCGGTGATTGATGAGGCTTCCCAGATCTTGGAGCCGCATTTGATCGGCCTGTTGAGCGCCCACCGGGAGGAGGGCCCGGCCATCCGGAAGTTCGTCTTGATTGGCGATCACAAGCAACTGCCCGCGGTGGTGCAGCAGAAGCCGGACGTCTCGCGAGTACAGGACGCCCTGTTGAATGAGATCTTGTTGACGGATTGCCGCCTCTCCTTGTTCGAGCGGTTGCTCAAGAAATACAGGAACGACAAGGACCTGACTTATATGCTCACCAAGCAAGGACGGATGCACCACGACATCGCCCTTTTCCCCAATTATACCTTCTATAATAACGCCCTCGAGGAAGTGCCCCGCCCCCACCAAAACCGGGTGTTGCCAGCCTTGGGGATGGGTAAGAATGGCATCGTCGACCTGCTCACCACCCGACGCGTCGCCTTTATCGCCGCCAGGAACCCGGAAGCGTCTTCCTCCTCCGATAAGGTCAATCAGGTGGAGGCGGATATCATCGCCGCGACGGTCGTGAAAATCTATGAGATCGAGAAGGAAAGTTTTGATGTCAATGAGACCGTGGGCGTGATCGTCCCCTACCGCAACCAGATCGCGACCATCCGCAACACGATCGACAAATACGGCATCCAGGCCTTGCACGACATCACGATCGACACGGTGGAGCGTTATCAAGGCTCCCAGCGGAAATACATCATCTATGGCTTCACGATCCAGAAATATTACCAGCTGGACTTCCTGACGAACAACGTCTTCGAGGACGCGGATGGCACGGTGGTCGACCGCAAGCTCAACGTGGCCATGACGCGGGCGGAGGAGCACTTGCTGATGGTCGGCAACCCCGAATTGCTCTCGAACAACTTCACCTTCTTCAAGCTCATCGAGTTCGTCCGCAGCCGGCAGGGCTATTTTGAGGTGGAAAAGGACAACTACGTGGCGGGCCGCTTTGAGGTGCCGGAATACGAGCGAGTGGAGGCCTTCGACTTGAGCCAAGCCATTTACACCACCACACGCGAGTTCAACGCCGCCTACGAGCGCCACGTGCTCCAGCCCGTCAAGGAGGGCTCGGGCGAGGAATGGCCCGCGAAGGTCTTTGGCTATGACATGCCCACGAACCTGAACGCCATTGGCTATGGCCGCGTGAACTTCTCCAACCAGATTACCCTCTTCGACGACGTCGCGATGAGCCCCGAGCGGCAGGTGCTGCTTTATTGTTATTACATCATGCGCCAACACTATTGCAGCGCCAAGAACTTGTATGAGAGCTTTGGCGCCTGGACACGTGCGCTGATCCGCTCCGTGGACGGCCGCGTACGGATGATCGATATCGGTTGTGGCCCGGCGACATGCGGCCTGGCCTTCGCCGAGATCTTCTTGCCCGACGCCCCGAACATGGTCTATACGGGTGTTGACATCTCGGCGGCGATGAAGCGGATGGGCGCGCGGCTGCTCGACGACCGCTTCCAAGGGCGTTTGCGCTACCGGATGGTCGAGTCGTTCGCCGCGCTCGACGAGGCGTATTGGGCGGGGTGCTCGGAGCTCCCCTCGCTGGTCGTCCTGAACTTGTCCTATTTCTTCTCCAACATCACGGCACGTTTCGCCGAGCGGCTCGCCCAGCGGATCAACGACGTCATGGCGCGTTATCCGCTCAACCACTATGTCATTTTCGTCCAGCACTCCGACGTCGACCGGCAATTGAACACCTACAAGGTCTTCGCGGACATCCTGGCCCCACGTGCGCGGGTGGTCAAGCGGGAGAGGGCCTCGTTCGCCTACATCTTGAACTACAAGGAGCGGACGTTGCCCTTCTGCTTCGACATATATAATAATGCATACATATAATAAGGTAGGGGAGACCGTCACGCGCCGGGGCTTTTCAGCACGTAGACCTTGTGCGTCCCCCAGCCGGAGGTGCCGATCCCGCTGTCCGGCGTCTCGCTCCATCGCTTGAGCTCCTTGCCGGCCGCCCCCCGGCCGAGCCCGGTGATGGCGCAATAGGCGCCGATGTTCATCGTCTGGTGGAGGGCGAGGTACTTCTTCGCCTGCGCCAGTCGCTCCTCGGGCGTGTAGCGCGAGACGTGGCGCGCGCTCTTCTTCTTCGAGCGCTCCAGCCGGCAGAGCCTGTCCGTCTCGCGGATCAGCTCCTTGTCGGCCCGGAAGTTGATGTTGCCTACCTTGATGCTCATGGCGTTGCGTTTCGTCCCGCTGCCGTCCGCGCGCTCCCGCTCCTTGCCTTCCTTCAGCTCGAGGGCGGGGGTGAAGGTCCCGATGCCGTCTATCTTCACCGGCCTTCCCTGGGCCATCATCCAACTCATCCAGCTGGTCATCTGGAGGATAATGCCCTTGACTTCGCCCACGCCATAGGTCGAGCCCGCCGCCACCCGCTCGGCCAATTCGGTCAGGCAGCAGCGTTCCTGGAGCTCCATGCGGGGGTAAAGCAGCGTCTTGCCCTCGTTGTTGAGGTCGTTCATCTCTTGCATAAAATACTTAGCGCTCATCTTCTTTGGGTTTTATACGATTGAAAATTGTTGTCCACGTGTCGATAAATTATTTACCCCACGGTGAAGTAAATAGATATGCCACGGTAAGTAAGGCTGATCTTTCGCCGCGTGCTTTATAGCCTGCGCCATGTGCTATGAAAAACGCGGCGCGTGCTTTTTAGCATACGACGTGAATCTAACCTTACCCACCCGCGAAGATAACTTTACTTCACGGCATAGGCAAGTTTTTAGGCTTGCGTGGGTGATCTTTTTTAGCGAGGGAGGGGTGGGGGAAGGGTGTCCATGAAATAGACCTCGGCTTTGGCGGGGAAAAATGTTTTGACTAATTTTGCCTCTCGATAAAAATCGATAAAACAAGAATAGATCATATGCGTAAGAGTTGGTTAGGACTATTGGGCGCGGTCGGGCTATCGCTCACCGCTTGTATCCGCGAGGAGGCGCCCAACGCGGAGGCGGATATCCTGTCGTGCGTCGTGCCGGGCGACGTGCTGCGGGCCGATCCGGAGATCAGTAACGAGACCGTCTTGCTGTACGTGCGCTCGGAGGCGGAGGTCGAGGCCTTGGCCCCGGAGTTCACGCTGACGGAGGGGGCGACGATCGTCCCGGCGAGCGGGACGACGCGCGATTTCTCACGTCCGCAAGTCTATACGGTAACCTCCGAGGACGGGCTTTGGGAAAAGAACTATACCGTCCGCTGCGTGCTGTCGAGCGTGGGGACGTATTATGATTTCGAGCGCGTGCGGATGGAGCCCCGCAACGGGCGTTTCCAGATCTTCTACGACCTCTTCTCGGGCGACACGATCGACTGGGCCTCGGCCAACGCGGGCTATGCCCTGACCGGCATGGCCTCCTCGCCCGAGGAATACCCGACGACCCAATGGCCGGATGGCTATAAAGGCAAATGCGCCCGGCTGGAGACACGCTCGACGGGCACGTTCGGCGGATGGGTCGGGATGGACTTGGCGGCGGGGAACTTGTTCATCGGCGCGTTCGACGTGGCCAACGCCCTCTCCAACGCCCCCAAGGCGGCCCATTTCGGGAAACCCTTCGAGCACGTGCCGACCTACTTGAGCGGTTATTACAAGTATCGGGCGGGCGATTGTTATATCCAGAATGGCGAGGCGGTTTCCGGCCGGAAAGACCAGTGCGACATCTATGCCGTTTTCTACGAGACCGACGAGAACACCCCCTACCTGGACGGCTCGAACGCCTTGACGCATCCGAACCTCGTGGCCTTGGCCCGGATCACCGACCAGCGGGAATCCGACGAGTGGGTGCATTTCAACATCCCCTTCGTCCGCCAGGAAGGGAAAGAGATCGATGAGGAGAAGCTCCGGGGGGGAGGTTATCGCCTGGGCGTCGTCTTCACCTCGAGCATAAAGGGCGATTTGTTCGAGGGCGCGGTGGGCAGCACCCTGCTGATCGATGAGGTGGAGGTCTCTTATGAGTAAAGTAGGAACGAGAAAATAACGGAGCGAATGAAAAGGATCTGTTTGTTATTGATCGCGCTTCTGGGCTTGTCGGCGATGGGCCGGCTGGAAGCGCAAGAGGAGAGGAACCAGGGAATCATCCTTTCCTCGTTGAGGGGTTTGGAATATTCCGTGAAGGCGGGAGTCAATATCGGCGGGACGACGCCGTTGCCCTTGCCGCGGGAAATCCGTTCGATAGACGGCTATCGGCCGACGTTGTGCATCTCCATCGAGGGCGATATCAAGAAATGGTTCGGCGAGGAGCGCCGTTGGGGCATGATGCTCGGTCTCCGTTTGGAGAACAAGGGCATGGAGACGAAAGCGACCGTGAAGAACTACAAGATGGAAATCATCGGGAACGGCGGCGAGCACCTGAGCGGCTATTGGACGGGCGGCGTCCAGACGAAGGTGAAGAACTCTTATTTCTCGATCCCCGTGGTCGCCTTGTATCGCTTGAACGACCGGATGAATTTCTCCGCCGGCCCCTATGTCTCGTTCCTGACGAGTGGCGACTTCTATGGCTACGTCTACGAGGGCTATCTGCGGGAGATCGACCCGACAGGCGTCAAGGTGGAATTCTCGGGCGATAACCAAGCGTCATACGATTTCTCGAAGGAGCAGCGGAAAGTCCATTGGGGCGTCCAGGTCGGCGCGGAATGGAAGGCGTTCAAGCACCTGATCGTGTTCGGCGACCTCATTTGGGGGCTGAATGACTTGTTTAAGAAAGACTTCCAGACCATTTCCTTCGCGATGTATCCGGTATACCTGAACGCGGGCTTTGGCTATTTCTTTTAAGGGGAAAAGGGAGATTGGAAGAAAAAAAGGGCATGCGTGAATATTTTTTATGAAAAACGCGGTCCGTAATGAATTTTTTCTATACCTTTGGCACGGTATTAAAAAAGCAGACAAATATTTAAAAATATAGTAGTGTAATATAAAAGAGAGACCATGAAAGAAAACACGAAAAAAGGCGTAAGCCGTCGAGAGTTTTTAGGCCTTTCCGCATTAGGTTTGGCTAGTTTGACAATCCTTCCCAGTTGGGCAGTAGATGGCGTTAAGATCGCTCCGAGTGATCGCGTTGTCCTTGGTTTTATTGGTTTAGGTCAACAAGCGTTGTCGGATTTCCGTGGATTCGCGGGATGTCCGGGCGTTCAAGTGGCCGCTTGCTGCGATGTCGATACGATGAAGACCGAGCGTTTCCGCAGACGTATCGCGGAGTGGCAAAAAACGAAGGGCATGAACGAGCGTTGCGACAAGTACGAGTTCTATGAGGACTTGTTGGATCGGAAAGATATTGACGCCGTGGAAGTTGCCACGCCAGACCACTGGCATGCGTTAGCGACGATCCATGCTTGCCAATCCGGAAAGGATGTGTATTGCCAGAAACCATTGGCATATACGATTGCCGAAGGTTTAGCGATGGTCCGTGCCGTTCGTGAGAACAATCGAGTGCTGCAGGTTGGTAGTCAACAACGTTCCAGCAAGGAGTTCCAGAAAGCGATTGAGTTGGTTCAAACAGGTGCGATCGGTCATATCGAGAAGATCTACGCACGTGTTGGTGAGCCGCCTACGCCACTGAGCTTGCCTGAGATGCCGGTTCCGGCCAACTTGAACTTCAACCAATGGATGGGTCCGTTGAACGATCCGAAGATCCACTATCATCCCGACTTGTGTCCTCCTATCTCTTTGGATCCTGAAGAGAACGAGAAGCTGTGGGGTGCATGGCGTTGGTATCAAGAGACGGGTAACGGTTACACCGCCGACTGGGGCGCTCACATGTTCGATATCGCGCAAGCGGCGATCGGTATGGATGGTTCGGGTCCTGTTGAGTTTATCCCGAAGGGTTACAATGGTACGGAATACGCGACCATGAAGTACGCGAATGGTATTGTCATGACGGAGCAACCGTACTTGGAGCACAACGACACGGCTCAAGGTATCAAGTTCATTGGTGACGCGGGTTGGATCGAGGTAGCTCGTGGTTATCTGGGATGCTCTGATCCTTCTAAGGTTCCGGCTGAAGTAGCGGGTACTCGCCCATTGAGTAAGGAAGAGCAACAGAAGAGATGGGAAGAGATGCGGAAGAAGATGGCGGCAGAAGGTGGCCAACGCAGAAGAGGCGGTATGGCCGGCAGCTATGAGACCAGCGCTCCGCACATGCAAGACTTCATCGATAGCGTTCGTTCGCGTAAGGATCCTATCGCTCCGGTTGAGGTTGGTTGCAGCACCAATACGCTTTGCTGCTTGGTTAACATCGCTCGCGAGTTGAAACGTCCGGTTAAGTGGAATCCGGCTACTTTGAGCTTTGGTGACGACAAGGAGGCTGAGAACCACCGTCTGTACTGGTACAAATACCGCAACCCGTATTCGTTGCCGTATTTCAGCAAGAGATAAACGATTATTGATTTTTTGTGGCCTTATCCTGATAAAGGGTAAGGCCCTTTTTGTAATATAGCAGGGTGTTTTGAAATGAAGGCTATGATTATAAACTCCATACTTGATACTGATCTTTATAAGTTCACGACCTCTTACGCTTACATCAAGTTGTTCCCTTACGCGATGGGTACGTTCACGTTCGTGGATCGAGACGACACGGTTTATTCGGAAGACTTTGTCCTCGCGTTGAGAGCGGCGATCGGGGAGATGACACGTGTCGCGTTGAACGAAGAGGAAAAGGATTACATGTATCACCATTGTCGCTTTTTGCCGTTGATGTACTGGGAATGGCTTTCTTCTTTCCGCTTTGAGCCAGATCGGGTGAAGGTCAGCTTGGATGAGGAGGGGCATCTCCAGATGGAGGTGACGGATTTCTTGTATAAGGTCACGCTTTATGAGGTCCCCTTATTGGCGATCGTCTCGGAAATCAAGAACCGTTTCAATGGCTATCGGATCGACCGGAATTTTATTTTAGCTCGCTTGGAGAAGAAGGTGGCGCTTTCGAATCAATATCAAATGCCATTCTCAGAGTTTGGGACACGTCGCCGATTCTCGTACGAGGTTCAGGACTTAGTGCTTGATTATTTGAAAAAGAAGGCTTTGTTTTGCACGGGAACATCCAATTGCTATTTGGCGATGAAATACGGTATGCGGATGATGGGTACGCATCCCCATGAGTGGTTCATGTTCCATGGCGCCCAATTTGGTTATAAGCACGCGAATTACATGGCGTTGGAGAATTGGGTGAATGTTTATGACGGCGACTTGGGGACGGCCTTGTCGGATACTTATACGTCCGATTCTTTCCTTTCCAATTTTAGTCGGAAACAAGCGAAGTTGTTTGATGGCGTTCGTTGTGACTCGGGGGATGAATTTGATTTTATCGATCATCTGGTCGCGAGGTATCGGGAGCTAGGTGTTGACCCGACCACGAAGACGATTATTTTCAGCAATGCCTTGGATTTTGAGAAGGCCTTGCGCATTTTCCAGTATTGCCAGGGACAAATCCGCTGCGCTTTTGGTATTGGGACAAACCTCACGAACGATACGGGCTTTCGGCCTTCGAATATCGTGATGAAGCTGAGTCGTTGCAAGATGAACGTCAACCAGCAATGGCGCGAGTGCGTGAAACTGTCCGATGATTTGGGAAAACATATCGGAAGCGGCGCCGAAGTCCAAGCTTGCTTGCACGAATTGCGACTGGAAAACTCTTAGAACGAGAGTTTCATCATGAAACGAAGCCCTCTGGTTTGGATGCCGGGATGGTCTTTGTAAGTCAAGCGCCAAACATAATCCAGGCGGAGGAACTTGAAAATATTCTCGATGCCCACGCCTACTTCCATGTAAGGAGTCTTGTCCATGGTGTAGGAACCCGCGGGGAAGGCGTAAAGCCCTTCCTTGTCGGTCGTGGACAAAAGCGGGTTATTCTTGTCGGTCAGATGACCATAAAGGCCGCGGAATGAGAAGACCTCACGCCATTGCAATTTCTTGATCAATGGAATGCGGTTCAACAAAGCGCCATTCATGAAGTAGGTGATATCCCATGAAACATATTCGTCGTTAATGAACTCCAACGCGTTCATGTTGGTGTAAGACTCCGGTTGGATCAGGTACGACAGGTTGGCGTTCGGAAGGATAAGCAAGGGATAGGGGGCCTTAGTCCAAACTTTTCCCGCTTTAGCCAAGATGTCCACGTAGCCGAACGCGGAGAACCAGAATCGTTTCTGGATGCCGAACTCGGTCTTTTGGTAATCGTAGGTGCTTCCGAGGAAATTCTTGAAAGCCATGGTGTGGTTGAGCGTAAATACCGGAGCGTCCAGCGTGATGGGATAGCGGTAGTTACGTGTCTGGTAGAATTTCTCGTTGGGGGCGAAACGGAACCGGAATTCGACTTCCGACATCCGATAGTTGTCGACCGGCGTCAGGGTGCCGTCGGCGTTATAGCGGTCGAACGCGGCGTAGCCCGTGGAATATTCTTTCTTGTTCCGGAGGACCGCGCCATAGGCCCAACCATTGTAATGTTCCCGGTAATAAGTCGCTTCCGCTTTTCGCAAGTAGGTTGCCCGGGTGTCTTTTTGCCGCTTCAAGGCTAAGAACATGTTATCTTTATTTGTGTACATGTATTGTTGCCCTAGCTGGTTGATGTCGTAGCTGTATTCGAGGCGGAGGGAATGGACGGGGAATTCCTTGCGGTATTCTTTCTTGTCGATGAACGAATATTCGGCCAAGGCATCGTATTTCCATTTCCGGTCTTTCGTGCCATAGGCGACGTAGCCGTCCAGGAAGAGGCGTTTGCTGAACGCCGTCGTGGTGGTTCCGCCCACACGGAAACGGGCGCCCTCGATCGCGTTACCACTGATGGTCGTATTCATGGGACCAAACTCGAATTTGCTCTTTTCTTTGACTTTGTTGGTTTGGATATAACCGGAAGTCAGGATGGTGACGATCTTTTCCGTCACGTAGAAGATCGGGACGGAGCGGAGGCGTTCCATCAATTTCTCGACCGTGTTTTGCTTGCGGGCTTCCACTTCCGCCGGACGGTTCGCGGCCCAGAAATTCTCGTCTTTCAAGGAGGCTTCCGTGTCGTAGATGATGGGGGCGCTCTCTTCGAAGACGGCGAGGTTGGCCGGTTGCTCAAACGATTGGTCCTCGTAGATGTTGAGGCGGCGGGCATACATGCCTTTCGATTTCTCGGTCAGTTGGAAATTGACCGTGATGTCGTCTTTCGTGATGAGGCGTGTACCGTCGGGGGTTCTTTTGAATGTTTGGTCGATGGTCATCGCGCCGACGAAGTTCAGGTTGATTTTTTTCGGGACATTCAGCCGGACTCGTTGCACGAAATAAGTGGAATCGAGCGTAATGTAAAGGTGGCCCGTAAAACCGAACGATTCGGGCGTGAAGGGCGCGAAGCCCAGGTCCACGCATTTTTGCCCTTCGATTTCCAACGTGTCGAGCAGGTAGTATTTGTAGAAATTGGGGCCCATCGTCGACATGGGGCTTACGAAACGATTCAAGAATAAGGGAATATCGTTGCGGAAAATGTCGACTTCCCGAAAGACCTCACCCAGGAGTTGCTGGATGCCGTCGCGCGAGAAGATCTCGTCGACACCGGCGGCCTTGCTTCCCAAGACGACTCGCTTTTCCGTTTTCGGATCGTTCCGGTAATAAACCATTTGCACCTTTTCCCGTTCGGAGACCGGCAGGATCGTGGTGCCGACCTCGAGGGTGTCGACAAAGTCGGTCAAGAAATCGAACTTGCCTTTCTTCCCTTCCTCTTTGGGTTTGGGTTGATAATCGTTCATGGCCAAGACCAATTTCTCGTATTGCTTGTAGGAATAGTAATCCTTGTTGCGGGGATCGTTGCTCTCCCGGCGTTCGATCGCGTTTTTGATGAAGATCACCGCGGGGTTGTCTTTCTTGGAATAGTGTTCTTTTCCGGGCTTGATGATGACTTCCGCGATGTCGATGGCCGTAGGCGCCAATTGGATGTCCAAGTTGCCTGTCTTACCGCGTGTCAGTTGGATTTCTTTGGTGGTATAGCCGAGGTAGGAGACTTCCAGGGTGCGTGCGGTGGAATTGGTGGAGATGTTGAAATTACCATCCAAATCCGTCATCGCCCCGATCGTCGTCCCTTTCAGGATCACGGCGACATAGGGCAAAGGTTCGCCCGTAATGGAGTCGGTCACTAGCCCTTTGATGGTGTAGTTCTGGGCGAATGCCGCGCAGGCCATTACAATGAAGCAGCAGATAAATACAATCTTTTTTCCCATTCTTTTCATATCACGTCAGACGGTCGCGAAATTACAACAGGAAATCGACATGGAATGTTCCAAAGTTAATCCAGATTGTCCATTTTGTATATAAATAAGGATTTAGAACATTTATGAACGACTGATTTGAAGTCCTTTGTCGGATAAGGTCATTTCCACGAACCGGGCGTTCTTGTTGGGCGGGCAGGCCGTGAGGATTTCCCGGATCCTACGGGCGGCCTCCGGATCTTTGGCTACCATATATAAATAGCCGCCTCCGCCCGCGCCGGGGAGCTTGTAGCCCAGCGTGTAGTCGTCGATCTGGCGGATGATCGCCTCGATGGCCGGCGGATTGGTCCCGGCGTCGAGCGCCTTGTTTTGGGCCCAGGTCTTGGCGACAAGCCGACCGTATTCCTCGAAATTGCCCCGGAGGATCGCGTCGTAGAGTTGGAGCGCGTGTCCTTTCATTTCATTAAGGAGGTTGAGATGGGTCGCGCTGTTGAGGAACATGCCTCGCACGATTTCGGACAGGATGTGCTTGGCCGTGCGGGTGAGGCCCGTGTAATAGAGCAAATGGCACGCCTGATAGCCCGCCTCGCGGAACAGGTCGGTGGGCAACCAGCGGACGAGCGGGTTTTGGTTGAACCCTTCGTTGGTTTGCAAGAGTTTCAGCCCATGCAGGATGCCGCCGTATTGGTCTTGCCAGCCACCGCCGGTGGTCAGGAGTTGCTCGAGGATCAAGGTGCGGTTGCCGATCTCGTTCTTGTCCCAGGCCAGGCCGCAGAAATCGGACAGGGCGCCGAGGACGGTCGCCGCGAGGATGGAGCTGGTGCCCAGTCCGGAACCGGCGGGGATGGCGGCCAGCAGCGTGAGGTCGATCCCGCTCCCGAACGCGCGCAACTGTTCTTCGAGTGAGGAATGACGCTCGTCCGAGAATTCGGGCAGGAAGCCGGCCAGCGCCAACGCCGCCTTGGGGATGGAGAAGGGGGAGCCGACTTTGTTGAACGCCCGGAGCTCTTCCCAATCCGTGACGCGCTCGGAGGCCCCGAGGTCGATCGAACGGAGCGTGATGGTGGGCTCGGCGGTGGGCCGGATATAGACTTGCAAGGGGGGCTGGCCATTCAATTCGATGGCGACGTTCACGACATTTCCCCCGCTGTAAAGGCAGTAGGGCGGCGTGTCGGTCCAGCCGCCGGCCAAGTCGACGCGGACGGGACTGCGCCCCCACACGATCTGGTCGGGATAGACATTGAGGCGCGGCGCTTGCCGGTCGAGGCGCAGGGAGCCGAGCAACCCGTCGCGCAGCAGGCCGAACGCTTGCCGCTCTTCCGCCTCGTGGGGCTGGCCTTCCAGCTTCCGCGCTTGCGAGCGAAACATGTGGTCGTGGATCCGTTTGAGAAGCGGCTCGCTCTCCGAGAGGGGCGCGGGCAGCGGGATCCGGTCGTGGGCGAAACATTGGGCGGCGTCGAGCAGATCCAATTGATAGAAGACACTTTTCGCGTGGTTCTTGGCCAGCGTCGGCCAGTTCGCGGCGCGGAAACGGGCTCGTTGCGCGAAAAGGCGGGCCAGGTTCGCTTGGTCCGAGATTTGGTTGGCCGAAAGTTTGGGGGCGGCGAGCCAGAGGGCGCGTCCTTCGGAGGGCGTCCCGTCGATCATCCATTGGCAGACAATTCCCAACTCAGGGAGATTGTCCATGACGGGGAAGAGGGGCGTGTCTTGTAAATCGCCGGGCGCCAAGGGGGAAAGGGCGCGTTCGCGGAGCCATGCCGCGAGCGGTTGGCCCAAGTAGCGGGTCCGCGGGTCGCTCGTCTCGCCTTTAAAGGGATCCTCGAAGCCGTAGGGGCGGGCCACCCATCGCGTTTCCCCGAAAGGCACGATGTCGACACACGTCCCGGCGGGCAGGTGGAGCGCCCAGTCGTTGTGGGGCACGCCGGTGATGAGATGCCGTTGGTTCAGGCGCCAGCCGGAGGCCACGTGGCTGTTCTCGATCCAAAGCTCGGAGTTGTCGGGCGTTAACGCGATGTCGACCTGGGCGTTTTGGATGAACATGGCGGGATGGGGCTTCACGCGGCGTTGCATGATGGCCCGCTGGTCGCGGACGAGGTTCTGGATGGCGAGCGTGGAGGAGATCAGCTCGGGGCTGGTCCCGTAGTGGTAGAACTCGCCGCCGGGCAAGGGCAGGATGGCGACCCGGAGCGTCCGTGCCTCGGCGTCGTTTACGCGGGGGGCGTCGCCCAGGGCGAGGCCAAATTCCCCATAAAGATCGTAGGCTTGCCAATGCCCCTCGGCGTCGCGCGAGCGTTGGGCCAAGAGGCGGACGGCCTTGTCGCTCAGCAACCAAATGCCGATGTCCATCAGGTAAAGATAGTCGCGCGTCAGTTCGCCCAACTCCGCGAGGCTGGGTTTCTGGAGCATGAAATCGAGGCGGTGGGGCGTCTCCCGGCGCGAGACGAAGACGCCGTGGCGCGTGGCCAGCGAGGCGTCGACCCAAAGCCCGTAGCAGACGACGTCGGCCTCCGGGATCGCCTGCAAAGGCTCGTTGGCCCGGATATAGACATCGCCGCTGGCCACGAGCGTATGGAGATTGGCCGGCGCTTTTCCCAGGATTTTCTCGTAGAGCGGAAGTTGAAGGGCGAGGAGGTCTTGCGAGAGCCGCTGCCCCCGCGCCCAGCGGAAGACGGGGATCGGCGTCAGGCTCTTGCCCGAGGGGGCGTAGGCGGGGAGCCGCCGGCTCTGGCCGCCGGCGTGGAGCAGCACGCGTTTCTCGCGGGCCAGCCACTCGTCGAACGTCGCCTCGGGGGCTTCCTCCCGCCGGGCCGATTCGAGCAGCCACGCCGTCCCTCCGCCCGATCCGAGCCGGGCGCCGACGGGGTCGGACGCGCAAAAATATTCCTCGCGACCCGCTTGGCGGATCTGGTGGAAACTACTGACGACGTTGGGGGGGAGGGAAAGCAACTTTTTCATGATGTCTATCGGATTAAAAATGTTTTAGCCGCGAAAATAACTTTTCCGCGTGAGATCCGGAAACGGAAACCGCCGAAAGGAGACCTCCCCGAAGACATTCCGCGAACGCGGACGCCCCGCCGCACCCTCGCCGCCCCTTCCCGGAAAAGAAAATGTGGAATCTGAAATCCAGATTTCACGTTTTTTTTAGAAATCCTTCGAGAATGAAATTAGATTTAGCGTAAAACGGAAAAACCCTTCAATCTGGATTTCAGATTTAGCGTAAAATGGGAAAACCCTTCAATCTGGATTCTAGATTTAGCTTTAATTTTATTGGCGGCGAAATCTGGAAATTTTCTGGTGGGGTTTTCAAAAAAAATCTACGATCCGCGCCTGCGAATTGGTGTTTTTCAAAAAAAAACCTATGATCCGCGCCTGCGAATTGGTGTTTTTCAAAAAAAACCTATTAGCCGAGCCCTCGGCTGGGCGTTTTCCCAAAAAAAACCGATCAGCCGAGCCCTCGGCTGGGCCTCCCATTTTTTCCTAAAAGCGTTCCTTTCGCCAAAAAGACGGCGAAAACGGAACGAGATAAAGAGAATTGGGGTTATATTTGTGGTCGTTTTTAATTAAATCAAGAAAAAGATATGCACAATTGGTTTGAATGCAAAGTCTCTTACATGAAAATGATGGAGAACGGGATGGAGAAGAAAGTGACGGAGCCCTATTTGGTCGACGCGCTTTCGTTCACCGAGGCCGAGTCTCGCATTATCGAGGAAATCAGGCCTTTCATCACGGGCGAGTTTACGGTGACAGACATCAAGCGGGCGCGCTATTCGGAGTTGTTCTTCAACGAGCATGGCGACCGTTTCTATAAGATAAAGGTTTATTTCATCACGCTCGACGAGAAGAGCGGGGCCGAGAAGAAGACCGCGGCGCAGATGCTGGCCCAGGCGTCGGACTTGAAGGAGGCGATCGCCGTCCTCGACGAGGGCATGAAGGGCACGCTGGCCGACTACACGATCGCCTCGGTGGCCGAGACGCAGCTGCTCGACGTCTTCCCGTTCGACGCGAACCGCGTCCCGTCGGAAAAGAGCGAGGAGGAGAAACTCGCGGAGGAAAAGCAACAAGCGGCCAAGGAGGGCTAAGGGCAATCATGGATATCGCACGGAATATCGAGGAAACGCGACGCTCGCTCCCGGCGGGGGTGACGCTTGTGGCGGTCTCTAAATTCCATCCGGCCGAGGCGATCCGCGAGGCTTACGACGCCGGGCAGCGCGTCTTCGGCGAGAGCCGGGCGCAGGAGCTGCTGGCGAAATGGCGAGCCCTTCCCGCCGACATCGAGTGGCATTTCATCGGCCCTTTGCAAAGCAACAAGGTGAAGGAAATCGTGCCTTTCGTGAGCCTGATCCATAGCGTGGACTCGGAGAAGCTCTTGCGCGAGATCGAAAAGCAGGCCGCCCGCGTGGACCGGGTGGTCGACGTGCTCCTCGAGCTGCACGTCGCCCAAGAGGAGACGAAGCACGGGCTGAGCGAGGCGGAATGCGAGGCCCTGCTGATGAGCGAGACGGTGGCGACCCTCGCGCGTGTCCGGATCCGGGGCGTGATGGGCATGGCCACCAATACCGACGACGAGGCGACGGTCCGCGGCGAGTTCCATCGGATCCGGGCCTTTTTCGACCGGATGAAAGCCCGCCTGGGCGAGCGTGGAGCCGCCTTCACGGAGGTCTCGATGGGCATGAGCCACGATTACCAACTCGCCGTCGAGGAAGGCAGCACGATGGTACGTGTGGGGACGCACATTTTCGGGGAGCGCGTCTATTGACAGGGGTTCCCCTTATATATATTATTATAGGTAGAGGAAATATTAAAAAGAAGAATAGTTATGGTGGACATGAAAACTCAATACGCGGGCTTGACGTTGCGCAACCCGCTGATTGTCGGTAGTTCGGGATTGACGAACAAGGCCGAGCGGAACAAGGAGTTCGAGAAGGCGGGCGCTGGCGCGATCGTGCTGAAGTCGCTTTTCGAGGAACAGATCGAGATGATGAGCCATTCGCTGGCTGGCTCTTCACATCACTCGGAGGCGATGGATTACATCTCGCATTACACCCGGGCGAGCGCGGTGAACGATTACCTGAATCTCATCAAGGAGACCAAGGCGCTTTGCACGACGATTCCCATTATCGCCAGCATCAACTGCTACAAGCCCGATACGTGGATCGATTTCGCGAAACAAATCGAGCTGGCCGGGGCCGACGCGTTGGAGCTGAACATCTATTTCCTGGAGACGGGCGAGGAGGAAGGCCTGGAGCTCTCACGCCGGATCTACGCCGACCTGACGCGCAAGGTGAAAGCCGAGATCCATATCCCGGTCATCCTGAAAATCAGCAAATATTATTGCAACATCCCGAACCTGGTGAACATCCTCCGGGTGAACGGGGCGGATGGCGTAGTGCTCTTTAACCGCTTTTATCAGCCCGACATCGACGTGAATACGATGCAGGTGGTCTCGGGCAATGTCTTCAGCAGCCATTCGGACTTGAGCGATACGTTGCGCTGGACGGCCATCGTCTCGGGCAAGGTGCCGGGCATCAGCATCGCCTCGTCGACCGGCGTGCACGATTGGGAAGACGTGGTGAAATGCCTCCTGGCGGGCGCGACCGCCGTCCAGATGTGTAGCGCGCTCTATACGCATGGCGCCGAGATCATCCCGCAGATCCTGACCTGCATCGAGGAGTGGATGCACCAGGCGAATTTCAAGTCGGTCAAGGATTTCCGCGGTCGCCTGAGTTATGCCCAAGAGAAAAACCGGGCGATGTACGAGCGCTCGCAGTTCATGAAATATTTCTCGAATCGCGATTAAGCGCGGATAAAAAAGACGGCCATCAATTCGTCGCGAGTTGATGGCCGTGTCTTTTTTTGTAGCGATCCCTTTAGAACAGTTTCGCGGGATATTCGCCGGCGTCGACGAGCGCTTGGATCTTGTCGACAACGCCTTGGCGGTCGGCCGCGTACGTGACGCCGAACCATTTCGAGGTCGTGTCGAGCACACGGACGGTCGCCGTCCCCTCCGTGATCAACTTATTGACCATTAAGGGAATGAAATATTCAGCCTTGGGGTTCTGGATATTTTCCCGCAAGAATTCCTTGAAATACGCCTCGGAATATTGGAAATAATCCGGCGTGAATCCCCACATGTTCATGGAAACGGGCGTATTTTCCTCGAGAATAACCTTCTGCCCCTTCTCGTCGAGGAACTGGATGTCGCCGTCGATCCGCTCGATCGCCGTCCGCTCGACGACGCCGGTCAGGTAGCCCTCCGCGTTGGTCTCGCAGACGCCGCGAGCCACCGATCCACTTTCGCTCAGCGTGTTGCCTACCCGGTAGCCGACCATGCAATAAGCGTTCTTTTTCCCCTCCATCTCGCTCAGCCATTTCCCGATCACGGCGAAGCTGTCGCGTCCATAGAAATCGTCGGCGTTGATGACGGCGAAGGGCTCATGGATCGCCCGTTTTCCCATCAAGACGGCGTGGTTTGTCCCCCACGGCTTCTGCCGGTTCTCCGGGCACGTGAAACCTTCGGGCAGATCGTTGAGATCTTGGAAAACCACCTCGACGGGGATGTGATTCTCATATTTGGAAACGATTTTTTCCCGGAAGTCCTTTTCGAAACTTTTCCGGATGACGAACACGAGCTTTCCGAAGCCCCCTCGGATCGCGTCGAAAATAGAATAGTCCATGATGGTCTCGCCATTGGGCCCCAGACCGTCCAATTGTTTCAGGCCGCCGTATCGGCTTCCCATTCCCGCGGCCAGTACGAATAATGTTGGTTTCATCTTTTTATGTTTTAATAGTTTATGAATTATCTCACTCGTTGTCCTCGTCGTCCGTCTCCAACGGGCCGATCTCGGGCAGGATAGCCCGGGCCTCGGAGGCGCTCAGCGTATCGACGTCGCGCAGGCGGCGCTGGATGGCCCGGGTGCGCGTGCCCAAGACCTCGTCGAGTTGGCCGCTGGCCGTCCGCAGGTTCTTCTGCGCTTTTTGCAACATGCCGCCCACCTTCTCGAATTCCTTCTTGACGGCGCCCAGGATGGTCCAAACCTCGCTGGAATGCCGTTGGATCGCGAGCGTCCGGAAGCCCATCTGGAGGCTGTTGAGGATGGCGGCGAGCGTCGTCGGCCCCGTCACGACGACCCGGTAGGTCCGTTGCAATTCCTCGAGCAAGGCCGACCGGCGGACGACCTCGGCGTAAATGCCCTCGAAGGGGAGGAAAAGGATGCCGAAATCGGTGGTCGCCGGTGGGGCTAAATATTTCTCGGAGATATCCCGCGCCATTTTCTTGATGGTCTGTTCCAATTGCCGGCCGGCGGCCTCGACGCGCGTGGTGTCGCCCGAGTCGTAAGCGTCAAGGAGTTGCTCGTAAATGTCTTTCGGGAATTTCGCGTCGATGGGGAGGTAGACCGTCTCGCCCTGATCGGCTCCCGGCAGCTTGATCGCGAACTCCACGACGGCCGCCGAGCCCTTTTTCGTATGGACGTTCGCCTCGTATTGCTCGGGCGCCAGGATCTGTTCGAGCAAGAGGCTGAGCTGGATCTCGCCGATATTCCCCCGTGTCTTGACATTGCTCAGGACCCGTTTCAGGCCTCCGACGTCTTGCGCCAGGGTTTGCATTTCGCCCAGCCCCTTTTGCACGCTTTCCAATTGCTCCGTGACGAGGCGGAACGACTGCGTGATCCGTTCGTTGAGGGTCTTTTGGAGTTTCTCGTCGACCGTCGCCCGGATTTCCTCCAGCCGCTTCTCCGTGTCTTGGATCATCTGGCGCTGCCGCTGGTCCAGCTGGCCGAAGCGTTCTTTTTGGATCTGGTTGAACGAGGCGACCCACCGCTCGAATGCCTGTTGGAAATCGGCGAGAAGACGGCCCAAATCCTCCCGGTTGTCGCGGGCCACCTGCCGGCTTTCCTCCCGATTGACCCGGAAATCGTCCTTGAAATTCCGCTCGATTCGTTCGAAAGCCTCTTGAATTTCTTTGGAAAGCCGCTCGACCTGTGGATTCGTCCGCGTCGACCGCTGGTTTTGTTTGTAAATCAACAGCAGTTGAAGGGCCACGATCGCGCCCAAAAGAAAAAGGATCAGAAAAGTCATGTGCTCGTAAATAATTGTATAATGTTTCGCAAAGATAGGTCGCTCCAGACGAGTTCGCTATTAAAAAAGATTAAACGTGTCCGATTTCTTGATAAAT
This sequence comes from uncultured Parabacteroides sp., assembly GCA_949298575.1. Taxonomy (GTDB): domain Bacteria; phylum Bacteroidota; class Bacteroidia; order Bacteroidales; family Tannerellaceae; genus Parabacteroides. The sequence continues at coordinate 23,299 of CASFXH010000024.1, forward strand.
GCCATGTCCTTCTTTTTCAGGAAAATCTTATTTTCGCGACACGTTCCTTGGAAAAAGGGAACATGAAAGGAAGGAATTTTATAAGAGGATTATTGTTTTTCATTGGTTAATTTAAATATTTAAGGGTTAGTGAGGAAAGCCGTGGGATGTGAATTTCGCGGCTTTTTTGTGGTTGTTAAATTAGGACAGAAAGTATGAATAAGAAGATTTGGCGTTTAGCGATTCCCTCCATTGTCTCGAACGTGACGGTGCCTTTGCTCGGCCTGGTTGATTTGGCGATTGTCGGGCACCTTGGTTCGGCGGCCTTTATCGGCGCGATCGCGGTGGGAGGGATGCTTTTCAATATCCTTTATTGGTTGTTTGGATTCCTGCGGATGGGGACGAGCGGCTTGACCTCGCAAGCTTTTGGCCGGCGTGATTTGCGGGAGGCTTTTCTCGTGCTCACGCGGGCGGTCCTGGTGGGGCTGGCGGCCGGGGGGCTGATCCTCGTGGCGCATCCGTTGATTCGCTGGGGCGCTTTCGCGGTGCTGGAGACTTCGGGCGAGGTGGCGCGGTGGGCGTCGCTCTATTTCTCGATAGGCGTCTGGGGGGCGCCGGCGGTGTTGGCGCTCTATGGCTTCATGGGGTGGTTTGTCGGGATGCAAAACTCCCGCTTCCCGATGTTCATCGCCATTGTCCAAAACTTGGTGAATATCACGGCGAGCCTCGTGCTGGTCTTCGGTTGCGGGATGCGGGTCGAGGGCGTGGCGCTGGGGACGGTGATCGCCCAATACGCGGGCCTGCTGATGGCGGTGGGCCTGGCGTGGCGCTACTATGGGCGGCTGTGGTTTCGTCCCACTTGGCAGACGGTCGGCGCCGGGGTGCGTCGGTTTTTCTCGGTCAACAAGGATATCTTTTTCCGGACCCTTTGCCTGGTTTGCGTGACGACCTTTTTCACCTCGACGGGTGCCCGGCAAGGCGACCTGATCCTGGCCGTGAACACGTTGATCATGCAGCTTTTCACGCTTTTCTCTTATATCATGGATGGTTTCGCCTACGCGGCCGAGGCCCTGGCGGGGCGTTTCGTCGGGGCGCGCGACCGGGAGGCGTTGCGGCGATGCGTGCGGGCGCTTTTCGTCTGGGGCGTGGGGGCCGCCGCGCTTTTCACCATGACGTATGGTCTCTCGGGCCGCTCGTTCCTTTCGCTCCTGACCGACGACCAGGCGGTGATCGCCGCGGCCGGCGACTATTGGTTTTGGGCCTTAGCCATCCCCGCCTGTGGTTTCTCCGCCTTCCTGTGGGACGGGATTTTCATCGGGGCGACCGCCACGCGGCAGATGCTTTACGCCATGCTGACGGCCTCCCTTCTTTTCTTTATTTTGTATTACAGCCTGTTTGGCTTATGGGGCAACCACGCCTTGTGGCTGGCATTCCTGACTTATTTGCTCTCTCGCGGCCTGGCGCAAGCGTGGCTCTGGCGGCGGATCGAGGCGCGAATCATCTAGCGCGATTGGGAAAAGGAACCTAAAAAACGTCGAAAATGCCCGGCAGACCCTTGCCTGGCCACTTCGGAGTGGTCGAAGTCGCGCGGCAAGGTTTGCCCGGCCACTTCGGAGTGGTCGAAGTCATGCGGCAAGGTTTGCCTGGCCACTTCGGAGTGATCGAAGTCGCGCGGCAAGGGTCTGCCGGGCATTTTCGACGTTTTTGGAGGGGGAGAGGGCTTGATCAAGATTGGATGCTTTTCTCTTCAATCGCCTTGAAAAATTCTGAGAGGGTGATACCGAAATAATCGCAGAGTCGCTTTAGGGTACCGACCGTCACGTTCAGCCGTCCTTGTTCCAAGCGGGCGCAATGGATCTCCGTGTCGAGATAGACGCTTTCTTGCGACAATCCTTTTGATTGCCGGATCTGCCGAATTTCTGAGGCAATGGCTTTTAGCAATATTTCATCTTTTTGATTAAGCACAGCCAAAAGTCCCAAGTATTTTCGGAAATTTCCGTGACACGTATGTCATTATTTAAGGGAATTAAGCTATATTCGCGGAGTATTAATTTAAATAAGTAAACAGTATGAAAAGAATCGATTTTAAGCGAATAGTGCTAGCCATCGCTTTGATGGTGCCGCTATTCTTTGGCTGTTCGGAAGGTGAGGAGTTCATGCCAGACTTCGAAGTCCCGGATGTGGAGATTCCGGAGGAAGAAATCCCAGAGGAAGATATAGAAATAGCAGTCCAAAATTTGGAGAGGGTGGAAGAAGCCATGAGCCCGCTCTTCCTCGAAGCCGCCGACGCGAACGCCCTCGGCCAACGCTTGGAGGAAATCAAGCGGATGGAAGGCGTGGAGGAAGCGTATATCTGCGATGAGACCACGTTCGCTATCAAGGTCAAGGATGGTGGTAAGGTTTATTATTACTATCCGCCAGAACCCGTGTCTGTCGATTTTCCTGAAATCTTGGATGAATCGTCGCTTCGGGCGGCGATGACGAAAGCCGATGTCTGCGAGAACAAGAACGTGCTTATCATCAACCAGCTATCGAACGATTATCGTTTCGAACATGCGTTAGAAGCTGAAAGAACATTGGAGCAGGCATTCATCGCAAAAGGATTTTCGGTGGAAATAATCCATAGTGAGGAATTTACAGCGGAGACGCTTTGTGAGGAGATGCCGAAGTATGGTATTTCCTTCCTGATGACGCATGGTGGTTATGATAATACGACAGAAGGGTCGAAGAACACACATTTTCTTGTTACGGGCGAAAAGAACGAGGATTTGAAAGGCGAACGACTCCAAAAATGGAAACAGGCATGGTTGCGAAATGAGGCATGTGCCTTAACCGTAAAAAACAAAACCGCCGATGGCGAATGGATCAAAGTTAAATACGTAGCGGTCAATGAACTTTATTTGAAAAAGAATATTGGGGTGAGATTTCCGGAGAACAGTATCTTGTTTAACGTTGCCTGTCGGTCTCTCTATGGAAACACGGACATGTGGGATGTGCTGAAATCGAAAGGATTGGGTTGCTATTTGGGACTTGACGGCATCAATAGTATCGGCATCGATAGCGGGAAATACTTTTTCTTACAACTTCTTCAAGGCGGAACGGTAAGTGATGCGTATGATGAGCTATCATTTTGGGACAAGAATCAGTTATTGGGAGTGATTTCCTTGGAATGCCATCCTTCCGATTGCCCAATCACCCTTTTCAGCGAGCCGGAAGTGACTGATGTGGAAGCGGTGGACCTTGGTCTCTCCGTGAAGTGGCGTTCGATGAACCTCGGCGCGACGAGCTATTTGGACTTTGGCGAATCTTATACGATGGAACAATTCGATGATATCATCGATGCGTTAGAGGAAGCGGGTTATGATGACTCGAATATCAATCTCAATGGAACGGAATATGATTTCGCCACGGAGAAACTCGGTGCGGGTTGGCGTATGCCTACCATCAAGGAGTGGGAGGAATTGGAAGAGCAATGCGAGTGGAAAGCGCTTGTGATGGAAAATGTTCCGGGCTTTCAAGTGACAGGACCGAACGGGAATTCTATCTTCCTGCCTTGTAAGACAGAAACGGAAGTAATGGGAACCATCCTGTTCAGGTCTTTTTACGCGAGCGGTATCATTGATAGATATGTACAAGGTGTATGTCTTGTCGGCAACGTGACATCTATAGGTATGAGCGCTGGAGACCAAGAGATAATGGATTTGATATGGGATAGCCACATTCGTCCAGTCTGCAAATAAGTTCTGATCTTATTTTATCACTGAAAAATAGGCACGAGTCTTTTTTTTGAGATTCGTGCCTGTTTCGAATGATTACCCCTTTTCCACGCCGTCGCTGAAGCGGATGCGCAACGTATAACCGTCCACATACTCGGCTTTCGTCACTGTAAGAATCTCGTTTGTTTCCATATGGTGATTATCTTAATGGTTCTATTTTTTGCGGAGCCTCCCTGTGGGATAAACGCTCCCAATTGTCAAGCAATTCCGCTTTGTGTTCATCAAGCCAATATCCCGGCGGGGCAGCCCCCATCCTCCTTAAAGCGGGAAGAGGATGGGGACGATAAACAGCTCGGCCGCGAGCATGATGAAGTTCATCGGGAGACCGATCCGCATGAAGTCGATGAAGCGGTAGCCACCGGGGCCGTAGACCATCATGTGCGTCGGTGAGCCGATCGGGGTGGCGAAGCTCGACGAGACGGCGATCATCAACGCGACGCAGAAAGTGAGCGGATTGACACCCAGCGTGGTCGCGATCTGGTAGGTGATGGGGAAGAAGATGGCCGCCGTGGCCGTGTTGCTCGTGAACTCGGTCAGGAAGGTGCCCGCGAGGCAGATCCCCGCGAGGGCGAGCATGGGATTGTCGCCACAGACGGAAAGGATTCCCTCGGCGATCTTCGAGGCGATGCCGGTGTATTCAATCGCGCTACCCAAGCTGATCGAACCGGCGAAGACCATCAGCAGGCTCCAGTCGATGCTCGACCGCGCTTGGTTGATGGTGCAGCAGCGGAAGATGATCATGGCGAAAGCCGCCAGGAAGCTGGCTTGGAGCAAGGGGATCAGGTTGAGCGATGAGCAAATGATCATGGCCAAGAGGATGAGTGACGAGATCAGGGTGCGCTTGCCCTCTTGTAGCAGAAGGTCTGAGTCGAAGAATTGGAGATCGGGCGTCAAGTCTTGCTCGTTTTTCGTGCGGGGCGGGCATTCGAGGAGGAGCGTATCGCCTTTCTCGATCATGATCTCACGGGGGCTTTGGTTGACGCGCTCGCCTTCACGGGCGATGGCCACCAGGACGACGTTGTTTTTCTCCTCGAAATCGCTTTCCGACATGCGGGTGCCGACGAGCGAGCTGCTGAAACGCACCGTGGCCACGCGAAGCCGGCGATGGGTGTCGATCTCATTGAAAGAGTAGACGTGGCGTGTGGCGCTGACCAGATGATGGCTCGCGCGGAGCTTCAAGATCTCGTCCACCTTGCCCGTGAAGACAAGACGGTCGCCGCCGAAGATGAACTCGTCCTCGCTGACGGGCGAGATGATTTCCTTGTCGAAACGGATGATCTCGACCAAGTGGCCGCCCTCCACCTCATACAAGCCGGCTTCGTGGGCGCTTTTCCCGATGAAGCTCGCGTCGGACGGGACCAGCAGCTCGACCGTATATTCGCTCGTGTCGCTCAAGGCCTCTTCCGGCGAGACACGCTCGGGAATCAGGCGGCGCATCGCGATCGTGGCCAAGATCCCGACCGCCAGGCAGAACAGGCCCGCCAGGGTTGGGGTGAAAATACTCAGTTGCTCATGCGTTTGCTCCGTATAGAATCCGGAGATCAGCAGGTTGGGCGGCGTGCCGATCAGGGTGCAGATGCCACCCATTCCGGAGGCGTAGCTCAATGGGATGAGGAGTTTCGAGGGGGTGACGTGCAGTTTCTTGGCCCAGATCTTCACCACGTTGATGAAAAGCGCCACGACAGTCGTGTTGTTCAGGAACGAGCTGAGAGCCGCCACCGGCGCCATCAGCCGGAGGATGGCCATGGGGTAACTTTTCGGCGTCCCCAGGGCATAGCGGACGATCCATTGCATCACGCCCGTATGCACCAAGCCCGCGATCACGACGAACAAGGCGCCGACCAATACGACCGACGAGGAGGAGAATCCGCTCAACACCCGGTCGACCGGCAACGCCCCGCTCACCATCAGGATGGTCATACCTCCCAAAAAGACAAAATCGGGCGCTAACTTCGTGAAAAGCATTAGCCCAAAGACTAAAATGACCGTCGCGACAACGATCCAGGCTTGCGCGCTCAAGCCAGCGAATAAGATTGTTTCCATGTTTCGTGCATATTTGATGCCGCGAAGATACTTTTTCTGACAAGAAATCCGTAATTTCGCCCTCGGACTATTTAATCATCAAAAAGATTTTTAAAGATATGAGAAGAAGAGAATGGATACGCGGCGTCGCGAGCGCCGCTGTGCTGCTGGCGGCGACCGGCTGCGCGAATGGGAACAAGCGATCCAGCAACAGCAACGCTCCCGCCGAGGCGAAAGACGCGGCTCCGGCGGCTAACACCTTGCCCGACGGGGTCGTCAGCCGCCAATTCGGCCAGGCGAAAGTCACGTGGATTCGGGACAACGAGCCGGGGCAGATCCGGGCGAACCAAATGTTTGTCGGCGCCGACAGTACGCAGATCGCGCGATGGGCGCCGGATGGGGGCGTGCCGACGGCCACGGCCGCTTACCTGATCGAGGTGGAAGGCAAACGGATCCTGATCGACACGGCCAACGGTCGGCCGGAAAGTCGCTTGATGCCGAGCCTCGCCGCTCTGGGTATCAAGCCCGAGGCGATCGACTACATCTACATCACCCATTTCCATGGCGACCATCTCGGGGGAATGCTGAAAGACGGCGCGCCGGTTTTCCCAAACGCCCAAGTCTATGTCTCGACACCCGAATACGACGCGTGGATGACCAGCCCCGCCCTCGCCGAGCGGCGCGCGCAGGCCGAGGCGACGATGAAGGCCTACGAGTCGCGGTTGCATAAGTTCGCGTTGGGCGACACGTTGCCCGGTGGCGTCGTCTCGATGGACGCGGTCGGCCACACGCCTGGACACGTGGCTTATATCATCGACAAATGCTTGATTGGCGGAGACTTCGTGCATGGCGCGGCGCTCCAGTTGGCGCATCCTGAGTTGTGCGCCCGTTTCGACATGGACGTGCCGAAATCCGTCGAGAGTCGCAAGCGCCTGATGGCTTACGCGAAGGAGAACGGGATGACGTTGGCCGGAATGCACCTGCCCGCGCCGGGATTTATCGAGAAGTGGTAATGCGGTAAGCCCCCCTCAGTCGGCGAGGCTGACTGAGGGGGGCTTATATAATATATAATAAGGAAAAGAAGACAATGACGCGAAAACCAACGATCCCCTGCCTGCGCCTGGCGCTAAGCCTCCTGATCGCCCTCACGCTGACGGCTTGCGGCGCGCGGCGGACGGAGCGAGTCATTCTCCCGGCGGATTTCAAGGGGCCGAAGGAATTGTCGCGGCTCTATGGCGTCCGCCTTACGCCCGACGATAACATCTTCCTCTACAACGCCGGGGCGCATTGGCTGGGCGTGCCGCACCGGATGGGAGGGCTGACGAAGCGGGGTGTCGATTGCTCCGGCTTTGTCCAGATCATTTACCGGGAAATCTATGGGAAACGCCTGGAGCGGACAGCCGCCGATATGTTGAAAAAGAACTGCAAACGTGTGGGCCGGGGCCGCTTGCGGGAGGGCGACCTGGTCTTTTTCAGGACTGGCCGTAGCCGAACCCCCAACCATGTAGGCATTTACTTGAAAAATGGCCGTTTTATCCACACCAGCACCTCGCGGGGCGTGATGGTGAGTAGCTTGAGCGAACCTTATTATACGAGAACTTGGCTCACGGGCGGCCGGGTGAAATAAAAAATTACTACCTTTGTGCCCGGAAAAAGTAAACCTAAAATACGATGTTGACAATCAAGCAAATTACTGAGAATAAGGAAGCCGTGATCCGCGGCCTCGAGAAGAAGCGTTTCGGGGGGGCGAGAGAGAAAATCGGCGAGGTGATCGCGCTCGACGTCCGCCGTCGCGACGCGCAAAACCGTCTCGACCGCAACCTGGCGGAGGTGAACGCCACCTCGAAAACCATTGGCCTCCTGATGAAAGAGGGCAAGCGCGACGAGGCGGAGACCGCGAAACGACGTGTCGCCGAGATCAAGGAAGCCAACAAGGCCATCCAGGCCGAGATGGACCAGGCGGCGGCCGACATCCAAGCCCTCCTCTACACCATCCCGAACGTCCCCTACGAGAGCGTCCCCGAAGGCGCCGGAGCGGCCGACAACGTGGTCGAGAAAATGGGTGGCATGGAAACCGAGCTCCCCAAAGACGCCCTGCCGCACTGGGAGTTGGCGAAAAAGTACGACCTCATCGACTTCGATCTGGGCGTGAAGATCACCGGCGCGGGCTTCCCGGTCTATAAAGGGCAAGGGGCTAGGCTGCAACGGGCGTTGATCAACTTCTTCCTCGACGAGGCGCGCGAGGCGGGCTACGTGGAGATCATGCCGCCGACCGTCGTCAACGCCGCTTCGGGCTACGGCACCGGCCAGCTGCCCGACAAGGAGGGGCAAATGTACCACTGCGAGGTCGACGACCTCTACCTCATCCCGACCGCCGAGGTGCCCGTGACGAACATCTACCGCGACGTGATCCTCGACGAGAAGCAACTCCCGATCAAGAACTGCGCTTACACGCAGTGTTTCCGCCGCGAGGCCGGTTCCTACGGGAAAGACGTGCGGGGCCTGAACCGCCTGCACGAGTTCTCGAAGGTCGAGCTGGTCCGCGTCGACAAGCCCGAGCATTCCGCCGCGTCTCACCAGGAGATGCTCGACCACGTCGAGGGCTTGTTGAAAAAGCTGGAGCTGCCCTATCGCGTCTTGCGCCTCTGCGGGGGCGACATGAGCTTCACGGCGGCGCTCTGCTTTGATTTTGAGGTCTATTCCGAGGCGCAGAAGCGTTGGCTCGAGGTCAGCTCCGTCTCCAACTTCGATACCTACCAGGCCAACCGCCTGAAATGCCGTTACCGCGACGCGAACAAGAAAATCCAGCTTTGCCATACGCTCAACGGGAGCGCCCTCGCGCTGCCCCGCGTCGTGGCCGCCTTGCTGGAGAACAACCAGACGCCCGAGGGCATCCGTATCCCCAAGGCGCTGGTGCCCTACACGGGCTTCGAGATGATCCGGTGAGTTTATTCGAGAACTTTTTTGAGATTATAGACTGTAGGAGGGGTGCCTGTTTTTTGGGCGCTCCTCCTTTTGTATGACGGGGACGCCCCGCGCCCGTGCCGATCGGTCATTCAGGAGAGAGCCTCGTCTCTTAACCCTCATAGACGAGGCTCTCTGAGGTATCATAGACTAGGCTCTCTGATATATCATAGACTAGGCTCTATGACGTATCATAGACTAGGCTCTATGACCCATCATAGACGAGGCTCTCTGAGGTATCATAGACGAGGCTCTCTGATATATCATAGACTAGGCTCTATGACCCATCATAGACTAGGCTCTATGACGTATCATAGACGAGGCTCTATGACCATACCACTGAATAAATGTTAAAACGATCCTCGTTTCTTTATTTGGGCTATCTCGTGGGCTTGGGAATGACCAGGTGATCGATCTCCTTGCCGGAAAGGTCGAAGACGCGGATCGTGAGGCGCTCGCTGTCGGCCTCGGCGCGGATGAACGTGTCGTTGGAATTGACGATGAGCGGGAAGCCGACATTTTCCTCGCCCGCCTCGTTGCGCTGGTAAAGGTGCAGGTGTCCACAGAGATAGACGTCGGGCTTGGCCTTGTTGAGGAGGGGGATGAACTTCCGGGCGATGTCCATCTCGCCATGCCAGCTCCCGAACGGCGGCATGTGGCAGACGACGACCTTGTAGGGGGCCGTGCGGTAGAGGTCGCTTCGCAGGGCCTCGGAGAGCCACTCGGCCTGGCGGCTCCGGTAGTCGTCGTAGGCGGTCAGGCCGTAGTACTCGATGTCGGAATCGGGCTTGTCCTCGCCGCAATCGAGCATGACGAAGCAGACGGGCCCTTGGCGGAAGAGGTAATACAGCTCGTCTTGGGCGGGGGCGAAATAGTCGTGGAAGCTGGCCGCCGCCTCGCCGCGCGTCTCGTGGTTGCCCCGGGCGTAATACATGGGTATCTCGCTGGCGAACAAGCGTGTGGCCGTATCCATGAAGCCGGAGAAAAGATCCTCGTCGCGGTTGTATTGCGAGATCATGTCGCCGTTGAAGAGGAAGAGGTCGGTCGAGGCGAGGTCGCAGTGGGAGATCATTCGCTCCAAGACCTCGTTACGGCCGTGGATGTCGTTCACCATCACGAACGAGACGGTGGGGCGGGCGTGGTCGCTGGTCGTGAAGGTCAAGGGTCGCTTCGTGTAGACGTCGGTGGCGGCGTTGTTGCCGTAATGGACTTGGTTGCGTTCATGTTTCAGGACTTCCTTGACGCAGACGCGGTAGCGGTAGCGCGTGCCGGGTCGCAGGCCGGTAAGGCGGACGACGTGCCGGCGGCCGACGCGTTTGATGCCGATCCGCGTGTCGTAGACGGTCACGCGGGGGGTGGCGTAGAAATGGGAGCTGTCGTCGGGCGCCAGTTCGACCCATCCGATGGAGGGGTGGTTGGCCGTCCAGACGATCGTGGCCTCGTTTTCGCTGACGTCTTGCAAGTACGGACCGTGCTCGATCCGGATCGCCTCGCCCCGCGCCATGGCCCAGAGGGGGAGGAGGCAGGCGAGGAGGATGGTTTTCAAGATGCGTGTTTTCATGCTTTTAAGATAGATGGATGGATGAAAGGAAAGGGGTTCATCCGTATGGCGTGGAATGAACCCCTTCCGTGAATTTTCATGTCTCGCTAGGCGCGCTCATTTTTTCAGATGCCCAGCGACGCCTTGATTCGCTCGATCTTCTCCAGCGCGGCGGCGTCGGCGGCGGGCAGCTCGTCGGCGCTCTTCACCTTGGAGTGGACTTCGCAGTAGAACTTGATCTTCGGCTCCGTGCCCGAGGGGCGGATGGAGACTTTCGTGCCGTCTTCCGTGAAGTATTGGAGGACGTTGGAGGTCGTCGGCATGTCGAGCGTCAGCGTCTCGTTCTCCAGGTAGTCGATGCCCTTCAGCGAGGCGAAGTCGTAGAAGAGGGTGACTTTCGATCCGGCGATTTCCTTCAACGGGTTCTCGCGGAAGTGTTTCATCATCGCCTCGATTTCCTCGGCGCCGCTCTTTCCTTTCTTCACGACGGAGATGCCTTTCTCTTTCGAGAAGCCATATTCCACGTAGATCTTCTGGAGCAATTGGTAGAGGGTCATGCCCTGGTCTTTCGCCCAAGCGGCGATCTCCGCCAGCACGACGCAGGCCGAGACGGCGTCTTTATCGCGGACGAAGTCCTCGCAAAGGAATCCGTAGCTTTCCTCGCCGCCACCGATGTAGCTCTTCTTGCCCTCGTTCTCGCGCATGACGTTGGCGATCCACTTGAAGCCCGTGTAGACGTCGTAGAAGCCGACACCGTTGCGCTCGGCGATGGCGCGGAGCGTCTCTGTGGTGACGATGGTCTTGACGATGTATTCCTTGCCTTGGAGCTTACCCAACTCTTTCCAGCGGGTGATCAGGTAGTAGGTGAAAAGCAACGCGTTCTGGTTGCCGTTCAGCAAGACCCATTCGCCCTCGTTGTTCTTCACGGCGCATCCCATGCGGTCGCCGTCGGGGTCGGACGCCATCACGAGCTCCGCGTCGGTCTCTTTCGCCTTCTCGACGGCCATCGAGAGGGCTGCCGGCTCCTCGGGGTTGGGCGAGACGACGGTCGGGAAGTCGCCGCTCACGACATCTTGCTCCGGCACGTGGATGATGTTCGTGAACCCGAAAGCCTCCAGCGCGCGCGGCACCAATTTGACACCCGTGCCGTGGATCGGCGTGTAGACGATCTTCATGTCCTTGTGGCGGGCGATGGCTTCGGGCGAGAGGGAGATGGTCTTCAGGTCGTTGACGTACTGGCTGTCGATCTCCTCGCCAATGATCTCGATCAACGCCTTGTTGCCGTTGAATTTGATGTCCTTGGCGCCATGCACCTTGTTGACCTCGGCGATGGTGTTCTTGTCGTGTGGGGCGATCATTTGCGCGCCATCGTTCCAATACGCCTTGTACCCGTTGTATTCCTTCGGGTTGTGAGAGGCGGTCAGGATAATGCCGCTTTGGCAGCCCAACTTGCGGATCGCGTACGACATTTCGGGCGTCGGGCGCAGGCTCTCGAAGAGATAGACCTTGATGCCATTGGCGGAGAAGATGTCGGCGGAGATCTCCGCGAACTCGCGGCTGTTGTTCCGGCAGTCGTGGCCGATAACGACTTTGATCTCGTCTAGGTCCGCGAACTCTTTCTTCAAATAGTTGGATAAGCCTTGCGTGGCCGCGCCAACCGTGTAGATGTTCATCCGATTGGAGCCTACGCCCATGATGCCGCGCAGACCACCTGTACCAAATTCTAGGTCCTTGTAGAAACACTCGATCAATTCGGTAGGATCCTCGTTGTCGAGCAGAGCTTGTACTTTGGCGCGTGTTTCAGCGTCATAACTCTCAGAAAGCCATCCTTGGGCTTTGTTTCTGACCATTGTGAGCAATTCGTTGTTTTCCATGTCTAAAAAATATTGTGTTTATTGCTATGAATGCTACTGTTTCGTTTTACCGAGCCCAAAGATACGAATTAATTGAGGTCCGCAAGGATTATGAGGAATATTTTTGGAAAATCTTGGGGATCGTGCGCTGAAATGGGGCGGTTTTCTTACTTTTGTGTCTCGAAAAAAGCGAAACGAGTAAGGAAAACATGGAAAACTACATTGTCTCAGCGCGAAAATACCGTCCGGCGACGTTCCGAAGCGTCGTGGGGCAAAAGGCTTTGACGACGACCTTGAAGAACGCGATCCAAAGCAATAAGTTGGCGCACGCGTATTTGTTCTGCGGCCCGAGGGGCGTGGGCAAGACGACTTGTGCCCGTATTTTCGCGAAAACCATCAATTGCTTGAACCCGAAAGCGGATGGCGAGGCTTGCGACGTGTGTGAGTCGTGTGTCGCTTTCAATGAGCAACGTTCTTACAATATCCATGAGCTGGACGCGGCCTCCAATAACTCGGTAGACGATATCCGCTCGTTGATCGAGCAGGTCCGTATTCCGCCTCCTATCGGGAAATACAAGGTTTTCATCATCGATGAGGTGCACATGTTGAGTACGGCCGCGTTCAACGCTTTCTTGAAGACTTTGGAGGAACCTCCACGGCACGCCATCTTCATCCTGGCGACTACCGAGAAGCATAAGGTCTTGCCGACGATTCTCTCGCGGTGCCAGATTTATGACTTTTCCCGGATCTCGATCCCGGATATCGTGGAGCATTTGGAATATGTGGCTTCAAGTGAGGGCGTATCGGTCGAGCCGGAGGCCCTGAACGTCATCGCCCAAAAGGCGGATGGCGGGATGCGCGACGCCCTGTCGATCTTTGACCAGATCGTGAGCTTCACGAATGGGCAAGTGACCTATCAAGCGGTGATCAACAACCTGAACGTGCTGGATTACGAGTATTATTTCCGCTTGACCGATTGTGTGCTCGAAGGGAATGTCCGTTCGGCCTTGTTGTTGCTGAATGAGATTTTGAGTAAAGGTTTCGACGGGCAGAACATCATCACGGGGCTGGCGACGCATTTTCGAGACTTGCTGGTCTGTCGCGACGAGGCGACGCTGGTCTTGTTCGAGGTGGGCGCGTCGATCAAGGAGCGCTATAAGACAATGGCCAAACGTTGCTCGGACGCGTTGCTGTTCAAGGCGATTGAGTTGGCGAATACGTGCGATTTGAATTATCGGGCCAGTCGGAACAAGCGTTTGCTTTTGGAATTGACATTGATCCAACTTTGCCAATTGACCCATCCGCTCCCACAAGAGAGCGATAAAAAAAAAGCGGTTATAGAACCGATTGATGAGGTTGCCCAACCCACGGGCGCACCTAAGGCTCCGTCTTCCCAGCCCGCGTCTTCGCGACTGTCCTCACCGTCGACGACAACCATTCCGGTTTCGCCCCAAGTTTCGGTCGCGCCACCGTCGGGTCAAGCGGCTAAACCCCGTCTCTCCGCACGGCCGATGGGGCTTTCCTTGCGAGAGATGACCGAGCAAAAACGGACGCAAGTCGCGACCGCGTCCCCGCAGGACACTTCAAAATCCCTCATGGAAACGGCTTTCGAGGAGCCAGACTTGGTGAACGCCTGGAACGCTTACGCGAATACGATTGAGAAGCAGGTGCATTTGAAGAACACGATGTTCAATTGTAAGCCATCTCTTCAGGAGGGTTATTATTTCGAGGTCGTCGTGCATAATCCCGGCCAGCAGGAAGAGCTGAACAATAACGCCATTTATATTTTGCCCTTTTTGCGGGAACGGTTGAAGAACGGGCGAATCCAAATGCGTGTCCGCCTGTCGGAAGGCAATGAGAAACATTTAGCCTTCACGCCCCAAGAAAAATACGCCCATTTGCTGGAAATCAATCCGGCGCTGGACCGGTTGCGGAAGGAATTCGATTTGAGGATGGATAATTGAAATGCTTTTCTATCTCACGTTTATTTCCTATTTTTGCGCGCATTATCTTTATTTCCCATTCATGTCAAGGCAATCATATGGTTTGGGGGTATTTTAGTCGTATAATTTATTAGTCAGTCATAGAACATTTTCAGGAATGGAATCACAAACACAACCATCTCTTCCGGCGGAAGAGCAAGAGATTGACCTGCTGGAGTTGGCGGGTAAGCTGTGGAAGCGAAGGAAAACGATTTATAAGACTTGTGGCGTGGCCGTTATCGTCGGTTTGATTATTGCTTTCAGTATTCCGAAAGAGTATAGCGTGACAGTTACCCTGTCGCCGGAATCTGGTAAGTCGAGCAGTGGGCTCGCGGGGGCTGCCGCCATGTTGGGCTTGGGGAATTTCTCGATGGACGCGGGAGAGGACGCCTTGAACATCACCTTATTCCCGGATATTCTTGTCTCTGATCCATTCGCGTTGGAGTTGTATGCCATGCCTGTCACGCCAGACGAAGAAGAGCCTCTTCCCTTGAATGAATATATTGAAAACGAGCGTCAGCCGTGGTGGGGCTGGACTTTGGGCCTGCCGGGTAAGGCGATTGGTGGAATCATGTCCTTATTCTCGGATGAGGAAGAGGAAGTGGCATTGGATCCTTTCCGGTTGACGCGCGAGGAGACCCGAAGACTGGAAGCGATCAAGGAATCCATGTCGGCGGTAGTGGATAAGAAGACGGGGATCACGACCATTACCGTGACGATGCAGGACGCCGTGGTGGCCGCGACGGTGGCGGATAGCGTGGTGACGAAATTGCAAAATTACGTGACCGCTTATCGGACGAAGAAAGCGATCGAGGATTGCGATTATTGGGAAAAACTTTACAAGGAACGTCAGCAAGAGTATTATGCGGCCCAGCAGCGTTATGCGGATTACGTGGATGAGAACAAGGGGCTGTATACGCAGCGTTCGAAAGTGGAGGGCGAGCGTTTGCAAAACGAGATGAACTTGGCTTATCAGGTCTATAACCAGATGGCGCAGCAGTTGCAGCTGGCGAGAGGGAAGATTCAAGAGGCTAAGCCCGTGTTCGCGATCGTCAATCCGGCGACGGTCCCGGTTAAGGCTTCCGCTCCTCGGAAAGCTCTTATATTAATAGGTGTCGTTTTCCTCGCCTTTTTCGGCGCGTCCGGTTGGATCTTGTTTGGTGAGGACGTATGGAAAGAACTGAAAGAAGCGACGAAAAAGAATGATTAAAGCAAAAGAAAAGAATTGATTATTGAAGATATGAAGGCAAAGAAAATTTGGGTAATGGCCTTGTTCCTCTTGCTTCCATGGGGGAACATTTCCGCGCAATACTCGACGATGAGCGATCAGCAAGTCTTGGAATACGCGAAAAGTGCTCTGGAACAGGGCAAGGATCAAAGGCAGATCGCGAATGAGCTTGTCCGTCGGGGCGTGACGAGAGAACAAGCGGAACGCGTGAAAAAACTGTACGATCAACAACAAGCGGGCGCGTCAACAGGTGAGTTTTCTGTGGGCGAAGAATCTCGTCTCCGTCAGGTACGGCGGGATACGGCGACGAGCGTATGGGGCGATATCGCCACCCCTTTACAGATGAGACAAGGACAAATCGTTCCCGGAATGCTGGAGCCGACAGATCAGGTTCAAAGCATGCCTTGGGGTTATGAGCAGAACCAGAATGTTTTTGGGAATTATGAGTCGTCGCAAATGGATCCTTGGGGATTGGGCCTCGGACCGGTCCAACAGCCGGAAGAACAAGTTTTCGGCCGGAGCATCTTCAATACGAGAAATTTGACTTTTGAGCCGAGCGTAAATCTCGCGACTCCGCCCAATTATCGATTGGGCCCGGGCGATGAGGTGATCATTGATATTTGGGGAGCCAGCCAGACCACTATTCGGCAGACCATATCGCCTGATGGTACGATCAACTTACAGGAATTGGGGCCCGCCTATTTGAGTGGCATGACGGTGAAGGAGGCCAGTGAATATCTGAAAGGAGAGTTGGGTAAAGTTTATTCCAATGAGGATAATCAAATCAAGGTGACATTGGGAAATGCCCGTACGATCCAAATCAATATTATGGGTGAGGTGACGTTGCCTGGAACATACGCGTTATCCGCTTTCTCGACCGTGTTCCATGCGCTTTATCGTGCGGGGGGCGTGAATGAGATCGGCAGTCTGCGTAATGTGTTGTTGGTGCGAGACGGCGCGCAAGTCGCTTCCGTTGACGTGTACGATTTCATTATGCATGGAAGGATTGATGGGGATATCCATTTGCAAGAAGGTGATGTCGTGATTGTCCCGGCTTATGAATTGATGGTTAAGATTGATGGCAACGTGAAGCGCTCGATGAGATTTGAGATGAAAGCGGATGAGACGCTCGCGACATTGATTGATTATGCCGGAGGTTTTGACGCGGACGCTTATAGTAAGACATTGCGGATCGTTCGGCAAAATGGAGAGGAATATGAGGTGAAGACGGTCGATGCGGAGGAGTATGCGACGACCTCGTTGAGAAATGGTGATAGGATAACCGTTGGCGCGCTCTTGGATCGTTTTACCAACCGGGTGGAAATAAGAGGCGCGGTCTATCGTCCGGATATTTATGAGTTGAGCGAGGAAGTAAGTACCGTGCGGGCATTGATTGAGAAAGCGGAAGGCCTGATGGACGACGCTTTCACGAATCGCGCCGTGTTGCGACGTGAGCGGGACAATTTGACTAGCGAGATGCTTTCCGTGGACGTGAAAGCCCTGTTGGATGGTCGTGTCTCGGACATTCCTTTGAGAAAGAATGATATCCTTTATATCCCGAGTATTCATGATTTGCAGGATCTGGGGAATGTGGAGATTTTAGGAGAAGTGGCTCGTCCGGATAGTTATCCGTACGCGGACAATATGACGTTGGAAGATTTGATTATTCAGGCTGGCGGCTTGAATGAGGCCGCCTCGACGGTGCGGGTAGACGTCTCTCGTCGGGTGAAGGATCCGAAAAACGTGAGCGGGACGGACTCGATCGGCCAGATGTTTAGTTTCGCCTTGAAAGATGGTTTCATTATCGATGGCGAACCTGGTTTCGTGCTTCAACCCTATGATCAAGTTTTTGTCCGCCGTTCGCCCGGTTATCAGGAGCAGCAGAATGTTGAGGTTAAGGGCGAGGTCCTTTTTGGGGGAACTTATACTTTGACGACGAAAACGGAACGCTTAAGTGATTTGATCAAGAAAGCGGGTGGCGTGAAAAGTTCGGCCTATGTTCGTGGCGCGAAGTTGACTCGTGTGGCGAATGAGGAAGAAAAGAAACGTATGCAAGACGTGATCAACTTGATGGGGCGTGAATTGGGCGAAGGCCTTCTGGATTCCTTGAATATAAAGGTTGATAGCACTTATACGGTTGGCATTGATTTGGAAGCCGCGCTCGCCGAGCCGGGCGGTGACGCGGACCTGGTGGTTCGGGAAGGTGATGTATTGATCGTGCCGGAATATACGAATACGGTAAAGATCAGTGGCGCGGTGATGATGCCGAATACGGTCGCTTATAAGGAAGGCGAAAACGTGAAGTATTATCTGGCTCAAGCGGGCGGTTACAGCCAGCACGCGAAGAAGAACAAGAAGTTTATCATTTATATGAATGGGCAAGTCGCGGAGGTCAAGCGAAGAGGCGGTAAACAAATAGAGCCTGGTTGTGAGATTGTCGTGCCGAACAAGAGGAGACGGAATGGCGCCGCGTTGACCTCTATCTTGAGTTACGCGACTTCTTTCGCGTCGTTGGGTACGATGGCCGCTTCGATCGCGAATCTCGTGAAATAGCTTAAACCAGCCGTTATTGGTTTAAATCTTATGGGCCGAATGCCCCTATTCCTGAAAATTGAAGGAATGCGGGGGATTCGGCTTTCTTCTTTTATAAAGTTTATGTAAGTTCGCGAATCGATAACAAATAAGAACGATATGCAGCTGACAATAGATCAAAAAGACATGGACAAGTTCCTCATGATTGGCGACAAGGTTTTGATTAAGCCCAAGAATCCGCAAAGCCAGACGAAGACAGGCCTTTACTTACCGCCTACGGTGCGGCAAGGCGAGAAGATTCAAGCGGGCTACGTGATTAAGACGGGGCCGGGTTACGCCTTGCCTTCGTCGACCGAGGATTATGAGGTATGGGAGAAAAAGGAAGACAAGGAGGTGCGTTATTTGCCATTGCAAGCCCGCGAAGGCGATTTGGCGATTTATCTCCAGAACGCCGCTTATGAGATCAATTTCGATGAGGAGAAGTTTCTCATCGTTCCTCATTCGGCTATCCTGATGCTCATCCGCGATGAGGAACTTTTCAAATAATGGATAATTTATACGATTGAGAGATATGAATAAAATTGTAAGCAAGGAGCGTTTCTCGGCCAACGTGGTGAAGCTCGAGGTCGAGGCGCCGTTGATCGCCCGGTCGCGTAAGGCGGGGCATTTCGTGATCGTCCGTGAAGGCGAGCATGGAGAACGTATCCCTTTGACGATCGCCGACGCTGATGTGGCCAAGGGTACGATCACGCTTGTGATTCAGGCCGTGGGGGATTCCTCCCGAAAATTGTGTGCCCTGAACGTGGGTGATGAGCTGACGGATGTGGTCGGTCCATTGGGGCAGGCGACGCGGGTGGAGAAAGTCGGGACCGTGGTCTGTGCCGGTGGTGGAGTAGGCGTGGCGCCGCTCTTACCCATCGTTAAAGCGTTTCACGCGATGGGCAACCGGGTCATCGTGGTCTTGGCCGCTCGCACGAAAGAGTTGATTATCCTTGAGGAGCAAATGCGCGCGAATTCCGATGAGGTCATTATCATGACAGATGACGGTTCTTATGGGACGAAAGGATTGGTGACCGACGGTGTCGAAAGCGTAATCCGCCGGGAGAAGGTTGATCTTTGCGTGACGATCGGTCCCGCGATCATGATGAAGTTTGTCGCCGCTTTGACAAAGAAATACGAGATCCCGACTGTCGCCTCGTTAAACACGATCATGGTCGACGGGACGGGCATGTGTGGCGCCTGCCGCGTGACCGTAGGGGGAAAGACCCGCTTTGTCTGTGTCGATGGACCTGAGTTTGACGCGCATCAAGTCGACTTTGATGAGATGATCATGCGTCTGGGAGCTTATAAAGATGTCGAGAAGAAATGAAAGGAAGACGATTATGACGACTGAAGAATTGATCGCGGCTCGCCGGGCGGAGCCGTGGCGCGAGGTATTGCGCAAGAGCATGAAGAATAAGGTACGCTCATCCATCGAGCGGGTAAAAATGAATGAGCTGGATCCCGACTACAGGAGCCGCGTGAGGACGGAAGAAGTCAACCTCGGCCTTACGAAAGAACAGGCGATCATCGAGGCGCATCGTTGCCTCGACTGTCCGTCGCCGACTTGCATGCGAGGTTGCCCCGTGGGGATCCATATCCCTTCTTTTATCAAGAATATCGAGCGGGGGGAATTCCTGGAAGCGGCTAAGGTCTTGAAAGAGACGAGCGCTTTGCCCGCCGTTTGTGGACGGGTCTGTCCGCAGGAGAAGCAATGCGAGAGCCAATGCGTCCAGCTCAAGATGGGGAAACCCGCCGTGGCCATTGGCTACTTGGAGCGCTTCGCCGCCGACTATGAGCGGGAGAGTGGCCAGATCTCCATCCCTAAGATCGAGAAGAAGAATGGCGTGAAGATCGCGGTGGTGGGATCCGGGCCCGCCGGCTTGTCGTTCGCGGGCGACATGGCGAAGCGGGGCTACGACGTGACGGTCTTCGAGGCCTTGCACGAGATCGGGGGCGTGTTGAAATATGGCATTCCGGAGTTCCGCCTGCCCAACCGGATTGTCGACGTGGAAATCGATGGCTTGCGCCAGATGGGCGTGACGTTCGTCAAGGATTGCATCGTGGGCAAGACGATCAGCTACGATGACTTGCACGACGAGGGCTTCCGGGGCATCTTCGTGGCCAGCGGGGCGGGCCTTCCCAATTTCATGAACATCCCGGGCGAGAACCTGGTGGGCATCATGTCGTCGAACGAGTACCTGACCCGTGTCAACCTGATGGACGCGGCCAATCCGGAGAGCGATACGCCGGTCTGGCGGGGACGCACGGTCGCGGTGATCGGGGGCGGCAACACGGCGATGGATTCCGTCCGCACGGCCCGCCGCTTGGGCGCCGAGAGGGCGATCATCGTTTACCGCCGGAGCGAGGAGGAGATGCCCGCCCGGGCGGAGGAGATCAAGCACGCCAAGGAGGAAGGCGTCGAGTTCATGACGCTCCACAACCCGATCGAATACTTGGGCGACGAGCGAGGCCGCGTGAAGCAAATGCGTTTGCAGAAGATGGCTTTGGGTGAGCCTGACGCCTCGGGCCGCCGTCGGCCGGTGCCGGTCGAGGGCGCGATCGAGACGATCGATGTCGACGAGGTGATCGTCAGCGTCGGTGTCTCGCCCAATCCGTTGATCCCGCATGCCTTCAAGGGATTGGAGATCAGCAAGCGGGGGACGATCATCGTGGGCGAGGCCGACATGCGTTCCTCTTTGCCGGACGTGTACGCGGGTGGCGACATCGTACGTGGGGGCGCGACCGTGATCCTGGCGATGGGCGATGGCCGACGGGCCGCCGCCGCGATGGACGAGGCGTTATCGCGGGAAAATCGTTGATTTTTTTCTCATCTTCCTTTTTCTTTTCAGATTAATCCGTATCTTTGACGGCGAATCAAAAGAAAAACAGGATGAATAATAAAATCAACAACATGTTAACGTCTTTTATGCTAAATCCTTTGGCGGAAGAGGATAATTTCTTAGCAAGCAAGCAAGCAAGCA
>CASFXH010000024.1:44212-46179 GCA_949298575.1 uncultured Parabacteroides sp.
AAGCAAGCAAGCAAGCAAGCAAGCAAGCACTTATATAATATAATAAGGTATAACGAGAAGCCCGGGCGGGGTGTCGAGAACCGACACTACGCGCGGGCTTTTTTTACCCTGTTACTTTTCCTGCTTTGCCTCCCGCTCGCGGCGCAAGAGCTCCACGATTTTAATAAAGGAGGTAAGCGCCTAGATATTAAGGGCAGAAACACCAACTACAGAGTCACTGGAAACTTCATTGACGAACAAGGAGCCCCCGGCGACCCCGACGACTTTGCTATCCGTATAGACGGCGGTAAACACGAGATGACATTCAGCTATGTGAGGATTACAATGTCGTCAGAACCAGACAGAAAAGCCATGGATTTGCGGAATACTACCCTTAACTTGGAATTGGAAGATCAAAACACCATCACTTACGGGGGGGGTAGCTTGTCGGAGGGTATCAGTCTTACTAAATCTTCCCTTTTTATTTCCGGAGAGGGCTTGCTGGCAATGGAAAACATAGGAGGGCCCTCAGGGGGGCCTGCCATCTCGGGGGATAATTCCTCCACTGTGGCAATCACCGGCGGGACAATCAGGCTGATTGGGCAGCGTATCCAAATGGGGGGTGGCACTCTTATCATCGGACCGGGGGCAACGGTTGATGGAAATGTTCCTTATGATAAGGGTTTCGTCTTCGAGAACGGAGAGGCATCGGTAAAGGGTAACCCCGAGCTGCCGGTCGACCTGACGATTCCGGAGGGGTACACGCTGAACGTTCCCGCAAACACCTCGCTCATCGTGCCGGAAGGCGTGAAGCTGACGGTTGACGGTGAGCTGACGGTTGAAGGTTCGCTGACGGTTGAAGGTGAGCTGAAGGGTGCCGGCGCCATCCGCGTGGAGACGGGCGGCTCGATTACGGGAGCCGAAAACATAAGCGGGAAGGTGCAACATAAATTGACGGAAGATATGGTCAATATAGAGAAGAACTCCTACACCTACACGGGGGAGGCGATAGAGCCGGAGGTAACGATAACTCCTCCGGAAACGATAGAAGAAGAATATATCCAAGGCGAGGATTACACGGTAACTTACGAGAATAACACGGACGCGGGCGAGGCGACCATCACCATTACACCGACCGAAACGGGCGGTTTGTATGGTGAGGTGACGATGAATTTTACCATCGGGAAGGCTGAACCAGACTACACCGTGCCGACGGACCTGACCGCCACTTACGGCGAGACCTTGAAAGATGTAGCGTTACCGGCAGGTTGGACGTGGAAAGATAATACATTATTGGTAGGCGAAGTTGGAGATAACACATTCACAGCCATCTTCATGCCAACTGATACGGAGAATTATAACACGATAACAAAAGAAGTGACGATTACCGTGGAGGCGAAGGAAGAACCGGAGCCCGAACCCGCTCCCGAACCTGAACCCACCTACTACCGCGTCGACCTCCGCCCCATGACGGGCGCGACAATCATCCCCTCTTCCCGCGTGGTCGAGGAAGGCGGCACGCTGACCTTCACGATCGAGATCGAGGAGGGTTACGTAGCGGACAGCATGATGGTCACGGTCTCGCAAGGCATCGGCAAGGCGGTCGAGGTGAAGCCGGATGAGGAAGGAATTTATACGGTCAAGAACGTCGACGGCCTCGTGACGATCACGGTTTATGGCGTGAAAGAGGCGACGCCGGTCGGCGTGGAAGATATTGAAGGCGTTCAAGTCTACGCTCACGAGGGCGCGATCTATGTTTATACCCCGACCGAAAAACGGGTGATGATCGTGGCGATGAACGGTGTCCTGAAGGCGAACGGGGAGCAGATCGGGAAGCGGCGGTATGAATTGCCACGAGGCTTCTACGTCGTCTGGGTCGAGGGCGAGAGCTTCAAGGTGGCGAATTAGTTTCCGCACAGTGCGGAAACGCGGATCCGGCTGTCGGGAGCTTTCCGCACGGTGCGGAAGGCCATTTGAGAAAAGAGAGA
>CASFXH010000025.1 GCA_949298575.1 uncultured Parabacteroides sp.
GCTTGCTTGCTTGCTTGCTTGCTTGCTAAGAAATTAACGGCTTTCACCAAGGAATTCATGGTAAAAGAAGTTAACGTGCTATTGATTTTATAAGCGTTCATGCCCTTTTTCGCTTTTGATCCGGCGCCAAAGGTACGGAATAAAATGAAAAGAAAAAGGGGAAAAAGAAAAAAATCAAAAAAAGAATGAGAATTTATATTTCTATCACCGATTGGATGTCGAAATACATCGCTTGGGTGTCCCCTTGTTCCCGCATCGGCGTCAATTTCCGGAAGCCGTTCCGCTCATAAAAAGGCACGGCGTCCAGATAAGCGTCGACCGTCAGGAAACGGAACATGGAATAGCCGGGATCGCGTAACAAGTATTCCTTGATCACGTACATCAGGTATTTTCCCAATCCTTGATTATGGAATTGAAGAGAAATGGCGAAGCGACCTATCTTCACGGCAGGATAACTTCCCATGTGTTTCGCATGCGGAAATAGTTTCTTAATTCTCCGCCAATCGCTATTCGCGACTTCTTGCTTAGACAATTTGTCATTGAGCAGGCAAAAATAGCCAACGATCTGTTTCCCTTCACAAAACAAATACGTCTTCGCCAACCTGTTTTCCAGAAAAGGCTTGGCATTCTCACGCAAAAAGCCATTCAACTCGGGATCCCCGCAATCGAATGGCTTCATTTCATAGTCGGAGGTCAGTTGAATCAGTTCCATCGCGCTTAGATTTTAACGGTAAGATTTAAAACCCTACAAGCCTCTTCATATCCTCTGCGCAACTCTTCCGCGTTCGCCCGACGCTCCTCTTTGCTCATATTGTCCACGCGCTCCATCTCTTTCTCGAAGCGGATCGCGTCTTCCCCATAAAGAATGGGGGTCTCTTTCCATGGAAATTTGTAACTCATAATACATAAAATTTTTTCATCGAGGCCAAAGGTACGAATTTATATGAAAAGAAAAAGAATCTAGAGGAAAAAATAAAAAATGGCGAGCATTGCCGCTCCCCCCGTGTCCCCACGAAAAAGTCGGCCTACTCGCCACACCATAAAAACCAAAAAAACAAATTTCTTTTTACGAAAGTCCTTGAATGAACGCGATCAGCTCGTCGGCCAGCGCTTCAGCCTCGGCTTTCGTGCGCGCCTCGGCATAAACGCGGATGATCGGCTCGGTGTTGCTCTTGCGAAGATGGACCCACTTGTCGGCGAAATCGATCTTCACGCCGTCGATGGTCGTCACCTCCTCGCCCTCGTAATGGGCTTTCACTTGGGCCAAGATGGCGTCGATGTCGATCCCCGGCGTCAGCTCGACGCGTTTCTTGGCCATGAAATAAGCGGGATAAGTTTCTCTCAGCTCACTGACTTTCATGCCCTTCTTAGCCAGATAGGTCAGGAAGAGCGCGATGCCTACCAACGCGTCGCGACCATAGTGGCACGCCGGGTAGATGACCCCACCGTTGCCCTCGCCTCCGATGACGGCGCCCGTCTCGCGCATCTTCGCCACCACGTTGACCTCGCCCACGGCCGAGGCGGAATACACGCATCCATGCGCTTGGGTGACGTCGCGGAGCGCGCGGCTCGAGCTCAAGTTGCTCACCGTCGGGCCCGGTGTCTGGCTCAACACGTAGTCGGCCACGGCCACCAAGGTATATTCCTCGTTGAACATCTCCCCATTCTCGCAAACGATGGCCAAGCGATCGACATCCGGATCGACCACGAAGCCCACGTCGGCCTTGGCGTGGCGCATTAGGTCGGCGATCTCGGTCAGGTTTTCCGGCAGTGGCTCGGGGTTGTGCGAGAAGTTGCCGTGCGGAGCGCAATGCAACTTAAAGATCTCCTTAATGCCCAACGCGTAAAGCAAATCAGGCAAGACTAAGCCGCCCACCGAGTTGACGCAGTCGATCGCCACCCGGAAGTTGGCCGCCTTGATGGCCTCGACATCCACCAAATCCAAGTCGAGCACCCGGCGGATATGCTTTTCCTTGTAAGTATTATCCGGGATGATCTTACCCAAATGATCCACGTCCGCGTATTCGAATGCCTCGCGCTCCGCGATCCGGAGCACTTCGGCCCCTTCCTCCGCGCTCAGGAACTCGCCCCGCGCGTTGAGCAATTTGAGGGCGTTCCATTGCTTCGGGTTATGGCTAGCGGTGAGAATGATTCCTCCGAGAGCGCCCTCCAGCGCGACGGCCATCTCGGTAGTGGGCGTCGTCGCCAGGTCGATGTCGATCACGTCGAATCCCATGCCCGTCAGCGTCCCGAGCACCAAGTGCTTCACCATCGTGCCGGAGACACGGGCGTCGCGGCCCACCACGATCCGGTTGGAGTCGCTTTCCGACGTTTTCCGGATAAATGTCGCGTAGGCGGACACAAACTTAACGATAGCCAAAGGGCTGAGCCCCTCGTCCGCGCGGCCGCCTATCGTTCCACGAATGCCTGAAATTGATTTGATAAGTGTCATGTGTTGTGACTTAGAGTTTATCTTCGAATAGATATTCTACGATTTCATAATAAATAGGATCTCCCGTACCTTGATCCAAATAAGTTCCCTTGTCAAAAGGAACGATCAATTTGACCTTGCCCCGATGCCCGACATATTGCAAAGGGATCTGCAAGCCTTCGCTCACGAACAGGTATGAGGAGCTTCCCGTCTCGCTGCTTGAAACTTCCCCATAAATAAAAGGCTCTGTCTCCGCCGTATTATAAGGATTGCAAGGATATGGCACCGTTCCGTTGCTATTCGGACCATAATTGGAAAGGAATTGCGCATACCCCCCTACTAGATAATAGGCGCTGCATCGGTACATGATCTTCGTTTTCCCCAGGACCGCCCGATCGTCCGAGCCTCGGTCGATAATGTTCAAATACACGTCATCCTCCAACTTGACGAACTGGTTCTCCTTGAAAACAGTATCCGCCGGGAAATCTTTCAACACCTCGATCTGGAGCGTATCGAGCAACCAGTCGATCGCCTTCTCCTCGTCTTTCAACATGTCCGCGTACGACTTGGTCTTGCTACACGAGGCGACCACACAAGCGGCACACAACATCAACACGAAATAGAATCCTTTCTTCATCTTTTTGTTTTCTTCTTTATAAATAAAGTGATTAAGCAACCGCGAACTTACACAAAAAACCTTAGCCAAATGTTTTCGAAGTTGTTAAATAAACCACGATCAATAGGTAAATTCCGCCAATCCCCGCTCGAAAATCCGGATCGCCTCGTCGAGGGAGCCATCGAACTCCCCTCCGGAAGCGTTCTTATGCCCGCCGCCATTGAAATAACGACTCGCGAAAAGGTTGCAAGGAAACTCACCCACGGAGCGCAAGGAAATCTTGATATACTTTTTATCCTCGCGGATGAAGGCGCTGAAATCCACGCCCTCGATCGCCAAGGGTTGGTTGACGAAACCTTCCGTATCGCCCGATTGATAGCCAAAGCGATTGAGCTCGGCCTGCGAGAGGGTGATCAACGCCGCCCGCTTCTCAGGGTAAAGTTTCATTTTCTCGTAGAGCACGTAGCCCAACATCCGCAAGCGCGACTCGGAGTAAACCTGGTAGACTTGACGATAGATCCAGTCTTTATCGATTCCTTTCTTGATCAGCTCGCCGATGATCGTATAGATCTCGGTCTGGTTGGAATTGTAAGTGAACGCGCCCGTATCGGTCATCATGCCCGTATAGATACAAGTCGCCGTTTCCTTGTTAATCAACTCGAACAATCCCATCCGGCAAATGAAACGGAAGATCATCTCACTGGTCGACGACATCTCGGGATACGACATCACGACCCGGCAAAAATCCGCCGGATTCAAATGATGATCGATCAAGACCCGGCGCCCTGGCGCCTCAAGCACGGGCTGGGCCAGCTTTCCGATCCGTTTCGGTTCATTGAAATCTAGACAAAAAATCACGTCGGCTTTCTGGAGCAACTCCACCGCGAAATCAGGATACTTCTCATAGATCACGATCTCTTTTGAGCCAGGCATCCAACGGTAAAAGGAAGGAAAAACGTTCGGGACGACTACCGCCACTTGGTCTTTGCCATAGGCGGAAAGAAAATGATAAAGTCCCAAAGAAGCGCCTAAGGCATCGCCGTCGGGCGAGACGTGGGTCACGATCACGAACCGCTCACCCTTCTCCACGTATTTCTTCGCCTTCTGAATCTTTTCTTCTTGAATGATTTTAGTAATCATATCTTTTTTTAATATTGCTTCGCGAAGGTACGATTAATTTCCCAATCCATCACGTTCCTTTTCTGCCTTCCATGAAACATCCACATGAACAGTGCCCCATAAGCCAACACCAGACAAATCCCATCGAAACGGACCGAAACCGAAGCGAGCGGCAAGCGGCTGAACACCTCCACCACGTCGACCATCGCCTGGACACCCCAGACGACGGCCCCTTCCAACACATCTCCTCCCCACCATCCCGACGGATAGAATAGCCAAAGCAACGAAGCGGGGATCAGCCAAGTAGCCAGAAAAGTCATCGGCAAATTCGTAAGCAAGAAAACCGACGACAATTCTCCAAAATAGAAGGCGCATAAAGGAGCCGTCCCCAACTGAGCCGCCAGCGTCACGCCCACCCATCCCCAAGGCGTCGCGACTAAAGGATTGCGCACCGCCCAATACCGCTCAAATCGAGGCATAAAATAAAATATGAACAAAACAGCCAGAAAACTCAACTGGAAGCCGATATCAAACAAAACGAAAGGCTGGATCACCAACATACAGAACGCCGCGGCCGCTAACGTATTATAATTATCCGTCCGTCGACGCGCCACATGGGCCGTCAGATAGAAAGTCAACATCAAAGCTGACCGGAACGCCGATGCCGCCAAGCCCGTCATGATCGTATAACTCCACAAGACCGTGGTTAAAATCCCATAACGTACCCATCGGGCCCATCCCCGACGAGGCAAGAAACACAAAATGCCATTAAAGAAACCACAAATCACCGCGACATGAAAACCACTCACGGCCAAGACATGCGAAACACCCGTCACCGAGAACTTCCGATTCATTTCCCGGTCCATCGCCTCCCCATAGCCCAAAGCCAAATCGCAGACGACTCCTTTCTCCTCGCCCGTCAGAGCCAATTGGTCGAAACGTTCAGCCAATCGCTCTTGAGTCCGCTCAGCCCAAAGCTCTATCGCGGAAGGTTCCTCCCATTTCGGCCGGAAACAATCCACATAGCAACAAACCCATACCGACAACGCGTAAAGTATAATCAAAAAGAAACATCCCCATCCCCATCGCCCCGCGAACAACGCCGAGCGCCTCGTGTTTCCTTTCAGGCCACAAAGCCACAAAATCACCATCATCACCAAGAAAAAAAAGGCGATCAGACCGATCACCCCATAAGGCGGGAATAAGACATAGCTGCCAATCCCCAACATCCAAAACGCGAGCGGCCGCAAGAATGGCCGCCTCAGACATAATTCTATCATA
The DNA here is from genome assembly GCA_949298575.1 of uncultured Parabacteroides sp. Taxonomy (GTDB): domain Bacteria; phylum Bacteroidota; class Bacteroidia; order Bacteroidales; family Tannerellaceae; genus Parabacteroides. The sequence goes on from CASFXH010000025.1 coordinate 5,448, forward strand.
GCTAAAAACGTTCATAGTCAAAATTCCACAAAAAAAGCGACCTTTTTTTCAGGCGCCCTATATGAAAAGTCCTAAAGCCCTATTTCAAATCTTTCAAAGCCTTGATTGTCGCGGTCGGATCGGGCGACTTAAACACGAAATTACCCGCGACCAAAATATCCGCACCCGCATCAAGCAAACGCTTACCCGTCTCCAAATTCACTCCTCCATCCAATTGAATCAACGCCCGCGAGCCTCTCCGGTCAATCAATTCCCGCAAGCGAGCCGTTTTCTCCACCGAATGTTCGATAAACTTCTGCCCGCTATACCCTGGATCGACCGACATCAGCAAGATCATATCCGCCTCGTCCACAATATCCTCTAACACACTGACAGGTGTATGAGGGTTCAGCGTCACGCCCGCTTTCATTCCCGCTTCCTTAATCGCTCCAACAGTCCGATGCAAATGCGCGCAAGTCTCGTAATGCACGTTCATCATGTAAACACCCACTTCCGCGAAATCCCGAATGAACTTATGAGGTTCTACGATCATCAGATGGGCGTCCATCGGTTTCTGGCAAATCGCCTTAATCGCTTTCAAAACAGGAAATCCAAATGAAATATTGGGTACAAAAACACCATCCATGATATCCAAGTGCAGCCAATCGGCCTCACTTTGATTCACCATTTCCACTTCCTTCCTCAAGTCCAAGAAATCCGCCGACAACAAAGATGGCGCGATCAAATGCTTCATATCACTCCTCGGTAATTGTTTGCGCGAAGGTACGAAAAAGGGCTTAATTAATCACATACCCTTCTTGCTCCGACACCAAATTCTTCTCTACCTTATAGACTCGAGCGAACTGCCGCAAGAATTCAAGCGTCTGTTTCTTAGGCCTGATATCCCGTTCCCAACAATTATCGTCTTTATTGTCCTCTATTTCATCCATACAACGCGTAAAATACTCACCCATAGGCTTCCAATTTTAAGTTATACACAACTAAAACGGAAGGGGATGACGCTTATTGCGCATTGAGGATAAAAATATTTTCAAGCCAACGAAAGCTCGATCTGATTCTTGTCGGCCAAGCGACGCATATTCAAGATCGCGTAGCGCATCCGGCCCAAAGCGGTATTGATGCTCACGCCCGTAGCGTCAGCGATCTCCTTGAAGCTCATATCCCGATAATAGCGCATTTCCAAAACTTCCCGTTGATTATCGGGCAAGTATTTGACCAATCGCTTCAAGTCAAGGAATACCTGATGCCGTACGAGACGATCCTCGATCGTATCTTCACAAAAGCGCACATTGTTGAACAAATCCTTTTCTACCTCATCATTAGAAACCCAATTCTCACTCCGTTCCTGTCGGAAATTGTCGATGATCAAGTTATGGGCAATCCTCGTGATCCAGGCTTTAAATTTCCCGCTTTCCGTATAACGGCCTTGCTTAATGGTCATGATCACCTTGACAAAAGTCTCTTGAAAGATATCTTCTGTCAACTCCTTGTTATGAACGATAAAATAGATATAAGAATAAACCACGCTCTGATACCGGCTCAACAAGATATCAAACGCGTTATTATACCCGTCCGCATAAAGGGCGACCAACTCTTCGTCGGTCATCTGTTTTAACGACTTCATTACTTCTTATTTTTTAGTTATTCGAGTAATGTTATGCGATAGGCTGAAAGAATTTAAGAATTAAACAATCATATTTAACGACACAAAAGAACAAAAACTATTTTAATCACACAAATTAAATTAACCTTAAAAACAGAAATCCCCCCTATTCCGATGATTTAACATACCAATAGGGGGGATTCTTGAACTAAACGGATTCGAATCCGGAGCTATTAAAATTTGTAACCTAAGGTCAACGCGATCTTTGTCTTGGTTGTCTTTAAAGGAATCGCCTCCGACTCCACCAATTTCACGTCGTCCACAATCACGTTCGAGAACGCGTAAATGTCTTCTTTATGCTCTTGGTAGACACAAGCCAAATCCATGTAAAAGCTGGGGGTAAAACGATAGCCCAACCCTACTGAAAAATAAGAAAGTCCTTTATCTACCGTATACGCGGTCGCCAGACCTCCGGGAAATACCTCATAACGGCCTTCTTTCAAGTTTGAGTTCAACGGACTGCTTTGCCAACCGCCACCCGCACGAATCGCGAACTGGGGCGTCACTTTGTATTCCGCGCCTACCCGGATCGTATGCATCAAGCCCATATCCGAATCAATCAATTCGTTATCGGCGTATTCATAACCATCCGGATCGGAAAGGCTCATCCGCTTATAATTCGTCAACTCATAATCTACACTGATCATTCCAGCTTGACCAAAGAAACCGGCCGCGCTGAAAATCCATTTATCTGGCGTACGCAAACGGAAATCGGTATAGGGATAAGGGTTGGTCGGCGTGGAACCCCACATTTCTCCCAAGCCATCGATATAACTTCCCGATTCCGACTGATAATAATAGGTCATCTTATACCAAGTCGGCGAATTGTAAGCGACACCCAAGCGCAAATAGTCGGTCGGACGAGCGATCACGCCGATGTTTAACGCGTATCCCGTTCCATCCATCGTCTGGTAATTATCATAATAAAGATTCCCAGTGGCGAAAGTCTCATCATAAATCGCGTTCAGGGTATAATCCAAATCGGTAATGGCGACCGTCGCCCCGACAAAGACCCGGTTCCCGAAATTGGTGGCGAAGGCTAAATTATATCGATCGATCGAACCTCGCTCGGAGACTTCCAATCGCGTCTCATTCGGGCTGTAATTCAACCATTCGTTGCCGTTCCATTCTCCAAAAGCGGAGTGGTAAAGGTCTCCACCTTCCTCATAAGCCCCGATCAGTCCACCTTGATAACCCAACGCCGCCGGCCAAACATTCGCTTGGTAAGCGTTATTCAACTGATCGTAGGCATTATCGGCATTATCGCCCAGCAAAGGGGCAAAATCATTCTCCGCGATGCCATACCAACCGTCGCTATACCCCACGTAAGACGCTTGGGCCGCCAAATAATCGGCCACGGAATATGCCTGGGAACCTGTCGTCCGGTAATTCCGGTCATAACTCTTGACCCGATTATAGGAAATGCCCACGTTCCAGCTGACCAATCCCTCGTCGTTGCCTGTAGGGAAATAGCCTACGTAAGCGATATTATCAAAATTGAACTTATTCTTGCTGGCGTTGATTTTCCCGCCATTCCAATCGCTCGTCGTTTTCGTGGGCGAAAGGCTCAAGGTGGTCACCACTTCCGAGCTCCGGTAAATACCCAAGCCCGCCGGGTTGTTGCTCAAGACAGAGATGTCGCCTCCAACCGCGCCAAAAGCGCCACCCATACTCATATAACGAGCGGTCCCGTTCAAATCCGTTTGGGAAAACTTATACGCGTCGAGCACGCCTTGGGCCGAAAGGGAACCCACACCCGCCACGAACGCGGAAACCGCTACACAAATGATCTTTTTCATCTTCTTCCTTTTTCGTTTCTCGTTGTTGTTTTAAAATTCATCTTCTCCTCTCATCGACGGCCACCGCTCCGGTTGCTGAAGCCACTGCCTCCGCCACCACCACGGCTGCCTCCGAACGACCCGCCGGAACTCCGGTTGAAGCTACCGCTACTCCGAGAGGGAGAATAGCTTCGTTGAGGCGATTGGATGGATCGGGTAGTGCTGTTGTTAATATTGCTACTCCGGCTACTCCGTGGCAAAGTCGTCGAGCCACTCGAGCGACGGATGGTGTTCGTCGAAGCGTCGTTCTGGCGAATGATACGGGTCCGGTTGCTATTGCTCAGGCTGGAGCGATTGGAGGTGGCGCTTTGGCCGCTTCGCAAGGAATTGCCGCTGGTCGTCGTGCCGACACGTCCCGAACGATTGCTATAAGTCCGTCCGCTCGTAGCGCTTTGGTTGCGCAAAGAGGTCGCCGATGAGCCATGCGTACGGGTCGCGTACGAGGAAGAACCTCCCCGGCCACCCCGACGGGCGCTCGACGCGTAAGAGGAACGGCCCCCTCCACTATGGTAATAAGCTGGCGTATAATGGTGGTGATAGTGAGGCCCCCAATAACCGCCCCATGCCCATGACGGACCATACCAATACCACGGGCTGTACCAAGGATCGTACCAACCGGCGTAGAAACCGCCCCAGCCCCAGCTGAAGCCCCAATAAGGCCGATAGTACCACGACGAGTAAGTCCACCAAGGGCTATAGCCATAATACCAAGGATCATACCAACCGTAATACCAAGGGGAGCCGAAGCCCAAATTGATATTGACATCCACCGAACCATTGTTCGTGTCATAATCGTAAGCGTAATAGCCGTCGCTCAGGTAAAGGTCGACCTGGTCGGCTCCGGCGATCGTGATCTTGCTAGGCGAATGGTAGCGCACGATCCGCTCGCTGTATTCCAAGTCCGACCGGCGCTCGTCGTCGTCCGCGGTAGCGTCACGCGCGACTTGCTCGTCGCGGTCGGCCCTTTCGGAATCGCCGGAATAGCGGCGGTTGTACTCATCCACGTCACGGTCGTTGTCGATCGACCAATTGTCGGACGCGTAGACGTCTTCCTCGTTGGCGTCGATCGCCTCCGCGTTCGACTTGACGATACGCGTCGTCACTTCCGTCGTTTTCACTTCCTCGCGTTCCGCCTTGACGGGCGTCGAGAAATAAACATCATCAAAGAACTCCCCTTGAGCCGCGGCGCCAAACGCGACCAAGAGCAGCATCACCGTCGTCGTTATCCATCTCATGGGTTTCATTGTTCTTTCTCCTTATGTTTTAAAAATTTGTTTGACTTATCGCATAAGACACCGGTCGCCCTAAAAGGTTTAACCGAGCTTTCGCGGAACAAAGATAACGCTTCGTCCCTATTTTCTTTCCTTATATATATACTTTAACGTCCCTCCTCGTCAGGTAAGACGCGAGAGGGGGCGGATTCGTCGCGTGCCTCCGCGTCTTTTTTCGGGGCGATAAACCTTTTCCCGCGGGCGCTTCGTTTTCATAAATATGCTACATTCGCGGGAAAATTATCAATCAGAAGAATTAAAGAAAGTATTTATGGCAAAGATTACGAAAGAAGAGGCTCTCCGGTATCACGCCGAAGGTAAGCCTGGTAAGATTGAGGTTATCCCGACCAAGCCGTACAGCACGCAGACCGACCTCTCGTTGGCCTACTCGCCGGGCGTGGCCGAGCCTTGCCTGGAGATCAAGGAAAAACCCTTGGACGCTTACGAGTATACCGCCAAGGGCAACCTGGTCGCCGTCATCTCCAACGGGACGGCCGTTCTGGGATTGGGCGACATCGGCCCGCTGGCCGGGAAACCGGTAATGGAAGGGAAAGGATTGCTGTTCAAGATCTTCGCGGGTATCGACGTATTCGACATCGAGGTCGACGAGAAGGATCCCGAGAAATTCATCCAGACCGTCAAGGCCATCGCCCCGACTTTCGGCGGCATCAACCTGGAAGACATCAAGGCCCCGGAATGTTTCGAGATCGAGACGCGGCTCAAGGATGAGCTGGACATCCCCGTGATGCACGACGACCAGCACGGGACGGCCATCATCTCCGGCGCCGGCCTGATCAACGCCCTCGAGATCGCCGGGAAAAACATCGGCGAGGTCAAGATCGTCGTCAACGGCGCCGGCGCGGCGTCCATCTCGTGCACGAAGCTCTACATGGCCCTCGGCGCCAAGAAGGAGAACATCCTCATGTGCGACAGCAAGGGCGTCATCTCCACCCGGCGGACCGACCTGAACGCCGCCAAGCGCGAGTTCGCCGTCGACACCGACGCCCGTACCCTCCAGGAGGCCATCGCCGGCGCCGACGTCTTCCTCGGCCTCAGCGTGGCCAACGTCTTGACGCAAGACATGGTGCGGAGCATGAACCCCAACCCCATCGTCTTCGCCCTGGCCAACCCCAACCCGGAGATCTCCTACGCCGACGCGATGGCCTCGCGCCCCGACATCATCTTCGCCACCGGCCGCTCCGACTATCCCAACCAGATCAACAACGTCTTGGGCTTCCCCTACATCTTCCGCGGGGCGCTCGACACGCGCGCCAAGGCCATCAACGAGGAGATGAAGCGCGCCGCCGTCTACGCCATCGCCCAGCTGGCCAAGGAGCCGGTGCCCGACGTGGTGAACGCCGCTTACCAATTGAAACGGACCACCTTCGGCCGCGACTACATCCTGCCCAAGGCCCTCGACCCGCGGCTCCTGACGCGCGTCTCGACAGCCGTGGCCAAGGCGGCCATCGAATCGGGCGTCTCGCGCAAGACGATCACCGACTGGGATGGTTACCGCAACCACCTGCGCGAGATGATGGGCTACGACAACAAGCTCCTCCGCTCGTTCACCGACATGGCCAAGGCCAACCCGAAACGCGTCGTCTTCGCCGAGGCCAACCACATCAACATGCTGAAAGCCGCCGTCGAGGCCAAGAACTTGGGCATCTGCGTCCCCATCCTCCTGGGCAACGAGGAACGCCTGGCCAAGATCGCCGCCGAGGAGAACATCAGCCTCGAGGGCATCGAGATCGTCAACCTCCGCCACGACCGCGAGACCGAGCGCCGCCACCGCTACGCCCGCCTCCTCGCCGAGAAACGGGCCCGCGACGGCGTCACCTACTCCGAGGCCTGCGAGAAGATGGTCGAACGCAACGCCTTCGGCATGATGATGGTCGAGACGGGCGACGCCGACGCCTTCGTCACCGGCGTCTACAGCCGCTACTCCGAGGTCAACAAGCTGGCCGAGCAGATCATCGGCATCCGCCCCTCCTACAAGCACTTCGGGGCCATGCACATCGTCACCAGCAAGAAGGGCACCTTCTTCATGGCCGACACGCTGATCAACCGCCACCCCTCGACCGAGGTCTTGATCGACATCGCCCGCCTGACGTACGACGCCGTCAAGTTCTTCGCCCACGAGCCCGTCATGGCCATGCTCTCCTACTCCAACTTCGGGTCCGACAAGCAGGGCAGCCCGCTCAAGGTCCACGAGGCCATCGACTACCTCCACAAGACCTACCCGGAGATGCTGATCGACGGCGAGATGCAAGTCAACTTCGCCCTCGACCGCAAGCTCCGCGACGAGATGTACCCCTTCAACAAGCTCAACGGGCGCGACGTCAACACGCTTGTCTTCCCCAACCTCAGCTCGGCCAACAGCGCCTATAAGCTCTTGCTCGAGATGGGCGTCGGAGAGATCATCGGCCCCATCCAGATGGGCCTCAACAAGCCGATCCACTTCACCGACGTGGAAAGCTCCACGCGCGACATCCTGAACCTGACGACCGTCGCCGTGGTCGACGCCATCGTCCAGGAACAGATCGAGAAGGCGAGAAAATAAAAGCGAAATTAGAGGTAAGGAAGGCCCCGCCGACGCCCGGAATGGGTGGTTGCGGGGCTTTTTATATATTTTTTTTTCTAAATAAGGAGAAAATCCCTTTTTAATCATATATTTGCCTCGCGAAATGATAATCCGGATACAGATTATCTCCTCGCGGGTCTGGAAAACGGTTTCCGCACACCCGGAAAGTACTTTCCGGAGACGCGAAATGATAATCCGGATATGGATTATTGGTTCGCGAATCCGGAAAACGATTTTCGCATCCCGGGAGAGCACTTCCCGAAGACGCGAAGAGATAATCTGGAAGCGGATTTTTATTTCGCGCGTTTTTCTCAAATAAAAACGAATCATCATGCAGGGAACTTACAAATTGATCGAGATTTTACGGCTCAAGGATTTCAACACGGCGGAGAAGGCGAGCGTCCTCGCGGGCTTCCTCAACCTTTTGGAAAGCGCGAAAGAGGCCGGCGGAGAAGCGCTCCTCCCCTCGGCGGCTGAGGAAGGGGGCGTCGCGGCGCTCAATATCCCCGCCGGGCAAGTGAGGCGGTTGCGGGAAATTTACGACGACCTCATCAAAGGAATGGGCGGAAACGCTTTTTCGCAAACCCCACGGCTCAACGAGGTGGACCACGACCGAAACCGCGTCGCCACCTTCATCCTCGATGAAATCCGCACGATGAGTAAGATGCCATTCAAAGAAAAGCGAGAAGCGGCCAAACGGTTGCTCCCGTTCTTGAGACCGTTCAAAGGATTTCGCCGAAAGCCATTGGGGCAAAAAACGATTATCCTAGAAGGGCTTGTCGACTTCTTGCGCAGTCCTGAACACGCCGATGACATCCGCACGCTCGATCTTGTCCGCAGGGCAGACCAGTTAGAACAAACGAACCAGATTTATCGGCAGCTCATCCACGAACGCTCGAAAATCCGCTCCGATCGCAGGCAAGCGCCCAACACCGTCAAGCTGACCGCCGAGGCCCAAACGCTCCTGGCCGACATGTGCCACGAGGCCAACGCCACGGCTGTCCTTCGCCCCTCGAAAACGACCGCCTGGTTCATCTCCAACGCCCGAACGCTTTTCGACATGGCCCGAACAGAGTGGAAATCGCGAGACAAACGGCCCAAACGAAAGGCCCGCCAGCGAATAACCCCCAAGGATTAACCGCGGTCTGCGCAAAAATGATTACTTTCGCGGCCGACCGCGGGAATTTTCCCCCGCGCCTCTATTCTGGTATTTAAAAACATTAAAAATAAAAAGATCGTGGCAGACACAAAGTACATTTTCGTGACCGGCGGTGTCGTTTCCTCCTTGGGTAAAGGCATCATCTCCGCGTCATTGGGCAAGCTCCTCCAAGCCAGAGGCTATAAAGTGACCATCCAAAAGTTCGACCCCTACATCAACGTCGACCCCGGCACGCTCAACCCCTACGAGCACGGGGAATGCTACGTGACCGTCGACGGGCACGAGGCCGATCTCGACCTGGGGCACTACGAGCGTTTCCTCAACGTCCCGACCACCCGGGCCAACAACATCACCACCGGGCGCATCTACCAGAGCGTCATCAACAAGGAACGCCGGGGCGACTACCTGGGGCGCACCGTGCAGGTCGTCCCCCACATCACCGACGAGATCAAGCGCAACGTCAAGCTGTTGGGCAACAAATATAAATTCGACTTCGTGATCACCGAGATCGGCGGCACGGTGGGCGACATCGAGTCGCTCCCCTTCATCGAGAGCGTCCGCCAGCTCAAGTGGGAGCTGGGCAAGAACTGCCTCTGCGTGCACCTCACCTACGTCCCCTACATCGCCGCCGCGAAGGAATACAAGACGAAGCCGACGCAGCACTCCGTCAAGCAACTCCAGGAGCTGGGCATCCAGCCCGACATCCTCGTCCTCCGCACCGAGCACGAGCTCAACGCGCCGATCTTGCGCAAGGTGGCCCTCTTCTGCAACGTCGACCAAGACGCCGTCATCCAATCGATCGACGTCCCGACGATCTACGAGGTGCCCCTCGTCCTCCAGCGGCAAAAGATGGACGAGATCGTCTTGAAAAAAACCGGCCTCGAAGTGGGCCCGACGCCCGAGATGAAGCCGTGGAAAGAATTCCTGGCCCTGAAAACGTCGGCGACGGAGACGGTCCACATCGGCCTCGTCGGCAAATACGTCGAGCTGCAAGACGCCTACAAGTCGATCGACGAGTCGCTCCTCCAAGCGGCCATCTATAACCACCACAAGCTCGACCTCCACCTCTTCCACTCCGAGAAACTGAACGACGCGAACGCCGCCGAGCAGCTGAAAGACATGGACGGCCTCCTGATCGCCCCGGGCTTCGGCCAGCGCGGCATCGAGGGCAAGTTCGCCGCCATCAAATACGCTCGCGAGCACGACGTCCCCTGCCTGGGCATCTGCCTGGGCATGCAGTGCATGGTGATCGAGTTCGCCCGCGACGTCATAGGCCTCAAGGACGCCAACTCCACCGAGATGGAACCCCACACGACCCACAAGGTGATCGACCTCATGGAAGAGCAGAAGAACATCACCAACATGGGCGGCTCCATGCGCCTCGGCGCCTATGATTGCCACCTGAAGCCCGGCACGAAAATCTTCGAGGCCTACGGCAAGGAGCACATCCAGGAGCGCCACCGCCACCGCTTCGAGTTCAACAACGAGTACAAGAGCCAATTCGAGGCCGCCGGCATGATGTGCACGGGCGAGAACCCGGAGACGGGCCTTGTCGAGGCGGTCGAGATCCCGGCGTTGAAATGGTTCATCGGCGTCCAATACCATCCGGAGTACAACAGCACCGTGGTCAACCCTAACCCGCTTTTCCTGAGCTTCGTGAAAGCGGCTATCGCTAACCAGAAAAAGTAGGAAATGGATAAGAACACGATAATCGGATTCATTCTCATCGGGGTCGTCCTGGTGGCCTTCAGCTGGTTCAACCGGCCGACACCCGAGCAAATCGAAGCCCAACGCCACTACCAAGACTCGATCGCGCGAGTCGAGCAAGAGCGGCAAATGGCGATCCAAGAAGAGGAAAACCAAAAGATGCGCGAGGCCCGCGAGCTCGCCAGCCTCCCCGACTCGGCCCGCGCCGAGCGCCTCCGCCAAGACTTCGGAGGCTTCGCCGAGGCGATGGTCGGGACCGAGGGATACACGACGCTCGAGAACGAGCTCGTCGAGATCCGCGTCAGCAACAAGGGCGGCCGCGTCTCCTACGCCCGCCTCAAGGAATACGACAATTACGCGGGCGACCCGCTGGTGCTTTTCGACGAGAGCACCTCGGCCCTCGGCTTCTCCTTGATCACGGCCAACAACCAGATGGTCAAGACAAGCGACCTCTACTTCGAGCCCGTCGAGGGCCATACGCCCACTAGCCTGACGATGCGGGCCAAGGCGGGCGAGGGACGCCACCTCGACTTCACCTACACCTTGCGGCCCGACGACTATATGGTCGATTTCCAAATCAAGGGCACGGGCCTGAACGGCGTCCTGGCGCCCACCACCGAGGCTCTCACCCTCGACTGGATCCAGGACATCCGCCAGCAAGAGAAAGGCCGCTCGTTCGAGGACCGCTACGTGACGCTGAATTATAAGATCGTCGGCGACGACGTCGACTACCTGAGCGAGACCAGCAACGACGACGAGCAGATGAAAGAATCACTCAAGTGGATCGGCTACAAGGACATGTTCTTCTCGACCGTCCTAATCGCGAAAGAAGGTTTCGACGAGGCGAACCTTGAGTCGAAACGGCTCGCGTCGGGCGAGTTGCTGAAGTCGTTCCGCTCGACCGCCCAAGTCCCCTTCGACCTGCGTGGCCAAACGCCGACCGACCTCACCTACTATTTCGGCCCCAACAAGTTCGCCCTCCTGAAGGATTACGACGACGAGCTGAGTGGCGACGAGAAGCTGAACCTCGAGAAGCTGGTGCCTCTGGGCTGGGGGCTCTTCCGGTGGGTCAACCAATATTTCGTGATCCCGCTCTTCGACTTCTTGGGTAAGTTCATCAGCAACTATGGCGTCCTGATCTTCATCCTTACCCTGATCGTGAAGATCATCCTCTTCCCCTTGACGCGCAAGTCTTACCTCTCGTCGGCCAAGATGAGGGTCCTCCGCCCCCAAGTGGAAGAGATCAACGCGAAATACCCGGGACAAGAACAAGCCCTCGAGCGCCAGAAAGCGGTCATGGAGCTTTATAGCCGCGCCGGGGCCAGCCCGATGAGCGGATGCTTGCCCATGCTGCTCCAGATGCCGATCCTGATCGCCTTGTTCATGTTCTTCCCGTCGGCCATCGAGTTGCGCCACGAGAGCTTCCTTTGGGCGAACGACCTGTCGACCTACGACGCGATCATCAGCTGGGACGCCAACATCCCGCTCATCACGCCCTACTTCGGCAACCACGTGAGCCTCTTCTGCTTGTTGATGACCATCACGAACATCGTCTACACGAAATACAACATGGACATGACCGACACCGGCCAACAACAAATGCCGGGCATGAAGGCCATGATGTACATGATGCCTGTCCTCTTCATGGTCTTCTTCAACCAATACGCTTCAGGTCTGACCTATTATTATTTCATCTCCATGTTGATGTCGATCGCCCAGACCCTGATCTTCCGCTATACCATCGACGAGGAGAAACTCCTGGCGAAACTGGAGGCGAACAAGCGGAAACCCCTCAAGAAATCCGGCTTCATGAAACGCCTCGAGGAGGCCCAGCGGATTCAAGAGGAACAACTCCGCAAGCAACAAGAGCAAAGAGAGCAAATGAAACGGCAACGGGAAGAGAAGAAAAAGCGCTAATTCTCTCCTTCCTATCCTTAAAAAATACATCGCAAGGAAAATCCAATTCCCTCGCGATGTATTTATTTTTCCTCCCAATCCAACCTCAACTCCATCCCAATGGAGCGCGAAACCATGAGCGCGATTTTTCCAGATACGCATTATTAACATTTAAACCCCTATATTTTTACTTTTATTAGGTGAATATTAAATTAAAACCTCCGTCCTTTGCGGTGTTGATAAATGAAGTTGCGGTATGAAGAAATCGACTATTTGGTTGCTCGCGGTCGTCATGGCCTTCGCTTTCGCCGGGTTGCTCTATTTGCAGGTCAACTACGTCAGCATTATCCTGAAGACCCGAAGCGAACAATTCAACGAAACGGTGAAAAGAAGCCTGCGCCAGGTCTCCAAGAACCTGGAGCTCGACGAGACGCGCAAATACCTGGAAGAAGACATCAAGCGCGACGAGGCGAACTCGAATTTCATGTACCAAAACGCCCCCAACGCGCAAAGCCTCGGGCAGGTCATGAATAGCGAGAGCTACCAATTGCAAATCAAGGATTCCAATGGAGCGGTTCAGCAAATCGAGTTGAAAAGCTTCCACAGCCACCAAGTCCAGCCCCTCTCCGCCCTCTCCAGCCGGCAAGCCACCGCGAACAGCATCGTCAACACCTCGCGCGACTTGCAAAAGACCCTGAAGCGGCGCTATCAATACCAAGGCGGACTGATCGAGGAAGTCATCTACAACATTCTCTATACGGCCAACCTGAAGCCCATCGAGGAACGAGTCGATTTCAAGAAACTCAACAACTACCTCAAGTCGGAGCTTATCAACAATGGCCTCAACCTGCCGTTCGTCTTCTCGGTCATCAACAAGGATGGCAATCCCGTTTACGTAAGCGGGGAGCTGCCCAAGCAACCCTTGGCGTCCGACGTGATCACCCAAGTCCTTTTCCCCAACGACCCTCCGTCGAAACTCAACTACCTGAGGGTCTATTTCCCGACGAAGGGCGATTACATCTCCAGCTCAGTCACCTTTATCGTGCCCTCGGTCATTTTCTCGCTGATCCTGCTGATCACGTTCGTTTTCACGATCTACATCGTTTTCCGGCAAAAGAAATTGTCGGAAATGAAAAACGACTTCATCAACAACATGACGCACGAGTTGAAGACCCCCGTATCGACCATCTCGCTCGCCTCGCAAATGTTGAAAGACTCGGACATCACGAAAAGCCCCGATGTCTTCAAGCATATCTCCGGCGTGATCAACGACGAGACTAAACGCTTGAGCTTCCTCGTCGAGAAAGTTCTCCAAATGTCCTTGTTCGAACGCCAGAAAGCGACCTTGAAACTAAAGGAAATCGACGCCAACGATCTCGTGGCGAACGTCGCCAACACCTTCGTCCTGAAAGTGGAGAAATATGGCGGAACGCTCGACATCGACCTCCAGGCCACCGAATCCGAGATCTACGTGGACGAGATGCACATCACGAACGTCCTCTTCAACTTGATGGACAACGCCGTGAAATACCGTCGCCCTGAAGTGCCTCTCACCCTCATGGCCCGCACGTGGAACGAGAATGGGAAACTCCTGATCTCCGTCGAGGACAACGGTATTGGGATCAAGAAAGAATACCTGAAGAAAGTGTTCGACCGCTTCTTCCGCGTCCCAACGGGCAATGTGCACGACGTGAAAGGCTTTGGACTCGGACTGGCTTACGTCAGGAAAATCATAGAAGACCATAAAGGCTCCATCAGAGCCGAAAATGGCAATGGAAACATAGGAACAAAATTCATTATTACTTTACCTCTAATAAAAAAATAGTTATGGAAGAAAATCTGAAAATCTTCTTTTGCGAAGACGATGAGAACTTAGGAATGCTTTTAAGAGAATACTTACAAGCAAAAGGGTACGCCACGGATCTTTTCTCCGATGGAGAGGCAGGATTCAAAGGTTTCACGAAAGCGAAATATGACCTTTGTGTCTTGGATGTCATGATGCCCAAGAAAGACGGCTTCACGCTCGCGCAAGAAATCCGTTCAATCAATCCGGATATCCCTATCATCTTCTTGACCGCCAAGACGATGAAAGAAGATATTCTGGAAGGTTTCAAAATCGGCGCGGATGATTATCTGACAAAACCTTTCAGCATGGAAGAGCTCCTGCTCCGCATCGAGGCTATCCTGCGCCGCGTGAAAGGCAAAAAAGCGAAAGACGTACCGTTCTACAAACTCGGTGAGTTCCTTTTCGATACCCAGAAACAAACGCTGACCATCGGCGAGAAAGTCACCAAGTTGACCACCAAAGAATGCGAGCTCCTGAGCCTGCTTTGCGCCCACGCCAACGAGATCCTGGAGCGCAACTACGCCCTGAAAACGATCTGGGTAGACGACAACTACTTCAACGCCCGCAGCATGGATGTCTATATCACGAAATTGCGTAAGCTCTTGAAAGACGATCCGGGTATCGAGATCATCAACATCCACGGCAAAGGCTACAAGTTGATCACCCCGTCGGGCGACAACACCATCAAGGAAGAGGACATCCAAGTCTTGTAAACAAAGGACTAATTTGTCCAAGCGAACTAAAAGGGAAGGTTCTCAAAGGGAGCCTTCCCTTTTTTTCGCCTTCATCACAAGAAATGAATAGGCAGAGAACGGAGATCTTCTTAACTTTCGCGCAAATATTAGAACGCATTAACATATCTATACGAAAACTGCCCAATTCGAATCGAATTGGAACGCGATGCGCAAATCAAAATTCCCAAATGAACTGTACAACAATTAAAGAGGGTTTATCGTAGAGATGAACAACATTTAAGATATTCAGCTATTTATAAAATATTGTATTTAGGAAGCGAATTAGACAGTTGACACCCTTGACACCTTTGACGGCATTTCGCGAACTTTTCCATGTTTGTGTGAAAAATAATTTACAAAACAGGTGTCAGGGTGTCAAGGGTGTCAACTTTTCCCCTTAAAAGGTCGAATTCGATTCGCCCCTCCCCATAGTATGGTGCCAACGTAGGGCAGATCGAATCCCTCTCCCCAAACACCTGCGCAGCCGTAGCCCCACGCTTGCGCCATCATCGCCCTACGCCTGCGCAGGCATCAGCCTACGCTTCCGCAGGCGTTGGCTTACGCTTGCGGACCCAAATCAGGATTAATATTGAGATTTCTTCAAAAAAAACGATCGAAAGTCTCCCAAAAGAAAATATTTGCGTATCTTTGTCGCCGTAAACAAAAAGCGGTAGTAGCTCAGTTGGTAGAGCATCAGCTTCCCAAGCTGAGGGTCACGAGTTCGAGCCTCGCCTACCGCTCGATTGAAAATCAGGTGATTACCTATAAAGGTGGTCACCTGATTTTATTAAAAAGAATTGTTCGCAGACATATTTAGAAACCTCTGACATCCCCTCGATAAAACTCATTTCATACAACACGGATCGCGTTTCATACAAGCATCGCGCTATTTCTTGGCGCTTTAGCGAAAAAGTTCTCTCTTCGCGTTTACCTTTCGTGAGGTAATTCGATATATAAATGTCTGGTGATTATCCCTGATGCAAAGAAGGTTGTTGATGGGATGATAGTACACGGGGATGTAATGAGAATCAAAAATAGCGATTGACCTATGCACAAATTATCAAAGAAACGGAAATTAGTCGTATTCACCGGGGCGGGAATCAGCGCGGAAAGTGGATTGGCGACATTCAGGGATAAGGATGGATTGTGGAATAAATACGATTCATTGCGATTAGCCAGTATAGGGGGATGGAAGGCGAATCCTGAATTGGTGTTGGGCTTCTATAATTACAGAAGGAAGCGATTGCTGGAAGTGGAGCCCAACCACGCTCATCAGGTATTGGCGGAATTGGAGAAAGCGTATGACGTGACGATCCTTACCCAAAATGTGGATAATCTGCACGAGAGAGCGGGGAGCGGCCATATCATCCATCTGCATGGCGAGTTGACGAAAGTGACTTCCTCTAAAAACAAGTTGGATCCCAATTGTATTAAAGAATACCCATTGGATAAGCCTATAAAAATGGGAGACAAGGCGGAGGATGGTTCACAGTTGAGACCATTCATCGTCTGGTTCGGCGAGAGCGTATACGCGATGGAAGTGGCGATGGATTACGTAAAAACGGCGGATATCTTTGTCGTGATAGGAACTTCTTTGGAAGTGAATCCGGCGGCCACGTTGGTTTATCGCGTACGTCCGGAAATCCCTTGTTATGTGATCGATCCGTCCGATTTGTCAGACAAAGTCTCGGATAAATTTGTTCAAATAAAAGAGGTCGCCACAAAAGGGGTAGAGAAGTTGAAAGAGGAGTTAATGCGATGAGATTACTTATCGTTCATCTCCTTCGTCAAAGGATGGGTTTTATAAGCTCCTGAGAAAGAAATATATCGTTTATTCTTTTGGAGAAAGGATTATGAATTTATTTATAGGAAGATGAAATGAAATATTGGATTGTTTTATTGGGATTGTGTTTGATGGGGTGTAAGCACCTACGTATGGGAGAGAATTTTCGTGGTGATATTATATCAGAGATAGATACATGTTTGGTTGGGGGTAAGCATCGACGTGTAGAAGAGAATTCTTTAAAAGAGTTTAAGGATTTGAACCGTCCTCGTATATACATTAAATATAAACAGCCCGTAAACGGATATACGGTAAAAGTGCTGTGGATGCCTTTTACGGATGAGAATGGATATACCTATGAGACGGGGAACGCGATTTTATATTTTGAGAGTAAGTGCGATAACTTCTATATCCAAACAAACGCTTATAGGGATACGGCCATTTATTCGCATACCCATTTGAAGGATGGAGATGTCTTGTTATGGGACTATACGCGGAAAAAGGATGACGAGATTCTTTCCAAGTACTCGCCTTTCTTTTTCTCGGACGTGAATTTCGACGGGAAAGAGGAGCTCCTGATCAATGACTATAATGGAGGGTCAAGAGGCTCTAACGCGTATGAGGTATACGAGGTTAGCCCCTATCATGCTGAAATTCTAAAGGATTCTCCCTTTAATGTCTTGGAGGATGGCATTACCGAGTTTGATCCGAAAAACAAAACGATAACGAAGCGTCATTCCCTTAGCGCGTTTGAGATGGTTACTCATATTTATAAGGCTATTAAGCAAGAGCGAGTGGAGTTTGGAGATCCGGAGGTGTTTTACAAATTTGAGTTGATCGAGGTGGATATCTGGAATCAATACAAGGAACAGGAAGAGCATAAGGTGTATAGAAAGGATGGATTTAAATACGAATTAGTGAAAGATGAGAAAATTCCAATCAGACGATCCCTTGATGGCGTATGTCGTTAGGTATTTCGCGGAATATCAGGCGGTCGTCCTGGAGGATGAGTACGGCGACCCGCGTTTGGAGAACAATTGGTTTCCGGCCGTTTTCGCCTATCATTACGACGCGATCGTGGCTTCCGTTCCTTTTACGCGGGAGCGATACGAGGCGCACGGACGCTTGCGGGAACTCCTCGCGGGATTGGCGCTCAACCCGGAATCCTTTTGGGGACTGACGCTTTACCTGTACGATTATGTCACCGACGCTTGCCAAAACCGGCTCGCGACGCGGAAAAGCGCGAAGGAGACGTATCAAGATTTGCGGGATTTCCTCGCGAGCAACGGCCCGATGAAGCGGATCACCTATAAGGCGGAGAATGGTAAGACGTTCACGCTTACCGACTCCCTCCTCCTGAAATACCTTTCCCTGACGCTTGCCGAGGAAAGGATGTCCGACTTTGATAAATATTTGTATGATAATGAGGTATGCGCGGTATCACCGGCGGACAAGGCGGATTCCGAGCGGAAGGCCAGCTACTTCTTCGCCCAATGCCTCCGTAAGTTCTTGGATATGAAAGGCGTCTCTTCCGCCAAGCGGAGGCAAGGGGCGTCGATCTCCAACAAGGAGAAAGAGTTGATTCTCTGCGTGCTCTACGTCTGCGGATTCGCGAACAATCCGGAGAACTATCTGGATTTAGGCTATTATAACAAGCTGATGAAGGATTATGAGGGAGAGCGTATGAATGGTTCCGCGAAGTACGAGTTCGCCCGCATCCCCTCTGCCTTTCTCTTCGAGCTAAGTCAGAAAGGATACGAATCGGGGTGTTGAAATATATCCTATATATCCCGTAGCGTCTCCCTATCTTCGCGAGCAAACAAGAATTGCGAATATATGGGATTATAACATAATTTAATGCTATTGGTTTGGATACGAAATAAACACTTTTTGTACTTTTGCAAAAAACTCCTCACGCTCAAAGCGTTGAGCCATCCGAGGAGGGACATATTATAAACGAAAGGTGTTATTGAAATTATCTTCTATTTCTCAGATTCTCGCAAAATTTGAAATGGTACGAAGATGGTAGCAATAGCACCCCATCATTTGATATACACTTACCCGCGATGGGTAAACTATATCCTATTGGTGTGGGTTGCTGTTGCTTTATCCGTACCATTGGCAATGCGAGAAGCCAGAGAAATAGGATAAAGCGATACAGTTCCCACACCTTTTTTATTTTGTTTTAAGCTGAACGGAGGGAGCGCGGGAGGCAGAAAAAATTTTTTATTATGTATAATTACATTGTTAAATTTACGTACAAAGGGAAAGAATATGAAAGTTCTTTTGAAGCAAGTCAAGTTTTTGATAAAAACATGTTAGATGAATTTCTTGCAAAACAAGCAAGTATCGCAGCTAATAGTTTTATCGATAGTCATAATTTAAGAGAACCCAATATCTATATTGGAGAACTTAGCTTATATGGAACTGATGGGAAACTTATTTGGAAAAAGAAGTGATTTAAAAATTTAAATGCTAAATCTGTGAGGGTGCTGTATCTTACACCCTCATATAATACAATTGTTATGAAAAAGTACTTTTTTTTATTTTTTGCATTATTATTCTTGATTTCTTGTTCTGGTAAAAGAGTTACAGAAGATAATCTATATTTTTATGGTGAAAAAGGTTTGTATATCGACAAAGAAACAGGTGAACCATATACTGGATGGGTATATAAAAATTATACAAATAGCAATATTTTATATGTGGAATTTTATTGTAAAAAAGGATATGGTGATGGTTATATGACATTTTATTATAAAGATGGAACTGTTCAAAGGAAAATTTTTATGGAGATGTCTAAACCTAATGAATCCTATGACAAATATTTTGACCCAGAAGGAAATGAAATAAGTAAAGATGAGTTTTATAAGAATAACTATCTACATCGTTAAATATAAACCATACTTTATCTGTAATATATTTTACAAAATCTCACATACCCTATAGAGTATGTGAGATTTTGTTATCTATTTTCTACAAATTAGATTTATAAACAAGAACAAACGTCCTTATGAAACACTTCACTCTCATTATATTATCCATTTTCCTCCTCTCTAGTTGTCAGCAAGAAAATGATTTTCAATCCCTCTCCAAGTCCTCCTTATATAAAGAGCTAATAGAAACAAAAGCAGATTCCGGTTTGCTCATCTTATTAAAAGACAGTAAGGCAGTGGCAAAGGTAAATCTAATTTTGGAGGATAGCCTTTATAAAGAAAGCAATGAACAGGTATTCCAAACGAAACGGGATATGAGGACATTGCTCTCGCCTGCTTATCTAATGGCAATTTCTGATTGTGTCTCCCTCACGGATACAGTGGATGTTGGGAATGGAATTTATATAAAAGACGAGGTGCAAATCGAAGACCATAATGCGAATCGTGGGGGATATGGTGTAATCAGTGCGGAACAGGTCATAGCCTTCGATTCGAAAATAGGAATGATAAAGCTTTTGGAAAGATGCGAAAATATAGAGGAAAAAATTTCTTTGTTAGGTTTTCAAAATTTCCAGGCTACTCCTGAAAAAACACTCGCTTATTTTGATAGAATTGCTAACGAGGATTTTTCATTATACCTGCTGAGAAAATGAAACAAATTCGCTATTTGTTGCGAAAAGTAATTACGGACGGAACAGGGAAAAATCTGGATTTGGAGAATCTCGAAATATCTGGTAAGACGGGAAAGACGGATAAAAATGAAATTTCCTGTTGCGCTTATTTCAAAATCGATGAATCCGTTTATACTTGTCTGGTGATTATATCGAACCCAAAAGAAGGGTATCCGTCTGGAGGGATGATGTGCGGGGATGTGATTAAAGGGATTATCAATGAATTGAATGTTAAATGATTTATGAATTTCCCCATCATCATATCCTCCGTAAACGAGCAGGTTCGGGTGTATCCGGAACACATTCTTTATGTCTCATCGGATGGCAATTATTCGGTGATGGTGTTGCATGATAAGACGGAGCACCTGTTCTCGTTTAACCTTTCCCATTTCCAGCAGGTTTTGGAGAGGTAGATGAAAGCGGAGGCTTCTGTTTCTTATCTGGATTTAGAAAAGCAGATATATCGATATGAAACTCAAAATCCCCGGCGTAACGTTCTCATGGAAACGGGCGTTAGGCTTTACGAAGATTAAACAACAGATCGCACGGGAAACCGGGATCCCTACCACCAAGCATGGGTTGGAGCGGAAGATCGGAGGGGCGATATTGAAGTTACTCAAAGGGAAATAACGGTAGCCTTGCCCGCTATTCACCTTTTCTGATGATGGGCATTGTAAGTGTTTAACGCTGCCCATTGTCAGACCCTAAGGATGCCCAGCGTAATTTCGTGAGGTGAAAGTTATACAAAACCGCTTGCGTTCATGGAGATTTGTCTAACTTTGTATGGTTTATTCAATGGACATATTCATGGTTTATTCAATGGACATATTCAATGAAGAGATTCGTGATTTTTCCGCTGGGGGTATGCATTCACCTTTGCGTGCGCGCAGAGGAGGGATATCGTATAGAAGCGCAGAGATCAGCTATGAATAGGCTTGAGTTTATAATATAGAATTTATTATTATGCCAGATATAGTCAAAAGACTGAAATCCTTGATTAAGAAAGGAGAGAACTCGGAGATAGAATTTAAATCAGCCCGTGGTGGTATCCCCGCAAGCCTGTGGGAAAGCTACTCGGCCTTTGCCAATACGGATGGAGGAGTCATTGTATTGGGCGTGCAGGAGAAGAATGGCAAGTTCTCCTTAGATGTTTAACGGAAGAAACAGTTATACGCTATCAAAAGAATTTTTGGGATTGCGCACATAACAAAGGAAAAGTCAGCGTATGTTTGCCTCATGAAAAAGATGTAAGAATAGAAGAAATCGATGGTTCTTATATACTGATATGTGAAATTCCGCGAGCGGGATACAACTTGCGCCCCGTTTACCTCACGTCTAATCCTTTTGGAAATACGTATCGCCGGAATCATGAGGGTGATTATTTGTGTACGGAGGCGGAAGTAAGACGTATGTTTGCAGATGCGGAACACGACCGTCATCCTCAGGACGGGCGCATTCTTATAGGGTATGACTTCGATCGTGATATTGACATGGAGACCTTGAGCCAATATCGACAGACGTTTGCCAGCCTGCAACCAACCCATCCGTGGGTTGGAATCAGCGATATGGATTTCCTAAAGAAAATAGGGGCTTATGCTATCGAATTTGAGACAGGGAAAGAGGGATTTACTTTAGCCGGAATACTGATGTTCGGAAAATATGACAGTATCATAAATAATTCGGGTGATCCTATGTATTTTGTGGATTATCGGGAGAAAATAGCCTTGGATGATTCTAATGTGAGGTGGACAAATCGCATTTATCCGGACGGTATGTGGGAAGCTAATCTTTACCAGTTTTATGTAAGGGTGTACAATCGATTGATACAGTTATTACCGCGTCCGTTTGTGATGAAGGATGGTATTCGACAAGAAGAGACGCCTGCTTATGATGCGGTAAGGGAAGCATTGATTAACTGCATCATACACCAAGACGTGAACGCAATGGGCCATATTATTGTGGAACGAACGGATGAAGCCTTGATATTCCGTAATCCGGGTATGATGTTAGTCTCTAAGCAGCAATATTTTGAGGGAGGACGGAGTATTTGTCGTAATCCAATACTACAAAAGATGTTCATGCGATTGGGACGTGCCGAGAAAGCAGGGAGTGGTGTGGATAAGATCGTAAGCGGCTGGCAGTATCTAGGATGGCCGACACCGACCGTGGCAGAAGAAACACGTCCGGATTATGTGGTGCTGACTATGCGCATAGGAGGAATCCCGCAAGAAAACCCCGCAAGAAAACCCCGCAAGAAAACTCAACAAGAAGAATCAGAGGATGAGGCAAATATTAGACTTCTGCCAAGAACCGAAAACTGTATTTGAAATTCTTGACCTCTTAGGTCTAAGCGATAGGATGAACCTCATGCGGACTTATTTGAACCCTATGCTTGCGATGGGAATACTCGCTATGACGGAACCAGAGAAACCGACAAGCAGAAATCAGAAGTATAAAACCGTAAAGGCCAATTAGCGTGAATGTATCGTTGGGAATAACATTATTGACATTTTATTGATATGGATTGGCATGGGAATCATAAGAACTTGGAAATGATAGCGGGCTCGGACGACTTGCTGTCCTTTCTGGATAAAGGGAGACAGGGCAAGGTGCGGATCAAGGTGATACCTTCCGAGAAACCGCGGGAGCTGACCGGATACGCGGAGTTGAAACAGACATGGTGGAATCTGTTGAATGGTTCCACGTATCAGGTCTATGGAATCGAAGGATTCGAGAAAGAGATTTATCTCTGTCCCGTAACCCTTTGCGTGTTGGGTTCGTATCCAACGTATTTATATATCAAGCAAGAAAAGGTAAAAGAGCAAGAATAATATGAACTCCCCCATCATCATATCCTCTGTAAACGAGTTGGTTCGGGTGTATCCGGAGCGCATTGTTTATATCTCATCGGATGGCAATTATTCGGTGATGGCTTTGCATGATAAGACGGAGCACCTGTTCTCGTTTAACCTTTCCCATTTCCAACAGGTCTTGGAGAGGCAGATGAAAGCGGAGGCTTCGATCTTTATCCGGATCGGGAAAAGCTTGATCATTAACCGGAGGTATATTTACAAAATCAATATCGGGAAACAGGCGTTGATCATGTCTGATATGAAACTGGCGAACTCGTTCGCGCTTTCGGCTTCGAAAGAGGCGTTAAGACAATTGAAATGTTTTCTAGAACGTGAAGAGGAAAAGGTATGAAACAGATAGAAGATGACGAGATAGAAGTATTGGGAACCACCAAGAAGGAAAGGCCGAAGGGGAAATGGTGGATCGCGGTGTGTATAGCCCTGCTTTGCGTGCTTTTTATCGGGTATTTCCTGTATGAAAAGGAGGAAAGTAGGCAAGAGGAAAACGTGGAAATTATACCGGAAGAGGAAAGCGATTTACGGATCCCAATGCGGCCCGAAGTGGTGTGGCGAGCCGATTCCATCAACGATGTTGCCTTGAATATTTACGCCCTTCAAAACCTGCGAGTGGAACTGGCTTTGCAAATGCCCAATCCGGATGACACCACCATCTATTTCACGTTGCAAGCCGCGGATGTACGGAGGGATAACCAAGAAATATTGGGCGATTTTGTCTTGCGGGGAAAACAGTTAGCGAGAGGAAAACGGAAGACAGGTTATTGCGCCATTTTGGATGGGACGATAAGCATAGGAAATAGCCTGAATGACGAGGTAAAAGAATATTGCATAAGGCAAAATGGGGATTTCTTCCGCCAATATATCCTGGTGCTGGACGGCGAAATCCAAGAAAACAGGTTGAAAGGAAAAGCGATGCGCAGGGCTTTGGCGCAACAGGGAAAAGACTTTTACATTGTCACGACCCGGAACCGCGAGTCCTTATACGATTTCTCAGAAGCCTTGACTGACATGGGGTTTACAAATGCGCTCTACCTTGTAGGCGGCATTTCGTATGGCTGGTACCGCTTGGAAGACAAGGTGTATGAACTTGGAAAGGAGGTAGAAAATCCTTTACCTAATACAAGTTATTTAGTGTTCCGGTCAAAATAGGATCAAGATCCCATAAATAAACGCTATTTCATACAATACGGAAGCATTTCATACAAAGGATAGGAATTCATTTGGCAACTCCGGAATGGATAAATACTTTTGCGATAGAAATAAAAAACGAATTAATAAACAGGAAAAATGGAAGGATTTTTATTTATTGTCTATTGCTTTTCAGTATTGATGTGTTTCCGGATTATCTGGAAAGGATTTACCAGTTTAGGACATTTTCTATTGGTATTTTTTCTAACATTTTGCCCAATAGTAAACACATTGACCCTCATTGTGGGATTTACGGCAGCTATTTTTAATAAATAAAACAGATTCATAAGATGAAGTACATATTCTTTTTATTCATAATAGGATTTTTCTTTTCTTTTGAAAAGTCACAGAGCTTACCACAAGTATCAGAAACAATATTGCGAGAAGAATTACAACAAGTGAAAGCAGATGCAGGTTTGCTTCTTCTTGTAAAAGATGGTCAAACCAGAGTAAAAACAAATCTGGTTTTAATCGATACAATGTACAGGGAAGGTCCTCAAGAAATATTCTCTGAACCAGTGAATACAGGGACTTTGCTTACCCCCGCCTTTGTGCTGGCTGCCTTGGATAGCATTTCACCTATGGATACGGTGGATGTAGGAAATGGGATTTACATAAAGGATGGGATTAGGATAGAAGATCATAATGTCAATCGAGGTGGTTATGGGGTAATAAACGTGGAACAAGTTATCGCCTTCGATTCAAAGGTCGGGATCTTTAAGATAATGGAAAAAGCAAAAAAACACGAACAAGTATTCGAAGCGAATTCGGAGAAGATAGGCTTTCCAGCTGTACTATCGCCATTAGGAACTGTCCAGTTTTACGATCGGATAGCGCATCAAGACACATCGCTCTGTTCGCCCAAAGCTATGAAAGATATTCGGAATATGCTACGGAAAGTCGTAAGCGGAGGAACCGGAAAGAATCTCTACCGGGAAGATTTGGAAATCGCGGGAAAGACAGGTTCAAGCATGGATAACCATATCTCCTACTGCGCCTATTTTGAAATGGATAATTCGATTTATACTTGCTTGGTGATTATATCGAATCCCAAAGAGGGCTATCCTTCTGGAGGAATAATGTGCGGAGATGTGATTAAGAGGATTGTGGAAGAAATAAAGGAAAAAGGAAGGTAATCATAATGGACTCATTTCAGATTTTTGAAATCGTATTTTATGCACTATATGCAATAGGTATAGGGTATCTTTCTTATCTATTCTTTAAATACGTTAGAATTGAGTTAGGGAAATTATGCCGCAAGAAATTTTATAGAGATTCCGGAGAAAAACTTGCCATGAAGATGCTAAGAGACTTAAACTGTTCTTTTGAAAAAGATGGCAATAACGTCCATTTCACTTATCAGGGCAAAGATTTTGTGCTTAGAGCTTTGAGCAAACATGTAGTGCAGTTTTATTGCAATGAGGGAAGAATGGACTTGGCAGATCCCAACATTCCTGTATTAAAAGAAATACTGAACGATATTAATTGGCAATATAATTTGGTATCCTCTTTCTATATAGAAGAAGCGGATGAAAAATGTTTGTATGTGATCAATTCGATCTCAACCTCGTTTACTTCTAATATTACAGATATTGAATCCTATTTACAAGCTATTCTAAGTAACCTCTTTGATGCGGGAAATGAGATAAGATCGAAACTACATCTCAAGTTGGAAGAAAAGAAACAAGAGAGTAAACCTTTCAAAGTAAAAGGCTTTATAAAGGAAGATCATGAATAAAATAGACACTATTTTCATGCTTTGCGTCCATCTTTTGCAATGGTTAGCGGATAAATTAGGGATGACCTACAATGAGGTCAACGTCTGGATCTTTTGTGTGATATGGCCAATTATTACATTGGTCTCGATTGGATTGAATGTTTATTTGCTTTTGAGATAATATGTTTTGGGATTTATTCAAGAAAAGGACTAAGTCCATTAATAAGGAGAAAATATCGCATGTCAATGTCAAAGAGGAATTAGCGAAAAATGAGCCGATCGATTTGATTCGTTTCTTCCGGAATGAACGACCCGATAACCAAGGACGTTATCATAAGGATATTCTCCAATATGATGCGGATTTTATAGAACGCAAGCATGATTTCATTCAATGGATATTCCCTACGATGGAGAAAAGCGGATTCAATCCGGACGCTCCAACCATTGATGAGGATTTCAAGGAGCGATTCCAGAAGGATGAATGGGCCAAATCCAATTATTGCGCGTCTTGCCGACTGTATCTGAATTATATCGGGTTCCATTGTGAGCGGGGCGAGATTCGGTGTGTTCAATCCGGACGGATTTATGAGTTGTCCTTTCATAACTACTTACGGATTACCCGTATGCTTAATTCCCTTAACCACGTGGGGAACCATTCATGCTCGGCCAATCTTTACCAAGCATTGATGAAAGAAGTCAAGACTGATTCTAATAAGATCGATGAGAATACGTTGGAATATTGGAAAAAGACACAGAAGATAAATAAAACAGTGTAAATTTCCCCTCCTTAACATTTCCGCAAGGACAAAAAAAATCCTAACCTGAAAAGATTAGGATTTTTTCTTTCCGTGCCCGGAACAGGACTCGAACCTGCACGATCGCAAAACCACTCGCACCTGAAACGAGCGCGTCTACCAATTCCGCCACCCGGGCCACAAATTGTTATTCAAAGAAAGAGCGGAAGACGGGACTCGAACCCGCGACCCTAACCTTGGCAAGGTTATGCTCTACCAACTGAGCTACTTCCGCGATTACGGGCGCAAAGGTAAGGCTATTTTTCAAACTCGCAATAGCCATGCGCCGTTTTTTTTCGTCCCCGGGATAAAATATTTTTCTCATCCCTGAATGACAGTCCCTTTCTCAGAAGGGTACCTCATTCACACCTGCTGGACTTAAGAAATCCTCTCCACCCACATTCGGTGAAAGCTCGGAAGTTTGATTCATACCCGACGAGAACTCACGGACGGGAATGTCCTCCTCGATGTTCATGAACTTCGCGAACTCGCTCTTGAAACGCAGACGGACATCGCCCGTCGCGCCGTTACGGTGCTTGGCAATGATAATTTCAGCCAAGCCTATCAACGAGTTGCCCCGCTCATCTTCCGTAATCTTATAATACTCCGGTCGATGGATAAAACAAACCATGTCGGCATCTTGCTCGATGGCGCCCGACTCACGCAGGTCGGCCAGCTGCGGACGTTTCCCCTCGGCTCCCTGACGCGCCTCGACACCACGGTTCAGCTGCGAAAGGGCGATGATGGGGATATTCAACTCCTTGGCCAAGCCTTTAAGAGAGCGAGAAATGGTACTTACCTCTTGCTCACGACTTCCGAACGTCATACCACTGGCGTTCATCAACTGGAGATAATCAATAATGATGCATTTAATTCCATGTTCACGAACGAGACGGCGAGCCTTAGTTCGAAGCTCAAAGACGGAGAGGCTCGGCGTATCGTCAATATAGATCGGCGCGTCGTAAAGTTCGCGAATCTTGAAGTCAAGCTGTTCCCACTCATAATTCTCGAGACGGCCACTCTTGATCTTCTCGCCAGGGATCTCGCAGACGTTTACGATCAAACGATTAACTAACTGTACATTGCTCATTTCAAGCGAGAAGAGCGCCACAGGGATCTTATAGTTCACGGCCATGTTCTTCGCCATCGAGAGGACGAAAGCCGTCTTACCCATCGCGGGGCGGGCGGCGATGATGATGAGATCGGAGTCTTGCCAGCCAGAAGTGATCTTGTCCAGCCCATCGAAGCCCGTTCGAAGGCCGCTCAAGCCCTCTTTCTGGTTGGCCGCCTTCTGAAGCATCTCCATCGCCTCGCGGATAATAGGGTTGATTTGGGTCACGTCCTTCTTCACGTTGCGCTGGGAAATCTCAAAGAGCTTGCCCTCGGCCTCTTGCATCAGATCATCCACGTCGATTGTCTCATCGAACGCCTTGTCCTGGATCTGGGCGGTAAAAGAAATCAGCTCACGAGCCAAGTATTTCTGGGCAATAATCCGAGCGTGATACTCGATATGGGCCGAGCTGGCCACCTTACTGGTCAGTTGGGAAATATAAAAAGGTCCTCCCACCTCGTCCAATTCCCCCCGCTTCTTCAATTGCTCGGTAACGGTCAGCATGTCGATGGGTTTCTGACTAACCGCCAAGTCAACGATCGCGGCGAAAATCTTCTCGTGCGCCTTCTCGTAAAAGCATTCCGGCTTCAAGATCTCACTCACGATGGAATAGGCGTCCTTCTCGAGCATCAACGCGCCCAAAACCGCCTCCTCCAACTCGCGGGCCTGGGGTTGCAAGCGCCCCATATCACCGATAATGATCGGTTTTTGCCGTCTCTTACTTGTCGTATTTTTCGTACCTTCTGCCATACTTGTCTTTTCAAATCACGGGGCGCAAAGGTACAATCTTTTTTCATCTTTCATTGATTATTCGGTATCTTCGCGGCAAAAACAAGCGGATGAATAGTTACCTTATCCTTGGGATTATCGTGGCCTATTTCGCGGTCCTTTTGCTCATCGCGTGGCTCACAGGCCGGCGGAGCGACAGCAACGACGCGTTCTTCTTGGGCGAGCGCCGGTCGCCATGGTACATCGTGTCGATCGGCATGATCGGGACCTCACTCTCAGGCGTCACGTTCGTTTCCGTACCGGGCATGGTACGCTCAATCGACATGACTTATATGCAAACCGTGTTCGGCTTCTTTTTCGGTTATGTCCTGATTGCCCAAGTACTTCTCCCCCTCTACTACCGTCTGCGCTTGACCTCCATCTATTCCTACCTGGAAGGCCGGATCGGTCCGCGGAGCTATAAGACAGGAGCCCTCTTTTTCTTCCTCTCAAAGCTGGTCGGGGCGGCGGCCCGGCTTTACCTCGTGGTCCTAATCCTTCAAGCGCACGTTTTCAGCGCATGGAACATCCCCTTCTTCGTCACGACCCTGCTTAGCATCGGCTTGGTCTGGCTCTATACGTTCCGAAGCGGGGTCAAGACTATTATCTGGACCGATACACTCCAAGCGATTTGCCTCGTGGCGATGCTGGTAGTCATCATTTGGCAAGTCAACGAGGCGATGGGCCTGGACTTCATGGGAATGGCAAAGACCATCGCGGGAAGCCCCCACTTCCGCATCTTCGAGTTTAGCGACTGGCATTCCACCCAGAATTTCTTCAAGCAATTCTTCAGTGGCATCTTCATCACCATCGTCATGACGGGCCTGGATCAGGATATGATGCAAAAGAACCTCTCCTGCCGCAACCTGAAGGAGGCGCAAAAGAATATGTATACGTATGGCTTTGCGTTCACGCCGGTCAATTTCCTGTTCCTCTCGCTGGGTGTCCTGTTGCTCACGTTGGCGAGCGAACGACAGATCCCCTTACCCGCCTTGAGCGACGAGATCCTGCCCATGTTCTGCACCTCTGGCATCTTGGGACAAAGCATCTTGCTCTTTTTCACTATTGGAATTATCGCCGCCGCGTTTAGCAGCGCCGACTCGGCTCTTACGGCACTCACCACCTCTTTTTGCGTAGATATTCTGGGCGTACAGAAAGAAGAGAGCGGGAAGGCCAAGCGAGTCCGCTTGAGAACCCATTTGGCCATCTCTATCCTTTTCGCCGTCATCATCCTAATCTTCAAGGCAGTCAATAACCGAAGCGTGATCGACGCAATTTACATGATCGCTTCCTATACTTACGGGCCACTGTTGGGCTTGTTCGCGTTCGGCCTTTTCACCAAATGCCAACCTCGCGACCGCTACGTGCCTTTTATTTGCGTAGTCTCTCCCCTGCTCTGCTTCGCGCTCGACGAGCTGGCCCAGCGCTACCTGTCCTACCAATTCAGCTACGAGATGCTTATCATCAACGGAGGGCTGACTTGCCTGGGCCTTTGGCTCCTGTCTTTCAAACGGACTCTTCAATCCGCTATCAATCATTCACGAAAATAATTAAAGATATGGAAATCAAAAACGCGACATTTGTCATCAGCAATACCGACTACCGGAAATGTCCCGAAGGAAATCGACCTGAATACGCATTCATCGGACGAAGCAATGTCGGGAAATCTTCCTTGATCAATATGCTTACGAACCGCAAGAGCCTAGCCATGACTTCGCAAATGCCCGGCAAAACGACCTTGATCAACCACTTCCTGATCAACAACAGCTGGTATTTGGTCGACCTGCCAGGTTATGGCTTCGCGCGGCGAGGCGAAGAAGGCCGTAAGCAAATCCGTCAAATCATCCACAACTACATTCTGGGACGGGCACAGTTGACTTGCTTATTTGTCTTGATCGACTGCCGGCACGCCCCTCAAAAAATCGACTTAGACTTCATTACCTGGTTGGGCGAGGAAGGCATTCCCTTCGCGATCATCTTCACGAAAATCGATAAGATCAGTCAAACCCGCCTCCGGGAGAACGTCAAGATCTACTCCGATAAGCTTCTGGAGACGTGGGAAGAGCTTCCTCCACTCTTCTATACCTCTTCCGCGAAAAAGATAGGAAAAGAAGAATTACTCGATTACATCCATTCCATCAACCAATCTTTAGATCAACAACCTTCTGAAAACGAGGAAAACAGCAAGCCGGAAAAAGACGAAGTGATTTAAACTTTCCGGCTAAGGTCCTTTCCCATGCCTACTTATCCTGGACATTACACCCACTCGCTTCAATTTAGCGAATATGAAGCACTGTACTTCACATGGTGAACTACAGTACTTCGCGTGACGATGCCAGAATGAAGGCGAGCGCAAGAATCTGGCTCTAGGATGAGTTTAAACCAATTCGATGTTTAATAACAGAAGAATCCCCTTTCACGAATCGGCGGGAAATGGGGAAAATTTGCCTACATTCGCGGTTTAGAATCTTACAACAATTGTATACATTAATATATAATGGAAAATACGAGACGCTCTTTTTTGAAAAAGGTATCGGCGGCGGGGCTTGGCGCGGCCGGTTTAGCGATGGCGAACAATGCCTCGGCTGTCATCAACCATTCAACGGCAAACAATTCCCCCAAGAAACCCGCAGGAAAAGATGACGGCAAATTGAAGTTCGGTTTCATCGGGACCGGATCACGTTGCCACGAACACATCAACAACGTCCTTTCCATCCCCGGAAACAAGATCGTCGCAATCTGCGATATCCAACAAGGGCCGATTGACCGGACACTTAAACATATCGCCCAATTCAACGTCGCTGCACCGAAAGTCTATAAGGGCGGCGAATGGGAATTCCTGAAAATGCTCGACAACGAGGAATTTGATTGCGTCATCATCGCCAGCCCCTGGGAATGGCATACGCCGATGGCCGTAGCCGCGATGAAGGCGGGCGTACCCTACGTCGGCGTCGAAGTATCCGCGGCGAATACGGTAGAGGAATGCTGGGATTTGGTCAACGTCTCCGAAGCAACAGGGAGCCAACTGAATATCATGGAAAACGTTTGCTACCGCCGCGACTGCATGGCTGCGTTGAACATGGTCCGCCAAGGCCTTTTCGGCGAATTGCTTCATGCGACTTGCGGCTATGAACACGACTTACGGGAGGTAAAATTCAACGACGGGCAACATTACAATTACGTGCCGGGAAGCGGAGACCTGCGAATGGGGCCGACCGCTTACGCCGAGGCGCAATGGCGTACGAACCACTCCGTCCATCGCAATGGCGATATCTACCCCACGCACGGAATCGGCCCCGTGGCGAATTGCCTGGACATCAACCGGGGCAATCGCTTCCTCTCCTTGACGGCGATGGCCACCCAATCCCGAGGGTTGCATAAGTTCGTGGTCGATAACGGTGGGGCGGATCATCCATTGGCCAAGGTTCGTTTCAATTTGGGCGATATCGTGACCTCGATGATCAAATGTGCGAACGGACAAACCGTGATCGTCACCCACGACACCAACTCCCCCCGTCCCTACTCACTCGGTTTCCGCATCCAAGGGACAGAAGGCTTATGGATGAACGATGGCGACCACGTTTACGTACAAGGCCAATCCAAACCGCATACGTGGGACAGCTCAGACGATTGGTTCCAAAGATACGACCACCCCTTGTGGAAAGCCCACGGGGCCGAGGCTTCGGAAGCGGGCCATGGCGGGATGGACTACGTCATGATGTTCGACTTCATCGACGCGATCCGCAACAAGAAACGGGCACCGATGGATTGCTACGACGCGGCGGCATGGAGCGCCATCTCCGGATTGTCTGAAATGTCGATCGCCCGAGGCGGAGCGGTCGTAGACTTCCCGGATTTCACCCGCGGACAATGGATCCGGAGAGAACCGGCGTTCGCGTTGTGATAATTTAAGTAAGAGAGACAAGACAATGTATTATCCTTAATTCATTTTATAATCATGAAAACAAACAGAAGAGATTTCCTGAAAACGCTGGGAGGCATCGCGGTATTCTCGATCGTGCCGCGTCATGTCTTGGGCAAGGGATTCATCGCGCCAAGCGACCAACTTACGAAAGGTATTATTGGTACGGGAGGTATGGGACGAGGACACGTAGACTACGCAGGCACCCGTTTGGTCGCGGTTTGCGATGTCGACAAGAACCATTTGGAATTAGGCAAGCAATTGGTCAAAGAAAAGATCGCGGCCTATCACGATTTCCGTGACTTGATCCTTGATCCGAACGTAGATATCGTCCATATTGCCACGCCACCGCATTGGCACGGCATCATGTCGGTCGAGGCGGCTAAAGCGGGCAAGGATATTTGGTGCGAAAAACCCATGACCCGGACCATCGGGGAAGGCAAGCGGGTAATGGAAGCCGTCAAGCAATACGGACGGATGTTCCGCTTGAATACCTGGTTCCGTTTCACCGACACGTTCTATGGCTTAGGCACTCCTGTCAAGCCCTTGAAGAAATTGGTCCAAAGTGGACTCTTGGGCTGGCCCTTGAAAGTGACGATCAGCAAACATACGGGCTTCGACTGGAAGTTCTATTGGGTTGGGAAAGAATATCTGGAGCCCCAACCGGTTCCCCCCGAACTGGACTACGACCTCTGGCTGGGGCCGGCACCTTACAAACCTTATAACATCCATCGGACACACCAGACCTTCCGCGGCTATTGGGATTACGATGGCGGTGGCTTAGGCGATATGGGCCAGCATTATATTGACCCCGTGCAATACTTCCTTGGCAAAGACGAGACCAGCCCGATCAAGGTCGAGGTCGACGCTCCTCAGCAACATCCCGACGCGGTCGGCACATGGCGTTCCATCACCTACACCTACGAGGACGGTTGCCAAATCGTTTTGTGGGGAGGCGACTATGGCGATCCCAATACGCCGTACATCGCGGGCCCCAAAGGCAATGTCTATAAGAATTTCATCTGCGATATCCCCGATTGGGAAAAGAAGCTGGCGGATTATCCGGAGCCGGAACCGCAAGTAACCGATTTCATCCAATGTGTCAAGACCCGTCAACCGTTCGCCCTGAACGAACGCAACGGGTTCCGCTCGGCGACGCTTGTCAACATGGGTGCCGTAGCCTTGCGCCTGAACCGCACGCTGCGTTTCGATCCAGTAAAACTGGAATTTATCGACGACGAGGCCGCAAACCGGTTGCTAGACCAACCCATGCGAGCGCCATGGAACATTTAAAGGAAGAATATAGAATGAAAATTTATTAAGCAGATAAGATGAAAAAGACATATATCACCATCAGCGCCCTTTTGCTCTGTGCCCAAATGATGCTGGCCCAGTCGCCGGCCAACCGCACGTCCGCGACGGTCGTCGCCGATGTCCTGGCTCAAATGCCAGCCCAGACGCAAGCGGAATACAATCAGTTGATCAACGATCTGGTCTCGACGGGAGAAGACGGCGTCCTCGCGCTGATCAAACGGATCAATGCCCCCGGCCAAGGAAGTAACGCTCAAGTCGATTACGCCTTAAGCGGCCTGACCCACTACGTGATGGCCAAAGGCGAGGAAAGCGCCCGGGCCACCGTGGCGAAAGCCTACGTGAAAGCGCTCGGACAAGTCGAGGAACGGGAAACCAAAGCGTTCATCATCCGCCAGCTCCAATTGGTCGGCCAGGATGAGAGCGTCGACGCGTTGGCCGATTACCTCAATGATGAACAACTGAGCGGACCGGCAACACGGGCCTTGGCGACGATCGGGACCGAAAACGCGGAAAACGCCCTCGCCGCGGCACTCTTGATGCGCATGGGATCCAACGAGGCGAAACGCAACATTATCTTGGCCCTCGCCGACGAGCGGGTCGAGAAATCGGAACCCGCCTTGAAAGCCTTGCTCAACAGCTCCGACGAATCAACTCGCAAGGACGTGCTCTATGCCCTGAGCCGATTAGGGACCGCTTCCTCGCTTGACCTCTTGGCCGACGCGGCGGAAAACGCAAACTATACGATGGAAAAGACAGGCGCCAACGAAGCCTACATCGCCCTGATCAAACGGATCGCGTCGCAAGGAGACACCAAGACGGCCGAGAAAGCCGCCAACAGCCTTTTGAAGAAAGCGACTAAAGCGGGCATGACCCAAACCCGGGAAGCCGCCTTGCAAATCCTGATGTCGCTCGACAAGGAAGAAGTGACAAAACTGCTCCTGAAAGCTTTAAAAGATAAAGACAAGAGCTATCGGAACGCCGCGCTTAACTTCGCCTCCGATTTCGCCGACCAAGCGCTTTACGTGGAAGTCGCCAAGAAAATCCAAAAGGCGGATCCGGAAGTGCAGGTGGATATCGTCAACTGGCTGGGCCGTGAAAGCAAACGGGCCGGTAAGCATGACGTGATCAAGAACCTGGACATCCGCTTCGATCTCCCCTTGCGCCAAGTTCTCTTCGACCTCCTCGCGGAGGAGAATCCTTACGAGGTCCGTGAAGCGGCCGCTTGGACATTGGTCAAGATCGGCGACGCGGCGGCCATCCCCAATTTAGCCGCCTTGTTGCGCTCGACCGACTCGCAAATCATTCTTTTGGGAGAAGACGCGCTGGCCGCTTTCCCGGGCGATATCGACCAGAATGTCGCCAAGGTGATCCCGGCCGCCACGCCCGAGGGAAAAATCGCGGGGTTGCAACTGTTGGCTCTCCGGAAGGCGGATACGCATTTGAACACGGTGCTTGAACAAGTTAACTCAAACGACGCGAAGGTGCAAGAAGCCGCTTATATCGCCTTGAAAGACGTGGTTTCGGAACAAGACTTCACGCAACTCTGCGGAATGTTGGAAAGCGCGAAAGAGACGGCGATCGTCCCCATCCAAGAAGCGATCATCGCCGCAATCAGTCGACAAGCGCCTCAAGCACAAGTGGAGAACGTCAGCCGACGCATGGTTCAAGCAGGTTCTGGGAAAAAACATCTTTACTACCAAGTATTAGCCGCGACAGGCGAGGCGAAAGCGCTCGAGATGATTGTCGAGGGCTTCAACACCGGATCGGGAACAGCGAAAGACGCGGCACTGGAAGCCTTATTGGCCTGGAAAGGCTATGAGGTGGCGGAAGAGTTGTTCCGCGTTTGCCAAAACAGCTCCGGACAAGTGTTCGACGCGGCCCTGAACCGCTACGTGGAACTGGTCTCGGCGCCGGGACGCACGGGCGAGAACCGCTTGCTCGACTTGCGTGAGGCGATGGCAATCTCCAAGACAAACGAGCAGAAAGTGGCTATCCTTCGGCAGATCCAACAGACCGGCACGTTCCAAGCCTTTATGTATGCCGCCCAATTCCTGGACGATAGCGACGCTTCCGTCCGTTCGGCGGCGACCTACGCGGTCTGGAATATCGCCCGCGACCACAAGGAATATGCCGGCGACAACGTGCGGGAGATCCTGAACCGGGTCTTGCCACTGTTCGATGGCGAGGATGCCCGCTACGATCGCGACGCCCTGAAACAATTTTTGGCGGAAATGCCGGAAGGCACTGGTTTCGTCTCAATCTTCAATGGAAAAGACTTGAGCGGCTGGAAAGGTCTGGTGGAAAACCCCATCGCACGGGCGAAAATGACCCCGGCGCAACTGGCGAAAGCACAGGAAAAGGCCGACGAGAACATGCGCCGCGACTGGAAGGTGGAGAACGGCTTGCTCGTCTTCGACGGCAAGGGCTTCGACAACCTCTGCACCGTCAAGCAATATGGCGACTTCGAGATGTATGTCGACTGGATGCTCGACCCGAAGGGACCTGAGGCCGACGCCGGCATCTATCTCCGCGGGACGCCTCAAGTCCAGATCTGGGACACGGCCCGCGTCGACGTCGGCGCGCAAGTCGGGTCGGGTGGCCTCTACAACAACCAAGTGAACGAGAGCAAACCCACGAAGGTGGCCGACAACAAGCTGGGCAAATGGAACAGCTTCTACATCAAGATGGTTGGCGATCGTGTAACCGTCCTCCTGAACGGCGAGAAAGTGGTCGACAACGTGATCCTCGAGAACTTCTGGGATCGCAAGCGCCCCATCTTCCCCGTCGAACAGATCGAGCTTCAAGCCCACGGCAGCAAGGTCTATTATCGCGACATCTACGTCAAGGAGTTGGAGCGCCAAGAGCCTTTCGTCCTCTCCGAAGAGGAACAAAAGGAAGGCTTTAAAGTGCTCTTCGACGGGACGAACATGTACGAATGGACCGGTAACACAGTCGACTACAAGCTGGAAGGCGGTTGCATCGTGATGGATCCCAGCCAGAGCTTCGGCGGCAATCTCTACACGAAAAACGAGTATGAGAACTTCATTTACCGCTTTGATTTCCAACTGACGCCGGGCGCTAACAACGGCATCGGCATCCGCACCCCCATGGAGGGCGACGCCGCCTACGTGGGCATGGAGATCCAAGTGCTGGACTGCGAGAACGCTATCTACAGCGACATCACCCCGCTGCAACACCACGGCTCGGTCTACGGCATCCTCCCCGCTAACGAGAAGCATAAGGAGGCGATGAAGCCGGTCGGCGAGTGGAACACGGAAGAGATCATGGCCGATGGCGACCATATCCGCGTCACCCTCAACGGCGTGGTCATCCTGGACGGCAACATCCGCGAAGCCGTAGCCAACGGCACGCCCGACGGCAAGGAGCACCCCGGCCTCTTCAACAAGAAAGGCCACATCGGCTTCTTAGGGCACGGTTCGCCCGTCAAGTTCCGCAACATCCGCATCAAGGAGTTGAAATAATATTTCCCTCCATCAATACAAGGCACCCCGACACGACGCTTTTCGCGAAGCGCACGCGGGGTGCCTTCTTTTTTCCGGATGCCGCGAAGACGATTTTCCACGGTAAACGGGGTTTAACCCTGCCCACCTCAAGATAGCAGAGCGAACCGTAAAACCGCAAAAAACGGGAGGCCTTTCCATGTACTTTTATAATGCCTATCATAAGGTCATTATAATCCAATAGTGACGACCTTATAATAACGTGAGTTCGATATAAGAATTAAAAATATCCGTTTGAAAATTAGGAACATAGCGATAAAAGCATTAAATTTAAAGTGAAGAACAACATGAAGAGCTCCCTGATGAGCGTAGCGGACAAAATCCTGCTGAGAAAACGCGCTTTGATTGAAACAGTCAACGACGAGTTGAAGAACATCGCCCAGATTGAACACTCCAGACACCGCTCCTTCAATAACTTCATCGCCAACTCGCTCTCCGCTATCGCCGCATACTGCTTCTTTGATAAGAAGCCCGCCATTGACGTTTGTTTTGTCAATGACGGGCAACTAACTATGTTTTATTTTATATCGAACTCACGTTAAAGATAAGTTTTTTGAAGGAAAAATAAGTCCGCGACCTTTAAAAAAATATTTTTTCATTCCACCGCGAGTCGCGGTGGAGCGAATCCGGGTGTCGAGGGCTCACCGCGAGTCGCGGTGGAGCGAATCCGGGTGTCGGGGCTTCACCGCGAGTCGCGGTGGAGTGAATCCGGGTGTCGGGGCTTCACCGCGAGTCGCGGTGGAGTGAATCCGGGTGTCGGGGCTTCACCGCGAGTCGCGGTGGAGCGAATCCGGGTGTCGAGGGCTCACCGCGAGTCGCGGTGGAG
>CASFXH010000026.1 GCA_949298575.1 uncultured Parabacteroides sp.
TCCAGCGGCTGGAACGGTCGTCGCGCACGTGAAATGGGCGTTCCAGCAGCTGGAACGGCCGTCGCGCACGTGAAATGGGCGTTCCAGCAGCTGGAACGGCCGTCGCACGTGTGAAATGGGCGTTCCAGCGGCTGGAACGGCCGTCGCGCACGTGCAGTAAGATTTTCAGCGTGTTACAAAGATCGTTTTTTCTAAGGGACAAAAACCTCGCGGAGTTTTTCATGAAAAGCCATGCCAGAAAGGCGCATTTTCCCGGATATAGTCCTTGCGTTTTCGTTTTTATTCCTACCTTTGCTGACTAACCAATTAAAATAATCATGGAGTCTTTAAATTTGATTAAAAATGATCCGTGGCTAGAACCCTATTCGTCGGCGATAGAAGGGCGTTATCAATATGTGATTGATAAGGAAAAGAGCTTGACGAATAATGGTAAGCAAACGTTGTCTCAAATGGCGTCCGGTTATCTTTATTTCGGATTGCAAAAACTGCCTAAAGGCTGGGTCTTCCGGGAGTGGGCGCCCAATGCCACGGCGATTTATTTGATCGGTACTTTTAATGATTGGCAAAAGGACGAGAAATACCGGCTGAGGAGCCTGCCGAACGGCGTATGGGAAATCTCGTTGGGGGAGGATCAATTGCGGCATGGCGATTTGTTCAAGCTGCTGGTCGAGTGGAACGGCGGTTCGGGCGAGCGGATCCCGGCGTGGATCCGTCGGGTCGTGCAGGATCCGGAGACGAAGATCTTCAGCGCGCAAGTCTGGAACCCGGAGAAGCCCTATAAGATCAAATGTAAAAAATTCAAGCCTAAGAAGTCACCTTTATTGATATATGAGTGCCATATCGGGATGGGCACGAAAGATGAGAAAGTCGGCACCTACGATGAGTTCCGGCTGAACGTGCTTCCCCGTGTGGTAAAGGATGGCTATAACGCGATCCAGATCATGGCGATCCAGGAGCATCCCTATTATGGGTCGTTCGGTTATCACGTGAGCAGCTTCTTCGCCGCGTCGTCTCGTTTCGGTACGCCAGACGATTTGAAGCGCTTGATCGACGAGGCGCATAGCCAAGGGATCGCGGTGATTATGGATATCGTCCATAGCCACGCGGTCAAGAACGAGGTGGAAGGCTTGGGCCGTTTCGACGGTTCTTATTCACAATATTTCCATGAGGGCGAACGCCGGGAGCATCCCGCTTGGGATTCCTTGTGTTTCGATTACGGCAAGAACGAGGTGCTGCATTTCCTCTTGTCGAATTGCAAGTTCTGGCTGGACGAGTATAAGTTTGATGGGTTCCGGTTTGATGGCGTGACCTCGATGCTTTACTACAGCCATGGCTTGGGCGAGGCGTTCTGCAATTATGGGGATTATTTCAATGGCCATCAAGATGGCGACGCGATCGCTTACCTGACGTTGGCGAACAAGCTGATCCATGAGGTGAATCCCAACGCGATCACGATCGCGGAGGAAGTGAGCGGCATGCCGGGCTTGGCGGCCAAGATCGAGGATGGCGGCTATGGTTTCGATTACCGGATGGCCATGAACATCCCGGACTTTTGGATCAAGACGATCAAGGAGAAAAAAGATGAGGATTGGCATCCGTCCGCCATCTGGTGGGAGACGACCAACCGCCGGGCCGACGAGAAGACGATCAGCTACGCGGAGAGTCACGACCAGGCCTTGGTGGGCGACAAGACCATCATTTTCCGCCTGATCGATGCCGACAT
Source organism: uncultured Parabacteroides sp. (assembly GCA_949298575.1). Taxonomy (GTDB): domain Bacteria; phylum Bacteroidota; class Bacteroidia; order Bacteroidales; family Tannerellaceae; genus Parabacteroides. The sequence goes on from CASFXH010000026.1 coordinate 1,724, forward strand.
GTATTGGCACATGCAGAAGGATGATCACAATTTCATGGTTGAGCGAGGGATCGCCCTGCATAAGATGATCCGTCTGGTGACAGCTTCCACGATCAACGGCGGGTATTTGAATTTCATGGGGAATGAGTTCGGCCATCCGGAATGGATCGATTTCCCGCGTGAAGGCAACGGCTGGTCCTACAAGTACGCCCGCCGGCAATGGGACTTGGTGGATAACATGGACTTGAAGTATCATTTCTTGGGCGATTTCGATCAAGCCATGTTGCGCGTGATTAGCGGTGTCCGTAATTTCCAGGATACGCCGCTCCTGAAGGTTTGGGATAGCGACGGCGACCAGATCTTGGCTTATCGGCGCAAGGATTTGGTGTTCGTCTTCAACTTTAACCCCACCCAATCGTTTACGGGCTATGGCTTCCTGGTGCCGAAGGGCGAATACGAGGTGGTCTTGAATACGGACGCGCCCCAGTTCGGCGGATTTGGTCTGGCGGACGACAGCGTTCACCATTTCACGCAATACGATCCATTATATAAGAAGGAAAAGAAAGAATGGTTGAAAATCTACATACCGGCACGAAGCGCCGTGGTCTTAAGGAAAGTCAAACAAAAAAAGTAATATAATAATGATGTTGTATCCATTTACATTTAAACCCATCCTGAAGAAGATCATTTGGGGTGGTTCCGCGATTTGCCCGTTTAAGGAAATCTCTCCCGTAGAGGAAGGCATAGGCGAGAGCTGGGAGCTGTCGCATGTCGAGGGCAATTATTCGGTCGTGGCGAATGGTGAGTTGGAAGGGAAGTCGTTGGATGATTTGATTCGTCAGTTCGGGCCTCAATTGCTTGGCCAAAAAGTGGTGGATCGTTTCGGGACGACGTTCCCCTTATTGATCAAGTTTATCGATGCCCGCGATAATTTGTCGATCCAAGTGCATCCGAACGATGAGTTGGCGAAGGCTCGTCACAATTCGTTTGGCAAAACGGAGATGTGGTACGTGATCAAGGCGACGAAAGACGCTTGCCTTTATTCGGGCTTCTCCAAGCAGATCGACGCGGAAGAGTATGTCCAACGGGTCAAAGACAATACGTTCATGGATGTTTTGCAACGCTATCATGTCAACGAGGGCGATGTCTTCTTCTTGCCGGCCGGCCGGGTGCACGCGATTGGCGCGGGTTGCTTTATCGCCGAGATCCAGCAGACCAGCAACATCACCTACCGTATCTATGATTATAACCGGAAAGACGCGAATGGCAATACGCGTGAGTTGCATACGGAGTTGGCGAAAGACGCGATCGATTACACGTGGTATCCCGATTACCGTACGCATTACAAGGCGCATACGAACGCGACCATCGAATTGGCGAATTGCAAGTATTTCACGACCAACTTGATGGATGTCGACGCGATGATGAGCCGCGATTTCTCGGAGCTGGATTCGTTCGTGGTCTATATTTGCATGGAAGGGAAAGCTTCCGTGTCGGATGATAAAGGCAATCAGATTTTCGTGCATCAAGGACAAACGATCTTGATGCCGGCCGACACGAAAGGCGTGACGATCTCGCCCGCGCCAAAGGCGAAGTTCATGGAGACGTATATTGGATAAGCAAGTTATGTTTTGTGATCGAGGTCGCTGCCTTGACGCGATCAAGGTGGCTACCTCATTTTTATTTTAAGGTAAGACAAAAAACTTCTGGATATGGCAGACGACAAGAAGGTCATCTTCTCAATGGTGGGCGTGAACAAGATTTTCCCGCCACAGAAGCAAGTATTGAAAAACATCTATCTCTCGTTCTTCTATGGAGCCAAGATCGGCATCATCGGTTTGAATGGCTCGGGCAAGTCGACGTTGTTGAAAATCATCGCCGGGCTCGACAAGGATTACCAGGGAGAGGTCGTGTTCTCGCCGGGTTACTCGGTCGGGTATTTGGAGCAGGATCCGAAGCTGGAGCCGGGCAAGACGGTTAAAGAGGTCGTGCAGGAAGGCGTGCGGGAGGTCGTGGATCTTTTGAAAGAATACGAGGCGGTGAACGAGCGCTTTGGCGACCCTGAGGTCTTGGAGGATCCGGATAAAATGGACGCGCTGATCAACAAGCAGGCTGAATTGCAAGACAAGATCGACGCGATGGACGCTTGGAACTTGGACACCAAGCTGGAACGGGCGATGGACGCTTTGCGTTGTCCGCCAGAGGACCAGGTGGTCGATACCTTGTCGGGGGGCGAGCGTCGCCGGGTGGCCTTGTGCCGTTTGTTGTTGAGGCAGCCGGACGTGCTTCTATTGGATGAGCCGACCAACCATTTGGACGCGGAATCGATCGATTGGTTAGAGCAGCATTTGCAACAATACGCCGGGACGGTGATCTGCATCACGCACGACCGGTATTTCCTGGACCACGTGGCCGGTTGGATCCTGGAGCTGGATCGGGGAGAAGGCATCCCATGGAAAGGCAATTATTCCTCTTGGCTGGACCAGAAAACCAAGCGGATGGCGCAAGAGGAGAAGCAGGCTAGCAAACGCCGGAAGACCTTGGAGCGCGAGCTGGAATGGATTAACATGGCGCCCAAGGCCCGGCACGCGAAAGGGAAAGCCCGCCTGAACTCTTACGAGCGCTTGCTGAACGAGGATCAGAAAGAACGGGAAGCGAAATTGGAAATCTTCATCCCCAATGGCCCGCGATTGGGCAATAAGGTGATCGAGGCGCACCATGTGGCGAAAGCTTTTGGAGATAAGCTCTTGTTTGATGATTTGAATTTTACGCTTCCTCCCAATGGCATCGTGGGCGTGATTGGTCCGAATGGCGCCGGTAAGACGACGTTGTTCAAGATGATCATGGGACTGGAGCCGATCGATAAGGGGAGCTTTGAGGTCGGGGAGACCGTGACGATCGGTTACGCCGACCAGACCCATAAGGATATTGACCCGAATAAGACGGTTTATCAGGTCGTCTCGGGTGGCCAGGAATTCATTCGTCTGGGCGATAAGGAAGTGAATAGCAGGGCTTATTTGTCGAAATTCAATTTCTCGGGTTCCGACCAGGAGAAGTTGTGCGGGGTCTTGTCGGGTGGCGAGCGGAATCGCTTGCATCTGGCCTTGACCTTGAAGGCCGGCGCGAACGTTCTTTTGCTCGACGAGCCGACCAACGACATCGACGTGAACACGCTGCGGGCCCTCGAGGAAGGCCTGGAGAATTTCGCGGGGTGCGCGGTGGTGGTTTCGCACGACCGTTGGTTCTTGGATCGTATTTGCACGCACATCCTTTCGTTCGAGGGCGATTCGAACGTGGTTTACTATGAGGGGACTTATTCCGAGTATGAAGCCTACAAGCGGAAAGAGATGGGCTATGTGGAGCCGAAGCGGGTTCGCTATCGGAAATTGATCGCCGATTGAGTGTGGCGGTGCCAGCGTACGGAGGTGGCAAGGGCCTCCCTGGACGGGGGATTAAAAGGGATAAATTATATAATAAATAGGTATATGAAGAAAAGAATGCTTTTGTGGGCCGCGCTTATGGTATGCGGCCTTGGCCTGTCGGGGGAAGCGATTGCCCAAAAGACAGTGAAGTTGTTTAATGGAAAAGACTTGTCGAACTGGAATTTCGTGGTCGATAAGAACGCCGTGCCGGCGGAGCAAGTCTTTTCGGTCGAGGGTGGCCTGATCCACATCAAGGGCAATCCCTTCGGCTACATGTATACGAAAGAGAAGTACGCGAACTACAAGCTGCACGTCGAGTGGCGCTGGCCGGAGGGCGTGGAGTCGAATAGCGGAATCTTCTTGTTGATCGCGGATCCGAAGAATCCGTTCCCGAACGGGATCGAGTGCCAGCTTCACGCGGGCGACGCGGGCGATTTCGTCTTGTTGGGCGGTTCCGATTTGGTGGAGTATCAGCAACGCCCCGGAACGGAACGTCCGCAATTCCCGGTGGTGAAAAAACACGCGGAGTCGAGCGAGAAGCCTGCTGGCGAGTGGAACGAGGCCAATATCTTCGTGAAAGATGGCGTGATCACGGTCTATGTGAACGGCGTTTACCAGAATACGGGAACGAACGAGGTGAAGGAAGGATTCATTGGTCTCCAAAGTGAGGGCAAGGATGTCCAATTCCGGAACGTGACGCTGACGAAATGGGAATAAACGAATAATTTAAATCAGTAGCATAATTTATAGGGATGAAAAAAGACAGTGTCATTTTTGACATCATTGAGAAGGAGCGTCAACGCCAACTGAAAGGCATTGAGTTGATCGCTTCCGAGAATTTTGTGAGTGACCAAGTCATGCAAGCGATGGGTAGTTGCCTGACCAACAAATACGCGGAAGGCTATCCCGGGCATCGTTACTATGGCGGGTGCGAGGTGGTCGACCAGAGCGAGACGATCGCGATCGAGCGCCTGAAGAAGCTCTTCAACGCGGAATGGGCTAACGTGCAACCGCATTCGGGCGCTCAGGCGAACGCCGCGGTCCTTTTGGCCGTATTGAATCCGGGCGATACGTTTTTGGGATTGAATTTGGCGCATGGCGGCCACTTGTCGCATGGATCTCCAGTCAATAGTTCGGGTATCCTTTATCGCGCGACGGAATATAACGTCAAGGAAGAGACCGGTCGGGTGGATTATGACCAGATGGAGGAGGTCGCTTTGCGCGAGAAACCGAAATTGATCATCGGTGGTGGCTCGGCCTATTCCCGGGAATGGGATTACAAACGGATGCGGGAGATCGCGGACAAGGTCGGCGCTTTGCTGATGATCGACATGGCGCATCCGGCGGGCTTGATCGCCGCGGGCTTGTTGAATAACCCGTTGGAGTATGCGCATATCGTGACCTCCACGACGCATAAGACTTTGCGCGGCCCGCGGGGTGGCATCATTTTGTTGGGGAAAGACTTTGATAATCCTTGGGGTAAGAAAACGCCCAAAGGGGTTGTCAAGAAGATGTCCCAGTTATTGGATTCGGCCGTATTCCCGGGGACTCAAGGTGGCCCGTTGGAGCATGTGATCGCGGCGAAGGCGGTCGCTTTCGGCGAGGCGTTGGAGCCGGAGTATAAGGTCTATCAGAAGCAAGTCAAGGCGAACGCCGCCACGATGGCCCAAGCCTTCATGGATATGGGGTATAAGATCATTTCCGACGGTACGGACAACCACAGCATGTTGATCGATTTGCGGCCGAAGTTCCCCGACTTGACGGGTAAGGTCGCGGAGAAGGCACTTGTATCCGCTGATATTACGGTGAACAAGAACATGGTGCCGTTTGACAGCCGTTCCGCGTTCCAGACTTCCGGTATCCGTGTCGGTACGCCGGCGATCACGACTCGTGGCGCCAAGGAGCCTCTGATGGGCGAGATCGTGGAGATGATCGATACGGTCTTGTCGGATCCGGAGAACGAGAAGACCATCACTTCCGTACGGGAGAAAGTCAACGCGATGATGAAGGATTATCCTCTATTCGCTTGGTGAAACTGATTTATAAATTAAATAACAAAGGAAGGACAATGAAAAAGTTCTTAGTGTCATTATGTGTGGGTGTTTCGCTCGCGGTTTTGACCTCCTGTGGGGGAACCGAAGAAGTGAAACCCTATAATCGAGGGATAAACATTATTCCTACGCCTGTTAGTCTGGAACAAAAGACGGGTTTCTTTAAACTTGGCTCTAGCATGAAAATTTACGCTTCCTCACCGGAGGCGAAAGTGGTAGGCGAGTTTTTTGCCGCGAAATTGAACCAGCCGACGGGTTATAGCATTACGGTTGTCGACGACAGTGAACCGTCGCGAGGAATCGCTCTTTTGATCGACTCGTCCGTAGACGTGAACGATGAGGGCTATCTTTTGGATATGGACGAGAAGAAACTGACGATCCGGGCTAAGACCCCGCAAGGCCTTTTCTATGGCATGCAGACGTTCTTGCAATTGTTGCCAGCCGAGATCGAAAGTTCGACAGTGGTCGAGGGGATCTATTGGAAGACTCCGGTGGTCTCCATCAAGGATGAGCCGCGGTTTGGTTACCGGGGAATCATGCTTGACCCCTGCCGCCACTTCATGCCGGTCGAGAACGTGAAGAAATACATCGACGTCTTGTCGCTTTTCAAGATCAACCGTTTACATTGGCATTTGACGGATGATCAAGGTTGGCGAATCGAGATCAAGAAATACCCGAAGCTGACGGAGGTCGGTTCTAAACGCGTCGAAGGTGAGGGTACGGAGCATGGCGGTTTCTATACGCAAGAGGAGATCAAGGAGGTGGTTCAATATGCTGCCGATCATTTCATCACGGTCATTCCAGAATTGGAATTGCCGGGACATGAGATGGCGGCCATCGCGGCCTATCCGGAACTCTCTTGTAAAGGCGAGCCGGGGACTCCACGGATCATTTGGGGTGTGGAAGACATCGTCATGTGCCCGGGTAAAGAAGATATGTTCGAGTTCCTGGAGGACGTGATCGACGAGATGGTACCGCTCTTCCCGAGCGAGTATTTCCATATCGGTGGTGATGAGTGCCCCAAGACGAGCTGGGAGAAATGTCCGCTTTGTCAAGCTCGCATCCGCAAGGAAGGCTTGAGGGATGACAAGGAGCATACGGCCGAGGAGAAACTCCAAAGCTATGTCGTTCAGCGCATGGAAAAATATTTGGCGACTAAAGGCAAGAAGATCATCGGTTGGGATGAGATCCTGGAAGGTGGTTTGGCGCCGACCGCAACGGTCATGTCCTGGCGAGGAGAGCAAGGGGGTATCGCCGCGGCGTCTATGGACCATACGGTGATCATGACGCCGGGTGGAAACGGCATGTATCTTGACGCTTATCAAGGCGACTCGAAGATCGAGCCAGTCACGATTGGTGGTTACACGCCGCTGGAGAAGACTTACAGCTACAACCCGATCCCTGACACCTTGGCCCAAATCGGAAAAGGCGATATGATCCTTGGCGTACAAGGCAATACATGGGCGGAATATATGTATACGGAGGAAAAACGGGATTACATGATCTTCCCGCGTATCCTGGCCGTGGCCGAGATTGGTTGGACACCGCTAGACCGGAAGGACTACAAGGACTTTGAGCGCCGTGTGGAGAACGCTTATGTCCGCCTCGACGCGCATGGCGTGAACTATCATATCCCGCTGCCCGAGCAGCCGAATGGCTCATGCGACTTCGTGGCCTTTACGGATAAGGCGACGTTGACGTTCCAAACCAGTCGTCCGGTCAAGATGGTCTATACGTTGGATGGTTCTGAGCCGACGCCCGCTTCGACAGCCTATACGGCTCCGATCGAGCTTACGGAAACCACGACGCTGAAGATCGCCTCTGTTCTCCCGTCGGAAAAGATGAGCCGTGTCCGTACGATTCAAGTCGAGAAGCAGCCGTTGGCGCCCGCCAAGACGGTTGATAAGACTACGCCGGGCCTCTCAATGGAAGTCTATGACGGGATGTATCTTTCTGTCGCGGATTTTGAGGCGAAGAAACCCCAACCTCGTGCCAAGAAAGTGATCACCAAGACCCGCGAGTTGACGGCGCAAGTGCCCGCTCCCGAGTCGATGCGTGGTGTGAAACAATATGCGGCGGTCGCTACGGGTTATGTCAATATCCCGGCTGATGGTGTTTACTTCATCTCCTCGAATCTGGAGGAAGTCTGGATTGATGGCAAGTTGATGGTGAATAATGGTGGCGAGGTAAAACGTTTCTCTCGTCATGATACGTCAGCCGCTTTAGCGAAGGGTCTGCATGAGATCAAGTTGGTCTTCTTAGGTCACATTATCGGTGGTTGGCCTTCCAATTGGAATGACGGCAGTGTTAGTCTCCGCGAGGCGAACGCGACGGAGTTTACGGCGATCACGCCGGAGATGCTTTCCCATTGATGGAAGAGTCCAAGGAATAGATGAAAACGAAGAGGGGGGCGTGCCGAGAGAGGTACGCCCTCTTTTGGCTATTGAGCGCTCGTGAAGCTTGTGCGGAAAGCTCTCTTTTATAAAGGAAAAGGTGAAATGTTGCCCCTGGCGAGAGACTCCTTTTCATAATAGGCATTATTAGGTGCTTACAATGGGCATTATTAGGTGCTTACAATAGGCATTATAAAGAGGTAATAATAGGCATTATAATAACTCACGCAAAGCGGGCAACGATTATCTAGGTAGGTCGCGGAAAGTTCAGTTCATTTCCAGTCGCACGGTAGCGTGCTCTTCTTATTCGTCCACCGAGCTTAATCCAAGTGACTTCCGGAACTCTTGAGGCGACATTCCCGTATGCCGACGGAAGAACTTGTTGAAAAAAGAAAGGTTGCTGAATCCAAGCGTAAACGCGATTTCCTTGACACTCATGTTTGTCGCCCTCAGCCGGGCCTTCGCGTCGACCGTGATGACTGATGAGATGAATTCCAATGGTGTCATACCCAGCGCTTTTTTGATGCTCGTGCAGAAATGCGGTAAGGAAAGATTTAGACTGGAGGCGTAGAATGAGACGGTGTGTTGCGTTTTATAATTTTCCATAACCATTTGGATAAACCGTCGCGACAGCTCGTTTGTCCGGTTATATTGGCTGGTGGTAAACCATTCTTTATGTTGCGCATAAAGGTCGGCTGTCCCTTGAAGGATGATGGTTAGGAACGCGACGATCAGTTCCTTATTGTGGGTGATGCATTCTTTGGGGATCGACAGGGCCTTGTCGAGCAGCAAATAACCCTCCCGATAGAGAGCGGCGAGGGATGGATCCATGGTCAAGACGGGATGCTCACTCATGACCGGGATGATATTGATGGTTGATTTGATGAAATCCATATTGGTCAAGAATTCTTTTGAGAACCCGACACTGTAGAATAGGATATCACTCGTGGCGTCTACGACATGGGTAATGGTTCCGGGAAGAAGGATGATGAAATCATTTTTTCTGACCGTGTGATTCTTTAAGTTAATGGAGACGATAGCTTCCCCTTCAACGCAAAGTAAGAACAGCCCGGATTTGATGTCTTTGGGGAACAAGCTATATTTTTGGAGATAATTCTTGTCGATATTATTTTTTACGCTTAGATTGTTCATGCTGCCAAACGGTTTATGAATATTGTTTTTTCCTTATTACGTGTAAAAATAAGGATTCTTATTGGTCTTTAGGAGAAGGAATTAAAAATGGAACATAGAAACCAAAGAATAGTATAGGATTTGGCGTTTTGTCCGGTTTTGTGGCTTGTTAATACGTAGGTTTAGGTAGGGTGGGGAAAAGCACTAGAGAGAGGATTATCCTGCTGTCAAGCGTAGTAGATGTTCTCAAACATTCACTTTATCCAAGAGAATAAAACAGCAAGTTATTTATAGGTAGAAAAAAAGTGTCTCAAATAGCCTCGAGTCCCCTCGATGCGGCAACAGGAAATCCTTCTCTCTATATATTTATGAACTAGTGTTGTGTGGTATCTTGTCCGTTTTTCATCTTAATTACGCGGAGAACCGCGGATGAAATGGCGATAATACCCAGTACGACCATAATAATGGTCTTGTTGGTCGGATTTTCAAATGAAGTTGTACCAACCAATACTAAGATAATGCATGAAAGCATTAAAAGTGCGTCTATTAAGTCTGAACTAATTTTCATCTTGATAATAAGTTTAAAATGTTGATTGATTTAATAAATTATTCCCGTTAAAAATCTTATTTCTCCTTGCTTGGAGTCTCAACCGTAGCTTCACTCGTAGTTGTGCTTAACCCTTTCATGATGCCAAAGAGTCCGAATCCAAGCGTCCCCATTACGACGACGAGCTTCACATAATTATTAGGAATAATATTGCTGCAAGCCAATACGCAGCTGGCGATTGTCAATAGAATATAAAGGTAAACACGTACGTTACCCGATTTCTTTTTTGTCATAATAATTTAGTATTAATTTGTTTGATAAATGGGTAAAATAAACACCCTGAGAAGAAATGTTCTCAGTTCGCATGTTAATTATGGAACAAATAATACTAAATAATTAATTTCCGTAGGGAATAGACGTATTTTCCCATCCGGTGTTCAAGTGTGGATATGTGAGAAGAATTGATATAGGAATAAGTTTGATAGATCTTATTCAGTTGGTTCACGTTCTTTAGACGAATCAAGGCATGTTCTTTTTCGATATGTTTAAGGAAGCGGATGTCGAAGCTATGGGATATGGTTTGGAAAGCTCTACGTGGCGTTAAGCAATTGCTTCCTTTTAATTCGTTGCTTAAGATTTCTATCTTGTGTTGGAAATCTTTCGTTTGTGAATCTTCATTCATAAAGGCATTTTCTTGCGCGTAGCGAAGATTGTTCTCGCTCATGACCGCATGATCCTCTGGCGCAAGAAAGAGTGCGCACATCAGCAAGCCTAATATGAATAATATCCTTTTCATGCCGCGAAGATAAAAGGTTTAATTGATATATCATAGATGGAATAAAATATTGTTATAAATTTGCTGGATAATTTAACGACGCGCATGGACCTAATTTTTGAATGGATATAAGATGATGAAAAAGAATCAGTTTACCGCTTGGATGGAGGCGGCTCGCCCTAAGACTTTAGCGGCGTCGATCAGTCCGGTCTTGGTAGGTGTCGCCTTAGCTTACCGGGATGATGTTTTTAAGGTGGGAGCGGCGATTTTATGTTTGGGCGTCGCCTTGTTCGCTCAAATCGCCAGTAATTTCGCCAATGATTATTTTGATTTTAAGAAAGGAGCAGACGGTTCGGATCGTTTGGGGCCTGAGCGTGCGGTCGCGTCTGGTTGGATAACGCCTAAGGACATGTTGGTGGGGACCTTCCTTATGTTAGCGTTGGCATGTGCTTTAGGTTGTGGTTTGCTTTTTTATGCGGGATGGGAATTGATTTTTGTGGGATTGGCTATCGCGGTATGCGTGTTGGCTTATTCCGCGGGGCCTTATCCTTTAGCTTATCATGGTTTGGGGGATGTTTGCGTGTTGCTTTTTTATGGGATTATCCCGGTTTGTTATACGTATTATGTGCAGGCGCTCGAGTTCTCTCTCTTGGCCTTTTTGCTCTCGTTGGCTATTGGCATGTTGTCGATTAATATTTTGGTCGTGAATAATTATCGGGATTATGAGCAGGATAAGCAGGCTTCGAAACGGACGTCGATTGTATTGTTTGGCCGGCGTTTTGGTTTAGGATTTTATTTGGTGAATCTTGTTTTGGCTATGCTTATTTGTTTGCCTTTGATTGCTTACGCGCCGATTTGGTTGATCATTTTATATGGAGCTTATTTCGCGCTTGCGATCAGCACATGGTTGGAGTTGCGCCGGAAAAGAGGGAAGGCTTTGAATCGCACTTTGGGGCATACTTCACGGAACGTATTGCTTTTCGCTTTGTTGCTTGTGCTGACTTTATGCGTTTTATGAAAGGAAAATGCCCGGAACGGATTCGTAATGGAAAACGTTTCGGGCATTTGGATTGTTTATAATAGTCTAATGTTCTTCTAGATAAAATAGGACTACAATAACAGTCCCGCGGCGACTTCTTCCGCGGTAGCTTCTCCTCGTAAGGCGGCGACGAGAGCTAAACCGAATTGGAAGACAAGGCCCGGACCTTTTCCGGTGATGACGTTGCCATCTGTTTCCGTCGCGTTGCCTGTCGCTTCCGCTCCGATCATTTTTGTTTCGAATCCCGGATAGCAGGTCGCTTTTTTACCTTTCAATAAGCCTAATCCGCCTAAGACGAGTGGCGCCGCACAAATAGCCGCTACGATTTTGCCTTCCCGATATTGATTGAGTAACGCCTCTTTTAAAGGAACGCATTCATTCAGGTTCGTGCTACCAGGCAGACCACCGGGCAAAATCAAAGCGTCAATGCCCGATAAGTCGAGCGTGCTTAATGTCGTGTCCGCGATGAATTTCATGCCATGAGCACCTGTTACGTTCAAATCTTCCGTGATGGAGGCGGTTAACGCGTTGACACCTCCCCGACGCAGAATGTCTACAGTTCCCGTCGCTTCCATTTCCTCAAATCCTTCCGCTAAGAATACGATTGCTTTTTTCATATCCAATTTGTTTTTAAGTTCCGGAGGCAAATATAAGGTTTTTAGTGGAAACGCCAATATTATTTTAATCGGTAAACATAAGTGATCGTCCCGCTTTGGTTGTTAGCCCCGCTAATGCTATTGAATTGAGCTTTTCGAGCGGCTTCCAAAGCGCTTCTGCGCATCGAGGCGTTGTCGATATTCGTGCCTCGACCGATTTCCGCGAAGATTACGTTCCCTTTGGGGTTAACCGTGATGTTGATGACGATACGTCCTTCTTCTTGTATCGTGTAGGCGGGGCGGGGCAATCCTCCAGCGCCAAGGGAACGGCCATTCAAGTCGAAGGAGCCGTAGCCGCCGATTCCCTCGTTTTCTCCATGGTCTGAATTACCGAAGGGACTGCCTTGGTTGCCTGTCCCGCTCGGCGCGTCTCCTTGGCTGTTGCCTGCCGCTTGGCCCGCGCCAAACGCGTCGGCCACTTGGTTGCTGATGGCTTCTTGTCGCTTGCGACGTTCTTCCGCGGCACGTTCCCGTTCCTCTTGTTCTTTCCGGAGCTTTTCCGCTTCGGCTTCTTGTTCGCGTTTCTCTTCTTCTTCATTGAGTGAGACGCTTTCTTCCAGATCTTGGGTTAGCAAGCCTTGGTCGGGAGGAGTGGGCTCGGGGGCCGGTTCCGGGAGGCTGGTCGAGGCGGTCTCTTGGGGGGCCTCCGGGCCCGTGTATTGGGGCTCGAAGGTGCCAGCGGCCGCGTCGATATTGCCAAAGTTGACCAGGACACCCCCGTCCTCTTCCGGCACTTGAGCCCGCATGATCGTGAATCCCAGGATCGCCAAGATGATCCCATGGAAAACGATCGTGCCGATCGCGCCGTATATGTCGTCTTTATTCCATTTCATACGCATAGGGGGAAAGCCTTATTGAGGTCTTGTGGCGAGCACCATCCTGAATTTATTCTCATTCGCGATATTCAATATCTTCACGATCTCCTTGTAGGGGACAGTCTCGTCGGCATAGAGGGCGACAAACATCTCCGGCTCCTTCGCGTAACTTTCTTGCAGGAAGGGGGTAATGTCTTCGAATGAGACACGCGTCTCCTTCTGGTTGCCGAACGCGACGTAATAGTTCAAGTTGGCGTCGATCGTCACCCGGGTCAAGGGCTTGGCCGCCGTTTGCTTTTGGGATTGGGGCAGCGTAACCTTGATGGCGTTAGGCACGACAACGGTCGACGTTACCATAAAGAAGATAAGCAAAAGGAAGATGACATCGGTCATGGATGCCATGCTGAATGATTCGTTGACTTTTGTCCTTCTTTTTAATGCCATACCTTATATATTATATTACGGTAGATAAAGTCTAGTTCGCCGGCTCGTTGAGCAAGTCCATGAACTCCATGGTGCGGGCCTCCATCTTATTGACGACGTTGTCGACCTGGGTGACCAGATAGTTGTAGGCGAAGAGGGCGATGATGCCGACGACCAAGCCGCCGACTGTCGTCACGAGCGCCTCATAGATACCGCCTGAGAGCAGGCTGACATCCACGTTCGTCCCCGCGTTGGCCATGTCGAAGAAGGCACGGACCATACCGGTCACCGTCCCCAGGAAGCCCAGCATCGGCGCCCCGGCCGCGGTGGTCGCGATCAAGGGGAAGCCTTTCTCCAGCTTGGCGACCTCTAGGTTGCCGACATTCTCGATGGCGATCAGGACATCGTTCATCGGGCGGCCCAGGCGAGTAATGCCCTTCTCGATCATCCGGGCGGAGGGCGTGTCGACACTCTTGCAGAGGTTGAGGGCCGACTCCACCTTGCCTTCGTGGATGTAGTCCTTGATTCGGTTCATGAAGTTCTCGTCTTCCTTGCTTGCCCGGCGGAGGACGATCAATCGTTGGATAAAGATATAAACGGCCATCAACGAGAGGATGAGCAGGACGATCATGATCCAGCCACCCTTCACCGCCAGGTCAAGAATGTTCATCTCCGCCTCGGCCGCCTCGGGCGCGAGGGTTGTCAGTTCGGGCATTTGTCCGGCTGTTGCCGCTTGCGATAAGTAGAGCATCATGGATGTGTTGTTTCTAGAGGGTGAATATTTTATTAGGAATTAGATAGACATGTCTTGTATTGGGCGATGGTCTCCCGGAGGCCGAGATAGAGCGCGTCGCAGATCAGGGCATGGCCGATGGAGACTTCCTCGAGCCAAGGGATGCTTTGGCTGAAGTAGGCCAAGTTGTCGAGGTTCAGGTCGTGCCCGGCGTTGACGCCAAGGCCCTGGCTCTTCGCGTATTGGGCCGCGGCGACGAAGGGGGCGACCGCCGCTTCACGGTCTTTCCCGTAGGCGCTGGCGTAAGGCTCGGTGTAGAGCTCCACCCGGTCGGTACCCGTCTTGGCGGCCCATTGGATATTCTCCAAGTCGGTGCCGACGAAGAGGGAAGTGCGGATCCCATGGGCGGTGAACCGCTCGACCAGCTCGCTCAGGAAGTTGAAGTTCGACTGGACATCCCACCCGGCGTTCGACGTGAGGGCGTCGGGCGCGTCGGGCACCAGCGTCACTTGCGTCGGCCGGACCTTGCAGACCAGGTCGATGAAGCGGTCTGAAGGGTAACCTTCGATATTGAACTCCATCTTAAGAATAGGCTTGAGGTTGTAGACGTCGTCGTAGCGGATATGCCGTTCGTCGGGACGAGGATGGACGGTGATGCCGTCCGCGCCATAGGATTCGCAGTCTTTGGCCACACGCAAGAGGTCGGGGTTGTTGCCTCCCCGGGCGTTCCTGATCGTGGCGACCTTATTGATGTTTACGCTTAATTTAGTCATATCTTGTTGTCGTATACTATTTCTTGATTACTTTTGTGCCACTGAAATCGAGGGCAAATGTAAGCCCTTTTGAGGAAACTTCAACATAAATGCGGATAAAAGATTTCATAACGGATGAGACGCCCACGTTGAAAAGCGTTGATACGGCGTTAGATGGCTTGGACATGATGGACGACTTCAAGCTGCGCCACCTGCCTTTGCTGGAGGGGGGGAAGTACCTCTGCCTGGTCTCGGAGAGGGATCTCCTGGCGATGGACGACCTCGACGCCCCCATCGGGAAGCCTCTCTTGATGGCGCCTTCGCTCAGGCCCGAGGCTTACCTGCACGAGGCGATGGCCCTCGTGGCGCGCTACGACTTGACGCTCCTGCCCGTCGTCGGGGAGGAGGGGAAATACGTGGGGGCGATCCGTGTGGAGCGCCTGCTGAGAGAGGTCGCGCGCTGGTGCGGGGCCGAGGAGGAGGGAGGCGTCGTCGTCCTCGACATCGGGCCGCGCGACTACGCCCTGACGGAGATCGCCCGCCTCGTCGAGTCGAACAACGCCCATGTCCTGAGCCTCCTCTCGAGCGTGGACCGGGAGACGGGCCGCCGCCGGGTGATCCTCAAGATCGACCTCGCCGACGCCTCGCCCGTTGTCCGGAGCTTCGAGCGCTTCGGCTACGATGTCGCCGCCTGCTCCCTGGAGGCGGGCACCGTCGATCCGGGACTGAGGCGGCGCGTCGACGAGCTGCTTTATTACATCAACCTCTAAACCCCAAACGACGAAAGCATGAAAGTAGGCATTTTTGGCAGTGAGCATCAAGCGGGGCGCAAGAGCGTCATCCGCCGCCTGTTCGACAAGTTGGCGAGCCTCGAGGCCGAGGTCTTCGTCGACCAGGCCTTCTACGATTACCTGGGCTCGGCGATGGACATCCGCCCCGCCGTCAGCGGACTCCTCACCAGCGACGAGTTCGACCTTACCCTCGCCCTCAGCCTCGGCGGCGACGGCACTTTCCTTCGCACCGCCGCCCGCGTCAACAAGCGTCGCGTCCCTATCCTCGGCATCAACACCGGCCGCTTGGGCTTCCTGGCGGATGTGGGGGGGAATGAGATCGAGGACACGCTCGACGAGATCTTCAAGAACTATTATAAGGTAGAGGAACGGACGCTCCTCCGCCTCCACACCCACGAGCGCGCCTTCCGGGGCTACAATTACGCCCTCAACGAGATCGCCGTCCTCAAGCGCGACAGCTCGTCGATGATCACCATCCACACCTTCGTGGGCGACGACTACCTGACGTCCTACCAGGCCGACGGCCTCGTCATCGCCACCCCCACCGGCTCGACGGCCTATTCCCTCAGCGTCAACGGGCCCATCATCGCCCCCGCGTGCCGCGACTTCGTCCTCAGCCCCGTCGCCCCGCACTCGCTGAACGTCCGCCCGCTCGTCGTCCCCGACACGAGTGTCATCCGTCTCCGCGTCGAGAGCCGCAACCGCTTCTACCTGATCTCGCTCGACGGCCGCTCCGAGATCTTCCCCACGGGCGTCGAGCTCACCATCGGCAAGGCCGAGCACGCCGTGCAGGTCGTCAAGCGACACGGGCATACCTTCTACCAGACCCTCCGCGAGAAGCTCATGTGGGGCGCCGACGTCCGCCTCCCCGACGAGCTTAAGCCCGGCCGTTGATCCGCTCTCCTTTTTCCTGGATCACTTGTGAATGTGGGGAAGAGTTCCTATCTTCGCGACAGGAACATATATATGCCACTCGTGTTAACATATATATGCTGGCATCGGTAACATATATATGTTATTATCCATAGCATATATATGCTCGGATCATTAGGATATAGGTGTCAGGTGTAAGAATATATATAAACCATTATATCATACATTATTATGTTGAAATATAAATTATCCAGGAAAGAAAGCCCGCTGAACCCGGAGAAGAAGGGCCAGTGGCATGCCGAGCCCGCCCCCGTCTCCACGATGGAAACCGACGAGTTTTGCCGTATGGTGACGACGCATACCACGCTCTCGCCCTTCGAGTTGAAGATGGGCTTGGAGTTGATCTCCACTCGTTTGCCCAACCTCCTCTTGCAGGGCATCCCCGTGCGCCTGGGCCGTCTGGGGACGCTCCGCGTCGAGTTCGGCAGCGAGGGTGTCGAGGAACCCGAGGACTTCGCGGCGAGGCTGATCCGCCACCCGCGCGTCGTCTTCCGCCCCTCCAAGGAACTGGCGAGCGCCATCCGCCAAGGCGCTCACTTCGAGGCCGGCGGCATACAGGCCGAAGGCGTCTGGTTCGCCTCGATCGATTCCTATCGCGAATGGCAAGCGAAGCGAGATACCCCGTCCGCGCCCGTCCCCTGACGATTTGGAAACGATTCCTGCAGGCTATTGGAGAATAAATCTTACATTTGCTCTCGATTAAACGAAAGATTACGCTATGAGACATTTTTCAAGCTTAATGATGGCGCTGGCCCTCGTGGGGCTGGCCGCCTGCGGAGACGACGACCCCGCCGTGGAGCCCGCCCCGCTGAACCTGCTGACGCGGATCACCTGCGCCCAAGAGGGGCAGGCCAACACCGTTTTCTCCGCCACCGTCGACTACAACACCGACGGGACGCTTTCCGGCATCGACTTCGCCGGGAACACGCGGCGGGCTTTCATCCAGTCGGACGACAAGTTCCTCGTCACCGAGACCCGGACCGGCTTCAAGGAGGCCGAGTATACCTTGTCGGGGGGGATGATCGCCCGGCAAGAGGTTTTCAAGGAAAACGAGAAAGTGGCCAACGAGATCTACGTGTCGGACACTTACGACTACCAATATACCGGCTCGTCGCTCACCGCCATCGGGTGGACCACGCGCTGGCCACGGGAGAGCGGCGAAGGGTATGAGGAGCGTGTCTACCCCCTGTCCGACATCTTCACGTGGGAGGGCGGCAACGTGACGCGTTACACCCGCGACAAGGAAGAGATGGCCTACGTCTACGGCACGTTGACGCGGCCGGAGAACTTCCCGCTCAGGCCCCTCGCGACGTTCGACCTGCTCGGGTTCGACTTCGTCAGCCCCATCAACCTCCTGTATGGGACGCTCAACCGCCAGCTGCCCGAGCGGGCCTACAGCTACAGCGTCCTCGATCCCGGCACGTACCGGCAAGAGTATCGCTTCAGCTACACCTTCATGGGCAGCTATATCACGGCGATGGACGTCGAGGTGACCGGTGGCGCCCGCTACCACTACACGTTCGAGTATAACTACACGCCGGGCCGTTGAAGCCTGCCGGAGGACATATCACGTGGAAGGTCGTGATCAGTTACGCGCTCCTGGTCACGCTCGCCGTGTGCTCCGTCGCCTACATTTATAATAGTGTCAAGGGGGTGCTCGAGGAAGACCCCACGCCCATCTACCGGAGCCGGCAGAAGGTCTCCCTCATCACCAACACCCTCTCGCTGATGTACGAGAGCGAGGCCCTCGGCCAAGTGATCGGTATCGAGGAGGGTCATTACCGCCGGTTCGGGCGGACTCTCGACCGCGCCAAGGCCAACCTCGACTCCTTGCGCACGCTCTTGGCCGACACGGCGCAGCGCCTGAAGATCGACACCATCAACACCCTCCTCGAACGGAAGCGCTGGAACACCCTCCAGCTTATGCGGGCCTGGGAGGAGATGAGCGCCGATAGCCTCTTCACGGAGAACATCGAGCGTGTGATCGCCATCCGCGATACGATCATCGGCCCCTCGGCCCAGCAAGTGGAGATCCAGCGGCGGGTCGAGGTAAAGCAAGACACCGTGGTCGTCCCCCGTCGCCGGCGCAACTTCTTCCGCCGCCTGGCCGAGGTCTTCGCCCCCACGAAAGCGGACACGGGCATCGTGGTCAACACGACGAGCCAGGTGCTGACAGACACCGTCGTCCGCGCCTACAACCCGACCGACACGATCGTGAGCGTGCTGAAAAGCCTCCAGGACAGCGTCGCCGACCAGCGCCGCCATCTCCTGGACCAGATGCTGGAGCGATCGGCCAACCTGCGTTATAACAACACGGTGATCAACCGGGAGATCAACCAGATGCTTCGCGACATCGAGGAGGAAGAGATGGACCTCTCGCTCGATCGCCTCTACCGCCGGCAAGAGCTCCTGCGCGGCACGTCGGTCGTGGTGGCCCAGGTGATGGGAGGCTTCGTCGTGGTGGCCGTCATCTTCCTCATCCTGATCACGCGAGACATCGAGAAGAGCCGCTACTACCGGGAGCAGCTGGAGCGGGCCAAGCGCTATACCGAGAATCTTCTGCGGGGCCGCGAGAAGCTGATGCTCATGATCAGCCACGACATCCGGGCGCCTCTCTCGTCGATCATGGGCTATATCGAGCTGCTCCTTCGCCGCCACCCGGACAGCCGCCAGCGCTATTACCTGGAGAACATGAAGGGCTCGTCAGACCACATCCTCTCGCTGGTGAGCGACCTGCTCGACTTCCAGCGCCTCGAGGCAGGGGAGATGGAGATCCACCGGGTCCCCTTCCGGGTCGATACCCTCTTCCAGGACATCTACACGAGTTTCAAGCCCCTCTCCGACTCGAAAGGCCTGACCTTGGTCTTGAACCAGAAGAGTGAGGGGGAGACGCGCTACTTCCTGGGCGATCCCATTCGTGTGCGGCAAGTGGTGGGCAACCTGCTTTCGAACGCGATCAAGTTCACTCGCGAGGGACGCATCGTGCTGGTCGTCTCTCTCGTCGCGGAGGAGCGTTCGGAAGATCGTTTCACCCTCATCGTCGTCGTGAGCGACTCCGGCCCGGGCATACCCAAGGACGAGCAAGAGCGTGTCTTTGGTGAATTCACTCGCCTGTCGGGGACGGAGCATGAGGAGGGTTTCGGCCTCGGCCTCTCCATCACCCGCAAGCTGATCGCCTTGTTGGGAGGCACTCTCTCCCTCCAGAGCGAGCCGGGGAAGGGGAGTGATTTCCGTGTGACCCTTCCCATCGTCCTGGCCCCTACCTCTACCGTGGAGGCGCTTCCCGCTCCCTCTTCCGAGGAGGAGCCGGAGGCCTTGGTCGCTTTTCCTGATCGGGAGGTCTATTGTCTCCTGGTCGACGACGATCCCCTACAGCTCGCCCTCACGGAGGAACTGTTGAAGCAAAGCCATGTGCAGGTCGTCACGTGCTCGGACCCCAACCAGGTCTGCGCCATGTTGACCCAAGTCGCTTTCGACGCCGTCATCACCGATATCCAGATGCCGGGCATAGACGGTTATCACCTGTTGCGCCTGGTTCGGGAGTCTGGCGTCCCGGGTACGGAGACGATCCCCGTGATCGCCCTCTCGGCGAGCATCGCCAACGACCGTGCCCATTACCTGGATGCCGGCTTCACCGGTTTCTTGAACAAGCCATTTACGGCGACCCAGTTGATCTCTCTCCTGAATGAGCTCTTGGCCCTGCGCTTGGAGGTCAACACCTCGTTGAGCTTCACTTCCCTGACCGCCTTTGCCGGCGAGGATAAGGAAGCCTCCGATTCCATCCTCCGCACGTTCGTCGACGAGACCGCCAAGAGCATCCAAGCCCTGGAGCTCGCCCTGCCTAAGCGAGACCGCTCGGAAGTGGCCCGTCTTTCCCATAAATTGATCCCTTTGTTTAGTATGTTGGGAGCCAATTCTCTGGTGCAACACCTGCGTCTCCTGGAGAAAAATGATGCGGAGCTGACCGACGAGGGTTGGAAGCGTCTGTTGGAGGAAGTCATCCAGATGGCTCGTTCGATCGTGGCTCAGGCATCCGCTTGCTTGGGGAATTGAGTGGGGATTTTTTCCACACGAGGCGCCCCGTTTTTACTCACTTGGTGTAGCCGCTCTTTTTGTTGGTTGATTTTATACGCTTATCCCATAATGTCTTAACGCGGAATATCCCGATTCGGCTTCTTTTTGGCATGGATTTGGCAGAAGGAGAAGTATATTATTGTTCCTGCATTTGACCGTATAACTTAATTCCAATTGAAAAAGGACAGACTCGCATGAGGGGATTCGTGCGTATTGCTTTTTATTCTTAGGCGTCAAGGGGCTATCGGAGGTGATTCCGGTAGCCCTTGCCATTTCCTTTTTCCCGCCTCATGCGAATGCCTGTGGATTTTTCTTGTATATTTGTGACCTGAAACAATTCGATATGCGTGAGATCCTGATAATAGAAGACGACGTGACATTCTCGCTTATGCTAAAGACATGGCTAGGTAAGAAAGGATTCGTCGTGGAAAGCGTTTCTTTGATCCAAGAGGCCAAGCGAAGAATCGCGACTCAAGAATATGACTTGATCATTTCAGACCTTCGTTTGCCCGATGATGATGGTATTGATCTCCTAAAGTGGTTGAAGGAAAAGGACTTGTCAATACCTCTGATTATCATGACGGGCTACGCGGAGATCCAGACCGCCGTGCAAGCCATAAAGCTCGGCGCCGCTGATTATGTCGCGAAGCCCTTGAATCCGGACGACCTGTTATTAAAGATCCGGGAATCGTTGGGGGAGCGAGAGGAGGCGAAAGACTTTCCCGACGCGGGAACCAAAGGAGGAGACTCTCGGATGCTGAATATGGATTCGTTGTATATCGAAGGGCAAAGCCGTGCGGCTCGTCAATTATATGAGCACGTACGATTGGTGGCCCCGACAGATATGTCAGTCCTGGTGATGGGGGCGAGCGGAACGGGGAAGGAATACATCGCCCGTCGGATTCACGCCCAGAGCAATCGGCGGAATGGGCCTTTCGTGGCGGTCGATTGTGGGGCGATCCCGAAAGAATTGGCGGCCTCAGAGTTTTTCGGTCATGTCAAGGGCTCATTTACCGGAGCGGTAGAGAATAAGGTGGGGGCCTTCGTGGCCGCTCAAGGGGGCACGATTTTCTTGGACGAGATCGGGAACTTGACTTATGAGGTTCAAGTGCAATTACTCCGGGCTTTACAGGAACGACGGGTGAAGCCGATAGGCAGTAACCAAGAGATCCCAATCAATGTTCGACTCATCTCGGCCACGAACGAGAATTTGCGTTCGGCGATCGATCGGGGTGAATTTCGGGAGGATCTATACCATCGGGTAAATGAATTCACGGTCCGGATTCCTGATTTGCGGGAACGAAAGGAAGATCTGATGCTTTTCGCCAACCATTTTCTCGACTTGGCGAATAGTGAGCTGAGGAAAGAGATCGTCGGGTTCGATCAGGAGACGATTCAAATTTTTCTTTCTTACGCTTGGCCCGGCAATCTTCGTCAGATGAAAAACGTGATTAAGTACGCGACCTTATTGGCGACAGGACCTTATATCACCCGTGCGGAATTGCCCGAAGAGTTGCTGGATGTGCCCCAATCGGCGAATGTTCGCTTGAAAGATGGCGCTTATGAGCGGGAAAAGATCTTACGGGCGCTCCAGGAGGCGGGCAATAACAAGACGAAAGCGGCCCAATTGTTGGGCATCGACCGCAAAACCCTTTACAATAAGCTCAAAAGTTATCATTTAGATTAAATCTTCCGGGCATATTTGCGGGGGAAGCCGCTGAGGATCGCCAATATGCCACCGATCCCAAGCATATAGGGATAATAAAGGTAACGCATGATCTCGATGGGGGAAGTCTCTCCGAGCCCGGCGGCGATCAGCAGTTGCGCGCCATAAGGAATGATCCCTTGCACGAAACAGGAAAAAATATCGAGCAGGCTCGCGCTCCGTCGGGGATCGACTTGAAATTTTTGGGCGATGTCTCGAGCGATCGGGCCTGTCATGATGAGGGCGATCGTGTTGTTGGCGGTGCAAAGGTTGGCGAATCCCACCAAGGCGGAGATACAACCTTCCGCCCCTTTGCGAGAGCGGACACGTGAGACCAATTTGAGGATAATCCAATCGATCCCACCATTATAACGAATCATCTCCAGCATCCCGCCGGCTAAAAGGCTGATGATAATGAGCTCGCCCATGCCAATGATGCCTTCTCCCATGGCGGAAGTCCATCCCCAAATGTCGAATCCATTCGTAAAGAGACCGGTAATTCCTGAAAGAAGAACGCCCAAGAAGAGGACTAGCAGCACATTCACGCCACAAATGGCGGTGATGATGACAACCAAGTAAGGCAAGATTTTAACCCATTCCACCGGGCCGACCGCTTCCGTGAGACTGAATTGTTGACCGATCAATGTATATAGAAGAATGGTGAATAATGCCAAAGGTAGGGCGATTCGGATATTTACCTTAAATTTATCGGACATCTCACAGCTCTGCGTGCGGGTCGCGACGATCGTCGTGTCGGAGATGAAGGACAAGTTGTCGCCAAACATGGCCCCACTTACGACTACGCCGAGCATCATGGCGTCTGGTATGCCCGCTTTCTCGGCGATGCCTACGGCGACAGGCGCGAGCGCGACGATTGTCCCGACGGAAGTACCGACTGAGGTGGAAATAAAACAAGCCGTAATGAAGATTCCAGTCGCTAACAGATGACTGGGCAAAATGGAAAGCGCCAGGTTGACCGTCGCGTCGATCGCTCCCATCGCCTTGGCGGTTTGGGCGAAGGCGCCAGCGAGGATAAAGATCAGCACCATGAGCATGATATTGCTGTTCGCCGCGCCTCTGCAAAATTGTTCGATGCGATAATTGAGTGGCCCGCCTTTGGAGATGGCGATCGCGACAACCGATGAGAGCAGGAAGGCGACCGTGATCGGCATTTTATAAAAATCACCGGCGATGATGGAGACGACAAGATAGGTCAGCAAGAACACGCCGAGCGGAATGAGCGCGTAGCCATTTGGCGCGTGTCGGAGTTTGTTGTCGATGGAAACAGGGGGCGTATTTTTATTTTTAGGAGTAGACATGCGTGTATTTTCTGGTAAATCGACGCGAAGATAGGTTTTTCTTACGGATTATTAAGGGAACAGATGAGGGGGATTGGTTTTTTCTCTTTTACTTTGTGGGCAAATGAATGAAATCAGGCGTTTTATGAAGGGAAGGATAACATCGTACAGCGTTTTATGCGCGGTGGCGTTGATGGCATGTGGCGGACCATCTTCAGAGGAAACTCGCGCTCGGGTGGATCTGAGTGGAAATTGGGCCATTTTGTTGGACAGCGCCCAGGTTGGAGAACGAGAACAATGGTGGAATGTCGAGACGAAGGACTCCATCCATTTGCCGGGAACCACGGACTTGGCGAAGATCGGAATCCCCAACGATTCCATGGAAACCTTCGCCCTTTCCCGTGAGTACATTTATATCGGGAAAGCTTGGTATAAACGGCAAGTCCTCATTCCCGAGGATTGGGCCGAACGGGATATCCAGCTCGTCATGGAGCGGACTAAGCCGACAAAAGTTTGGATTGACGGCGTCGAGGTGGGCGAAAACAATGATATTTCCACCAAGCAAATCTACGAGGTGTCCTCCTACCTGTCGCCCGGAGCGCATACGATCGCGATACGGGTCGATAATGGCGACGGAGTGCCCGAGGCTGTCATGAATTCATCGCACGCTTATTCTCCTTCGACCCAGACCAATTGGAACGGGATTATCGGTCAATTCTATTTGGAGAGCAGACCGCGGCAGGGGATCGATGACGTGAAAATCACGCCGGACTGGTCGGGCAAACGGGCGCTCGTGGAGTTGACCTTACGAGATAAATCCGGTCTCGGCGGGCAGGCTCGCTTGACTTATCAGGCCACCGCGTGGAATACGGATCGTCCTCATCAAACCCCAAGGGAGCGGATTGAGGTGGATATGACACATCCAACATTCTCTTTCGAAATCAATTTGAGTGACACTGCCCGTTGCTGGAGCGAGTTCGACCCAGCTCTTTATCGCCTCGACCTGCGTTTGGAAGGCGATGATTTTGAGGATGCGGTCGAGGAATCTTTTGGTCTCCGGAAATTCACGGCCGAAAACAAGCAGTTCCACATCAACGACAAGATCACTTTCCTTCGGGGGAAACACGACGCCTGCGTTTTCCCCTTGACGGCCCATACGGCGATGGACGTCGATACATGGCGGCATTATTTCCAAGTTGGGAAAACTTATGGCATCAATCATTGGCGTTTCCATTCCTGGTGTCCTCCGGAGGCTTGCTTTGAGGCGGCGGATATCGAGGGAATTTATTTGCAGCCGGAATTACCGATCTGGGGGCACGTCAATGCGAACGACCGTGAACTGATGGATTTCTTATTGAAGGAAGGCAAGAACATCTCCCAAGCCTACGCCGACCATGCCTCGTTCGTGATGTTCGGTCTGGGCAACGAAATGAACGGCGACGAGGGTTTGACGGAACTCTTGCGCGCCTTCAAGGAAAATGATGGGCGACATCTATACGCCGCCGGTTCCAACAATAATTTAGGTTTCAAAGGTCCGATGCCCGATGAGGATTATTATACCGCTTGTCGGGTAGGAGCGGAGACGCCGGGTACTTTCGATACGCATGCCCGCGCTTCCTTCTCCTTCGCTGACGCGGAAGATGGAGGCTATCTCAACCATACTTATCCCAATACGACGATGGATTTCGCGCGAGCTTCTGCCCTCTCGAACGTCCCAGTGATCAGTCATGAGACAGGGCAGTTCCAAGTTTACCCTAATTACGCGGAGATCGAGAAATATACCGGCGTCTTAAAGCCGAGGAACATGGAAGTCTTCCGGCATCGCTTGGAGGCGGCGGGGATGGCGAATCAAGCGGCCGAATTCCTCCGTGCCTCAGGCGCTTGGGCGGCGATCCTCTATCGGGCCGACATGGAGATGAACCTCCGGACCTATCCTTGGGGTGGTTTTCAGCTGCTTGATCTCCAGGACTATCCTGGGCAAGGATCGGCATTCGTAGGTGTGCTCGACGCGTTTATGGATAGCAAAGGTTTGATCACGCCCGAGGAATGGCGGCAGTCTTGCTCGCCCATCGTCCCGCTTTTCGTGGCGGAGAAATTCTGTTGGGCGAATGGCGAGACGCTCACGGGTGACGTGAAGATCGCCAACTATTCCGAAGATGATTTATCAGAAAAAATCCTGAGCTGGCAGTTGCTCGATTCCCAGGAAGCGGTTTTCTCCACGGGCGAGTTCTCGCTCAATGTGCCGCAAGGACAGCTAGCGACGGCCGGGAAGATCCAAATCCCGATGGAAGGCATCCAAAAGGCGGAGCGCCTCACGCTCGTTCTCTCGATCGAGGGAACAGAGGTAAGAAATACCTATCCGCTTTGGATCTATCCCGCCGACAACGATCCAACGATCCCCAGCAATATCTTGATCTCTCGCCGTGTCGACGCGAAAATGCTTCAGCGATTGTCCGAGGGTGGGAGCGTCCTGCTCTTCCCGGACCAGAAACGCTACGAGCGGCAGAGCGTCGGAGGGCTCTTCCAGACGGATTATTGGAACTATCGGATGTTCAAGACGATTTGCGAGAATCAAGACAAGCCCGTATCGCCCGGCACGTTCGGTCTTCTTATCGATCCCGCGCATCCCGCATTGGCTGATTTCCCCACTGAGTTCCATACTAATTGGCAATGGTTCCCGGTCGTTAAGAACAGTCGGCCAATGGTGCTCGACCTGCTTCCCGCGACCTACAAGCCCATCATTCAGGTGATAGACAACGTGGAGCGTAATCATAAACTGGGCCTTCTGTTCGAGTTCAAGATCGGTGAGGGACGTTTGCTGGTTTGCGCGGCCAACCTAGAGGAGGCGATGGACAAGCCCGAAACCCGCCAATTCTATCGTAGCCTGATCCAATACATGGAATCAGAAGCTTTTAGCCCGACCACGAACCTGACCGACGAGGAGCTACGGAAATTATTCACGACAATTCCCTCAGAGGGCAATATCACGAAGTTGGGCAACATTTCTTATGAATGAAAAATCCCTTCCGAAAGTTCTTTGACGTGTTTGTGATTAGAAATGTTTGAGCATGAATTGAAAAAAATATTTTTAGGACTCGTTCCTCTGTTTGCCCTTCTTACCGTATCTGCCCATATTATAAAGGTAAGGGGGCAAACTTCTTATTTACGCTCGGGCTTAACGAATTCGAACGTCACCGCTTTCGCCTACGATCCGGAGGGTTATATCTGGATGGGGACGAGCCAGGGACTGAATCGCTACAATGGGAGTTTCTTTTGGACTTTCCTGCGCGACGACAGCCTTTCCTTGATCAACGATAACATCCATGCTTTGTTGATGGACGAGGAAGAGGAGCGCTTGTGGATCGGTACGGACGGGGGATTGGATTGTTATGACTTGGCGAGCGATCGCTTTATTCATCCTTCCGATGGCCACTTCGACCCCGTCTACGCGTTGCGGGAATGGCGAGACTCCTTGTTGATCTATTCTGATCTGGAGGGATTTTCCGTTTTCAATAAACGATCGTTCCGCGACGTGGCGGAGATTAAGGACCCGGATCTGGGGCGCTCTCGTGCGCTGGTCGCGACAAGAGCGGATGAGATTTGGATCGTCGCCGCTTCCACCCGCTCGGTTTGGCGCTTCGACGCGAAGCTGGGCCTTAACGCTCGTTACCCGATCGCCGCGTTGGGCGAGCCAATCGACTTGCTGGAAGCGAATGACGGCACACTTTGGCTGGCGACCGATCGTTCAGTTTTAAAGTTCGATCAACGGCGGCGGCGTTTCGTTGAGGCTAGCGCGGAAATTTCCAAATTGGTGGATGACCGCACGATTCTTTTCCTGCGTTATGTCAAGAAAGACAATTATTTCCTTTTGGGCATACAAGGTAAAGGACTTTATGTCTACCATCCCGCCGAAGATAAAATCAATCGGATTGTACATCAGAAGCGCTTCAGCGGCGTGGATCGTTGTTTTTGCTATGTAGACCCCAACCAGACCATTTGGCTGGCGCCTGCGCATAAAGGCTTTCGGGTCTTTCCCGTAGAAAACGCTTTTGGGAATCATTATGTGCACGAGGCGCTCGAGAGCGAGACCATCCAGGCCATGGGCCTCTTCGACTCGACTCGGATTTGGCTGAATACGGAACGGTCGGTCGCCTTGTTTGATCCACGCACGAAAGTTGCCCGCATGATCACGCCCGCGGCGTGGAATCGCCAGCTCGTGATCCGGCAAGCGTTCGTCGACTCGGACCGGCGTTTTTGGATTTGGACGAACGATAACGTCTTGCAAGCATATGGTTTAGAGTCGAATGGGCTTTCAAGGCTCTCCAACCGCTTCGCCCCGAAAGGGAAAATCCAATTTATCTTCGAGGATCCCCAAGAGCGGGTCGTCTGGGTCGCTTTAGAAAGTCAGTGGGCTAAGATAGAGATGGATTCCGGCAAGATCATTTACCATAAGGACCGTCCTTCGGCCCATTTTGGGAAAGCTTTTTATTCCGAGCGCGTGCGTAAGAATTATTTGCTCTCTTATGACCAGGGTCTCTTCGAGATCGATCAGATGGGGCGCACGACGCCCGTTTTCCGTTCTATCAAGAACCCGAGTTGCCTCTTCGTGGACCGGGATGGAAATACCTGGGTTGGTTCTTTCAATTCGGGATTGGCTTGTTTCTCCAGCGATGGCCGTTTGGCGCGTCGGTTTGACACGAGCGACGGCTTGCCGGACAATAGCGTGATGTCGGTGTTGGAAGACAGCGCCGGTTCCATTTGGGTTTGCCTGAAAAATGGGATTGTCTGCTATTCTAAAAAGTCGAACAGCTGGATCAGTTTCGCGTATGAGAATTTTATCCGTGATGCCCAGTTTGAGTTGGATTGCGCGGTTCATCTACCAGGCAATATCCTTTGTTTTGGGAACAACAATGGGATTTCGATCATCCAACCCAATTTGGATGATCTTTCCACCCGCTCCATTCCACTGGGGATCGACGCCGTGTTGGTGAATCGGAAGCCCGTTTCTTACGGGAAGGAAGGAATAGAGCTGTCGCATGATGAAAATTTCTTGAGCGTTTATTATTCCGGTCGCGACCTAGTGAACGGCTTCTTACTCCGTTACGCTTATCAATTAGACGGATACGACAAGGACTGGATCGAAGCGGGGCAAAATTCCATTGTCTATTACACCAATCTACCGCCGGGAGATTATGTTTTTCGCGCACGGGTCCAAAACGTAGATGGACAATGGCAAGAAGAGGAGTTGGCTTTTCCGATCCGGATCCGTCCCGCTTGGTGGTGCGCTCCGCTCGCGATCGCGTTCTATGTCATTTTCTCGATCTTGCTCATCTCGATGGCGATTTCGCTGCATATCCGCTGGAAAGTGAACCGGGAGAAGCTCGCCTTGATGGAAAGGGAGATGCGTTTAAACCGGCAAGTGCGTCATTCGGAAAATAAGGAACCAGAAGCGCTGCCTATCGCGGCGGAACCGCTTTTGGCGCCCAAGGAACAGGCTTTCATGGAGCGTCTTTACCAGCTATTGGACAGCCATCTTTCCGACGAGACTTATAACGTGCTCTCTTTGGCCCAGGAATTGGGCATCAGCCGGAGCGGTCTTTATTCTAAAATCAAGCTATTGACTGGCAATTCGCCCCAAGCGTTCTTTATTGATTATCGTCTGAACCGGGCGTTGGATTACCTTAAATCGGGCGAGTTTACGGTAAGTGAGGTGAGCTATAAGGTTGGTTTCAGTTCTCTGGCGGGATTTTCCAGGAGCTTCAAGAAGCGGTTCGGTTATTCGCCCAGCAAGGTGAAGGAAAATAGCCGGTGAAAAAAGATAGGAGACGAACGCTTCTTCGCCTCCTATTTTTCATTTGATCATCCTTGAGCTTATTTCATGTCCCGGATTCGGATATCGATCGGCTCTCCGGCGAGTTTGGACGCGAGTTTCGTTACGTCCGTATCCCCATAATGATAGGGATACAAAATCTTGGGACGTACGATTTTCGCCGCGTCGACCGCCTGTTCGATCGTCATCGTCGGCCGGTTGATGGGGAAGAACGCGATGTCGATATTCTTCAAGTTTTTCAGCTCAGGAATGTTTTCCGTATCTCCAGCTACATAAATTCGCTTGTTGCCGATCTGGAGGACGTATCCATTGTCTTGGCCTTTCGGATGATTGGTCTTCTCGAGGTTATAGGCTGGGACAGCCTCGATCGCGATGCCATCAACCGTCTCCTTATCGCCATTTTTCATCACTTTACCTTTGCCCAGCTGATCGTGGGCTTTCTGGTTGAGGATGATTTTCGTGTTCGCTTTCTCTACCTGCGCCACGGCGTTCGCGTCGAGGTGGTCGCCATGCGCGTGCGTGATCAGGATCAGGTCGGCGTCGGGCTGTTGGGCGTAATCCGTGTACCGGCCTACCGGATCGATTTGAATGATATAGCCATCATAATCGAAACAGAGCGAGCCATGGCCAATGAAGGAAATCGTTAGGGACTTACCGCCCACGTCGAAAGTGTCCTTCTCGATCGTTTTCGCTTGAACCTGCGTGAGCGACGCGCCCATCAGGCATAACATAAAAATGGAAATGAGCTTTTTCATACGGTGATGTTTTATTTAAAGAGTAAAGGTAAAAACGTGTTGATGTAGTCGCGCCAAACGGACCACGTATGTGCGCCAGAAGTCACCGCGTAGGTATGTTTTATGCCGAAACGAGTGAGCGCCTTGTCCAGCTCGTTCACGCTCTCAAACAAATGATCTTCCGTACCGCAACCGATCCAATAGAGCTTGAGCGGACTTGTTTTGATCTTGGCGAAGTTTTGCTCCGCGTTCTTCAAGTCGTCGTCGCGAAGGCCCATGCTGAAGACACCAATATATTGGAACAGTTCAGGATGCTCGTTCGTGACCATCATCGTGTAACGACCACCTCTGGAAGGGCCCGCGATGGCTCTTGAAGTGGGTTCCGCGATCACCCGATAGCGTTTCTCTACGAAAGGTATGATATCAGCTACCACGCTTTTGGGAAAGAGATTGCCATATTCAGGCGATTTCGTATCCACGTTGTTGGCTGGAAGGAACAATTTGGGCGAAGCTTTTTGCTCAGGATTGATATTCGGCATCACGACAATCATCGGTTTCGCCAAACCTTTCTCGATGAGATTATCCAATATTTGGGCTAGGCGGCCACTGATTCCCCAGCTCTCCTCATCGCGCCCACCCGGGTGCAAAAGATAGAGCACCGGATAACGCTCCGTGCTATTCTCATAGCCGTATGGCGTATAGACGTTCAATCGGCGCTCAGAGCCGATCGTAGGGGAGTCGTACCACACTTGCTCCAGGTTGCCTCGTTTTTGAGCGCCTTGGAAGTTTTTCGTGTTCTCACCTTCCAGGATAAAAGCGCTGTAGTAGACCTGCCGGTCTTCGATCAAGAAGAGATTATTGGGATCGAGCGCGGGAACACCGTCCACAATGAACTGATAAGTGTGCAGGTCCGCGTCGGCGATGTCGGCCGTGGCGCTCCAAAGGCCATCCGTATTCTTTATTAACGTCGTTCCTTTATCATCTGTCGCTTGCCAGGAACCTTTCACTAGGATTTGATTGGCCAATGGCGCTTGGATGCGGAAGGTCACTTTTTTCCCGTTGATTTCGGGTGACTGAATCTTTTGAGCGTAGGCCTGCCAACTGAAGCATAAACCTAGGAGAAAAATGAAAATGAATTTGTGCATAAGTATTACGTTTTAAAGTTTGCTCGCGAAGATAGATGGACCCCTATCCGCCCTTTCACGCATAATCATTTTTTTTCTTGATTCGATGCTTGTCCGCTTGACCGAATAAACAAAAGCTTGATCGGATGTTCTAATTCCATTGGTTTTGAGCTTGTCAAATTTTTCACGACTTCCCGAGCATCCATGGGCAACGCTTCTCGATTGGTTGGGCGAGCGAGAGCGAACCGAGGATCGCGATAATCACTAATAGCGTGCTTATGCGGTACGTCCCAATCGGTAAAAGGAAGAAAAGCGGTTGTAAGAGCAAGTAGAAGTTTCGATGGATGCCAAAAATCAAGAGGGAATTCACGCCCGCTCTTTCCAGGAAACGATAGCTCGCGGCATTTTTCCACCGGCTATTGACCCAAGCCAAACAGAGTCCATACAGTTGCCATACGATGAGCAGGGTCATTGGAACGGTCGATAAATGGAATCGGTTGGTGCGGTAATCCGTATAAACCGGCGCTTGGTTGAATAAGACGAGGATGATCGTCAAGCCAACTACGCAAACCCAAGGCGAGAGCCGGATTTCGGAAAAACCTTTTGCCCGGAAAAGATAACCGAGGTGATAATAAAGTTGAAGACTTAAGGCAGAATCGATAAAGAAAGGGAGATCGATCCGGAAAGATTGGAGCAGATAGCCCCCTATAAAGAGAAGAAGAGAGATGGCTGTCCGCCCACGTAGATCCCGAATAGCCGATAGCCCCCAATAAAGGATCGAGACCTCGAACAAGGCGATCAAGAACCAAATCGTCCGGAAAGACAAACTTTGCTCCATGCCGATCAAACCTATCCCAAACAAGATAGCCTTCGTGCGCAGCGTCGCCCAAACGCCATTTTCTCCGGGCCAGATAATCGCCTCCAGCGCATGGCAAAAAATCGAGATGCCCAAAAAGGCGAGGTAGGGGACTAAGAGGCGCTTCGCTTGCTTACGTAAGCGCACTTTGAAACTTTCATCCTCACGACGTTTGAAGAAACAGCCCGAAGCGAGGAAAAAGAGCGGCATATGAAAAAGATAAAGATCGCAAAAGACGAGGCGGGAACAATCCGCGTGCCCGATAAGCACCAGGATGATGCCTATTCCTTTTAATAAATCGAATTGAGGTTGTCTCATGGCTTTAAAATTAAACAGTCCGTATTTGAGTTCGTGAATTGGAATGCGCTGTCTTTTTTCCCGGCAATCAAGATATAATGCTTGTTCGTCTGGAAGGATTCGCTTCGCGCCGTGAAATGGTTCATGATCGAAATGGCGTGTGTTTTTTGGAATAAAGTCTCGCCGGCCGGCAAACGCTTACCGGCGACAAGCAGGAACTCGTGCGGCTCCATCCCATAGTCTGTCATTTTTTTGAAAAAGGCTTCATTCATCAGGCAATAATAAACGCAAGTATCGTTCGGGATACGCGGTTTGAGCGCGAGCGAGTCCGGATAAAGGCTAAGAATGGAGACATAGCGTGCCTTTTCCTCTTCCGTAAAGGTAATCGTGCTCCTTGAGGATTCTTTTCCGGTCGCTTTCAGGATAAATAAATAGAGTAGCGCGCTCGCGATCGAGGCGCTAAGCATCAGTAGGGAATGTTGTTTTTTCTTCATTTGGAACCTCCTGTTTTAAATGATTGATGATATCGCGAAGTTCCGGAATCAGATGGCTGCGGGAAAGTCGGTTTTGGCCCGAGATTGGTTTGATTTGAACCGGTAAGGGATTTCTTTGCCGAAAAAGTTGGCGCGTTTTTGTTTATTCCCTTAAATTTGTTCAAACGAAGAAAATAGGAATCGGAAAATATGGAAAGGCAAGTGTTCGAAAAGTTCTTAAATTCGGAGAAGCCGGAATGGTTCAACGAGGACGTGATGTATCTAAATGATATTTCGGCTTTTCAGGGCGAACAAACATTCTCATTTGTCGAAGGAGGCATATTCGCTTATTTATTGGTGGATGAGGGAGAGTTGGAATTTGAGCTCAATGGAAAAAAGTATCGAGCGAAGTCGCGTGATTTGGCGCTTTTGTCGCATGCCCATTCCTTTCGGGTCGTGCGTATGATTGCGGGTGCTCGTTGCCGAGCGCTTTTTGTCGATCAATCACTTTATGGGCAAGTTGTTTTCACGGAGCGGCTCTACTATCAGTTCCTTTTGTACCGGCATCCGGTCTTTTCGCTGGGCGAGGACGAATGGACGCATCTTTCCGGGTGTGTTGAGCAAATTCTCCAGCGTTTGCGGGCGCGTGAGCATTATTATCAAAAGGGAGCGGTCCAACTCGCGGTTTTTATGTTTATGATAGAGTTGGGTAATTTGATCCGCCATCATCTCGCCGCCCATCCCGTTTCTCAGACTTCTTCCGACCAGGTATTCCGGGATTTCGTTTCCTTGGTGGCACGGCATTTTAAGGCAGAACATAGCGTCACTTTTTATGCGGAAAAGTTGAACCGTTCGCCCCAGAATCTTTCCCGGATCGTCAAAAGGATCACTCAGATGACCGCGAGTGATTTTATTTACGAACGCCTTTATCAAGAAGCGCGCTTACTGTTACATCGATCGGAATATTCCATCCAGCAAGTGGCCGACAAGCTGTGTTTTAGCGACCAATCCGCCTTCGGGAAGTTCTTTCGAAGCCGGTCTGGCGAGACGCCATCGGCTTTCCGCGAAAAGCATTACCTTAGTCCGCGGCGGAAAGAGTGAACGTGCACCTTCCTTGGCAGACATGAGCTAGGACGGAATATAATGCCTATATTCGCGTAAAATAGAAAATCTGGAATAATCATGACATTAAGACAACTCAGGAAATGGACGCTAGCCCTTGTCGCGATCATGGGCTTTGGCGTCGTGAGCTGGGCGGAGAAGCTGCCCTATTGGAAAGATATTCAAGTGACGAGCGTGAATCGGGAAGCTCCTCGGGCCTCATTCATGACGTATCGCGACGTGGAGTCCGCACGGACGATGCGTTTTGAGGAAAGTGATTATTATCGTTTGCTTAATGGCACTTGGAAATTCCTTTATGTGGATAACGATCGGCAGCTTCCCGCGGACGTGACCGATCCCTCGACCGACGTGAGCGCTTGGGCAGATATTCAAGTGCCAGGCAATTGGGAGGTTCAAGGCTTTGGAGTTCCTATCTATACGAATCATGGCTATGAGTTCAAGCCTCGGAATCCACAGCCGCCGTTATTGCCCGAAGAAACACCTGTCGGTGTCTATCGGCGAGAGATCGAGATCCCGAAAGAATGGGACGGACGCGACATTTACCTCCATATCGCCGGAGCGAAATCGGGCGTCTATGTCTATCTGAATGGGCAGGAGGTTGGCTACAACGAGGACTCAAAGAATCCGGCGGAGTTTTTGCTTAATCCTTATTTGAAATCCGGGAAAAATAGCTTGACTTTAAAGATCTACCGTTGGAGCACGGGCTCGTACCTGGAATGCCAGGATTTTTGGCGGATGAGCGGTATCGAGCGCGATGTTTTCTTATGGTCGCAGCCGAAGGTCGCGGTGCGAGATTTTACGGTCGTATCAGATCTGGACGAGACCTATCGAAACGGACGTTTCCGCTTATCGGTCGAGTTGCGCAATCATGAAAAAGAAAGCAAGGCCGTGGAGGTGTCTTATACCTTATTAAATGGAAACGGGCAGACCGTAGTCGAGGCGAGCGAGAAGACTTGGGTCAGTCCTTTCAAGAATGAGAAGGCGACTTTCGAAGCTCGTATCCCCAATGTGGCCGCTTGGAGCGCGGAGCATCCCAATCTTTATCATTTATTGGTGACCACAAAGATCGATGGGAAAATCGCTGAGGTCATTCCCGCCCATGTCGGATTCCGGCGCTTCGAGATGAAACAAACTGAGCGCTTAGCGGCCAATGGAAAGCCTTACACGGTCTTATTGGTCAATGGACAACCCATCAAGTTCAAAGGCGTTAATATCCATGAGCACAATCCGGAGACGGGGCATTACGTGACTGAGGAGTTGATGCGAAAAGATTTTGAGCTGATGAAGCGGCATAACATCAATGCCGTCCGACTCGCGCACTACCCGCAAGACAGGCGGTTTTATGAGCTTTGCGATGAGTATGGGTTGTATGTTTATGACGAGGCCAATATCGAGTCGCATGGTATGTATTACGACTTGCGGAAAGGAGGAACGTTAGGAAACAATCCCGAGTGGCTCAAGCCACACCTTTACCGCACGGCCAATTTCTATGAGCGCAACAAGAATTATCCTTGCGTCGCGATCCTCTCTCTTGGCAACGAGGCGGGAAACGGTTATAATTTCTATCAAACTTACTTGTTCCTGAAGGAGCGTGAGAAGGAAGGGATGAATCGCCCTGTTTGTTATGAGCGGGCGCTTTGGGAGTGGAATACGGACATGTATGTCCCTCAATATCCTGGGGCGGATTGGTTTGAGGAGATCGGGCGAGAAGGAAGTGACCGCCCGGTGGTCCCTTCGGAATACGCGCACGCCATGGGTAACTCAACTGGCAACCTGATTGGGCAATGGCGGGCGATTTATAAATATCCTAACCTGCAAGGAGGCTTTATTTGGGATTGGGTGGATCAAGGAATCGCCCAGCATGACAAGAACGGTCGTCCTTTCTACGCTTATGGTGGCGACTTTGGCGTGAACGCGCCGAGCGACGGAAACTTTCTTTGCAATGGTTTGGTCGGTCCCGACCGTACGCCGCATCCGGGTTTGGCGGAGGTGAAATACGCTCACCAGAATGTCGGTTTTGAGCTGGTTGACGCGGAGACGGGTCGCTTCCGCGTGACGAATCGTTTCTATTTTACGAATCTCGACGCTTACGATCTAACCTATGAGGTCAGGGCTAATGAACGTGTTTTACGGAGGGGGAAGATGCCCGTAGCGATCGCCCCGCAAGCGTCCACCGAGATCACTGTTCCACTGGGGACGCTACAGCCGACCCCTGGCGTGGAGTATTTTGTCAATTTCAGCGTGACGACCACCGAAGAGGAGCCACTTATTCCTGTAGGCCACGTTATCGCGGCCGACCAATTCCGCTTGCCCATTGAAGGGGGACCGATTGATCGCCCCAACACGAGAGGGCCAGAGCTGGCGATTAATGAGGAGGGCGATCGGTTGACGGTCAATTCATCGAAACTCTCGTTCGTGTTTGACAAGAAAGCGGGAGTGGTTTCTTCTTATGTTGTTGATGGCGTGACTTATTTGGATGGTTTTGGTTTGCGTCCTAACTTCTGGCGAGCGCCTAACGACAATGATTATGGTAATGGGATGCCCAAGCGCCTGCAAATATGGAAAACAAGTAGCCGAGATTTCCAAGTGACCGAGGCGACGGCCAAACGAGAAGGTGATCAAGTTGTCGCGCGTATTTCTTACCTCTTGCCCGCTGGCAATCTTTACCTCATGACCTATACGATTTATCCAAGCGGACAGATAGACGTTGCCGCCCGCTTTACCTCGACTGATATGAAAGCGACGGAGATAGAAGTTTCCGAGGCGACTCGTACCGCCACATTCTCGCCCGGTCGTGAGAAAGCGAGAGAGGAAGCGTCGAAACTTAATGTCCCGCGGATCGGTGTCCGTTTCCGTTTGCCCGCTTCGATGGATCAGGTGCGCTATTGGGGACGTGGACCGGGTGAGAATTATTGGGACCGAAAAGCCGCTAGCTTCGTAGGACTTTATGAGACGACCGCGGAAGCGATGTATACGCCTTATGTCCGCCCACAAGAGAATGGCCACCGCACGGATGTCCGTTGGCTGGAACTGACGGATGACCGGGGGCGCGGACTTCGTATCGTAGGTGATAGCTTGATCGAATTCAATGCCTTGCGCAACGCTATTGAGGATTTTGATGATGAGGAACAGGCCCATTTGCCTCGCCAATGGTCGAACTTCACGCCTGAGCAAGTGGCGAATCACGACGAGGAAGCCGCTAAGAATGTCTTGCGGCGGCAACACCATATCAATGATATTACGCCTCGTGACTTCGTGGAGGTTTGCCTAGACCTTCATCAACAGGGAGTAGGAGGTTATGACAGTTGGGGCGCTCGTCCAGAACCGTTCGTGACGCTTCCCGCGAATCGAGAATACCGATGGGGCTTCAGTTTGATTCCCATCGATTGATAATCAGTTTGATTCCCATCGATTGATAAAGAGAGGAGGCCTATTCGCGATTGAACGGATAGGCCTCTTTCTTTATTTTATGTCGATTAGGGAGTCTCAGAATAGCATGACGATGAAATAGACTCCGGCGGCCAGGAGCGCGCTTACCGGAATCGTCAGGACCCAAGCGGTCATTAAGCTGCGGGTGATTCCCCAGCGGACGGCTGACAGGCGTTTCGTGGCGCCTACGCCGATGATGGCACCCGTGATGGTGTGTGTCGTGCTGACCGGGATCTTCAGGTATTCCGTCAGGTAGAGCGTGAAGGCGCCTGCCGTCTCCGCGATGACTCCTTCAAGAGGCGTGACCTTCGTAATGCGTGTACCCATCGTGCGGACGATTTTCCAACCACCCGACATCGTTCCGAGCGAGATGGCCGTGAAACAAGAGAATGCGACCCAGTCCGGCAGGTCGTTGATACTATGGATGCCCATGCCCAACCCTTCAGAGTGGGCAGCGATAAGGGCCGCGGCGATGATACCCATCACTTTCTGGGAGTCGTTCAAACCGTGACCAATGCTGAAAAGGGCCGACGAGACGAGCTGCAACTTCTTGAACCAGATCTCTGCCGTATGCGGATGCGCCCGCTGGCAGCTGTAGAGCACTATCAACGTGAATCCGAAAGCGACTACCATACCGATCAGCGGAGCCAAGAAGATGAAGGCCGCGATCTTCAAGATGATGCTGCCCTGTATGGCCCCGAAGCCATTCGCCATGATGGCCGCGCCCGCGAAGCCACCGATCAAGGTGTGCGACGACGAGGAAGGGATGCCTTTCCACCACGTGAAAAGGTTCCAGATAATGGCGGCGATGACACCCGCCAGGATGATAGGTAGCGTGATGTATTCCTCATAGACTGTCTTTGATACCGTGTTGGCGATACCAAATCCGCCAATGATGTGCTTGGCGATGAAGAAAGCGACAAAGTTGAAGAAAGCGGCCCAGAGGACAGCCTGGAACGGGGTGAGGACCTTCGTCGAGACGATGGTCGCGATCGAGTTGGCCGCGTCATGGAAGCCGTTGATGTAGTCAAAAAGCAGGGAGAGGACGATGATAATCACTAATAATTCCATAATGGGACAGATTATCGTTGGTTACGCGTATTTGACGATATAGTTCCTCAAGATCTTGCCTACATGCTCAGCGGCATCGGTTGTCTTCTCCAGCTCATACATGATCTCCTTGATCTTGATGATCTCGATAGCATCTTTTTCTTCCTCAAACAGTTTCTTGATGAAAAGCTCATAGACGTCGTCCGCTTGGTTCTCGATGTCATGAAGTTTTGAGCAATATCCCCGAAGAGTGGCCGGTTTCTTGCGGAAGATTTCCAGCTCGTCCATGGCCTTGTGAATGTATTCAGCCTCTTCTTGGATCAGGCTGGTTAATTCTTTTCCACTTTCAGAGATGGGTTTGGGGTTGTAAATGTGGATACGTTTCGCGCAACTGTTGATCCGGTCAATCACGTCATCGATCGACGAAGCCAAGTCATGGATATCTTCCCGGTCGAAAGGGGTGATAAACGTGGTCCCTAGTTCGTCAAAGATCAGATGGGTTTGCTTATCGCCTTCCCGTTCCAGGTCCTTGATTCGCCGGTAATACTCGGCTCGTTCGGCGGGAGAGTCATGCTTCAGGCATTCCGCCAGCATATTGGCCGACTGGGTGAGAATATCCGACAAACGCTTGAGCAGCGGGAAGAACTTAGGTTCCTTCGGCGTGAACCTACTGAAGAAAGAATTTTTCATATCTGTAAATATTGGGGTGTTAATAAGTTATTCCATCTCTGGGGGAGTTTGGATCGCGAGGGTTTCTTCAAGAAGAACAAATCGATCATATCGATGCAATCTTAAACTGTATAGTAATTGGAATCTTTCGCCTTTTATCTAAGGCGGGACAAAAGTAATGATTTATTTGGGATTATTAAGGACTGTCGGGGTAAAAAATGAAGAGGGACGGCGTGGAAAAAAGAAGGATGGTAGACGATAGGCTACGTAAGCCTTTCTACCATCCTTCGCTAATACGAATAATAAATTGTAGGGCGATTCACATCGGCCTTCCCTTTAGGGGGTAAGGTTTTGCTTGTTATTCAACTATTTGGTCGGGTATACTCTCCCAATAGTCCATGTTTGTGATCAGTTCGACCGTGATTTTGCGGTCTCCTCGCCGTACATTGTCGGACGCGGAGGCCGGAGCGATGGCGATCCGTTTGCCGATACCTCGCCATTTCATCATCTCGGTCGGGACGCCTCGTTCTTCCAACGCTTTCACCACTTCGCCGGCACGGGCTTCCGAAAGGGCACGGTTGAACGCTTCATCTCCACGGGCATCCGTTTGCCCGGTGATCAAGAAACGACGGCTCGTGTCACGTTTGAATGTCTCGGCGATCTTGTCCAATGTCTCGTTGGAGATTGACGTGATCTCGTAGCTGTTGAAGTCGAAGTAAATCTGGTCGAACAATTCGCCGAGGCTCTTGGTGATGACCGTCTCGACAGGTTTCTCGACGATGACCTCTTTCTCGACGACTTTCTCCACGATCTTCTCGACGGGCTTCTCTACATAGCGGACAACCGGTTGCGGCTTCTTCGACTTCCCTCCGATGCGCCAGATCAGGCGTGCCGAGCCTTGTAGGGAATTGGCTACGTCCTTATGGGGCATCAAAAGGTAATCCGCTTGGAGGCCGATGCCGATACGGTCGTTCAACCAGAAGTTGATGCCGCCACCCAACGAGATGGGCGCCAAATGCTTCTGGTCTCGTCCCTCTTTGTTGCCGAAGTTGCTGAGCACCCACGACATCTCGTCCGGCTCCAGGCCCTCGCTTCCGCTATACAGGATTTGGAAATCCTTATACATATAATTAATACCGGCACGCAAATAGGGATCGACGTAGCGCGACTTGAAGTACTCACCCAAGCGCCATTGCAGGCCGACACCCGCCATCGCCATCCATTTATTCTTTCCGTCGACCGACTTGTTGGTCACGCCAAAGTTGCCTTGCAAGTCCAAGTAGAAATGCTTGTTCAGCTCGCGGGCCGCGTAAATGCCGCCGCCCCAGACGGCATGGTTCAAGTCGAGGTCGAACTGATAACCATTGTCCAACTGGCTGAAGTTACTGAAACCGACACGGCTGAATTGGAACACGTTCCCGCCGATACCGATTTCCCAAGCTTTCTTCGCTTCCTCTTCTTCCACGATAAGCGTGTCGGTCGTCATGCGCAACGTATCGCTTACCGCCTGCTGTGCCCCGATAGGCAAAGAACAAAGCAGGAAGGTGGATATTGTGATATATGATTTGATACTCATGATTTGTCTTTTTATTCAGTAATCTCTTCTTTTATTTCAATGTATTCTCCATCCCCTGAATCCGTAACATAGTTATTACTTGTACCTCCATGCCTATTATAATAAAGTTTGTTACTCATGACAGAAGTATTTCCTATTTCCAATGGATAAAAGTTCGATTTACCATCAAATGTCGTCATACCATCACTACCTTTTATCGTGTTTCCTTTGATAGTAATAGTACTTGTCGTCCCAATATCAGTACTTGTCGTCCCAATATCAACAAGCGTAAATTCACCCTTTTCATTAGCGACACCAGATCCATTATTGTTTTGACCGGTTTCCTCTATATGCCATGAACATGTAATCGCAAATAGATTCCCCCTCGGTAATTTTTCTAAAGCTGTCGGTGCATAAACTGTTACTGATTCACCACCTATCGTTCCAGTTTCTTTTTTATAACTTGGCTCTAACAACAATCCGACTTCGGTTTCTTCAATATC
The DNA here is from genome assembly GCA_949298575.1 of uncultured Parabacteroides sp. GTDB lineage: Bacteria > Bacteroidota > Bacteroidia > Bacteroidales > Tannerellaceae > Parabacteroides. Next base: position 42,883 of record CASFXH010000026.1, read on the forward strand.
TAAAGAACCTTTTATATCTACCTTTTTAACCGTTGTGCTTCCTGTAATATCACTAAATTGGGAAGTTCTTCTCAGTGATTCCGTCGCAAATGTAGGTACAAATTGCACGGGTAACATCTTTATGTAAGAATCAAGCGTCGGGTTTTCACCATAACATTTCTCAACTCCCAATTTGATGTAATGAAAATCACCTTCTGTATATTCACCCCAATAGAATTTATCTTTTTTTACTTTATCCTTATCTAATCCTTCATACGCTGTATAGATAAACTTTCGCAATATCTGAAGTTGACAGTCGCTTTCCGTTGCCAACTCTATTGCTTTATCTGTTTCTGTATCTTCTGTCTCTACCTTAGTAGTTCCATCGCTTTCATATTCATAAATCTTTATCTTTCTTTGTGTATCACCTAACTCCGCTGGTATAGCTTCCCACTTGTCTTTTCCGTCAGCATCTCGTACATTACGTTGAAGTTTAATCCATATATTAATACATGGATTCCCTGCGTAAAGCCCATCTTTATACCCACCAACAGTTGGAACTTTGCTTTCGCTTATTACCAAACGAACTTGCATCCTTGCCGGCACAATTGTATTTTCTGCGGATTCTACAAAATCGTCTTCTCCTGCAATCTGAATTTTAGCTTGTGCTTTAGGGCCATAATACTTGTTTGGTAAATCATCTTTGGGAACCGTAATATATCCCTTTTCATCCGTAGAATAAGTTTTACTATCTATACCTGGAAGTTCTACTTTAGTATCTTTAGGAGCAACCTTACCGTTACTATCGTAAATTCTATATTTTACAGAACCATCTTCCCAATTGACAAATTCTTCGACATCCAATTTATAATATTGGATAATAGCATTCGGACTTCCTTCTATAATTGTTACACCATTTAAACCATCTTCACCATCCTATCCATCTTCTCCATCTTTCCCATCTTCACCACGCAAGTATGCCCAGAAATCTTTTATAGTCGTTTTTTCAGGATCGCATTTATGTCCCGGGTTATGCGGATCATCCAATCCTTCCTCACTCGTTACAGCTTCTACCCAAAGGTCATACGCGCTTTGGCCCGCTGGCCCCGCTGGCCCTTGTGGTCCAGTAGGTCCTTGTGTTCCGCTACCGCTACCACCAGATTCTCCCGGTTCGCCTTGTTCTCCGCGTGACGGTTTACCCGTGTCTACGCCATTGATGTACCAGTTGCCATTCTCCCCAATCGTGATGTCGGGCATAGAGCTGCTTCCATCGGATCCGTCGGCGCCGTCTTCGCCGTCTTCACCCGGTTCGCCTTGTGGCCCTTGCGCGGCGATGCCCGTATCTTCACCGTTCACCCACCAATGGCCGTTATCTCCGATATTGGGGGTTACGCCGTCCTTGCCATCGGCCCCGGTCAAGTAATACCAGAAGTCGTTCAGGTCGGTTTCATCCTTCGGCCAATCGGTTCCCGGGTTCTTCGGATTGTCGAGTCCTGCCTCTACTTCCGTGATCCAGATTTCATAAGCGCTCTTGCCATCCTCTCCGTCTTTGCCTTTCAGGAAGAGGAAGAAGTTGTTCTCGTCGGTCCGGTCTTTCGGCCAGTCGACCGTACCGTCGTTGACAGCGTCTACCCAAACTTCATAAGCCGATTTCCCCGCGGGCCCTTCCGGACCTTCAGGGAACAGCATTTGTAATTCATTGCTGCAAGAAAAACAAGTGATGCAGAATAAGGAAAGCAGGATCGCTTTCCAATGATTTACCCAAACCCATGTTCGAGGAAATAGATTAGCTCTGTGCATAAACTGGTTAATTGCCCCTGTAGTTCCCCAAACAGGCTTTTGATACTTAATTTATACCCATATATGCGAAAAGCGTGGGAACTGTACCTGTTACTTATCCCACAAATTCAGGCCTTCGCATTGCCCACCAACAGAGGATAAGCAACGCAGAAGCCCACGCCGATTTTGTATATATACATACTTTCATGTGCCACGAAGGCACATGAAAAGTACTTCTATGATACAAATCCCGCGGACATCTACCGTTGCCCTGTCTTCTTTACTGGTTTCAAAGTTGCGAAGTTTGAATTTGTCGAAGACAAGACGCCAAGTAAACGTCCTTTTACATATATGTCAGCTGCCCCACAACCCTATTCGGCGTGAAGCTGCGGCGCGCAGGTACGATTATTTTGGGAAATAGATGAAATTGTTTGTGCTTTTTGGGAAAGTAATTCTAAGAATGGTTGGTTTTAGTCGCGTGGAAAGGGTAAAAAGTCGCTCCCGATCTGGCGGATTTGGCAATGGGGATTCTTTGTTTTTTATAATGCCTATCATGAGGTGCTTATAATAGGTATCATGAGCACCTCATGATAGGCATTATGATTACCTTATGATAGGCATTATAATAAGTCTTGAATATCAAGCATATATAAGCCTGTTTCTCCAATGGGGGGCCGCTTAAAGCGTGTTTTGCTTCAGTCGCTCCACGTACTCGTCGATGCGCCGCATTTCCGCCGGGATGTCGATCCGTTGCGGGCAATGGGGGCTGCACTGGTCGCATCCGATGCAATGGCTGGCCTGCCGGAGCTTCGGGACACTGCGGTCGTAGCCGACGAGGTAGATCTGGCGGGCCTTGCGGTAGTTCGGTTCTCGCGAGCTTTCGGGGACATTGCCTTCGTTCAGGCACTTGTTGTAGTGCAAAAGGATGGCGGGGATGTCAAGGCCGTAGGGGCAAGGCATGCAGTACTTGCAGTCGTTGCATGGGATGGTGTCATATTGCATCATCATCGTGGCCGCTTCTTGGAGGAAGTCGAATTCCTCGTCGGTCAAGGCCTTTAGCGGCGAGTAGGAGAGGATGTTGTCTTGCAGGTGTTCCATGCGGGTCATGCCGCTGAGGACCGTCAGCACGTCCGGGTAAGAGCCAGCGAAACGGAAAGCCCAGGAAGCGACGCTGCGCTCCGGCTCGCGCTGCTTGAGGTGCGCCACGACGTTGTCGGGCACGTTGGAGAGGCGGCCTCCCAAGAGCGGCTCCATGATGATGGCGGGAATCTTCCGTTTCGCCAACTCCTCGTACAGGTACTCGGCGTTCGTGTTGCGAGCGTTGATCTGTTGGGCATATCGCCAGTCGAGATAGTTCATTTGGATTTGCACGAAATCCCACTTGTACTCGTCGTGGCGGGAGAGGAGGTAGTCGAAGATCCGGATGTCGCCGTGGTAAGAGAAGCCCAAGTTGCGGATACGCCCCGCCTCGCGCTCTTCCAGCAGGAAGTCGAGCATGCCGTTGTTGACGTAGCGATCCTCGTATTCTTTCATCGCGTCATTGCCGCCGCCGATGCTATGGAGCAGGTAGTAGTCGATATAATCTACTTTAAGGAACTTCTTGGAGTTCTCGTACATCTCGATCGACGCCTCGCGGCTCCAAGTCGACTGGGCGAAGTTGGAGAGTTTGGTGGCGACGTAGTACGACTCGCGGGGATGGCGGGAGAGGGCGATGCCCGTAGCCGCTTCCGAACCGCCCCGGCAGTAGGCGGGCGACGTATCGAAGTAGTTCACGCCATGAGCCAAAGCGTAGTCGACCATCTCATTGACCATCTCTTGGTCGATCGGCTCGTTGCCCTCGCGAGCTGAGCGTCCGCCGACAGACGGGAGGCGCATCATGCCGAAGCCAAGGAGCGACACCTTGTCGCCCGTCTTGGGGTTCGTACGGTAGGTCATTTGGTCGGTCGGGATCTTGACCGAGCCCGTGGAAGCCGACTTGTCGTCGCATGCCGACAGTCCGGCGCCCGCCAGACCCGCGGCGCCCGCCAGCTTGAAGAAGTCGCGGCGGGATATCTCGTGTGTCATATTCTTGTTTTCCATATAGAATGTATGCTCTTTCAATTAGAATTTAACGATAAGTGATGATTAAATCTCCCGATGGGCCGAGAGTCCTTCCACGTAGATGGCGCTGTGGGGGCGGGCCGGGCAAAGGGCCTCGCAAGCGCCGCAGCCGATGCACTTCTCGACGTTGATGGCCGGGATCTTGGGCGAGTCTGGGTTGTTGGCGTCGGAGGGTACCATCAGGATGGCGGCCGTCGGGCAATGGCGGGCGCAGTTGTCGCACTCCACCCCGTCGGTCAACGGGACGCAGAAGTCTTTCCGCCAGACGGCTTGCCCGATCTGGATGGCCGACTTCTCGGCGAGGGTGATAGGCTGTATGGCGCCGGCGGGGCAGACTTCGGCGCACTTCACGCACTCGGGCCGGCAATAGCCCCGCTCGTAGCTCATCTCTGGCTGCATCAGTTTCATCAAGTCCGTGCTGGGGCGAAGGACCTCATTCGGGCAGACCGAGACGCAGAGCTGGCAGGCCGTACAGTGTTGGGCGAAATGGCGTGCGCTCAGGGCGCCAGCCGGGACGATAGGGGTTTGTCGTTCGGGCTTTTGCTTGTCGATGAGGACTGTCAGGCCACCGTCGACCGTTTTCTCCACTTTCTGTCCCTTCATCGCCGCCGAGGAGGCTACGAGGGCCGTGGCCGTCAGGAAGCTCCGACGTGTCTCATCAGCTTTCGGTTTACTCTCCCCGTGAGTCGCGGAGGTTTTCGAGGGATGGATGAAATGGATGGCGTCCTTATGGCATTTGTCAAGGCAATCCATGCAGGCCACGCAGCGGCTGTAGTCGATCCGATGGTTGGCGATGTCGATGCAGGCGGCCTTGCAATTCTTGGCGCAGAGCTTGCAGTTGACGCACTTCTCGGTGTCGATGACCGGCTTGAGGTAAGAGAACTTGGCCAAGAAGCCGAGCACCGTTCCCACCGGGCAGATCGTGTTGCAATAAGTCCGCCCGCCGCGCCATGCCAGGATCGCTATTATAATAAAGGTAAGGAGGGCGATGAGGAAAGTGGGCAGGCTCTTGAGCCAGACCGTCGTCTCGTAGAACGTGTAGTTGTCCGCCCGCTCGGCCAGGTAGGCCAAAAGGTTATTGCCCCATTGGTAAAGCGGGGCGAGCAGGTTGCTGGCGATCCGTCCATACGAGCTGTAGGGCGCGAGCAAGGCGACCACCGAACCGACACCCGCGACGAGCGCCACCACGAACACCGCCAACACCCCGTAGCGCAACCACGACTTGGCCGGCGAGTAGGCATACCGGTTTTTCTTTTTCTTCTTGCCCAACCAGGCCACGATGTCTTGCGTCACGCCAAGCGGACAAATCACGGAGCAATAAACCCGCCCGAAGACGAGCGTCAATACCACGAGGCCCACGACGACCCCCACGTTCAGCGCCAGCGCCGCTGGCAGGAATTGGATCTTCGCCAGCCAGCCCAGCCACGCGTGGAGCGTCCCCGTGAAGTCGAGGAAGAGCAGCGTCACGCCCACGAAGCAGAGGGCGGCAAGCGTCAGTCTGATTTTTCGTAACATAACTATTAGGACTTTATCGGTTTTTATTTTCTCCCGCGAAAATAGGGCGAAAGGGAAGAACACGCCTAACACAAATTACGGTTTTTCCTATCCCATTTACTTAGACTCCACATGGCGCGGACTGAGGAATAAAACCCTAGAGCCTTGACAATGAGCAATATATATAAACAATCAAAAACAATGGGAAGGATAGCCAAAAGACATACGTAAGTGTCGGCTTGACACATACGTAAGTGTTGGCTTGACACATACGTAAGTGTCGGCTTGACACATACGTAAGTGTCTAGGCGAGATAAGCCTATAAGTAGATGGAAGAAATGCCTATCTCTTCCGAGCTGGTCGCGGCCGTTCCCTTGCCTTATCGGGAATGCGCCCCCACCCTCAACTTCTTCGAATCCACCCGTGAGCTACGTACTGGCAGGTGAAGTCGAGATTGAACCGACCGTACCATATACCGAAGCCGATATTCATGCCGGCATCGAAACGGTTCCAATCCAATCCCATCTCGTCCCAATCGCTCATACTGATGCTCTCACCGTCGGCCTTCGTTTTTCCGGTATAATCCACGCTGAGGAAAGTACCCATATGGCCATCGAGCACGATCAGGTCCGTAATCCCGTACTTCCGCCGAACGTAAACGGAGAGAGGTTGAGGTTATGGGTCGAGATCTTCAGCTCGTCATATTTGGCGCCACGAGAATTAAGACCGACATCCATACCCCAATAAGCCCCCAGCGTAGCGATTGGTTTCTGGAATTCAAAAGCAAAGCTATACAACGCCTTGCGATCCATACCATCGGCTCCGTCACCGGCAAATGTTGCCATGTTCAAACCTCCACGTACGAACCACATTATTTCCGAAGACGAATTTGAAATTGTCTGCGCTTGTGTCCCTATGCCCATCAAGAACATAACCGCCGTCAGAAGAAAACCTCTTTTCGTTGTTTTCTAAGTATTAAGTGAAACATAATAAGATGCATAACACAAGATTATTCAACACGCTCATAGCTTATATAAACTCCTTGATAAGCGTTGATACCCGTAATGCGAAGCTCTATATCGTCTAAGACGGAAATTTCAAACTCAAGAGATTGCGTTTCCCCGTTTTCCTCATAATAAATAATAAGACTCGGGTAATTGGACGCCGTACGAGTGTATTCCCATGTACCAGACAACCGCTTGGAATCGAATAAAGCCGTATAAGTTCCATCCTCGTTGATAATGAAATCCCCAAACTCTCCATCGTCATAGATTGCCTCAAAAAATCGCCAATGTCCTACGAGTACGCTCACGAGGAGATCATCGGGATTCGATACATTATTTATTTTTTCCTCATCGGAATCCGAACATGAGAAACAAACTATTCCGCAAGCAAACAGCATAAACAGGTAAATAAATAAACCACGTGTTTTCATAAAATTACTATATTAAATTATTCTACATCTTTTCGTTCATAATATGTATAAATTCCCGAATCATGCCCTTCTTGTTCTCCTGAGGTTGTATAAATATACGTCGTCAGATTCGTCTCTGTCAATGTCTTGATTGAGAACGCAAGCGTAATTTCATCCTCTTCGTCGTACCTTATTATAATATGCCCATTCCCCAAAGACCATTTTCCAGATATATGTTCGCTATCAAACAATAAGGAACAGGTTCCATTTGCGTTTATAATAAAATCGCCAAACACCCCAAGAGATTCATCTCCATAATCGCCAACACTACGTGCGTTAATGAATTTCCAATGACCGATAATTGAATTGTCTTGTTCCAATTCAGCTTCCTTTATAGCCCCATAATATACAGTTCCATCAATTACCAAGTATGCCCGATAATAATAAGTCACGTTTTCTTGCGCCGAGAACATTACCTGGAAATTCCCCTCGTCATTTCCACTTGCGGCGATAGATGTAGATGAAAGACTCGGATTCCCACTCGTATCATAACAAATACCATAGCCACTTATAAGATAATGCGATTGCAATTCCGGATCGAAAGAACCAAATAGCATCAATGTCTTATTGCGAGAGGAAGAACCTTCCGTCGTTACCGTTATATCGGGCTCGATCTCGGCGGATGGTTCTGCCTCTATTTCTCCAAATAACGGAAAATTCACGGTAGGACGGACAAAATAAGTCTTGCTTGGCTCCAACCCATTGATGTTTTTCATGAGTGGATTATTCATTTCTTCTTCTCTATAATAAGGCCTCCACTCACGTTCAACAGAAAGCTTGGTGTCGTTCTCGTCATACAAATTATAGTCAATCTCTACAGGAATAAGTAAATCGTTTGTAACTGTGGAAGCCACGGCAGCCTGTGTTTGATCTGCTATCATACGTTTAGCTTCAAGATTGTTAAACTTTGGGAATATCCCATACTCCTTCTTATCCCCGATATGATTTTCATACGGGCCGAAAGGAATATAATATTCGTGGAAATCTCCTTTATCATCATTATCTTCTTTCTCTTTTTCGCTAAAGAATTTAAAGAGACTACACCTCGCCGCTATAGAATAATGCAGACCTTCTACCGAAATCTTCGCGTCCGCCAATGATTCGTAAGGTGTCGAGGTTATCATGTCATAGGAAAAATCAGCGGAAACCCATGGACCTATCGAGAAAGGAATTTGAATACTCGCCAGTTTCTCATTCAAAGCATAAGCAATGAATGAGCATTGCAATCCTGCGAATAACGTTCCATCCATCCCGACTTTAGAGCTCGTGACGCGGGTGGTTTGTTCCTGCTCTATCGCAGGGCTCATATGCGGAGTACCGCCTTGGTTATTAAAACTAAACGAGCTTATAGAACTATTCGTTTTTGAAAACTCAAAATCTATTTTGCCCTGAGCACTCGCGAATGCGCTAATCTCTATACGCGGGCGAAACAGGACATGAGCTATGCCACCAACTGGACTTAACTTACCGAAAGATAATTGCCCTAACGGAATGGAAGAAGATTTTGAACCTTCAATATTAATATCTGTCGTACACGCACATTTCCATGCGTTCTTTAATGTAAAATCGAAAATAGGATCATGACTCTCCTTATCGATATCTATTTTATAAGAAAATTTCAACGCTATACCGACATCCAATTTTATATCCATCGGTATGGTAAGAGAAAATTGTTTGCCCGTACAATCGGCCTCTGAATAATCATTCATCTCAAATGTAAGACTATCTATCCCTAAAGTTCCTCGTGTTTTAGGCGTAGGAGGCTCGTAGGTGGTCACTACCATCTCATCTTCTATGTACAATTTGTCAAAGGTTTCGTCCAAGTAAGCCTTTTCCGTATTTATAGAATACCCATCCCCTGTTTTATTTATTTCCGTTACTTTTCCTAAAAAGCCATAAGGGAAGTTATCCGAAGCATCAATATTCAGTAAGATATCACCCAATTGAGGTAAATCGCTCTCGTCAATAGATCCATCCAATAGAATCCGGGACTCTATAGCAGGTTCTTTTACATGTTGTATGAATTCCGAATCTAATAATATCGTTCGCTCTCCTAAAATCATTTCCCCATCCTGTGATGGTTTTTCCTGGTTTGGCTCTTCTGTTTTTTCTGGTTCTAAATCTTCATCTTTTGAGCAAGATAACAGAAGGAAACTCCCCATTAACAACAGAACGAATGAGAGCAATGCTATTCTATGTGTCTTTCTAAATATTCGCATAAAAACATCGTTTAAAATATATTCGCGAAAATATGTAAAAAGCAAGAAGGAGAGAAGCAATGGATGTTTCCGAAACGTATATGTTTCTGTCGCCTATTTGGATACAGGCCCACCCATCGCTTGAGAGAGCTCAAGAAAAAAATCGTAATCGAGGATGAGACTAATGCGCCAAAGCAGGTACGTGTCGATGCTTTCCTTTGCGAATATCTTATAGACGTTCGGGCGGGTGCAGCACAATTGGACGGCGAACCAAGTTACTGAGCGACCTTGTTCGTGCAGCGTGCGTTCGATAAGTTGTCCGACATGAACAGTCATAATTTCTCACTCAGCCTGATTCCCCAAAGACATTGAGTAATAATATTTAGCAAAATCCTTGTAAACAAAAAAGCGTGGGAACCGTACTGTCGCTCGTTCCACGCTATAAAGGCTCTCGCATTGCCCAGTTTATCGAAACGAGCAACGCCGAAAGCCCCACGCCGATGTATGTATATAATACGCCTTGGCCTCCCTCGCCTTCAAGCGATAGGATACACCAATGGCCGTAATATAATACACCCCGAGAGCATTCACCGTTGCTTTGTTTTTGATAAACTGTCTTGAATTTGCGAGATTCTTATAGCGTCAAAACCAAAGCGTCAAGTAAACGCCTTTCCATATATGTCCGTCTCCCACTCGCCACTTCCTGTTCGGTGCGGTTCGTAAGAAACATCGCGAATGTATAAAACTTATTTGGATTAATACTTTTAGAAGAGATTTTATCCCGCATATTTGTGTAACGAACATTTAGCTTGCGATGGTGGCATGGATTTTCAATCGATTTTTTCTGTTCAGTATGTCCCATTTGAAATGTTTCCTGTACATTTGTAACCAAAACCAATAGTGAAATTAAAAATAGGAGATAACTATGGAGAAAGAACGGGATGGGCAACTCCCTCACGAGGTGGGGACAGGGTTACGGATGAGCGAACAAGCCCGGTTAGCGCTCGAAATCATTAATTATACGGATACGAATCTTTTCCTGACTGGCAGGGCCGGGACGGGGAAGACGACTTTTTTGAGGCAATTGAAGACTTGCTGCCAGAAGCGGATGATCGTCGTGGCACCAACGGGTGTGGCGGCCATGAACGCGGGGGGCGTGACGATCCATTCATTCTTTCAATTGCCTTATGGTATTTATTTGCCTGAAGCGATGGGAGCTCCCAATACGGCGAAACGATTTTATCAGTTTGGTAAAGAGAAGCTTCGGATCGTACAAGGATTGGATCTTTTGGTGATTGATGAGGTGAGTATGGCGCGTTCAGATTTGTTGGACGCCGTGAGCCATGTCTTGAGACGGTATCGGGGTAATAATTTGCCTTTTGGAGGTGTGCAGTTGCTGTTAATCGGCGATTTGCAACAGTTGGCGCCGGTGGTGAAGGACGATGAGTGGCACCTGTTGAAGTCACGTTACGCTTCTCCCTTTTTCTTCGATAGTTATGAGTTGAAGCAGGCTTCTTTTTGGGAGGTGGAGTTGCGGAAGGTTTATCGCCAGACGGATCAATCTTTTGTCGAGATCTTGAACCGGGTGCGTGAGAATAGGTTGGATGAGGAGACGTTGCGCCAGCTGAACCAACGTTACGTGCCCGATTTCCGTCCACCGGAGAAGGAGGGCTATATCTTGTTGACGACCCATAACTCGTATGCCCAGCGGATCAATGCCCAGAAATTGGAGGCGTTGGGTGGACGTTCTCTCGTGTTCGAGGCGGAGGTGACAGGTGATTTCCCGCTTCATGATTGTCCGACGGAGATGAATTTGGAGCTGAAAGAAGGCGCGCAAGTCATGTTTCTCAAGAACGACTCGTCGTTCATGAAAAGATATTATAATGGTAAGATCGGTCGGATAGGACGTATTTCATCAAGCGAGATCATTGTCGTGGACGAGGAAGGAACGGAGATACCGGTCGGGCGAGAAACGTGGAGGAATGTCAAGTATGCGCTGAATCCGGATACCAAAGTGATTGAGGAGAAGACGATCGGGACATTCAGCCAATACCCCTTGAAGTTGGCTTGGGCCATTACGATCCATAAGAGTCAAGGGCTGACGTTCGATAGGGCGATGATCGACGTAGCTTCCGCTTTCTCGCATGGGCAGGTCTATGTGGCGTTGAGCCGGTGCCGGACGTTGGAGGGATTGGTTTTGAGCTCGCCCCTGTCGGATCGGTTGCTGGTGGCGGATGAGCGGATCGCTCGTTTCACCAATGAGGCGGCGGAGCGCGTTCCCGGGAAGGAACGGTTGGCGGCCGAGCAGAGGCGTTATTATGGCCGACTCTTAATGGAACTGTTTGATTTTAGGATATTACGTTGGTGGATTGGGCAAGTCGTGGGGCTTTGTTCGTTGTTCTTTCGGAAGTTGTATCCTGATTTTTGCCAGCGGAGCGTATCGGTCAAGGACGACTTTGAGGAGCGTGTTTGGAAGGTGAATGAACGTTTCCAACAACAACTGACACGCTTGTTTCAGGCCTCACGAGACTATCGGGAAGATGCCTTCATGCGAGACCGGATAGGAAAGGCTTGCGCTTATTATAAAGAGAAGTTGGATGAACTATTTTCTTGGCTATTGTCCCTATCAGAACTGGAAATCGACAACGCGGCGAACCAGAAGCAGTTGAATGAGAAGGTCGCGGGTCTGAAAGAGGTTTTGGAAGTGAAGCGGGCCGTCTTGCGGGTTTCCGAGAATGGATTCTCCATTAAAGCCTATCTTTCCGCCAAAGCCCAGGCGATGATCAAGATGGATGAAGAACGGAAAGAGAGGAAACGGACATCCAAGAAGGAGAAGGGAACACGGAAGGAGGCTCCTGCGGACATCTTGCGCCCGGAACTTTACAATCGCTTGAAGGAATGGCGTAAGACCATGGCCCAAAGGGAAAATGTGAAGGAGTTTCAGATCATATATCAGAGAGTTTTGATAAATCTCGTGAATCATCTTCCTCGGACGAAAAGCGACTTGCTGTCGATAGAAGGTATAGGGCCTTATACCGTGGAAACCTATGGCGACGCCTTGTTGGAGATCCTGAAGGAATATGATAGAGAGCTTACCCATACCCCCGATTCTCAAACCGCTTAGATTTCAAATCCTATCGCGTTAGTCTGCCTCTTTCGCTCGATTATTCCACCGATATATGGTATATTCGCGTAACGAACATTTAAATCATAAGGGTCATGAAAAAGTACATTGCGGAGATGATAGGCACGATGGTGCTTGTCCTCATGGGATGCGGTAGCGCGGTGTTCGCGGGCGGAGTAGCCGAGACCGTGGGCGCTGGTGTTGGGACATTGGGCGTCGCTTTAGCGTTTGGCTTGGCGGTAGTGGCCATGGCGTATACCATTGGCGGAATATCGGGATGCCATATCAATCCGGCGATCACGCTCGGCGTGTTCCTCTCGGGCCGGATGAATGGCAAGGACGCGGGGATGTATATGCTTTTCCAAGTGATCGGGGCCATTGTCGGGTCCGCGATCCTGTATTCGCTGGTCACCACGGGGGCGCACGACGGGCCTACGGCGACGGGCACGAACAGTTTCGGTGAGGGTGAGATGGCTCAAGCGTTCATCGCCGAGGCGGTCTTCACGTTCATTTTCGTCCTGGTGGTTCTAGGGACGACCGACGAGAAGAAGGGGGCCGGCAACCTGGCGGGCTTGGCGATCGGCCTCTCGCTGGTCTTGATCCATATCGTTTGTATCCCCATTACGGGGACATCCGTCAATCCGGCGCGCAGCGTTGGCCCCGCCTTGTTCGAGGGCGGCGTAGCGCTTTCGCAGTTGTGGTTGTTTATCGTCGCGCCTTTCGTGGGCGCCGCGTTGAGCGCGGTAGCTTGGAATTATCTGGGTAAAGATTGATTCCTCAACAGGTAAAGGGGGGGGCTGTGCCATTCTTGATTTTGGCGCGGCCCCTTTCTTGTTCTGTGTCCCTTGAGGGGAAAGACTCCCTACATATGGGGATCGCTAGCCAATAAAATCACGAATGATAGGTATTTCGGGAGAGGGATAGACGCGCTTACTTCGCGATCGTTAATTCAATAAACAAGATTACGATGAAAAAGGTAGGCGTATTTTATGGTTCCACGACAGGAACGTGTGAGGATTTGGCTAATCGGATAGCTAAGAAGTTAGGAGTCTCCGAGGCGGACGTGCATGGCGCGGACGCGCTGACGGTGGATATGGTGAATGACTACGACATGTTGATCATCGGAAGCTCCACTTGGGGCGATGGCGAGATGCAAGATGATTGGTATGACGGCGTGAAGACGTTGAAAGCCGCCGGCCTTGAGGGGAAACGTGTCGCCTTGTTCGGTTGCGGCGACTCGGATTCGTATGGCGATACGTTTTGTGACGCGATCGGTGGGTTATATGAGGAATTGAAAGACTCGGGTTGTGTGTTTGTGGGCAATCGCGTGAGTACGGAGGATTACGCCTATTCATCCTCTACCGCGGTGGTGGATGGTCGCTTCGTGGGGCTGGCCCTCGACGAGGTGAATGAGAGTGATAAGACCGACAGCCGCATGGACGCGTGGGTCGAGGATCTTAAACGCGAGTTGTCGTGACGCCATGGATACGCTGAGTCCCTCTGTCCAGCCGGTCGAGTTGAAAGTGTTCTTGAACCATATCTATGAGTTCAAGAAAGGGGTGCGGAAGATGGTGTTGTATACGGTGAATCGCAAATATGAGACTTTCGCCATCAAACGGTTAGAGAAGCAGAAGATCGATTATATGGTGCAGCCCATCGATGGGCATAAGATCAACCTGTTCTTCGGGAAACCGGAGTGCATCCACGCGATCCGCCGGATCGTGACGCGGCCACTCAACCAGCTGACGCCCGAGGAGGATTTCATATTGGGCGCCATCTTGGGCTATGACATCTGTGCCCAATGCGCCCGCTATTGTGTCCGCAAGGGAAGGGGATGAGGCGTATCCGACACCCCGGCTTGTCGTATGCCCGACACCTAGGCATGTCGTACCCCCGACATCGAGGCATGTCGGACATACGACACCTAGGCATGTCGGGCATACGACACCTAGGCATGTCGGATATACCACCTAACAAATGTTAAAACCGTTAGCTTAAGCCTTCCACTTGCCCATTCACCAAATCGATGTGGAGCGCTTGCGGCTCTTTGGGCAGGCCAGGCATCCGCATGATCTCGCCCATGATGACGACGATCATCTCCGCGCCGTTGTTGATGATGATGTCGCGCACTTTCAGCTCGAAATCTTTGGTCACGCCATAGGCTTTCGGGTCGGACGAGAAAGAGTATTGCGTCTTGGCGATGCAGATGGGATAGTGGGAGATGCCCAGGCTCTCGATCTGCTTCACCTTCTTGTCCGCCAGGGTCGTGTAGGTGACCGAGGCGGCGCCATAGATGGTCTCCGCCACTTTCTGGATCTTCACTTTCACGGGGTCGTTCTCCTCGTAGGTGAAGCGGAGAGGCTCGGCGGGCTGGCGTTCGATGGTGTCGACGACGAGACGGGCCAGCTCCTCGCCTCCCGCGCCCCCTTCGGCGAAGACATGGTTTACGGCAAAACCCACACCCCGCTCACGACAATGGTCCGCCACGAGCGCGATCTCCTCGTCCGTGTCGAACGCGTAATGGTTGAAGGTGACGATCACTCGCTGGCCGAAGCGTCTCATGTTCTCGATATGCTTGTCGAGGTTGGCCAGCCCGCGGAGCAGGCCTTCCTTGTTGGGCCGCTTGATATCCGCCTCGGGTACGCCCCCATGGAGCTTCAGGCTTTGGGAGGTGGCGACGATGACGGTCAGCTCGGGGCGCAAGCCACTTTTCCGGCATTTGATATTGAAGAATTTCTCCGCGCCCAAGTCGGCGCCGAATCCCGCTTCCGTAATGACATAATCGCCGAACGTGAGGGCCATTTTCGTGGCTACGACCGAGTTGCATCCATGGGCGATATTGGCGAACGGTCCGCCATGGACGAACGCGGCCGTGTTCTCGGTGGTTTGGACGAGATTGGGGAGGAGGGCGTCTTTGAGCAAGACCGTAATCGCGCCGGCTATTCCCAGGTCGTTTACCGTAAAGGGCTTTCCCGCGTAGGTATAGCCTAGGAGAATGTTGCCGATCCGCCGCTTCAGGTCGTCGAGGCTGGTGGCGAGGCAGAGGATAGCCATGATCTCGGAAGCGGGCGTGATGTCGAACCCTGTCTCCGTGGGGACGCCGTTCGTGGGGCCGCCCAGGCCGGAGACGATGTCGCGCAAGCTGCGGTCGTTCACGTCGAGCACCCGTTTCCATTTGATTTCTTTCAATCCCTCGCAGGTATCGCGCCGTTGGTAAATGTAGTTGTCGAGCAGGGCGGTGATCATGTTGTGGGCCGAGGTGATGGCGTGAAAATCACCGGTGAAATGGAGGTTGATATTCTCCATGGGCAAGACCTGCGAGAATCCGCCGCCGGCCGCGCCGCCTTTCATGCCGAAGCAAGGGCCTAGCGAAGGCTCGCGTAGGGCCACGATGGCCTTTCGCCCGATCCTGTTCAATCCCAGCGAAAGGCCGATGGATACGGTCGTCTTGCCAATACCCGCCTTGGTGGGCGTGATGGCCGTGACCAGGATCAAGTGATGTTGCCGGATCTTCTCCTCGTCGATGAGGTGAAGGGGGATTTTCGCCATATAGCGGCCATAATTCAGGACCTCGTAACGGGGGATCCCGATTCTCTCCGCCACTTCTTTTATCTTGAGCAAGTTGGTCTCTCGTGCGATTTCGATATCTGATTTCATAACTTTTAGGGGTTGAATATTCGTGATAAGCGCGAAGATACCGTATTTTCTTCCTATTTTAGCGCGCTTGAATCAGGAGAAGCGTATTATTTTATAAATTACTCAATAGCTATAGTTTGGTATATGATGAAGACGCATGATCGCTTAAAGAGAGTCGGGCTGGTGGGGATCGCCTTGTGCGCCTCGCTCGGCTTGGCGGCTCAAGTCTCGATCACGCGGGAGGGGAAGCCTGTCGCGCGGATCGTATTGGAAGAAAGAACGGAAGTGAATCAGCAAGCGGCCCAATTGCTCCAGGATTTCGTGGAGCGGGTGAGTGGGGCGACTCTGCCTTTGGTGGAAAAAGCGGATGAGCCGCGACCCAATGACATCCGGATTGGTGGAACGACCGCTGAGGCGGGGGAGGATGGCTTCTCGCTCGACACGACCGAGGGGCTCTTGCGCGTCCAAAGTGGAGGTGATAAAGGGGCGATCTATGGCGTGGTCACGCTGTTGGAGGAATATTTGGGCATTACCTATTACGCTTACGAGGCCTACGACTTGACGCCTGATCCTTCCATCGAGATCCCCCGGATCCGTCGGGTGGAAACGCCGGCTTTCCGTTACCGGCAGACGCAAAGTTATAGTACCGACGATCCGATCTACAAGTTATGGTACCGCTTGGAGGAGCCTTCCGATGAGTTTATCGACAACATGTGGGTCCATACGTTCGACCGTATCCTTCCGGCCTCCCGTTTCGGGAAAGCGCATCCGGAGTATTATTCCTTTATTAATGGCGAACGCCGTCCGGGAAATCATAGCCAATGGTGCCTGACCAATCCGGCGCTTTTCGAGGCCGTGTGCCACCAGCTGGATTCCATCTTCCAGGCCAATCCGGGAATGAAGCGGATCTCGATCAGCCAAAATGATGGGAACCATACGAATTGCTCTTGTCCCGAATGCCGGGCGGTGGATGAGTATGAGGGGTCGCCTTCGGGCAATATTATCCGTTTCCTCAATAAATTGGCCGAGCGTTATCCGGATAAGGAGTTCTCCACGTTGGCTTACCTTTATTCCATGCAACCACCCAAACACGTCAAGCCCTTGCCCAACGTGAACATCATGCTGTGCAGTATCGATTGCAAGCGGGAGGTGCCTTTGACCGATAACGCTTCGGGGCAAGACTTCATGAAGGCCTTGACGGGGTGGTCTAAGATCTCCAACAACATCTTCGTGTGGGATTATGGAATCAACTTTGACAATTTCGTCACCCCATTCCCTAATTTCCATATTATCCAGAAGAATATCCAACTGTTTAAGGAGAATCACGCGACGATGCACTTCTCGCAGATCAGCAATACCCGGGGAGAAGACTTCGCGGAGCTCCGCGCTTACCTGATCAGTAAACTCATGTGGAATCCTTACGCGGACATGGATTCGCTTACCAACCACTTCATGGAGGGGTATTATGGGAAAGCCGCGCCTTATTTGCGCCGCTACATGGACATGATGCAAGGGGCGCTTTTGGCCAGCCACCAGCCGTTGTGGATCTATGACTCGCCCATCTCGCACAAGAACGGGATGCTTTGCCCCCAATTGCTGAAAACGTATGACGCGCTTTTCGACCAGGCCGAAGCCGCGGTAGAGGATGATCCCACGCGCTTGGACCGGGTCCGCCTGACCCGCCTCTCCCTTCAATATTCGGAGCTGGAGATCGCCCGTACGGAGACGGGAGGCGACAAGGAGGCCGTGGTCCGGCTTTTGGAGCTTTTCCGGGAGCGGACTCGTCAATTTGGTGTCACGGCCTTGAACGAACGGCTCAATTCACCGGAAGATTATTATGTCTTGTATAAAGAGCGCTTCCTGCCTCAAGGCGAACCGAACAAGGCCGCGGGAGCCGCCGTGCGTTGGCTTCTTCCGCCTGCCGAGCGCTACCAGCCGATCGCCGACGCGGCTCTGACGGATGGTCTCTTTGGGGGAACGACCTATGTGGAAAGTTGGGTCGGATGGGAAGGTAAAGACGCCGCGTTCGTGCTCGATATGGGCGAGGAGAAAGAGTTCACCACCATCGAGACTGATTTCCTTCACCAACTGGGCGCATGGGTCTTGTTGCCTAAAGGAGGGAAATATTCCATCTCAAGCGACGGCCAGACATTCCAGGAGCTGGGCTCATTCAATTTCCCGGAAGATCGGGATCCGCAGATCAAGTATGTCAAGGGTCGTGTGGTTGCTCCTGCGCCAGTGAAAGCGCGTTATATCAAGGTGGAAGTCCAGACGCTGGGCATGTGTCCTGATTGGCATTATGGAGTGGGCTATCCCGCTTGGTTCTTCTTGGATGAGGTGACGGTTCATTAATTAATATAATGTAAGGAAAGAGATGATGATTCATTATCCTAAATGGGCGCTGATGGCGTTGATGGCGCTTTTGTTGATGGCTTGTGGCGGGGAGGAGGCGAACTACGCTGATTATGAGGTCGTCCCTTGCCCCCAACGTGTTCAAGAGACAGGTGGGGCTCCGTTCCGTTTGTCGGGAGCGACACGCGTCGTGTATCCGGAGGGTGATACGTTGAGCGAGAGGAACGCCGCCTTCCTCTCGGCTTCGATCCGGGAATTGACCGGGCTTTCTTTATCGACCTCCACGGAAGGTGATCGGGGCATCGTGTTGGAAGTGGAGGCGGACGAGAGCCGGCCGGAGGGTTATCGGATCACGGTCGACGCGCGTCGGATCCATGTGGTAGGCTATTCTCCCGCGGGGCTCTTCTATGGATGCCAGACGTTGCGCAAGGCGATCCCCATTGGGCGGGGACCGGTCCTGTTCCCCGCGGGGACGATTGAGGACGCGCCCCGTTTCGCCTATCGGGGGATGCATCTGGATGTGGGGCGTCATCTCTTTCCGGTCGATTTCATCAAGGAATACATCGATATCTTGGCGCTCCATAATTTGAACGTGTTCCATTGGCACCTGACCGACGACCAGGGTTGGCGGGTGGAGATCAAACGCTATCCGAAGCTGACCGAGGTGGGGGCTTTCCGGAAAGAATCGCTCACGGACGGGAAGTTGGATGGAACGCCTTATGGAGGCTTTTATACCCAAGAGGAGATCCGGGAAGTGGTGGCCTACGCGAGCGAGCGTTTCGTGGAAGTCATTCCGGAGATCGACTTGCCGGGCCATACTTCGGCCGTGCTGGCCTCTTATCCGGAGTTGGGGTGTACGGGTGGTCCCTACGAGGTGCCGGCCGAATATGGCGTGCATAAGGATGTTTTGTGTATCGGAAATCCTGAGACTATTGAGTTCGTGAAAAATGTCCTGGCGGAAATCATCGATCTTTTCCCCTCGCACTTTATTCATGTGGGGGGCGATGAGTGTCCTCGTGATCGCTGGGAGGAATGTCCGAAATGCCAGGCGCTGGTTCGTCGGCAGGGTTGGAAAGACGGGGTGGAATATCCGAAAGAGGCCCAGTTGCAGAGCTATTTCATGCGCGAGGTGGAGGCCTTCGTCGCTAGCCGGGGAAGAAAAGTGATTGGCTGGGACGAGATCCTGGAAGGGGGTGTCGATCCGGAGGTGACGGTTATGGCTTGGCGAGGCGCGGAGAAAGGGGTCGACGCGGCGGGAAAGGGCCATGAGGTCATCATGACACCCGCCGGAACGCTTTATTTCAGCGCCGGAAACTTACTTAATCTGGGGGGTGACCGGGGATTGCGCCACGTGTATGGGTTCGAGCCCGCGCCGGATACGTTGGAGGCCGACGTGCGAGCGAGGATCATCGGCTCGCAAGCCTGCCTCTGGACGGAACGTGTCCTCGACTCCGAGCGGGCGGAATATATGATCTTGCCTCGCCTGGCGGCCTTGAGCGAGGTGGTCTGGTCCGCGCCGGAACGGAAGGATTTCGCTCATTTCATGGATCGCCTTTATCGCTTGTGCGCATATTACGACCATTATGGCTACACGTATTCCAAGCACGCCCACCAAATCACGGAGCGGGTCGAGGCGGATACCGTGGCGGGTTGCTCGCGGGTCCAATTGAGCACCATTGGCCATCGTCCGATCTATTACACCACCGATGGGACGCGCCCCGACACGACTTCCTCGCGTTATACGGGGCTCATCGAGATTCGCCAGAGCACGCCCTTGCGTGCCCAAGTGATCGCGGGGAGCGATACGAGCCAGCTTTATTCGGAAGATATCCGGGTCAACGAGGCCACCTTCAAGCCCGCCCGCTTGGCATATCCGCCCCATGAGAATTATACGTTCCAAGGCGTGACGACCTTGTTCGACGGTTTGCGGGGCGATCGCAATTACAATACGGGGCGCTGGCTGGGATTCTTCGACCGCGATCTTGACGTGACGATCGACCTTCGGGAGCCGACCCGCGTCTCGTCTGTCACTGTTTCCACCAATGTCTCGAAAGGGGCGGCGGTCATGGGCGCGACCGGTTTGGAGGTTTATTGCTCCGATGATGGGGCTGAGTTCCGGCGTGTCGCCCAGAAGGCGATTCCCATCTTGGGGCCCGACGACGCGGATGGGCTTTACGAGCACTCGGTCCGTTTTCCCGAGCGCATGACCCGTTTCGTCCGGGTTGTCGCCCGCAAGACGCCCGAATTGCCCGCTTGGCACCAATGGCCCCACACGCCCGCGTTCCTTTTCGTGGATGAGGTGATCGTTGACAATCCGTGAGGGCTTTTTGCTGTCAAATAAATTTTTATTTTTAATTTCGCGGAAACATGAGCAGATTCACACCGAATCTTCTCGATAATTGAATAAAAGATATGCAAGAGCTGAACGCTTTCCTTTCCTTGATCGACGCCCACTTCGGGGGCTCGCAGTGGTTCGTCTACCTTTTGTTGGGGACGGGCGTGTTTTATACCTTTTATTTGGGGTTTCCGCAAATCCGTTTTTTTCGCCATGCCATCGACGTGGTGAGCGGGAAGTATGACCATTCCAAGCACGTGGGCGACACGTCCCACTTCCAGGCCCTCTCGACGGCCCTATCGGGGACCGTCGGGACGGGCAATATCGCGGGTGTCGCGCTGGCGGTTCACCTTGGCGGGCCGTCGGCCATCTTTTGGATGATGCTGACGGCGGCCGTGGGCATGACGACGAAGATGGTCGAGGTGACGCTCTCGCACAAGTATCGCGAGCGCCTGTCGGACGGGACCATCTCGGGTGGGCCGATGTATTACATGCGCAATCGGCTCCATTTACCGTGGCTCGCCGCCATCTTCGCCTTCGCCACGATCCTTTCCTCGTTCGGGACGGGCAATTTACCGCAGATCAACAGTATCTCGAACGCCATGTTCTCCTCGTTCGGCGTCAACCATTACCTCACCGGGGCGGTGCTGGCCGTTGTCTTGGCGTTGATCATCTTGGGAGGGATCAAGCGGATCGCGCAGGTGGCGGAAATGCTGACGCCCTTCATGGCCGTGGTTTATATTTTGGGCTCGTTGACCATTTTGGCTTACAATTACGACCAGATCCTCCCGGCGCTGGGGAGCATCTTTGGCGACGTGTTGACGGGGACGGCTGCGACGGGTGGCTTCGTCGGCGGGACGGTCGCTTTGGCGTTCAATCGGGGCGTCAACCGGGGGCTTTTCTCCAACGAGGCGGGCCAGGGATCGGCCCCCATCGCCCATGCCGCCGCCAAGGCCGAGGAGCCGGTCTCGGAAGGAATGGTCGCTTTGCTCGAGCCTTTCATCGACACGATCGTGATCTGCTTCATGACTGGCCTGGTGCTGGTTTCTTCCGGGGCGTGGAAGGAAAAATACGTGAATCATTTCCAACAGACCGACCTGACGATCCTGGCCGGCGCTTACCATGAGGACGTGGAAGCGGAACGGCGGCAAGTGGCTGAGTATATATTGGGAGAGAACGCCTTGCCCCTCTATTCCGGTGAGCTGCGCGTCGAGAATGGGTTGATCCGGAACACCGACGTGACGCTGATCCACGCCCGCTCGTTCGCCGAGGAAGTCCGCGTGAAGCATGGCGACGGGGCTTTCACGGGGACGCTCCGGGTCAACGCCGGAAAGGTGGCCCTACCCCAGGTGGAGGAGAACGCCGTCTATCTCGAAGGCCGCTCGCTCTTGCACTCGGCGCCCCTCTCGACGGAAGCTTTCAAACAAGGGCTCTTGGGCGACTGGGGGCAATACATCGTGCCGATCTCCCTCTTGCTCTTCGCCTTCACCACCACCATCGCGTGGGCCTATTACGGAAGCCGGGCGGTGATCTATCTTTGGGGCGAGAAATACGTGCGCTATTTCCAGATCATCTATATCGTCTCCTTCTTCTTGGCTTCTTTTACCGACACGACGATCATCTGGACCCTCTCCGGCATCACTGTCGCCCTCATGACGCTTCCCAACCTTATCGGCCTTCTCCTTTTGCATAAAGAGGTGAAATCCAGTATCCGGGACTACGTGGAGAAGATGGGCTTGGGGCATCTGAAGGCTCGGAACTAATTCGGAAAATCCTTAACTTCGCGACGCGTCACTAATCGGATGTATACAGATATGGATACGAATCAAGACATACGCTGGCTGCAACGCCGCGACAGTTTCCACCGTGCCAACAGCAGGTTGCTGGAAATCACGGAATCTAACCGCACGCCGGATGATTTGTCGGAGCTGGAAATGGAGGGACTGATACAACGCTTCGAATACACCTACGAACTGGCATGGAAAACCTTGCAGGACCTTTTGAAATACAAGGGCTATGACTTTGTGCAAGGCCCCAACGGTACCCTGCGGATGGCTCTGGAAGACGGACTTATCGCCGACCATGACGGATGGAAACGGATGGCCAAGGCGCGTATCACCACCTCGCATACCTACAACGAGGGCGACGCCTTGGAAATCGCGCGAGGCATCTACGAAGAATATTCCCGGCTTCTCAAACAATTGGACAACAAGTTGGAGGAAGAAGCCGGAAGATTGGCAACCGGAATCTTTTGAACCATGTACGGATTAAGCGACGAAATTATTCAAAGTCTTCGCGAAGTCTTTCGGGAACAACCCAATGTCCGTGAAGTCATCCTTTTCGGCTCCAGGGCCAAAGGGAATTACACGACTGGCTCGGACATCGACCTGGCCGTGCGGGCGGACAACTTGTCTTTCCGCCAACTGATGGACATCCATGCCCGCATCGAAGACTTGGAGTTGCTGTATAAGGTAGACGTGATCAATTACGATAAAGTAGCGGGCACACCGATCGGCGAGCATATCGACCGGGTCGGACGGATACTTTATCAACGGGATGTCTTGGCCGATTCCCCGAAAATTTTCGGCGAATAGGGCATTTATTCACCGAATAAGATCTCCATTTCCGCTTTTCAATCCTTCCGCCCCCCCGGAAACTTTCCCTACGCCCATAGGCATCCTTTTTGAGCCCTCGGAACTAACGCCGACGCCGTGGTTGTTAGCTCCGAAGGCTCGGAACTAACGCCGACGCCGTGGTTGTTAGCTCCGGACCCTCGGAGCTAACGCCGACGCCATGGTTGTTAGTTCCGAGCTCGGGAACTAACACCGACGCCATGGTTGTTAGTTCCGAGCTCGGAACTAACGCCGACGCCGTGGTTGTTAGTTCCGGGCCCTCGGAACTAACGCCGACGCCGTGGTTGTTAGTTCCCGAGGCGGGAAGGCTCCGCTCATTCGCTCTTGACGACTTCCGCGGGGTTCTCGTTGGCTGCCCGGAGCACTTGCCGGCCGATCGTCAGCAAGACCAAGGCGGCGATTCCGGCGAAGATCAAGAGGAGCCACCAGAAGGCGATCTCCACCCTGTAGGCATAGCCTTGGAGCCAGCGTTCCATCAAGACGTAGGCGACGGGGAAGGCGATGACCGCCGCCCCGACGACCAGCCGCCCGTATTCTTTCAAGAAAAGCCCGACGATGCTCGAAGCTTCCGCCCCGACCACCTTGCGGATGGCGATCTCCTTGCGGCGCCGTTTCGTCGAGGCCGTGGCCACGGCGTAGAGGCCGAAGAGCGAGATCAGCAGGCAGGCCATGGCGAGGAAGGAGAAGACGCGGAGGCCGACGAGCTCGGATTGGTTCAACTCGTCGTAAAGCTCGCCGATGGGCGTGAGACGGACGTCGGAAAGCGTCGGGTCGAGCTCCGGAAAGCGTTCGTAAAGTCGCTGGATCAGGGCCGGCGCCTCGCTGGCGGGCTCCACGCGGAAGTAGAGGTTGTTCACGTAGCCGCCCGCGGGCAGGAAAGCCATGGGGCGCATGGGCTCGCGGAAAGACCAGGCGTGGAAATCGTTGACGACGCCCGTGATGGTATATTCCTTGATCTCCGAGAAATTCTCCAGGCTTGGCATCCGGATGACGCTGCCTACGGGATGATCCAGACCCATCAGCCGGGCGGCCGTCTCGTTGATAACCACGTAGTCACCGATAGCTTCCGGGAACCACTGGCCGTCGAGCATCCTCAGCCCCAAGGTTTCCGCGAAGCGATGGTCGGTGCCGAACATGCAGAATCCCACTTCCATGCCTTCCGGTTTTCCCTCCCAAGAGACATCCGTGAAGACCATCATGGGATCCGGGTTGAAGGCGGGCTTGAAGGAGCCGTCCGTGGCGTTCTTGACTTGCGGGATTGTTTTCAGCTCTTGGATCATCCGCTCCTCGAGCGATCCGATCATATCGAGGAAGTCAGAGACCTGCACGATCCCTTCCCGATCGAAGCCCAGGTCCTTTTTCCCCACGAAACGCATCTGTTCCATCACGACGACCGCCGCCACGATGAAGAGCAGGCTGATGACCAATTGCGAGCCGATGGCTACGCGGCGGAGGAGGAGGGGACGGGGCGCCGCGTCGTGGGTCGGCGAGGTGGTGGCGAGATGGCTCAAGCGGGCGAAATAGAGGAGGCCGATCCCCTCCATCGCGACGAACACCGCCGCGCCGACCAGGGCGAAGAGGGCGAGCAACCCTTCCGGTGCGATCTCGATCCGGATCCATTGGGCGAAAAGCGGCCGTACCTGGTAGACGAACGTCAGGGCGAGGACGAGGGAGACCAGGAGGGAGCAGCCCAGCTCGGTCAGCATTTGGGCGACGAGCTGCCCCCGGCGTGCGCCATTGACCGCCCGAAGCCGCCACTCGCGGACTCGCTGCCGGAAAAGATCGAAATAGGTGTTGAGGAAATTGAAGACCGCCGCGAGCAGCAAGAGCGCCCCTGAGAAGACGAACAGCCCGATGAAATTGAGCGTGAAGGGGACGTCGGCGTTCAGGTGGTGGCGCACGTCGGCGATGGGGAGGGTGCGCAGCTCGAGCGCCGGGTTGACGCCTACTTGCTCGGGGAGCGTCCGGATCGATTCGGCGAAAGCGGCCGGGTCGGTGTGGGGGGCGAGCTTGACGTAGAGGTCGGTCATGAAGAAATTCCACTGCGCTTCGTTGGGAATCCGCTCGGTGAAGTTCAGGAGCATGTCGTGATAGATGATCGCGTCGAACGGGAGGTTGGTGTCGGCGGGAGGATCCTTGACGACCGCCGTCACGTGGTAGGCGGGGAATCGGGGATTCATCAAGGTCTGTACCTTTTGCCCGATGGCCGCTTCGGGGGATCCGAAGAGACGGGTCGCCAGGCTTTCGCTCAAGACCATATTATGGACCACCGCCAACGGCTGGCTCTCGCCGCAGAGGAAATCTTGCGGGAAAATGGCGAAGAAAGTGCTGTCGGTGTAGAGCGTATTGAGGTGGACGTAGGGGACTTCTTCCGTCCGGCATTTCTCTTGGGAGATCATGACCAGGGTCGAGGCCTCGATGGCGGGTAGCGGCTTGAGGGCGTTCTCGATGGCCCGCGAGGCGGCCCGGTTGGTCTTGCCCGCGGCGGGCTCGACGCTGTAGATCCGGTAGATTGACGAGGCGTCGGGATAACGGGTGTCGTAATGGGTCTCATAACGGACCCAATAAAGAATCGGCACGAGGCAGGTGAGCGCGAAGGCCAGGCCCAGGATGCTGATGGCGGCGCTGACCCGGTACTTCCAAATGTTCTTGAACGCGAGGACGCAATAGTGTGTAAACATAGTATGAACGATTTAAAAATGATTTCGTCGAAAGGCGTCTCAAAATCCATGCCATTCCGTTAACCTTTTCTTCGCGAGGCAAATGTACAAAAAGCGCTCTGAAAACCAACGTGCGAAGTCGCACGAAAATCGTGCGGAGACGCACGCCAGACCGATCGCCTTTTCCCGTATCTTCGCGGCTATGGAAAGAAAAGGAAAACTATTGATCATCGACGACAACGAGGACGTGCTCTTCGCCCTCAACCTCCTTTTGGAGCCTTATGTGGAGAAAATCAAGGTCGCGACGCGTCCCGACCGGATCGAGCACTTCATGCGGACGTTTCGGCCCGACGTGATCTTGCTCGACATGAACTTCGAGCGCGACGCCGTGAGCGGGGAGGAGGGCTTCGAGTGGCTGGAGCGCATCCTCGACATCGATCCGCGGGCGGTGGTCGTCTTCATGACCGCCTATTCGGATACCGAGAAGGCGGTGCGGGCCATCAAGGCCGGCGCGACGGACTTCGTCTCGAAACCCTGGGTGACGGAAAAGTTGCTGGCCACCCTCTCCTCGGCCATCCGCCTGAGCGCCACCCGCCGGGAAGTGGGGCGCCTTAGGGAACAAGTGGACGCGCTCCGGGCCGGCGCCGCCGACGCCCCGCCCGAGCTGATCGGCGAATCGCCCGCCATGCGCACGATCCAAGACACGATCGCCAAGCTCGCCAGTACCGACGCGAACATCCTGATCACGGGCGAGAACGGGACGGGGAAAGATCTTGTCGCCCGCTTGCTTCGTGACCATTCGCCCCGGCGCGACGACGTGTTCGTGACGATCGACCTGGGCAGCGTCTCCGAATCCTTGTTCGAAAGTGAGCTTTTCGGTTACGAGAAAGGCGCCTTTACCGATGCCCGGAAGGCCAAGCCCGGCCGATTGGAGAGCGCCTCGGGAGGGACGCTCTTTCTCGACGAGATCGGGAACCTTAGCCTCTCGATGCAAGCGAAACTCCTGACGGCGATCGAGAAGCGCTACATTGTCCGCTTGGGCTCGGTCGAGCCGATCCCGATCGATGTCCGCCTCATCTGCGCCACGAACGCCAATCTCCGGCAGCGGGTCGCCGAGGGAGCGTTTCGCCAAGACCTCCTTTATCGGATCAATACGATCGAGCTGGCCATTCCTCCCTTGCGGGAACGGGGCAACGACATTCGTCTCTTGGCCGACCATTTCCTCCGGCTTTATGCCCATAAATATAAGAAACCGCTCCGAGGCATCACGAGCGAGGCCGCCGCGAAGCTCACGCGTTACCCTTGGCCCGGCAACGTGCGCGAGTTGCAACATGTCATCGAGCGGGCCGTGATCCTGAGCGAGGGGCCTTGGTTGCGCCCGAACGATTTCCCCCTCTACACGACCACCCGCGAACGGAAACCCGACGAGGAGTCGACCGAACTGAACTTGGAACGCCTAGAACGCGCGGCCATTGAACGAGCCTTGAAACAAAGCCAAGGCAACATGACTTACGCCGCCGAGTTGTTGGGCATCACCCGTTTCTCCCTTTATCGTAAACTGGAAAAGTTGGGCTTATGAGAACTTACGCGAGGACGATGGCGATTTATATCGGGGGCTTGCTCTTGTCTTGCTTGGCGCTGGCGTTTAGCGTGGCTTATCGCGTACCCTTCGTGCCGACTTTCAGTTTCTTGGCGCTTCTTTATTTTGTTATTCGTCTCTTTCAGGTCCAGACACGCTTGGTGGAATCATGGCGACAGGTCGTGGACAGCCTCCAGCAACAAGACTTGAGCCAGATGGCCCACGCGCCGTTCAAGGACTGGGTGATCTGCGAGCTCTCAGCTGATCTTTCGGAAGCGATCACGACCCTTCGCGGGCGACTGGTCGACGAGGAGGCGGGGCGGCAATACTATGAGAAACTCCTGAACCAGGTGGATACGGCGGTGCTCGTGACCGGCGCGGACGATCGGGTGGAGTGGCGTAACCGGGCCGCCGGTGAGTGGATCGCGGAGGGGGAGCGTTTGCCGGAGGCTTTGCGACGGGCGATAGGGGAGCGGCGCTCGGTCGTCGAGCAACTCCAGTTGGGTTCCTTTCCTTCGGATTGGGCGATCGAGGTAGTCCCGATTACTTGGCAAGGCCGCTCGAGGCGGATCGTCAGCTTGAAAGATATTCATTCCGCGCTCGAGCGGAACGAGATGGAGGCTTGGCGGAAATTGATCCGGGTCTTGACGCATGAGATCATGAACTCTATCACGCCCGTGATCTCGTTGGCGGAGACGTTGAGCGTCCGTTTCGATACCACCTCGGACGACGTGATCCGCCAAGGCCTGGACGTGATCCACCGCCGGAGCCAAGGGCTTTTGGATTTCGTCGAGAACTATCGGCGGCTGACTCGTGTGGCCCCACCGGCCTTTCAGCCGCTCCGGGTCAGCGACCTTTTCGCGGACTTGCGGCGCTTATGTCCGGAACCTTATTTGATCTTCCGCCTCTCCGATCCCAACTTGGCTTGGCGGGCCGACCGTTCACAGATGGAGCAAGTTTTCCTGAATCTCTTGAAGAACGCACGGGAAGCCTGCGCGGAAAAGGCGGATCCGGAAATCGTCGTCGAGGCCACGGGGCAGGCCGGCGCGCTGCTGTTCGTCGTCCGCGACAATGGCGTAGGCATCCTGCCGGAGGTACTTGAGCGAATCTTTATCCCTTTCTTCACGACCAAGCCCTCCGGTTCGGGCATCGGTTTGAGCCTTTGCAAACAGATCGTCACCGCCCATGGCGGACGGATCGCGGCCGAGTCGACCTATGGTGAGGGGTGCCGCTTCACGCTGCGTTTCCCCAAATGACGCCAAACTGGGTCAATCCAGTATAGGAATAAGTCTAATCTGCTGTTAAAGACATTTTTAAGTCAACTGGAATCGTTAGATGCGATTACCAAAGCCTGGTAACGTGATTACCAAAGCCTGGTAACGTGATTACCAAAGCCTGGTAACATGATTACCAAAGCCTGGTAACGTGATTACCAAAGCCTGGTAACATGATTACCAAAGTCTGGTAACATGATTACCAAAGCCTGGTAATGTGATTACCAAAGCCTGGTAACGTGATTACCAAAGCCTGGTAACGCGATTACCAAAGCCTGGTAATCAGATTACCAAAATGAGGAAGGCAATCTGGTAATATGAGCTCGCTTTGGGTTAGTGCTGAATCCCCTCGAACATCTCGTTCCGATTCTCACGCTGGGTCGACGATTTCCCGCTGAAGCTGTTGAATGTCCAGCTGAGGGTCAAGGTGATCTGCGGATACTTGGGCTTGATCTGGGTGTACGAGCGGAGATCGGCCGTCTGGATGTCGCTGATGTATTTCGCCGATCGGAAGATGTCCCGGAAAGCCAGCGTGGCCGTCAGCCGGCGGTTGAAAAGCTGTTGGCGGATGGCCAAGTTGGCGTACCAATAGGCGTCGGTGCGTCCCTGTGTGGTCACGGAAGGCCCCACGAAGCTGCCGTCCAATTGGATACGGGTGTATTTCCCCAGATCGAAAAGGTTGTTCCAGAGGATATCGTAATTGGTGCTGGTCGAGGTGTTCCCTCCGGCGGCTTGCTCGTTCTTTACCTTATAATGATAGACGTTGCCATTGATGGTCGTGTTCCACCAACGGACGGGATGGAGGCTCAGGCTGAGTTCGATACCCGTGGAATAATCGTGCCCGACGTTCGCCATTGAGTCGAGCGTCACGCCCGCCGAGTAGGGTACCCGCAAACGTTCGATCTTATCCTTGCGAGAGCGGTGGAAAACCGTGGCGGAGACCGTGTTCTCCCCGAAATTCTTCCGGTAGTTCAGTTCGAAAGAGTTGATGTATTCCGGGCGAATATCGGGGTTACCGATCTCGGCGGTATAAAAATCGCGATAGGTGATGTATGGCTCCATATAATACAGTTGGGGCCGCGTCGTTCGTCTGGAGTACGAGGCCAAGAGCCGGTGTTCCCCCGGGAAGGTATACCCCAAGTGGACGGAGGGGAAGAACTCAAAGCGGTTCTTTGTGCGGTCCGCCCCCTCGACGGAACTGCGGAGCACCGTGTGGGTGTGTTCGCCCCGTACGCCCGCTTGCGCCTCGAAGGGTCCCCATGTTTTCGAGAGGATGGCGTAGATGGAGTTGACGCCTTCTTGGAAGTAGAAGGTGTTGTAAATATCGTCGCGCCAATAGAAGACTTGTTTTTCCGGATCCCACCATTCCATCTTGTAGTCGCCATCTTCCAGATAGGAGTAGTATTGATAGCCCGCCTCCAGCTTGGCGGCATCGCCAAAGGGGAGGGCGTAGTCCAAGTTGGCCCGCAAGGTTTCCCGGTGCTCGGCTTCGTAGGCCCGGTGTCCTTGCTGGCGGATTCCCTCGACCGACATGAGGTCGTTGAAGAAATATTCCAAGGCGTGTCCACCATATTTATAATAGCCGCTCGCGGAGATCTGGTGTCCCTCGTCGTTGAAACGATGCTCTATGGAAAAACTGCCCAAGCCGATATTCTCGTCGTTGTCATAATCATCGATGCTGTTGTAATGTGCCGTGGTCGGGGCGCCATCTTTCAGGACAATGGTTTCCTCATAGGCCATCTCACCCTTGCGTTTATTGCCTCCATATCCGCCTTCCAGGTCGATGGTGATGGTGGTTTGCGGGAGGTTTAAGCTCCATCCGCCTTTCAAGGAATAATGGTAACTGTCGCCCGTGCGAGGACCGATGGAGTGCGACGTGGTGGTCTGGTCGCCTACGATCGTCATCTTTTCCTGGTCGAACTCGCTCTTGCGCATCCGGTCGGTATATTGCCCGCCGATGTACCAGCGTGAGCGTGGGTTTTGCTTGGCGATCAGGAAGTCGACGTTGCGGGTAAGCCAAGTGCTTCCGGAGAGGTTGACCATGCCGCTCAAACCCAATCGGGAATGGCGTTTGGTGATGATGTTGATGATGCCCACGTCGCCTTCCGTATCGTGTTTGGCCGATGGCGTGGTGATGATTTCGATGTTCTCGATTTGCCCCGCGGGAACTTGCTCGAGCGCTTGTGTCCCCGTGAAGACACTGGGCTTGCCGTCGATATAAACCAAAAAGCCGCTGGATCCCCGGAACGTCACGTCGCCCTCGGCGTCGACCCGGATGGATGGCGTGTTCTCCAAAATGTCGACCGCCGATCCGCCGCCTGCCATCATGTTGGAAGTCGCTTCGACTACTTTCTTATCCAGTTTGTAGATCAGTTGCCGTTTCGCGGCGACCACTTCCACTTCGGCCAAGCCGACCTCGAGTGGTGTCATGGTCAGGTCACCCAAGTCGATGGCTGTGCCGTTCATTGAGATATTTCTTTGGGTCAGGATGTCGTAGCCTACCAACCGGGCGACAATCGTATAGTTCCCTGTTTCGACTTCATTGAAAAGGAAGCGGCCTTCGCCATCGGGGAAAGTTTGCTGGACGGGAGACTCGTTTCCCGTGCGGTAGAGGAAAATATCCGCGTAGTCCATCGCTTGTCGCGTGGCTCCGTCAATCAGCCGGCCCTTGATAGCGCTTTGCGCGAAAACCGATTGAGCGATACCCGGTAAGATAAAGAGGAGGAAGAGTAGAATTCCTCGAATCTTTAATGTTTTCATGTTGATGTCTTTTAGAATTTAAGGATTTATTCACTAATTGCGCGAAAGTAGGGGATTCCAAGAAAGAATCCTAATGATTTTAGTGATTATATTAAGGAATGGAGTCGATTCCTTTTTTACTTAAGAAACCTGAAACGAAAAGCCTTGGGAAGGCTATATGTGAAAATAAAGTTAAACGCATGAAGAAATATGATGCTTAACTATGTTTTATAACATAAATCACTCTATATTCGCGTCGTGTTTTTCATGGTATTAGATTTAAGGTTAACGATTGAAATTGGCTGTCCGTGAGGATGGCCATTTTTTTTGCCTTTAAACTCGCGTATCTTTGCCTTCCAAATCAAACAAGATAAATCAGATGTTTTTCAATAGATTTTGTGGGTGCTTGGCTAGCTGGGCGCTCGCGGTGGGGTTGGTGGCTCCACTTTCCGCCACGGATCATGGGCGAATCGTCGTGCATGAGGAGCGGCGTTTTTTGTGTTATGAGGATGGGACGCCTTTCTTCTATTTGGGTGATACGGCATGGGAGTTGTTTCATCGTTTAAGTGAGGAGGAGGCTAGGATGTACCTTGCGGATCGGGCGAGGAAAGGGTATACGGTCATCCAGGCCGTGGCGCTGGGTGAGTTGGATGGCTTGCGTGTCCCGAACGCGAATGGAGATCTGCCTTTTGTTGACGGGGCGTTCACGGAGCCGAACGAACGTTATTTCCACCATGTGGATCGGGTGATCGAGATGGCGGACTCGTTGGGTTTGGTGATTGGGCTTTTACCGACGTGGGGAGATAAGATCAACCAGGCATGGGGCGTTGGTCCGGTCATTTTTACCGATGAGGAGCGGGCTGAGCGTTATGGGCGTTTTTTAGGGGAGCGTTATCGGGATCGAGACAACTTGATTTGGATCCTGGGAGGCGACCGTGATTTTACGGGCTATGAGGCGATTGTCCGGGCGATGGCCCGGGGGATCGCGACAGGGGTTGGCGGAGGCCAACCGGACTATTCGCGTTGCTTGATGACCGTCCATCCTTGTGGTGGTTTAAGTTCATCGAAATGGTTTCATGAGGAGGAATGGCTGGATTTCAATATGCAACAAAATGGCCATTGTTATGAAACCGATAGTTGGCGAAAGATCGACGCGGATTATCGTCGTGAACCGACAAAACCTGTCCTCGATGGAGAACCTCTTTATGATGAGCATCCTATTTGTTTCGACCGGGAGAAATATGGTACGTCGACCGATTTCCAGACTCGCCGTTTCTTTTATCATGAGGTTTTCGCTGGCGCGTTTGGGCATACGCAAGGTTGCCATGCGATTTGGCAGATGTGGGCGCCTGGTCGTGAGCCGGTCAATGGTCCCTTGCGGCCTTGGTATGAATCGTTGGGTTTAGCCGCTTCCTATCAGATGGGCTATGGGCGGGCGTTGATGGAAAGTCGGCCTTTCTTCACGCGTGTTCCGGCTCGTGAGCTGGTGTTGGAGCGGGATGAGCCGGGAGCGATCCGTCATTTCTCGGCCACGAAAGACCGAATGGGCAGCTATGCCATGGTGTATACGGAACTTGGTGAGCCTTTCACGGTCGATTTGTCCGCCCTTTCGGGCGATGAGGTTCGAGCATGGTGGTTCGATGTCCGTTCGGGACGCTCGTTCGAGATCGGTCGTTTCCCTAAACAAGGTTCGAGGCGTTTTGTCCCGCCCACTTCTGGTCGGGGAAACGATTGGGTGTTGGTGCTCGATGATTGTTCGAAAGCCTATCCTGCGCCTGGCTTATCCGTCTTTTAATGTAAATCAATGTAAAAATGTGAGGGCTAACAGGCTTATAATTGAAATAAAACTTAAATCAATAGAGAAATATGATCGTTAGCTATGTTTTATAACATAAACCGCTCTATATTCGCGTCGTGTTTTTCATGGTATTAGATTTAAGGTTAACAATGGAAATTGGCTGTCCGTGAGGATGGCCTTTTTTCGTATAGGCCTATGAATGAAAAAATATAACTTCGCGTGTTCAATTAATCAGGAAAAGGAACGATGAAAAGAGTGTTTTGTCCGAAATGCGATCGTCAGTTAGCGTTTGACGATTCGAAATATCCAGATGGAAAAGTACTGGCTTTTGTTTGTCCTCAATGTGGTTCGCAGTTCAAGATCAAGTTGGGGCGAAAATTGGTGAAGAACAAGGATGGTGTAGAGGAGGAGGTGAAAGAGCCGGATTTTTCATGTGGATCGATCACGGTGGTCGAGAATGTCTTTACTTATAAGCAAGAGTTACCTTTGGTATTGGGAGATAACGTGGTGGGTCGGCGAAATCTCGGGACGGAGGGCGTCAATGTCCCTATCATCACGAGCGATCCCAGTATGGATCGCAAGCATTGCGTGATTCATGTCAAGCGCGATGCGGTGGGGGATTTCGTTTATACGGTGCGTGATTTCCCAAGCTTAACGGGTACTTTTGTCGATAACGTTTTGATCGGGAAAAAGGAACAGGTGCGGATAGAAGATGGAGCGATCTTGACTTTGGGCGCGACTACCGTCATCTTGCGTTCCGCGAATCCGGAGGAAGGAGAGCGGTAAATCGTGTTCGTGGGAAAAATCGTATCTTCGCGGCGGAAAATACAATGACGATTATAATTTAGGAAAGGAATTTGGAATGATGATGGAATTGCCGAACGACGTGATGATGCTATTCAGTGTCGTCAATACGAAATTGCGTGATAACTATTCCTCTCTTGACGCGTTGTGTGAGGATATGCACGTGAATCGTAGACAATTGGAAGCTCGCCTGAAGGAGGCTGGTTTTGAATATAATCCGGCGCAGAATCGTTTTTGGTGATTTTGCGCCGATTCGTTTTGAAACATCCGCTTTTC
The DNA here is from genome assembly GCA_949298575.1 of uncultured Parabacteroides sp. Taxonomy (GTDB): domain Bacteria; phylum Bacteroidota; class Bacteroidia; order Bacteroidales; family Tannerellaceae; genus Parabacteroides. The sequence goes on from CASFXH010000026.1 coordinate 77,117, forward strand.
GCTTTATGCGGGAGATGGACGTGTCGATCTTCTATTTATCGATAACTTTGTCTTACTGATCTTAATAAATGCTTACGATTATGGAAATAAAGAAAATGTCAGAAGAATTCGCGGCCGAGGGCTTCAAGCAAGGTATTGATTGCTCGCAATTGGTGATGGGTTATGCCGCGAATAAGTTGAATATTTGTCCGGATAAGGCGTTGAGGATTTCCGCCGCTTTCGGTGGGGGAATGTGGCAAGGCCGTACGTGCGGTTGCGTGGTTGGCGCGTTGATGGCGCTGGGCCTGAAATACGGTTACAGTGAACCCAATTCGACGGAGCAAAAGAACTTGCTGTTGGCGAAAAAAGCGGAATTTGAGAAACGTTTCGCGGAAGCGCACAAGAGCGTGGTTTGTCGGGAGATCTTGGGTTATGACTTGAGCAAGCCGGATGAGATGGCTCAGATCATGGAAAAGAATTTGTTGTTCACGGTTTGTCCGAAAGCGGTGTGCACGGCGTGCGCCATTTTGGATGATATGCTTTAGTTTTTTGCTTGTAGCCTGTTATGTTGAAAAAGATTGATGAGGCTTATGAAAAGGCTTTAGCGGGGATCGCCTTAGGCAAGGAGGAGATCGTTGAGCTCTTGTCGGTTCCGGTCGATTCGGATGAGTGTGTTTATTTGCGTCAGAAAGCCAACGAGGTGGCCCATCTTTTGACGAAAGATACGGCTTATTTGTGGGGGGCGATAGGTTTGGACTATGCGCCTTGTCCACAGAATTGTGACTTTTGTTCTTTTGGAGCCGCGTGGCAGTTGATCAAGGAACAGAAAATCTATACGCTCCCTGAGATTATCGCTCAAGTTCGGGATTACGTGCGTTGTGGAGTGCATTTCATTGTCTTGCGAACGACGCAATATTATCCTTTGGATCGCTTGTGTGAATACGTGAAGACGATTCGCCAAGAGGTGGATGGCTCGTATGAATTGATCTTGAATGTCGGAGAGTTCAATCTCGATATGGCTAAAAAATTGTATGAGAGTGGTGTGAATGGTGTTTATCACGCGATCCGCTTGCGCGAGGGGACCGATACCCGCTTTAAGGTGGAGGATCGTTTGGCGACATTGGCCGCGATTCAGGCTTCTCCGCTCAATTTGATCCATTTGATTGAGCCATTGGGGTATGAGCATACGAATGAGGAGATTGCCGATCGTTTTTTATGTGCCGTGCGCTATGGTACTTACATTTCGGGCGTGATGGCTCGTATTCCGGTCGTGGGCACTCCATTGGGCGATCAGCCGCAATTGAGTGACGAGATGGTGGCCAAGACGGTCGCGGTCCTTCGGCTGTCAGGGGGAAGCACGGTCAAGAATATTTGTGTCCATCCCGCGACGGATTTGGCCGTCCGGAGTGGTGCTAATGTGGTGGTGATCGAGACGGGCGCTATTCCACGCGACAATGAATTGGCTCAGGCGAAATGGCGTCATTTTGATTGCGCGAAAGCCAAACAGCTTTTTCAATCAGAAGGTTATACGATTGGATGAAAATAAAAGTGCCTTTTTCGGAACAAAATAAGGGCAATTGTTGTTTTCTGTTTGAAAGATATTCGTGAAACTATAAGATTAATTAAAAATGAAAAAGTACAGATGTGTTGTTTGCGACTGGGTCTATGATCCGGCGGTTGGTGATCCTGACAATGGTGTAGCGCCAGGTACCGCGTTCGAGGATATTCCAGAAGATTGGGTATGCCCGATGTGTGGCGTTGGGAAAGAAGATTTTGAACCCGTAGAAGAATAGATTTCGGAAACTAAAATTGTTGTGTGTGATTGGAATCCCCCTACTCTTTGAGTAAGGGGATTTTTTTGTTGTATGCTCGGCATGAGCGTTATCTAATGGACGTGAGTCTTTTAAGGACGGAAATCGCGTCGCTAAAGTCAAGGCCGCACTATGCGTTCCTTTTCTCTGTTTATTTATCAAACAAAGATTTTATTCGATGAGCAAAAGAGAATTGGAAAAACATTCGTCCGCCGCTCCCAATGGGGCGGGGATGCGCAAAGGATCGCGGTCCTTTTTTGAGTTCACGCGCGGGCAGATCGCCGAGCTGCGCGACAGGGGGAAATACAACACGGCGCGCAACTACCAAAGCGC